>MHBE01000055.1 GCA_001803205.1 Lentisphaerae bacterium GWF2_38_69 | reverse complement strand
CTCTCGGAACAATTAATATTTCGGGGCTGAATACCTTCACGCTGAGCTTACGCATTGCGGCTGACAGACTGCCTTTCCCTCGGCTTCATATGGTTTGTTACCTTGCCATATGCGAGGTTCAGTTCTAGGCTGCTGGTTAGGCTTTACCTAGGTTGGGTTTTTTCCAACTTGTTTGCACCAGCTTAACTTGGCGCTCTCATGTTAATATTCATATCTATATAAATACCAACAATTCCTTTTGACATGGCTTTGTTGGCGCCACAGAGCTCACTAATTTGAGGCTAAATTAAAATTGCACCAATCGCAAGTTAAACGATCTGTAATTTCTGTATTTTTGATATTTTCACTTTCCTGATAACAAGCTTTATAGGTTTCTCAAAACACTTTGAAGAGTTAATGTTTTCAGATATTTCGCCAAGGAACAGATTTATTTTATTAAGCTGTTCCGGCTGGAAAATTCTTGTAACATCAAGTTCTGCTTTCATAAAAGAACCGCAGGAAATCAGAGTCCAGCGAGACCTGAGAAGTTCTCTGAGTATCTGGTGATCATTCCTGTAGTTATTATAGATCGGCCTGAATATTCTGCTCAAGAGATAAAAGATATTTCTTGCCGTAATTTTGACGGCATCAAGGTATGCCTTCTTGTCTGCCAGGAACCTGCACTTATTTTCTGAAATGACTTTGTCTATTTTGCTTTCATGTTTATTGAGGGTTTTCTTTTCCATGGTAAGCATTTTGAGTTCATCAGTGCAGCTCTCTCTTATATCAATATACTCTACAGTCTGATAGGATGTTATTTCATTGAGTCCGAAATGCCTTATCATATACTTGAAATCATTCTCCTGGATCCAGCGGTTGAGCATGACAAAAACGACGCTCCAAACCTTCTTGCAAAGAGAAAAGCACTAGGAGATCATATCCTTGAAGTTACAGGCAAAAAAATCAGAGATATGTTCGAACACAAAGGCTAATTTTTGTTTCAATTTATATCCAATAAAAAAGGCTGCAATTGCAGCCTTTTTCTTCTTATTTTCGCTTTACTAGCCAGTTTCATTCCGTAATTTGCATAAAATAGCAGTGCGAAAGTTAATCGCGGAAAGTAGGCAAGCCAGCATTCCTTGCAGGGCGCAGCAGAGTTCCGTCAGGTCTGATAAGCTGAACAGTTGTGAAGATCAGAAGATTCGTTTTGTCAGGAACCTCTATTTGTGACTGGAATAAACGGCCTACAAGTGGAATGTCTCCAAAAATCGGAACACTATCGTTTACAATTTGAGTGCTATCTTTGTAAACGCCTCCGAGAATAACAGTCTCTCCGTCATAAACCCTTACCTGAGTTTGTATATTTCTCGCGGTAATTTCAGGCATCATCACTGTTCCTAACACATCACTGTCGTATCTGGTATCTGTTGATGTATATTCGTATTCAGTCCAGCCAACGAAATCCTGTACCTGCGGTTCGAGCACCATGTCTATTGTATAATTGTCTGAGCTGACCTGCGGCGTTACATCCAGTCTTATTCCTATAGGAGTGGGATCGTCCATAGTTACTTCTGGCGTAGTTGGGGTGATGACTGTTATATTGGCTCCAACTGTTCCAGTTGTTTCATCTATACTAGGCTCTGTCCACTGGATAGGAAAATATCTGTCAGTTATTAATCTGATAGTAGCTTTTTGTCCACTTATTGTAGTAACTCTAGGAGCTGACAATACTTCTGTTCTCTGATTTTGTTCAAGAGCGTGCATGGTGCCGCCAATTTCATAGCCTCCGGTATTGTAAAGAAGGCCAAACTCTTTATCCGGTTTCGGAGGATCAAGAAGGGACGGATTAACATCATCAGCGAACCTGTTTATCTGATTAGGATTTTGCACATTTACATCTCCACCTGTTTTATTGAATTGCCACTCAAATCCCAGTTCCTGGAAATCCTTTTGTCTCATTTCTACAAACTTTGCTGCAATAGAAACCTGCGGTAAAGTTTTCTCTAGATTGAAAATAATATTATTAATTTTCTCAATTTCCGAAGGATTGTTCCTGACTATCAGTCTGCTTATTTTAGGGTCGTAAACACATGTGGCATCATCAGAAAAAGTTACGCCTCTTTCTTTGAAAAACTGTTTCATATCCGCGCTTTTGTTATCGCCTGCAAAATCAAGGAAAACTTCTCTTTCGACAGGTATAACTTCTGTATCTAAATTATCATCATGGATACCGGAAGAGTAAATTTCTACAGCGTATCTGCCTATTTTATAATTGAGTCCTGAGGCTTTGCAAATGTAATCAATGGCTTTGCCAAGGGGGATATTTTCCAGTACCATTGTTACCAGATATTGGTTTGCGATACTTTCTTCCTGTAAAGAAGTATTGTTTCCTTCTTCCCATCCTTCAGCATTTGCGTTACTGGACTGCTGCGTTGTATTTTGCTCCTGGGGTGGCGGCGCTATAGGCTTTATATCCAGGAAAAAATTCACTCCTTTTCCTGTCGGATCTTCTTTCTGGCTTTCACTCTTAAGAAAAGCTATCGCGGTATCTATAGGAACTTGTTCGAAAGAGATATTTTTTATTATGATTGATTTAAGCTTTTCATTCAGCAAATCAAAAGACCCTTTTCTTCCGGAAGTTTCTGCTTCTATAAGATCAACTCTTTCTCCGCTAAGAGTTCTTGACATAATTGGTGAAAGCTTTTCCCATTCAATTTCAGCAGATCTCTCAGTGGCGGTTATTTCTGTCCTGTAATCTCCCGCTGATGCTATTTTAAGGTTAATCTGCCTTATATATTCAATTGCATTGGTATTATATGGATCGATAAAAAGCAGTTCCTGGAACTTATCTTTTGCCTGGTTATATAATTTATTGCTATAAAGAAGCTTTCCCTGTTCATATAAGACATCAATATTGTGAACTTTTTCTTTATTGTCAGGAAGCACCTTATCTGTAGAAACAGACTCCTTATAAGATATAATTTTTTTATTTTCTGTATAATAAGCAATAAGTCTGTCCGCAAGTGCAGAGCATTTTGGATTCATTTCTTTTGCCTCTTTGCATAATTCTATGGAATTATCAATCTGATCAGGAGAAGAGTCTTTTTTTGCCTTTTCAATTAATTCCTGTGACCATGCAGTATATACATTTGAAAGAGAATCTGTGATACTTGATATTTTCTTTTGAGCAGTGTTAGTATTGGAGCCAGATATAGATGAAATATTGGAAATAGCCTTAAGATATAAATCTTTAGCTCTTGGATAATCTTTGTCAATATATGCGCTATTAGCTTCTTGCAATAAAGTATCTGTATCCTGTTTTTTTGCCTGCTGAATGACAGCTGCCTGATTTGCTATTTCGTTTGGAGAAGACTCTTCAGCGGAAAAATAATCAAAAACAAGTAAAAGAAAAATAACAACTGAAAGAAGCTTATATTTCATTATGGTTCATCTCTATTTCAATTTTAAATCCATTTGTGAAACTATTATTTATTTTTAATATATAGTCATTTACCTTTCGAAATCGAAGAATTTATTGGTTTGTTCTCTATAGGGAGTACCATCAGGGTTAATAAGTCTTGCGCTGACGAACACCAATAAATTCACTTTTTCTATTTGCTGATATTTAGAACGGAAAAGTCTTCCCGCAATAGGGATTTCAGATAAAAAAGGCATTGAATCGTCGACATAGACAGCGTGTTCGGAAATAGTCCCTCCCAGAACAATTGTCTCTCCGTCATAAACTTTTACTTTTGTAACAAGGTCTCTGTGAGATATTTGAGGCATTTTGACAGGGGCATTATAAAGAGTAGTATCAGTTCCTGATTGTTTGGTTATATTATATGCATAGTCATCCCAGCCAACAAAATCAATTACCTGCGGCTTCAGGTCAAGAAGGATTGTATGGTTATTTGGACTTACTGTAGGAGTGGCATAGAGTATGATTCCCAGATCCGTAGGATCAGTAAATTCAGGACCTGAAAAGGTTACATCCACAGTAGACCCTGCATCGGCAGCTTCTGCAGTTACTTCAGGTTCTGTCCAGCTGTTAGGGTAATATTTCTGGGTAACCATCCGTATGAGAGCCTGGGAGCCGCTTTTGGTAATGACCTTAGGGGAAGAAAGTAATTCCTTTGTCTCGCTTTGTTCCAAAGCGTACATCCAGAACCGAAGATTAAAGTCATTGTAGCTGATATTTAAATCATTAATGAGGGCTCCATATTCAGTATATGCCTGACTCGTGCCGCCTGGATTCTCGTAATGCTGTATAATTGATTGATTTGCATTAGGGTTATCCAAAGTTGTAGGATTAGAAGATATATCTGTTTTGCCTGGAGTGTATTGTAAACTCCACTTAAAGGCAATTTCTTCAAGTTCATTCTGATTTATTTCGATAAATTTAGCTTCTATAAGCACCAATGGTATATTCACATCGATTTCTTTTATAAGGCTTTCTGCTATTCTGAGATTGTCAGGAGTATTGGTAATTATCAGCATCCCTGTTTTGCTGTCCCAGGCAATGCTGGATTCAGGAGGAAAAGGCAAACCTCTTTGCAGAAAATAACTTTGAAGTTCAGCTGAAATAACTTTCTGCTCTCCTACCACAGATTTCGTAAGCATTGAAGAAGTATCATAGAAATTTTTATCATCAGTGCTGACAGCTTTATCATTAATATCCAGATTAGAAACAATTGAGTTGATTAATCCTGATTTTATGTTGAAAAACTTAGTATCCATTTTGTATATTGAATCGTCTCCTACTATTACTGCATCGTCTTCAATTCTGTATTTCAAACCTGAATACAAGCATACATATCGGATAATTTCTCCAATAGGCAGATCGTCAAGCTGGAGAGTGACAGGTTTAGGTTCTTGCTGGGTATTTGACAGTCTTAAGATTATATTTATTCCTTTCCCATCAGGATCAGCAATTTTACTCTCTCTGCTTAAATATGTGATAACCGATGAAACAGACGCTTCTTCAAAGTCAATTTTAGGAATGATCAGAGTTTCGAGTTTTTCCTTCATTTTTCCCATTAAATCTGATTCAGCCTCAATTACTTTTAAGTCTTCATTTTCTGTCGCTACATTTGGAAGGATCGCTTCATTATTCAACCATTGAGTTTCGGCAATTGCTTCGTAAGCTTCATTGAGTGATCTAGCTTTTCCTGCTCTAAGAAGATTCGAATAAAGTGTTTTTAGCATTGTCATGGCTTTGTAATTGTAAGGATCAAGGATAAGAGCTTTTTCCAGTGATTCTTTGGCCTTTTCATAATCTCTGTTTTTCATGTAAACTTGAGCTTCAGTAATATATATGTCCAAGTCCATAATCCGATGTTTGTAGACAGGGAGAGCTTTATCCATATCTGTCTCATTTTCAAACTGATTGTTGAGCTGTTCGTATTTTGAATCTTGAATCAGATTATTTTGCGTTGATGTGTCAGGTTTGCGTATTCTAGTTGGTTCAAACAAGGAAAAGGGGGTTCGTCCATTTTGAGTAATTTGCTTTGGATTGATTTTCTTTATAGCTGAAATGGATTCTTCTGAAAGTTTTATCGACTTGTCATACTCTTTATTCAGGTAAGCATTAGCTGCCTGATCTTCCAGATAATCTGCCCACTTCTTGTAAAACACATTCTTATCACTTAGGAGAAGAGAGCGTTTTATCTGCGCATAACGGGTATCTCCAAGAGTTTCGTAGAGCTCGGTTAGTTTTGAGTATTCCTTTTCAGCATCCTGAAACTTTCCGGCAGATACGAATGCGGCGATATTTTTTCTTATTTTATCTGATTCTGAAGATACAGCAGTTTCCCTTTCGGATGCAATTGAATCTGATATCGTATTATTTTGAACTGATGGATTTGAAGAATCTGCCGAAAATGAAGTTATTTGAATAAATGGAAAAAGAATAGCAAATAAAATAAACTGACTCATTCTTTTACTGAATTGCGATTTCATTATATGTAAATCAATCCTTTTTTTGGACATTTAAAGATGAAAGAGGTTTCATATAGTCTGTAGTATTTTTTACGCTATAGGTCTTGCCGTCTCTTTCAAAAACCAGCGACTCATTTGCGGAAGTATCATCAATAATTATATCAGAAAGAATATATTCCTCTATGCCTATATAACTATTTCCAAGAGTAACTGTGTTGTTAATCCTGATTTTATATTCTTCAGTGGAAAAAATGTCTTTAACTATTACAAGATTATCTTTTTCATAAATTGTTTTATCAACTTGAGCTTGAATCTTTTCCCCTTTTGTGGTTTGAAGTACGACAATAGAATTATCATATGTAATTAGGGTGCCAAGTTTAGGGTCAAGCTTTTCATATGTTTTTTCTATAATATCGGTAATTTTATAAGAAAGAGTTGGCAATTCAACGGTTGAGCCTATTTTTAGGAATTTTGTACTTGGAGAAATTGAAGGATCATCAAAGTTAATCTGTATATTCCATAATTTTTTATTTTTGCCTGATTTAACAATATTCTTAATTATAAAAGGGACTTTAGCCTTTGATATGCCGGAAAGGATAAGTCTTCTTATAATAGGGGGATGTATTTTGGGATTATCAATGCCGTTAGGATTATACTGATAATCTTGGAGGTTTGTAAACGAGTCTTTATCAAGGTCATAATAGGCGTCAGCAGGATTTGCCGGATTTAGGCCGTATTGTTTCTCTATTTGATCAGGAATGGTATCAGCATCGGAATCTGAAGTTCTTTCAATCACATCGGCATCTGGAATCTGAAGTTTTTCTTTTGTTATGGGGCAGAAACCGAGCTTATAATAATCGTATGGAATCAGCTTGCCGTCTGCTTTGGGAGCATTAGACCTTGTTATCTTGAAGGGTTTCATAAAATCTGTATAAGAGACAATATAAAATTCATCATTAAGATTCGTATCGCGCTTTGTAGATGTCACCCATAGAATGCTTTTTTGAAGTTCAGCTGAAAAATTATAGAAAGAAGGCTGAAGTGTTTTGTAGGGAGCCCTGTTTACAATATATGTCAGACCTGTTGCTTTTGTTTCCTGAGTTTCCTGAAAAAGTTTAACCAGCCAGATAAGGGCCAAAAGGAGAAGGGCAAAGATTAATATAAGTACAATCTTTTCCCAGTTCTTTTTGACAAAGGTTGTTTTCATTCGTTAAAAAACCTTCTTTTTGAAAATGACATAATCAAGTATGATTGAAGCTTTGAGCATGTCAGAAGTTCCAATGAGTATTTTAATTTGCTGTGGTAAAGTCGCTTTAGAATCAAAAGGCGGAAGGTTGTTAGCACTGTCTTGAACAGTTGAAATTTTTAGCGATTTTATTATGTATATTCTGTTTTCTTTGTATGATTCCTGAAGATTATTTAGGAATATTCTCAAAGTTTCCATAGATGTCATCACATCTATCTGATATTTAAATATGAGAAAATTAGCGTCTTCAGTTCCTTTAAGACCATTAATTTTTTTATAATACTCAATGGATTCAATATTTGATTTAGCAGCTCTTTGAAATAAATCCTCAAGAAACCTGCAATAATTTATTATATAAGGAATTTCATCATCATTAGGAACAGAAGAAAATTCCGTAAAAAGAGTAAGTTTACCCCCGGTAACCATTACATTATTTGCTACAAGTATTCGATTTAATTCAACTTCGATGTCCGATACGGTATTTTTGCATCTTATTCTTGAGAAATCCAAAGGGATACCCAAAGCAGCGAGAATGTAATCGTTTATTATTTCAATATTTAATGGCTCTAAAGTAAGTTTTTGGATTTCTATAAGAAAAGCTTTTCTGGCTTCATCAAAGTCTTCAGAAGTATAATTTTTATTTTTACTGAAATTATTAAAAATTTCACTGATAGAAAGCTCTACTTTGTTTTTCTTCTCATCTTCGATAAAAGATTTCCATGAATTGATAAAGGAATAGACCAAATTATCATCAGATATATTTTTTAATGCTTCTATTTTAGCTTTTATTTCTTCCTGTTTCTTTTCTGACTCAGCAGTGTCATTTTTTTCAAGTTCAGCTAAAGAAGATTCATAAATTTTAATATCATGCTTGTTAAGCTGTTTTATGAAAGCTAAAAGAGGCTTGGCATATACATTTCCGAATACATCTTCAAAAAAATATGTATTTACTTTTAATAAATGAATATCATTTTTTAACAACTTTATGTTTTGCTCGGAAGGATATGGTGTTGTAGAGTTTAAGATAACTATTTTTTGTTTTAAACTCTCAAGACCCTGTCCGGATTCAAGCCTCGTATTATTTTCGCTGTATATCATATAAATCAGGAGAATAGAGATAAGAATGGCAAATCCGATAATCGAACTGATTAATGGATTTCTCTTAATGAAGTCTATATTAAATTTAAACTTAAGCTTCATGGTTCTTTTATAGGTTTTCTTAATTTTATTATCATATCAAATGAACTTATGTTATCTGATTCTTTTAATGGAGTTTTATAGTCAACTATGACTATATCTTCGGCATTTGCAGAGAAAGTGGCCATTTTAAGAAGATTTTCTTTAAATTTTTCAGGTTCAGTCGTTTTTAAGCTTTTAAATAAAACAAGCGTATGAGCTTTTACTCTTATCCACTCAATAGCAGTTGAAGTGGAATCAGAAGTAACAACGGCCTGAGGATAACGGGTTTTAGGCTTGCCAAAAATAGATTTGATTCCGGTTTCAGGCAGAGGTTCTTTGTCCGTAGTAATATTAGGTTTTCCGGAAGGTTCGATAAGCACCAGCCAAGTATTATCCGGTAAAGCTTTTTGAATAGAATCAAGAATTTCATACCATGAATTCCTCTCTTCTAAAGCCTGGAAAACAGAATTATATATTTTTTTTTGCGTATCGAGTTCTTTAGTGAGTACTGTTACATTGGTTACGCTTTCCTGTATTTTCCTGGTTTGATCCGTAGTAGTTATAATAAGATCATCAATAAGCTCACGCTGAGTGCGCATTCCCCAATAAAAAATTGCCAGACACATAATAAATGTAACTGAAATAGCATAAAAATAAGGGGTTTTTCGTCTTAAATTATGCTTGTTCCTAATGAATTCAGGGACAAGTGAAATTTCTATTGGACAGGATGTGACTGAATTTACAGCAAGCCCGACGAGTTCCGGAAAAATATGTACAACTGAAGCCAGTTCCTCTTTATTAACTGAATCATGAATAGATACCAGGTTAGCAGGATTAAGATATTCGATAGGAAGTTTAAGTTTTTCTTCGAGAAAAGAATCGGTATATTTTATTACAGAACTGCCCCCGGCTAAATAAACTTTCGCAAAATTATTATCCGGGTGCTGTGATTTATAAATATTTATTGACCGATTTATTTCGCCGTGAATCCTGATCATTATATTTCTGATGCTTGTGGATATTGCTATGCTTTGTTGATCTCCTTCCTGATAATTACTTCCCAATGATACATAGCCTGTTGTTCTTTTCAGATTTTCGGCCTCGTTAAAAGGTATGTTCAAATCTTTGCTTATCTGCTGTGTAATTGAATACCCGCCAAGCGGAATTGATCTTGCGAAAAATTTCCCTTTACCAACAAAAATTATATTGGTACATCTTCCCCCGATATTTATAAGCGCAGAAGGTTCCATTTCATCAATTTTCATAGCACACATACAATTGTATGTAGCTGTAGGGCTCGTTCCTACAAGAACTGTTTCAAATCCGCATCTTTCAAAAACACTGACAATGCTCAATATAATATCGTTCTTTATTACAGCATACATTATGCTCATTTCTTCACTACTGGAATCAGCGATATTAATAAGCTGATAATCCCATGTCACTTCTTCTATGGGATAAGGTATGTTCTGTCTGGCTTCGTAATTAACAAGCTGCTGGAGTTTCTGATCCTTGACGGTTGAAGCTGTTGGAATTTTGGCAAATCTTGTGAACACTTCCTGGCCGGATATGGAAAGGTATAGCCTTCTTGCTTTAAATTTGTGAGTTTGAAGAATTTCAGTGAAAGTTTTGTATATTTCAGAATGTCTGTTGTCATCAGTAATCTCTGATGAATACTCAACGCAGGAAAAATCAATAAGTTCCAATTTATTGCTTTTTTGGAAGAATTCTGCTGCTTTGAGGCTGCATGCTCCGACATCTACTGTAAGAACAAAATCCTTTTTTGACATCAAAAATTACCTTTTAATGAAACAGGCATTAGTTAAACTTTTATGGAATTCAATTTCAAAAGAATTATAAAGAAATGCTAAATGCTTGCAATAATTTATTGAAATGTTTAAGAAACAAAAAGGGCAAATTAAAATTTCAAACAGAAATACACGCTTAGTTATAGGACACTCCATATGAATGTAGATTACAATTCTTACGAAGGAAAAGAAGTCATAGGTATACCATTATGGTTTTCTCAAGATGGGAAAAAGCAGCTAAGCGGAATAAGGATAAGGTAGAATCCCTGGGACAAGCAGGGTATGGTAAGTTTATTAAGATAATGCCATTTAACGCAATATAAATAACTAAAAGGGAGAGTTGATGACGAAGAAACTAAAAATGTTCATTAACGGTCAGGGGGTTGAGTCCAATACTAATAAATATGTTGAATGCTTTAATCCTGCTACGGGTGAAGTAATAGCATTGGCTCCTGAGGCTACAGTCGAAGAAGTTGAAATGGCTGTCCAGGCTGCTAAAGCGGCATTTCCTGAATGGGCAAATACTCCTGTTGTTCGCAGAATCCAGGTTCTATTCAATATGAGAAACCTAATTGATAAACATCTCGAAGAACTTGTTACTCTTGTTTGTACTGAAAATGGAAAGTGCTGGGAAGAAGGAATGGGGGATGTTCTGAAGGGTAAAGAAGTAATAGAATTTGCCTGTGGTGCGCCGCACCTTATGAAGGGTGATACGGTAATGAATATTACTCAGGGATATGATACTATTCAGATAAAAGAATCTGTTGGTGTTTTCTTGGGTATTTGTCCGTGGAATTTCCCTGCAATGATACCGGTAGGATGGATGGCTCCGCTTTGCATCGCAACTGGAAATACCATGATTATAAAGCCAGCAAATGAAGTTCCTCAATCAGCTTTAAGGCTTATGGATTTGTGGACTGAGTCCGGTCTCCCGAAAGGAGTGTTGAATGTTATTACATGTGGAAATGAGATGGCAGAATATCTGGTAAAACATCCAGATGTGAAAGGAATTACTTTTGTAGGTTCTACTTCTGTGGGCAAGCATGTTTATGCCACTGCGGCAGCAGCAGGCAAAAGAGTGCAGGCATTATGTGAGGCCAAAAACCATGCGCTGGTGCTTAATGATTGCAATCTTGAAATGGCTGCTAGTGGTATAATTAACGCCACTTACGGCTGCGCTGGAGAAAGGTGTATGGCACTGCCAGTGGTCGTAGTGCAGGAAGATATCGCCAACGCTCTTGTAGAAAAACTGAAAGAAAAAGCCATGAAGATTAAGGTTGGGCACGGATGTGATAAGAGTTCTCTTCTCGGACCTGTTATCAATGCCAAGCACATGGAATTTGTTAAGAATTGGATACAAAAAGGAGTAGAGGAAGGGGCAAACCTTGTTCTTGACGGACGAAATGTAAAGGTCAAGGGGTATGAAAACGGATTCTTTATTGGCCCAACGATATTTGATTATGTAAAACCCGGCATGACTGTCGGAGAAAGAGAGATTTTTGGCTCTGTTATCTGTATAAAGCGAGTTAAGACATTTGAGGAAGGCATTACTCTTATGAATGACATACCATTTGCAAATGGCTCAGTTATATACACGCAAAGTGGTTATTTTGCCAGAGAATTCGCAAAGAGAACTCATGCAGGGATGGTCGGAATTAATGTAGGCACTCCTGTTCCTGTAGGCATATTCGGATTTACCGGGCATAAAAACTCTTTCTTTGGCGACTTACATGTAATGGGTACAGATGGTGTAAGATTTTATACTCAGCTAAAATCTATTACTACGCAATGGTTTACCGAAGCTACAAGAAAAAAGGTTGACACCTGGGATGGCATGCTGGACATGCAGGAAAAGAAATAAGGGCAGTACATTATAAATAATTATAATTTTAAATAGACCTTTTTATGAAATCAGAAGAAATAAAAAAACTCGATAGAGAACACATTATATACAGTTGGTCAGTGCAGGGCAAAGTGAACCCAATAGCAATAGACAGGGCTGAAGGCATTTATATGTACACGCCTGAGGGTCGACGAATAACTGACTTTATTTCAGGTCTCATCTGCGTTAATGTAGGGCACAGTCATCCCCATGTTCTAAAAGCGATGAAAGATCAGATGGAGAAATTCACTTATGTTTCTCCATCTATGACTACTGAGGTTAAAGCCAAACTGGGAAAGATGGTATCGGAAGTTACTCCAGGCGATCTTGATTATGTGTTTTTTTGTAATGGCGGAGCTGACGCCAATGAGAATGCCATCAAAACTGCGCGCTGGTTTACCGGCAGGCACAAAATATATTCTGCATGGATAGGGTATCATGGTGCGACTGCCGGAGCAATCACTCTCACAGGCGATCCAAGAAGATGGCCCGCTGAACCTGGAATGCCTGGAGTTGTTAAATTTTTTGGGCCTTATCCATACAGATGCCCCTTTGGAACAAATGATCCGGAAGAATGTGGGAAAAAGACTCTTGATGTTTTAAAAACGCAGATAATGATTGATGGCTCGAAAACAATTGCTGGAATAATAGTTGAACCTATAGTTGGAACAAATGGAATCATAATTCCTCCAAAGAGTTATATGAAAGGACTCAAGGAAATTTGTGAAGATAATGGGATCCTTTTGATTTCTGATGAGGTTATGGCTGGATGGGGAAGGACAGGGAAATGGTTCGGGATAGAACACTTTGATATTGTGCCTGATATAATAACAACGGCTAAAGGGTTGACTTCAGGGTATGTCCCGCTTGGTGCTATGATATGGAATAAAAAGATATGGGATTATTTTTATGACAAACCATTCGTAAGCGGACTAACATATACAGGACATGCTCTTGCTTGTGCTGCAGGAATAGCCAACATAGAAGTTTACAAAAACGAAAAACTCATAGAAAAAACTGCAATATTGGGCGAATATTTTACAAAAAAATTGAACGATCTCAAAGAAAAACATCAATCTATCGGAGATGTGAGAAATATCGGACTTTGGGCGTGTATTGAACTTGTTTCAAACAGAAAAACAAAAGCCCCTATTGCAGGTTACAATGATTCTATCAGAAACATCTCTGGAGAGATATCAAAGAGATGTCTCGAAATGGGGCTTTATACATATTGCAAGTGGGATCAGATATTTATGGCTCCACCATTAATAATTACCAGAGAGCAAATTGACGAATCCCTCGAGGCAATAGATAAAGTCCTTGAGTATACTGATTCGATTGTGAAGAAGCTTTAGTTCACATAACTAAAGCACGGTAAATATGTCTTTGTTCAGAGTAAATTAGCTGATTTTAAAACCTTAAAAAGTTCAATGATGACATTGTAGAATCCACCCCAGGCTACCTGTAAGCCTATTGCAATAAGGATAAATGCTGAAATTTTACAGATAACAATTGTTCCAGTTTTTCCTACATGAGAGAAAATTTCTCTTGAGTATTTATAGCAAATATAGAAGAGAAAAGCATTTACAAAAAGCGCTGCTGCTCCGCCAATATAACTGGCAACCATAATATATGCCTTAAAGCTTCCATGAAAATAGTCTGTTGCCATAGTTATGATAATTGCGACAGAACCTGAGCCTACTGTAACAGGAAAAACTATAGGGAAGAAGATTCTATCCTTTAGTGTTTTTATTTTTTTATGAGCATCCTTGTTTTTATCAGAATAATTAGATGATGAATTTCCTTCTGATGATAAAATCTGCCATCCGCTTATAGCTAGAAGGAGTCCACCGCTTATTCTTATAAATGAAACATCTATCCCGAAAAAACGCAGTAGAGGCGGGCCTGCAATCAGTATTCCTACAGAGAAAGAGAATGATAGAAGGGCAACTTTTTTAGCTACAATTCTTCTGCTTTCATTATGAATAGCTTCAGTATAAAATAGAAAGTTAGGCGCCATGCCGATTGGATTGGATATAGGCAAAAGTATAAGGAGCAATCCTGCAAAAGATGTAAAAAAAGCTTTAATTATATCTTCCATATTTTTTTTATTTAGAGTTTATGTGGTTTGAGTTTTTTAATAGTGATCTTCATTATAACCAAATATACTACTATTGATATTCCCAGTGACATAAACCATGCATAATTATATAAATCATTAATCCAAGACGGCAAAGCATATACATTGATCAATCCTACCTGGACGCAAAAACCAGGCAAGTTGGGAAATATTCCAATAAAAACAGCCAGGAAGGCTTTAATATTCCATCCTTTAGAGTAAGTATATTCTCCATCGGTTTGAAATAAGGCTTTTAAGTTAAGTTTGGTCTTTCTTATAACATAATAGTCTGCTATCATCACTCCTCCAACAGCACCTAGCAAAGCCCAATATGCAATCAGCCATCTGAATATATACCCGTGAGGATCGGCTATGAGCTTCCATAGTAATATCACGAGGCCAATTACGCATGTGATGTATCCGCCATTCTTGAAACTTATCTATTTAGGTAGAAGATTGGAAAAATCGTTTGCTGAAGAAACCATATTTTCAGCCATATTGCAGCATATAGTAGCAAGGATAAGCCCAAGTAAAGGAAGAACAAGAAAGTAAGAAGGTTTAAATTTCCCGATTAGGTCAATGGGGTTCCATATTGCCTGTCCAAAAACGATAATTGTTGCACTTGTAGCTATTATTCCGATAAATGATATCAGAGTCATTGTAGTGGGCATCCCCATAGCCTGACCAAGGATTTGATCTTTTTGTGATCTGACAAATCTGGTAAAATCGGGGATATTTAAGGCTAAAGTAGCCCAGAAACCAACTATTGCTGTTAGCCCGGGCCAAAACTCCGTCCAGAACCCTATGTGGCTTTTCTGAGACAGCAATTCAGAAGCTTTAAAAATACTTTCAGTTGATCCTCTTGTAGCAACCCACGCCCATCCCAGCAGAATTATTCCTAGCAGCAACAGTAATGGAGCTGCGAATACTTCAATCTTCTTGATCATAGGCATGCCAAAATGTATGACAAACATTTGAAAGATGATAATGATTATTATGCAGATGAGATGCCATAAATCAATTGACAGAAAATTTCCAAGATAGGTTGAGGTCATTAATGATGGGAAGAATAATACAAATATTATATAAAGAGCATTGCCTGCTTGCAGGATTGAATTCCGAACCATCCGCACGCTACAAAGGCTCTAAGTAAAGCTGTGAATTTTGCTCCTTGTGTTCCAAAGCTGCTTCTTATAAGAACAGGGAATGGAACCCATACTTTGGATCGGGATGAGCGATAAGAGCCATTGGAATAAGAACAATTATATTGCCAAGAGCAATAGTCGTGACAGCCTGCCATATATTCATGCCATTCCCGATAAGACTTGATTCTAACATATAAGCTGGAATGCTTATAATCATGGCCTCCCATAATGTCATCATAGTCCATTTTGTCCAGACTCTTGATGCAATTTTTATTGGGGCTAAATCATGATTCCACAACCGGGAGTCAAAATTAATATCGGCAAGTTCGTATTGCCTGTTAATTTCTTTAATAGAGTTATCAGTCATATTTTTAATAATAATCAGGTTTATTTAATTATATCATGGGTTTTTCTGCCTGGTTTGAATTTTACTTCGCCAGCAGTTATACAACCTTCAACAGGGCAAACTAGTTTGCATAAATGACATCCCACACAGTTATCATTAACAGAAGGTTTCCTTAGTTCTGAATTCCAGTCGATTGCCTGATGGGCTGCGTCGTAACACGATATATAGCATCTTCCGCATCCTATGCATTTATCAAGATCTATTTTTGGAATAATTTTAAAGTCTCTGTCCAGATCTTCAGCCGGAATTATGTTTCTCAGGGCAAGGCCTACGATTTCCTGAAGTGATTTAAATCCCTTTACACTCAGATAATGAGCTAAACCTTCTTTCATGTCTTCGACTATTCTATAACCATATTGCATAATTGATGTCGTGACCTGAAGGTTTGAGGAGCCCACGAGAAAAAACTCCAGAGCATCTCTCCAGGTTTCAATTCCTCCCATTCCGCTTATCGGAATATTCTTGAGAGAGGGGTGCTGAAGCATTTGGGTAATAAATCTAAGCGCAATAGGCTTAACAGCTTTTCCTGAATAGCCGGAAATAGAAGACTTGCCATTAACGACAGGAAGACAGACGAATCTGTCAGAATCAATTGCAGTAATGGCTTTTATGGTATTGATAGCGGCTATTCCCGTTGCTCCTCCTTCCATAGCTGCAATAGCAGGTATTTCCATGTTCCCGATATTTGGAGTCATTTTAGCAAGTATCGGAAGGTGGGTGCCTCTTTTTACAGCCTTTGTATAAGCTTTTACGAGATCGGGATTTTGTCCGACATCTGATCCCATTGCATGACTTGTCATTTGAGGGCAGGAAAAATTGCATTCGATGATATCAGCTTTTGCCACTTCAGTTACAAGAGAGGCAAGCTTTGTCCACTCTTCTTCTGTAGATCCCATTATTGAAGCTATCAAAACTCTTTCAGGGTAATCTTTTTTGAGTTTAGCCATCATTTCGAGATTCTTTTCAAGAGGTTTATCCGAAATCTGCTCCATATTCTTAAAGCCGACAAAAGGTGTTGATTCCTTCGCTGTAGCATCAAACCTTGGAGAACATTCATCAGGAATAAAAACTCCAACTGTTTTGTAACAAATACCGCCCCACCCTGTTTCAAGAGCTTTTTTGCACATATCGTAATTGCTTCCTACAGGAGAGGAGGAAAGGAAAAATGGGTTTACGCACTTTACACCACAGAAGTCAATTTCCAGGGATTTATGCTCTTTGGATTTTATTATATTAAACGAATGAGGTTTAGCTGAAAGATACTTGTCGATTTCCTGAGCAGCTTCTTTGCCTTCTTTTACAGCGAGAACTACTGTTTGTCCTCCGTTAGTTATGTCTCCTGCGGCAAAGACACCATTTATATTGGTTTTTCTTCCTTCAATTAACTTTGCGCTGCCATTTTTCTCAGTTTGAATTTCAGGGAATATCTTTTTAATGTCATACGCAGTCTGACCTATGGCTTCGATAACAATATCAGCGTCAAGAAATATTTCTGAAGCATCATAAGTTCCTTTTGCTCTTATACCTTTGAGAATGCCTTTTTCAACAGTATATTCAGTGGGCGTGAAATTAGTATATATATCCAGTTTAAGGTCAAAAGCTATTTCGAGTTCCTCTTTGGTCGCCGGCATATCCTGGTGTCTTCTTCTATACAGGATGGAAACTTTTTTAGCTGTCTGCAAAAGTGCGGTAAGAGAGGAATCAAAGGCGACATCTCCTCCTCCTACTATTACTATTCTCTTATCTTTTACCTGAATCTGTTCTCCTGCCCTGGCTTTTGCAAGGAAATCTATAGCTGTAAGAACTCCCGGAGCATTTGAGTTTGGGATACCCATCATTTTTGAATTAGTGTTTCCAGTTGCTATAAGCAATGATTTGTATCCCTGTTTTTTTAATTCATCAACTGTAATATCTTTGCCAACTTCACATTTAGCTATGAACTCAACTCCAAGATTTTTAACTTTTTGTATTTCGCTGTCAACTACATTCTGAGGCAGTCTTGAAGGAATAATACCAGTTGAAAGAACCCCTCCTAAAACAGATTCTTTTTCGAAAATAGTTACTTTATAGCCTTTAAGAGCCAGGCTTGCGCTGGCGGCTAATCCTGCAGGACCGGAACCTATAACAGCTACTTTTTCTTTTGATAATTCCACTTTAGTAAGAGCAGTCAGATCATTTTCTTCTTCATATTCAGTAGCGAACCTTTGAAGAAGACCTATTTCGATAGGTTTGTCGAGAAGGGCTCTTTTACACTCTTTTTCACAAAGTTCACTGTATGGGCAGACTCGTGAACAAGTTGCGCCAAGAATATTGGCCTCTCTTATTGTTTTTGCTGCGCCAGCAAAATTTTCGAATCTTATGGAGCGAATGAAAGAGGAAGGATTTGTGCCGGCAGGGCAGTTTTTGCTACATGGCGCGTCATGGCATAGAAGGCATCTGGAGGCTTCCTGTATCGCTTCTGATTGCGTATACGAACGGATATGTTCTTTGTAATAGTTTGACGAAGTATCCATATTTAAACCTTATTTTTGATCAATTGATATTTATGCTTTATAATAGTGAAGCGGAAGTTTTTTTACAATTACACGAAATGAATGACAATACATTAAACTTATTTAAATCTTAGTTATAGTAAAAAGATTTTAGATCTGCTAAACTTAGACTTAAGTTTTTTGTATTCATTATTGAATAATTTTAAAATGGAGACAACACATGAAAACCCAAAATATCAATCATGCTTTTCTCGACGGAGTACTTGAAGGAAAATATCCGGATGTTTATTACCATTTTGGAGTTTCAAGCGATGACCCGATACTAAAAAATTTCAAAGATGTAAAAGCTGTTATTATGTGCGGTTCTGGCGGGCGTATCATCGAATTTGCCGATAAATGGAGCAAAATGAACAAGAACAAAAAGATATATGCTCTTCCCAAAGAAGAAAGATTTGTAACACGCTACTGTGCAGGTGTTCTTTTTGCATCGCACGGAATGGGGATGCCTAGTGCTTCGATATGTCTGCAGGAACTTATGAGAATGATTTTCTTCCTCAAGGACGGAAATCTTGATGAAATGGATAAAGTTTTCTGGGCAAGAGTTGGAACAAGCGGAGGAGTGGGACTGGAGGGGGGAACAGTGGTTGTTACAACAGATGGTTTAATGGCTGACCTCAAACCTTACAGAGCGCTTAATGGAGGTCTTGGAGAATACTGGTTTGACGGGAGATTCCCGGTAAAAATCGCTCAAGATATAATTGATGCAAATTGCGATAGCGGAATTCCCATTGCTATGGGAAAAACCGTAGCAGGCAATGAGTTCTTCCTTGAACAGTTCCGCCTAGACGGAGCAGTTTGTATGGAAAATCTTCAGAGCAAAATGAACTGGCTTAACTGGATTCATAAAAACGGCGTCCGCAATATAGAAATGGAAGGAGCCATGATGGCAGGGTACCTCAATCATTGGGGGTTTTCCAAATTTGCAATGATTTGCTGCACCCTCCTTAACCGTCTCAATGGAGACCAGGTAACAGCCACAAAAGAAAAACTTCATACTTATAGCGAAAATTCAGGAGTAGTGCTTTTCAACTATCTTAAAAAAACAGTGAAGTAAAAATTAAAATTGTTCAACAATGAGGCACAGGGTTAAAGTCCTTCGTCTTATTTGGTTAAATTTAAGGAACTACCGATGAATAATTCTCAGACTAAACCTTATATTGGCAATCACATAGTTAATATTTTGATTGGAATTGCCGGGCTTCTAGTTTTTATAGTTGGTACTCTGATGCCAGGATCTCCAATACAGAAAGAGTGCTTTCTAATTGGTGGAATATTGCTGTGCTTTTCATCATTTCTTGAAAAAAATGCATTTTTTACTGTGCTTGAAGGGATTATAGTTATTGATGCGGTATTAACTTATTTTCCTCTGTCAAATATGGTTATTGCCATTGTTACAGCAATTCTTGTTGTTGTCACAATTATTGTTTTTGCAATTAAAGGCTCTTTCAATGATAAATCATTACTTGTCGGGACACTTGGATTGATATTTCTTGCTCTTGGCGTGGGCTTGCTAAATCCAATATATTATACAATAGGTGGGCTTGTAATTGTTATATATTCAATTTTTGGAATCTTGAATGGACTTCAAATAGCCTGGCTGTTTTTGATTTTGAATGCGATTTTTACAGTCACTTCAGCAATAGGAGCGTATGAATGGTTAACAAAATAGAGTTTACGATTATATGAAAATTATTAATGCAATTAGTTCATTTTCGCATCAGATGAATGCAAAGCTTGATTCGAATTTTTCGTCACAGTCATATTCAGGTATGATAAGCGCAGCTGATGCAAAAGAGCTTCAGGCCATGAGTGGACTTTCTGAAGAGAAATTTCTTCTTGAGATCATGAAAATAGCAAGAGATTTTGCTCTGCCAAAAATTTCTAATTTCAATGTAGGAGCTCTGACTCAGGGCAAATCAGGAGCAATTTATTTCGGCGCTAATCAGGAGTTTCCTGGAACTTCTATGAACTTTACTTTGCATGCCGAACAAGCTTCGCTTTCCAATGCCTTTATTCATGGCGAACTCGGAGTAAAGAGCGTTACGGTAAATTATATACCATGTTGTTTGTGCAGGCAGTTTATGCTTGAGCTTGACAATGCAGAAGATCTTAAGATAATTCTTCCGGATAAGACTGTAACTCTTAAAGAATTAGTTCCTTATCCTTTTGGCCCTTCAGATTTAGGGATAAACGCAAGATTTATGACTGAAATAGACAATGGCCTTTTAAAGAATAATCCTTGTTCTCCAGAGTATCCGATGATATGCGCAGCTGTCATGGCAGCAAACAAATGCTATTCGCCTTATTCAAATTCATATTCAGGGGTAGCTTTAATGGTTAGAGACGGCAGAATGCTTACTGGTAAATATATCGAAAATGCTGCTTATAACATAAGTATGAATCCCATGACAGCAGCTGTTTCCTACCTCAATATGAACGGACTTGATTATCAGGATATAGTCAGGGCAGTGATAGTTGAACCCAAAAAGAATGTTGTTTCTCAATTAAGAACCGCAAGAGAGCTGCTAAAAGCAGTTAACAGCTCTGTAGAACTTGAGATTGTAATGCTCTACTGAGAAAGTATATTCCGTAATTCTAGTTTTGGTTATAAATTTCCAGCAGACAAATTAATGAGATTTTTGACAGACCTTTTTTTGGCATGGCGTTACTTTAAACCCAAAAGAAACGCCGTGTCTGTTATCACAATTATATCCGTTACCGGCGTAAGCATTGGAGTATGCGTCCTTATGGTAGTTCTTGCCATAATGACAGGATTTACTAACGAGATTAAGACAAAACTTATAGACACAAGGCCTCATATTCAGATTCAGAGCTACGGTTCGCAATACATTAAGAATCCTGAAAAAATAATACAAAAAATCGATCTTATGGGTGCTACAGCAATTGCCAGGACTCAGGGAGAAGTGCTTGTCCAGGCAGGAGATAAAGTATCCCCCCAATATCTGATAGGCGTAAATACTGATCAGGAGACAGCTTCAAATTTTGTTGAGGAAAATATAATCTCTGGTAAGTATTCCCTTAAAGATGGAGAGGTTCTTATAAGCTATGTGCTGGCAAATCAGCTTGGACTTTCTGCCGGAGACAAAATAGTTCTTCACTCTCCTGCAAAACTAAAAGAAATGGTTAATTTCGATTCAAAAGGACGGGTTACCCAAAATCCTTCAAAAGTTTATCTTCCTTCTCAGTTTGTGATATCAGGCATTTATAATGCCGGAGAATATAATTTCGATTCAAAAGTTTTATTCTCCAATATTGATGATGCAGACCAGCTTTTTGGTTATCCCCTTGGCGCTGCGACAATGATTGCGGTAACTACACAAGATCCATTTAATATTGAAGGCATTTATAAAAAAATGGTGAAAGAGTTTTCAGACTACCAGGTACTGAGCTGGAAGCAAGTTAATAAGCAGTTTCTTGATGTGCTTGCAGTAGAAAAGAATATGATGTTTTTCGTATTGGTATTTATAGTGCTTGTAGCTGCTTCAAGTATCACAAATACTCTTATAACAGTGGTTGTTCAGAAGACCAGAGAAGTAGGCCTTCTTATGGCTCTTGGTTCTACTCCCTCTTCGATAATGCGAGTTTTTATACTTCAGGGATTTTTTGTCGGCTCAATAGGGACACTGACAGGCCTTGTCCTCGGAAGCTGTGTGATTTACTGGAGAACTGATATTTTACATTTTCTGTCAAATATTTTCCAGATTGAGATTTTTCCTAAGCAGTTCTATTTTCTAAGTCAGCTTCCTGCCCAAATTGTTCCTGGAGATGTGGTTTTTATTTCGTTATGTTCAATAATACTATGCACGCTCGGAGCAGTAATTCCTGCCTTCAGGGCATCCAGACTAGATCCGGCAAAGGCATTAAGATATGAATAGCATAATCAGCGTACAGAATGTTTTTCGTACATACAAGTTAGAACGCTCAATGATAAGCGTGCTAAGAGGGCTTGACCTTGAAGTATTAAGAGGGGAGTGGCTTGCTATGCTTGGCGCTTCAGGAAGCGGCAAAACCACTTTATTGAATTTGATTGGCGGCCTTGAAAAACCAGATAAAGGAAAGGTTTTTTATGACGGAAAGGATATTGGAATGCTTTCAAAAAGAGACAGGTGCAAACTTCGCCTTAAAAAAATAGGTTATGTTTTTCAGGCATATCATCTTCTTCCTGAATTAAGCATCCTGGAAAATGCTGCTCTTCCTGCACGGATAGGCGGTATTTCGGATAAACTAGCTAAAATTAAAGCTGAAGAAATTCTTATTAGTGTAGGGCTTAAAGACAGATTGAAGCATCGGCCAGCAGAAGTTTCAGGGGGAGAACAGCAGCGGACAGCTATAGCAAGGGCACTTGTTAACGATCCTGAATTATTGCTGACTGATGAGCCTACCGGAAATCTCGATTCTGCTACAGGAGAAGGGATACTTGAAATATTTAAAGCGCTACACAATAATAGAACCAGAACAATTATAATGGTTACTCACAACAATGAAGTTGCCGCTCTTGCTGAAAGAATGATCAAAATCAAAGACGGCAAAGTTGATACACCTGAAGTTCATGTCTCATAAATGGAAAAAAATCTAATGATTTGCAATATATGTAATAAAAATCAGGCAACTATTCATATTCAAGAAGTTGTTAATGGCGCCAAAAAATCGCTTCACATTTGTCAGATATGCGCCGATGCAAAAGGAATAAGTGTGACAGGATTGAACGGAATCAATCTTTCTGAATTATTTAAAACTGTTCATAACACTATTGCTGCTCCCCAAATAGCGCAAAAGACTCCCGATTCGAATATAACTACTCAGCCTGAGATAATTGTCTGTTCATCCTGTCTTTGGGATAGCGAAAAACTTAAAAAAACAGGCAGACTTGGCTGTCCTCAATGCTATAAAGCCTTTTCCGGAATATTGGGATATTCTATCCCCTCCCTTCACAGAGGAGATTTTCATGTAGGTAAAAAACCAATTACTTCGATTCAAAACAGAAATGATGCAATGGTAGATATATTTAGACTTCAGACTAAGCTTGATAATCTTGTTCAGAACGAAAGTTATGAGGAAGCAGCAATTATCAGAGACAAGATAAACACGCTTAAATCAACAATTGTTTAAATTTATGAAAAGCAACTTTGACAATACCGGTATTCTTATCAAAAAACCTGTAGCTTGGTTATCAGCTGATTCTACAGAACCTCAAATAGCAATAAGCTCTAGAATCAGACTTGCAAGGAATATTGCAAATCTCAAGTTTCCAATAACTTCAAGCGATAATGAAAGGGACTATATCCTTGAAATTATTTCGGGAGCCTGTGATAAAGTTCACCTGTTTAATGAAAAATTATCTTTCAATATGAGTCAATTATCACAGATCGAAAGAAAATTTCTTCTGGAAAGGCATCTTGTAAGCCGTGAATTTTGTTCCGGCAATAAAGGCAGTTCTTTATTTATTGATTCAGATGAAAGCTTCGGTCTCATGATAAATGAGGAAGATCATCTTAGGATGCAGATTTTTTCTCCGGGAATTAAATTTAAGGCATTATGGGAAAATATTTCACAAAAGGAGTCTCTGCTTAATAATGAAATCCCATTCGCGTTTGACAGTAAATTAGGTTTTTTGACTTCTTGTCCGACTAATATTGGAACAGGTATAAGAGTTTCGGCAATGCTGAGTTTGCCAGCCCTTACTCTTTCCACTCAGATAAACCAGATTATATATGCGACTGGAAAACTTGGCATGACCGTCAGAGGGCTTTATGGAGAAGGCTCTGAAGCTTTAGGTTATATTTATCAGCTTTCAAACCAAAGTACTCTTGGTGAAAATGAAGAAGAAATAATTGGAAGAGTAGGAAGCACCGTTAACAGGATGATTCAGCATGAGCTTGATGCAAGAACGCTTCTAATTCAGAACAGAAGGGACTTTCTCTCTGATTTTATTGGAAGAAGCTACGCTATTATGAGACACAGCTATCTTATTACTGAAAAGGAAGCTTTAAATGCTCTTTCAGCAATAAGGATGGGGCTAGATCTTAATATGTTCGATTCTCTTGATATGGAAAAAGTCAATGCTCTTTTTGTAATGGTTCAGGACGCTCATCTTCAAAAATGCTTAAGAAAAGAATTAAAACCTCCTGAACTTGATGCCAAGAGAGCTGAACTTATAAGAAAATTTCTAATAAACTGAAATTTATGTCTGAAAATAAAAAAATGAATGAGAGAGATTAGCTTTGGAACTTTTTGTTGCCGATATCCTTGCTTTTATAGAAGCATCTTTTGTTATAGCCACACTTCTAGTTATTCATTGGCTTCGAAATTATATCGGAAAGTACGCGCTCTATCTATGCATTGGCGGGCTTTTTGTATTTTCCCAGATACTCTCGGCATCTGAACTGAATTTGATTAAATGGGGATTTGATTCGTCTTATCATTTTTCAAGTTCGATATTTTTTATTCCGCTTCTCGGGGCGATAATGGTTGTTTATATCACCGAAGGAACTCTTGCCATGCAGAGAGTCATTGTAGGTATAGTCATATGTTTTTTTATGTTTCTTTATATAAGCTATATAACACATTTTCAGCAGATTCTTGGAGGTTTTATGTTTTTTAAGGGCGGTTCAGCTCTTTTTCTGGAAATGTTGTTTGTTCAATCCACGAAATTTATGACTGGTACGGTGGTTGCCTTAATTGCAGATCTATTTATACTGCCAATCGTCTTTCAGAAACTCCGTAACCTGAAAATCAATTTTTTCTATTCCGTTCTTGGCGCGCTTCTGCTTGCTACAGTAGTTGACACTTTTATCTCTGTAAGTATTGTTTTTTGGAATGACCCAGGCTGGATTGAACAAATTAGAATGTCCTATTTAAAAAAAGGAATTATAGTTTTTCTTGTGAGCTTTCTTGTAGGATTTTACCTTAAAAAAATAGAAAAAGAAACACATATTGAAGGCAAAGGCGCATTTGACATCGTTCTTTCTTTTTTCGGCCGTTATGGATTAGCTAGAACTTTGCAGAAAGATATTACAGAATGGGAAGGGCGCTACAGGCTTATTATTGAAAATGCAAGCGACATGATTTTTATAGTTAACAGGGAAGGTCGGATCCTTGATGCAAATCCTGCAACAATTGATATGCTGAAAGCATCTCGGATAAAAGGGAGGCAATTTCCTAGCATAGTTGATGAATTTTCAGCGGCACCTTGTCTCTGGGTACAATTATGGTCAGAAGCTGACAGGCTGTCTAACGCCTCAAATGAATCTGTATTCGTCGCAAATAAACCACTTAGGCTCAAAGTAGATGACAATCAGAAGCTTGAAGCAGATGCAGCTTTTTCAAGAGGTTATATCCATCATATGCCTGTTATGATTATTGTATGCAGAAATATGACCGAGCAGAACAGGCTCAAGAAAGAGAAAGAAGAACTTTCAAGTCAGCTTTATCATGCCCAGCGGATAGAATCCATAGGTCGTCTTGCAGGAGGAGTAGCTCATGAATTCAACAATATTATCCATGCTATCCAGGGGCATTTGGAGTTGATGCTTCTTTTTGACAAGATTCAGGACAAAGAAGTAGAAGGGCATCTCCAGACTATTGAAAACCTGACAGAAAGAGCAGGAGTCATTACATCTCAATTATTGGGATTTGCCAGGAAAAGTAAAAGAATTGAAGACAAGATAGAACTTGGTTTAGTTCTTAGAGGCATAGAAGATATGTTTATTCCAATGACGAAAAAATGTGTTGAAGTGAAGTATAGAAAGCCCGAATATAACTGTTTTGTAAAAGGTGATTTTGTCCAGCTTCAACAGGTTTTTCTTAATATTCTAATTAACGCTCTTGATGCTTTCCAAATAGTTAAGAGAGATAAAAAAATAATTGAAATAATTCTGCAGAAAGCTGTTAAATTACCGGATGAATTTAAAACAGCCAGTCTTGATATGAAAGCTTCCGATTACTTCGAAGTTTCAATTAATGATAATGGTGTTGGAATGAATGAAAACACTATGAAGAGAATATTTGAACCTTTCTATACAACGAAGGAAGTAGGAAAGGGAACAGGGATGGGACTGGCAATGGTGTATGGAGAGGTTACGGCTCACCATGGTTTTGTACATGTTACAAGTAAGCTAGGAGAAGGAACAACATTTTTTATTTATCTGCCAGTTTCTAATATATAAGGGCTGAAAACATGAGGGGCTTTTATGGATATTAAAGGTAAAAAAATTCTAATTACCGGAGCAGCAGTCCGTATTGGCAGAGAAATTGCCATTGCTTTAGCCATGAAGGGTGCATCAATCGTAATTCATTGCTTCAAATCACGAAATGAAGCTTCAAGATTGCTTCAAGAACTTGATAAATTCAGTTCAGGAAATGAGCTGATTGTTGCCAATTTGAGCAATTACCGTAGTATTAACCAAAAAATATTTCCAAAACTACCTGATATAGACATCCTGATAAACAATGCTGCAAGTTTTTATAACTGCAGACTTTTAGAGGAAGATATTTCAAAAGCCAGAAGGCAATTCGAATTGAACTTTTGGGCTCCATATTTCATAATGAAAGAGTTCAGGAATAAACGGGATGGCAAAGATTCTCTTATCATTAATATTCTTGACTACAGAATAAAGAAACCTGCAATTTCTGACGGGACATATCTTATAACTAAAGATTCATTACACAAACTTACTAAATTGGCTGCTCTTCAGTGGGCTCCTAAAATAAGAGTAAATGCTGTTGCTCCCGGTTTCGTGATTCCTCCAAAAGGAATGGAAAATTCCAATATGGATAAATCCCTTAAAAAAGTACCTCTAGGAAAACCTACGGCTCTTTCATCAATAGCAAGCGCATGTGTTTTTCTTACGGAAAATGATGCGATTACCGGACAGACTATTTATATGGATGGCGGAGCTTCTCTATAAAATTTATGAGGTTATTTTGTACGCTTTAAGATGTTTGATAAGTTTTTCAGTAGGAATTCCAATGATATTATCAATACTGCCTTCAGTGCGTTCTATAATCATCTCTCCATATTCCTGTATAGCGTATGCTCCGGCTTTATCAAGAGTATTAACTTTTTTCATATATTCAGATATTGTTTCGGAAGATAGAGTTTTAAATTTTACTTTGCTTATATCAAAAAAGGAGCAGTCGATTTTATTTTCGTAGCTGATTATTGAAGTGCCTGAAACAACATCATGATATTCTCCGGAAAGCTGAGTTAGAAAAGCTTTAGCTTCATAAATATCTTTAGGTTTACCAAGAATTTTATTATTATGAATTACAATGGTATCAAATCCAATAACTGTGCATCCCCTGTTTTGTCCCGCAATTGATTTTGCTTTTTCTCTGGCTAAAACAACTGGCAGATAATATGGAGCAATCCCTGCGATCGATGATTCATCAAATAAATGAGGAACTACCTTAAAAGATAAACCCAGACGATTGAATATTTCTATTCGTCTGGGTGATGTTGAGGCAAGAATAATCAATTGTGTATTCCTTTAAACCGTAACCGGTGAATTTACCCTTTTTAATTCTATGTCAACTTTATTGATAGAATCAACTCCAAGATTCTCATTTAATGAATTTAAGACTTTCTTTTGAAGGCTCATTACCAGTTCAGGGAAAATACCGTCTTTATCATTGAGTTCTGCAACTATTTTTACTGAATATGTTTTTCTTTTACGCAGTAAATGTGTGCTGTATACTGTAAGACCCGGGACTTCTATTTCTTTTGATTTGACAAGGTCTGCAATAGCCTGGCGTGAAATATAGAGCTGCCCTCTTTCTGATTCTACATACAAACCATATGCTTTTCTGGAATTCCTCCTAAAAAAGATGAAACCTAATATCTTAAGTATGATAATGAAAGCAAGTAATCCAGAGAGAGCGACTATAACTCCGTCTCTAAATCCAGGCAGATCGTATCCGAGGTAGTTTTGAAAGTTGTGAATATAATTTTGCATAGTTATCCTTTTTCTAAGATATTGGTTCTAAGATCTAATGAATTATTATTGGTTTCTTGATCTTCAATGTTTTCTACAAAAATATCAATTCTGCTTGCATCGATTTGTGCTATTGCTTTTATGGAACCGGCAATCGCCATCTGAAGTTTTAATCCTAATTCGTTGATATTTACACCATATGAAATTATTACTCTTACAGATATATAAAGTTCTTTTGAAGTTAATATTACATCTATAGAATCAGGCCTAGCTTTCACTCTTCCGAGCATAAAAGCTATTGAATCTGAAAATTTTCCTGTAGAAGTGAGCCTTACTACTCCAGGAACATGTAAAACAGCATTTTTAACAATTGAAATAACTAAAGATTCATTGATACTTATCGTACCTTTATCTGTGACTTTAGTAATATTGTTGTCAAATTCTACTGATTCCATATATTAATCCAATAACTTTTATAGGCCTTCCTGAGAATCTACCTCCTGAACTTCTACATCTACTTTCATTACATTCATTCCTGTAAGAGTCTTCACTTCATCAGTGATAGTATTTTGAACTTTCAGTGCAAGTTCTGGAATATTTTTGCCGTAAGATACATTGATCTTAAGATCTACTTTTATATCTGTACCATTGATATCGAGTTTTATTGCTTTATCATGGTTTTTTGCATTTGTAATCATATTTGTAAGGCAATTTACAAAAGAGCCGGATGGCAGACTGCTTACCCCATCAACTTTTAAAGCGGCATTTTTAACAATCGACATGATGACTCTTTCATTTATTTTCACAGAGCCATAGTCGGTTATCGATTCAATTGTTTTGAAATACATAGCTTGTTCTGTCGTAGGGTTACTAATTTCTTCTGCTTTTTTCATAGAAACATCTCCTCTTATTCAAGATCCTTTCTTGCGGACATGAATTGATCAAAAATTCTTTCAATATAACCTGTATCATATACGCCACTGGCAAAGTCTTCTCTTGATACGATGTACTTAAGCAGTGGGATTGTCGTCTTAACTCCTGAAATATGAAATTCATCAAGAGCTCTCTTACACTTTGCAATCGCTTCAGCTCTGTCTTTGCCAAAGCAGATTAATTTTGCAATCATACTGTCGTAATGCGGTGAAATTTTATAACCGCTGTAAACATGTGTGTCAACTCTAATTCCTGGACCGCCAGGAGGTATAAAGAGATCAACTTTTCCTGGGGATGGAGCAAAATTCATATATGGGTTTTCCGCATTGATACGGCATTCGATACAATGGCCTTTAAACTGAATATCTTTTTGTCTCCAAGGCAGTTTTTCTCCTGCAGCTGACAAAATCTGAGCCTTGACCAGGTCTATCCCTGTAAGTTGTTCTGTTATTGGGTGTTCTACTTGGATACGCGTATTCATTTCCATAAAGTAGAAAGTGTCGACACCTGCATAGAGGAATTCGATAGTTCCAACACTGGAATAGTTTACAGCTTTGGCAGCTTTAATGGCAGCAGCACCCATAACATCCCTGAGTTTCGGTTTCATAACGGGAGAAGGTGTTTCCTCTATGAGTTTCTGATGCCTTCTTTGAATAGAACAGTCTCTTTCTCCAAGATGGACTACATTTCCATATTTGTCGGCAAGTATTTGAAATTCAATATGTCTCGGATTTTCAACATATTTTTCTATGTAGACAGCACCGTTTTTGAAAGCTTTTTCAGCTTCTGATCTGGCTGCATGGTAATTCATAATAAGCGTAGCATCATTGTGCGCTATTCTCATTCCTCTTCCACCGCCGCCTGCTGTAGCTTTGATAATTACCGGATAACCGATCTTTTTAGATATTCGTTTGGCTTCGTTTTCATCAGAAACAAGTCCTTCACTTCCAGGTGTAACAGGCACTTTTGCCAGAATCATTTTCTTTTTGGCTGTTGCTTTGTCGCCCATAGCAGTAATCTGATCAGAGGCAGGACCAATAAACTCAATGTTGCAGGTTTTGCATATTTCAGCAAATTCGGCATTTTCTGAAAGAAAGCCATATCCGGGATGAATTGCATCTACATCGCAAATTTCTGCCGCGCTTAGTATCTGTTTATAATTTAAATAGCTCTCAAGAGATGGAGGTGGTCCTATGCAGATAGCTTCATCCGCCAGCATTACTGGAAGGCTTTCTGCATCAGCCGTTGAGTAAACCATTACGGTCTTTATGCCGAGTTCTTTGCAAGCTCGTATAATTCTGAGAGCAATTTCGCCTCGGTTTGCAATTAATATTTTTCCAAACATTTTTGTTTTTCTCCTCAGCGGAAATTGTTATTCTATTACGAATAGGGGGCAGCCATATTCTACAGATTGTGCATTTTTAACAAGTATTTCTTTAATGATACCTTCTTTCTCTGCTTTGATTTCATTCATTACTTTCATGGCTTCGATAATGCATACAACTTTATCTGGAGCTACTTTGTCGCCAACTTTTACGAATGGCGGAGTGTCTGGGCTTGCTGAAGAGTAGAATGTTCCTACGATAGGAGCATCGATAGTGATTTGTTTTGCAGTAGGAGCTGGAGCAGCAGGAGCTACTACAGGGATTGCGGCTGCAGCAGAAGCAACAGTTTGAGGAGCTGCCATCTGAATCATTGGCTGAGGAGCGAAAGAAACTGCAGTTGCTCCGGGAATGCCTCTCTTTAGGCTCAAGCGGGTATCGTCAGATTCGATTTTAAATTCAGATAAATTATGTTTTGACATCATTTCAACAATTGATCTTATTTCTTCGATTTTCATAATGCATAACTCCTTTTTATTATTTGACAATTTTATTTAATTATTTTTAATATACTCTGCCAGGTAAGAAATTGCATATTCGTAACTTTTTATTCCCAAACCAGAAATTACCCCAATGGATGCTGGAGCTGTAACTGAATGCTTTCTGAATTCCTCCCTTTTATAAATGTTTGAAAGATGCACTTCTACTGATGGAATATCAATTGCCTTAATTGCATCATAAATGGCATAGCTCGTGTGAGTAAAAGCTGCAGGATTTATCACTAAGGCATCAAATTTCTCTTTCTTTGCAGTACCTATTTTGTCTATAATTTCCCCTTCATGATTGCTCTGGAAGAATTCTATAGAGATGTTCTTTATTTTGGAAGCTGCTTTTGTTAATGTTAGATTTATTTTATCGAGTGATAAGGATCCGTATATTTTCGTTTCTCTTGTTCCCAGCAATTGTAGATTAGGACCATTGATTATTAATATTTTCATCGGTATTTAATTTTTTGTATCAATTTTTATAGCTACAGCTTCAAGAGGTTGAGCTGAGAGAATTTTTTCCATATTTGTTGTAAGCTGGGCTTTTTCATCAGCTGTAAGTGGTTTGTCTTCTATTTTGTTTTTTCCGGAAAAAGAAAGTATGATAGTTATAATAATAATTACTAAAATCAAAGATGTTGCACCAGCTATTCCAAATTTCATATACTGCCTGATTTTTTCTTCCTGTTGAGTGTTCGGCAGTTTTGTTTCCTCAAGGTTTTTTACGAGATCTTTTGGTATTTTGTCTTCTGTATCACCTTCACCAATTTGGGCATCATACATTGCAATAGCACTAACAGAATCAATTTTGTAAAGATCACAAACTCTTTTAATATAGGCCTTTACGTATATAGATGGAGGTGTGTTTGCAAAATCTTCTCTTTCCAGAGCTTCAAGATAATGAGTGTGTATTTTTGTTATTTGGGAAACCTGATGAATAGTTTGTCCTAAATTCACTCTTGCTTCCTGAAGATAATCTCCAAGGGAAGTTTTACCTCCGTTTAAAGAAGACTTCGAAAAGTCATGCTTCGGCAGTGTGTTTTCTGGTTGCTTTGTTTCAGGCAACTGACCTTCTTGTTTGTTTTTTGTCTCTTCAGAGAGCGGTTTAGTTTTAAGTCTTATATACGACTTCAGGACACTTTTCATAAATCTTAATCAAAATGAGTATTTAAAAATTAAAATATGATAAAGAAAGTATTCCATAAAAAGGCAATATTAGCAATATCTTTTTCCAAACTAGATTCGTTTATCTTCCTCTGTAATGTAAATCTCTCTTTTACCGTCAGGAGATAGAATAGGGCCTATCATTCCCTGTTTTTCCATGTTTTCAATAATATTGGCGGCCTTATTGTACCCAATTCCAAGTCTTCTCTGAAGATAACTTGTTGTTGCTTTTCTTTCCCGTTTAACTAAATCTATTGCTCTATCCATAAGATCAGCTTTTTCATCTATTGCAGATGGGGCAGTGTCTGAATATTCATCGTCACTTTGAATATCATCCTGCGGTTCTTCCTCTGCTATGACTCTGTCGTCAAATTTCTGTTCCATCTGTTCGGCGGAGGCGGCCGCAACCCGTTCGATTTCTCCATCGCTTACCATCGCTCCTTGAATCCTTTCTAATTTTGCGCTTCCGGGAGGAATAAACAGCATGTCGCCTCTTCCGAGAAGTGTTTCAGCTCCATTCTGATCAAGAATTACTCTGCTGTCAATCATTGATGAAACTTTGAAAGCTATTCTTGTAGGAAGGTTTGCTTTAATTACGCCGGTAATAATTTCTTTGCTTGGCCTTTGAGTTGCTACTACAAGGTGTATTCCTACAGCTCTTGCTTTTTGCGCTATTCTGCAGATTGAAGTTTCCACATCAGCTTTAGCTATCATCATTATGTCTGCCAGTTCATCAAGGATTATAACAATGTACGGAAGTTTAAGAGGAATTAGTTTGCCATCGTCATCAACAATCTCTTCTCCCTTGGGGCGGGAATTAAATGATTCCAGATTTTTAACTCTTACTTTTGCAAGAACTCTATATCTTCTTTCCATTTCATTTATTGCCCATCTTAGGGCAAGAGGAACTTTTCTAGGATCATTGACAATTGGTGTAATTAAATGAGGAAGTTTTTTATATGTTTCAAATTCAACAACTTTTGGATCCACTAATATCATTCTTAGTTCATCAGGCGTAAATCTATAAAGGAGGCTCATGATTAGAGTATTGATGCAAACGCTCTTTCCGCTACCAGTTGATCCGGCAATCAGAAGATGGGGTGCCCTGGCAAGATCTGCAATAATCGGTTCACCTGAGACGCTTTTTCCCAGTGCTACGGGAATGCCATGGGATGATTTTTTCCATTGGCTGGAGTTTAGTATTCCGAAAAGTGACACAGGTGAAGAAATCTTGTTGGGTATTTCAATCCCAACTGCATCTTTACCAGGGATCGGAGCCAGAATCCTTATACATTCGGCTCTTAAGTCAAGTTTAATATTAGCTTCGAGGGAGGTTATTTTATCAAGTTTGACCCCTGGGGAAGGCACAATCTCCAGGCGAGTGATTCTTGGGCCTGTTATAGCATCGGTGACTTTTGCTTCTACGCCAAAACTATTTAGAGTGTCCTGAAGGGTTTCTTTAGATTTTTGTACGGCATCACGAGATTCTCCGCTTGCTTCCTCTATCATATCAAGAATTTTTAAGGAGGGTATTTTATATGAAGAATTGGCAAGAGGTGATTTTCTGACTATTTTTTCCCTGACTGCTGGGGAAAATTCGTTACTGTTGGTGCTTATAATCATTGTCCTTTGAGATAAAGAAGAAGAAACAGGTGGAACTTCAAGATGTTGTTCCTTATGATTATCAGATTTTGTATTTACAGGATTAAATAAGTCATCATCAATAATAAAAGTTTGAGTTGAACTTAGTTTTTCTTTTGCTCGTTTTAATTCTATTTCTTTCTTAATTTTTTCAATAGAAGATTCATCTTTTGATTGTTTTCCCTTCACTGCCTTTGAAACCTCATCATTAACAGGTGCATGAGAAGTAAAAAAAGAAAAGAAATTTTTGAAAAATAGAAAAACCTTTTCCTCCCATATAAAAAGAAAACCTATTGCTATTAGGGTAATGGAAATTATGCAAGTACCGACTGTTCCCATGTATTGCCGAATAAAGCCGGAATTATAAAAGTTGTTGGGGGGTGAGGCCAGCAATTGACCGAAGACCCCACCAGATAGGGTGTTGATGCCAATATTTGAAGTTATTGGAGCAAATGTTTCAGGCCAGAGAGCAAAGAAAATAGAAAACCCGGCCAAGAATAGAATTATTGACAAAAATAGAGCTCTTTTCTTTATTGGGCTATCTTTAAAAAGAGATTGAAGTGATGCAATAAAAAGGTATACTCCGAGAAAATACCCGGCAAGTCCAAAGATATTAAAGATAACTCTTGAAATTACAGCTCCAAAGTAACCGATCCAATTTGAAATCTGTCCGCTTTTCCCTCCTTCGGCTATTGCATCGTCAATGCTATGATGGGTGAGAATTGCCAAAAGAAAAAGTATTGAAAAAATTAGAAACAATACTTTGCTTATTGTAACCTTGCGATGAGGAATATTCTCATTAATATTCTGTTTTGCACGCCTTGAATTGCTCTGTTTCATTTATTCAAAAGAGGCTCCGGGATTTGAAATTTTCATAGTGTGGCAAGTATGAAAATTACTTATAGAAATCCTTAATGATTCCACCGATAATATTTCTATCTGCTTTAATAATAGTCATTTCTCTTTTTGCATTTTCAAAAGAATCTGAAGCATGGGCGGTATTAACCATCACATCAGTTCCAAATTCTCTTCTGATAGTTCCGCCTGGAGCCTTTGTTGGGTCTGTAGGTCCCAGGACATCTCTTATTTTATTAACTGCATTTTCACCTTGATATATAAGTACCATGCACTTAACTTTGCCAGGATCTGAAGATTGCCATTCAGGAACCTGTCCTGGTCTGAGACCTGACATAAACTCAACTATTTGGGAGAATTGATCATCTGCAAATCTTATGCCTACTGAATTAGTTAAAACTTCATTGTCATTTTCTTGGAGCTTTATCTTGAGTTCTTTTTCTATTATTTCTTTTGCTTTTATCCCAATTTTAGGGGCTAGTTTTTCTCTTAGAGCATTCTTAACCGGCCCGTAAAATTCAAGGGCTTCATCAAGAGACATTCTGTAAAGTTTGCAACCTACAATCCTTAATCCTGTTCTGCTGAGCATGTCAATTATATTTCCAGGCCTCGAACTCGGATAGCGCCAGTTGTCAGGTTTGATAATCACCAGGGTTCTTTTGTTAGAATCATCTTCAGTAAGAAGAAGAGGCAGGTCAATTATGTTAGGGGTTGAATCAAGATAGTTCGCAAGAAAAAGCATTTCTTTCCTGAAAGCATCTGTTCCAGGGATGTTGGGCGCGGTAATAACTGCAGGCTCAAAGTATCTTACAGAACCATCTCTATTGGGCACATAATCAGAATATGTATCACGGATAGTTTCGCCAGTTCTGATCTCAGGCTTGATATGTCCAACTACCTCAGTAAGTATTTTTGTAGCATTTTCTCCTCTGAAGAGCAGCATTATCACCCGTTGGTATCTTCCCTTGTGCGGAGCAAAGTTTTCTTTTACATAATCGCTAAGGAGATTAAGGGCTTCCTGAGAGCATGTATTGTCATTAGTCCCCTTGATTATGTCCGAGTAGTTGTCTGTGAATTCCTGACTGGGCGCAAAAATTTTAGCACCGGTTAACTCAAGATCTGTTCTTGAAAGAAGCCTTGCTATGATCCCGCCTGTCCTTGATTTTTGAATCGTATAAGGGGTGATTAAAACATATGATAGTTCAATTGCCATAATTAATATCCTCTCTTTGAATTTATGCTTATTCTAGTGTATTCTTCGATGATTGCAAAGTTCTAAGAATTGTTTTTATAAATGTCATAGGGATTAATTAGGAAAAGACAAAATAAGTTTTAGAAAGCTTGCATATTTATTGACAAATTTTGTATATTGACTTTCAATTAGCATCTGACACTATAATTACTTTAAGAGTAGTTTGATAATAATATTAATTTCAAATGCAAAGGAGCATTAATGTTTGACAACACTAAACCTCCAACTTCTGAAGAGCTTGCTAATTTCTGTGCATTAATTGCTGAAGATAGGAAAGCTGAGGAAGTCGTTGTTATAAAATTGGGCGAAATAAGTTCTGTTTCCGAAATTTTTGTCATATGTAGCGGAACTTCCGCTCCTCATCTAGGAGCCATATCTGAATGGATTCAGAGGAAAAGCAGAGAACAATTTAATATCAAACCTGTTGCGATAGATGGCGCTAAAGAATCAGAATGGGTTGTAATAGATTTTGGCAATGTGATGGTTCACATTTTCAGCAGAGAATCAAGAGAAAAATATAATCTTGAAAACCTCTGGTCTGATGCCGAAAAAATTGAAAAACTTCTAAATGAAAAAAGAGTTCAAAGATAAAAAATTGGCTCTTTTGGGATTTTATACTTGATATGGATATCAGTAAATACAAACTTTGGACAGAGTTTGACTGGGTCGCCCAGCTGAGCAAGGAAGAGAATAATCTTAATGCTTATTTCGAAGAACTGGAAAAACATCTAGATTTACCTAATGAGGATGATCTTATCTATGCAGGCCTAAAGAGTAAGAAAATGAGTGAAGAGGAGTTTAATATTCGAGAAGAGATCAGCGAATATTTTTTTGAAGAAGAAAATGAATTAGATTATTCCGGATATGATCTGATTAATAAAACTTCAGCATCAGCTTTTTATTTTGATATTGGGAAAATATCAACTGATTTATGTATGGACGCAGGTTTTTCAACAAATCTCAATTATCAGTCTATGCTTTCCTGGCTCATGGTTTCCGGAAGAGCCATGTCCCTTTATATGGATTTTCTTCAGCTTAATAAAGATGAATTTCCAGAATTAAAAAAAGCTATTCTGAAGAGTGAATTAGCTATGCTAAATGTACTTGTAGGAATATTGGGAAAAATGCATGGTGATATAGGCTCCGAAAAAATAGAGAATTACCTATTCAGACTTTATAAATTAAGAGAAAATCTGATTGAACTGAGGTTTGCAATCTAAACAGTAAATGAAACATATCTTCCAGTTAAACTCCAAAGAAGACCGTGAAGTTTCAACAATTATTGGCTGTGCAAGAAATCTCAAACATCAATTATTTCGTCTTGATTTTATTCAATTGATATCAGTGCTTTGTCTGATTTCATTTGGAATATCGTTTATTTATAGCGCCGGTCAACAAGTAGGAGGCGCTATGACTACTGCCTGGGAAAAACAGATTATATGGGCCTTAATCGGCTTCGCAGTATGGCTTATTTTAAGTTATTCCAATTATAATCTTGCAGCTCTTGTATCACCTGTATTGTATGTTTTTACAATAATCCTTTTGATATTGATCTTTTTTATAGGCATAAAAGTTTATGGTGCCAGAAGATGGCTCGATATTGGCCCCATAAGGGTTCAACCTTCTGAATTTGCTAAAATAGCTACTCTTCTTCTTCTTTCCTACATAGCTTCATTTGATTGGTTTAAAGTTAATAAAATATCTCATATATTTTATCTCTTCAGTCTAATGGTAATTCCTTTTCTGCTTGTTTTAAAGGAACCGGATCTCGGCAGTTCTTTGACCTTTATAGGTATTTTTGGAGTAATACTTTTCTGTGCAAGAATAAGCTGGAAATGGATATTGATAGTACTAATATCCTTAAGCATTTTTATTCCATCAATTTATCCTTTTCTTCATGACTATCAAAAAGAAAGGATATTAGTATTCCTTGATCCTGAAAGAGATCCGATGAATCAGGGATGGACTAGCAGGCAGACCCTTCTTTCTGTAGGAAGCGGGGGTGTCGCGGGGAAAGGACTTTTAAACGGGACACAAAATATGTTGGGATTTCTTCCTAAAAGCGTTTCAAATTCAGATCTGATTTTTTCTGTAATAGCTGAAGAGTCAGGATTTATTGGCGCTATTTCAATGATACTTATGTATATGATTCTGATATTTTCTATGATTCGAACGGCATTTATAGCAAAAGATAAATTCGGATGCTATTTCGCAGCTGGTTCTGCAGTTCTTTTTTTTGAACATTTTTTCATAAATATCGGCATGAATATCAGACTTATGCCAATAACTGGAATACCTTTACCTCTTATTAGCTACGGAGGTTCATTTATGATTACAGCCATGATTTGTCTGGGCATTATGCAATCAATTTATATGCGCAGCAGTAATTCTGAATTCTGACACAACAAAAAAGGCCAGCTTTCGCCGGCCTCAGTAAAAGAATCTTAAAATTACTTAAGATTAATAACAGGATTAACCTTTTTCATCTGCTCATCAATTAGTTCATTAACTTTCTTGAAGACCCCATCCTGCTGGAGTTTCTGTTTAATCTGCTCAGTGAGTTTATCATCAAGGGGAATAAATCCGCCTTTATCGAAACCAGTTACTTTTATAATGTGCCAGCCAAATTGGGTTTTAACAAGTTCATATCCTTTCATGCCATTATTTGCAAGTTTCCAGGCAGCAGCTTCAAATTCAGGTACCATTTGCCCTTTAGCAAAAGAACCTAGTTGCCCGCCATTTTTTGGTCCTTCATTATATTTGTCTGCTAACTGTTCGAAGTTTGCTCCGTTCTGAAGTTCTTTATAAATTTCTTCAGCTTGTGTTTTCGCTGCAGTCCAGGAAGCTTCTGTGTCATCTTTTGGCCTAATAAGAATATGTGAAGCAGTGATAGTTTCAGGCTTTTTGAAGTATTTATCTTTATTGGCATTATAGAAATCTTTAACATCAGTGTCTGTGATTGTAACAGATGGCATAATTTTAGCTTCTACGAAGTTTTGAATAGCCTGACCTTCTGCCATTTGTTTTTTAACTTCTGCGAGAGTGAACCCTTGCTGTTTTACAATGTCCTCGAAATTGAAGTCTTTATCTGAACCAGGAGGCATCTGTTTCTTCATGTTTTCAATAAATTTATTGTAAACTTCATTTTCAAGTTCAGGTGTAACTTTGTATCCTGCTTCAGCGGCCATGCTTTCAAGGATACGGGCTTTAACAAGTTCGCCAGCCATGTTGGCAGCAAGGTCTTTATATTGTTTTTCTTCAGGTTTCTGCCCCATCATGAGCATCATCTTAACCTGAGGATTAAGAATTCTTACTAGTTCGTCTTTAGTGATTTTTGAATCGCCTATTGTAGCAACAACTTCTGGAATAAAGTCCCATGTTTTAGGATCTACTTCAGGCGTTTTGGGCATTTCCATTTGCTCCCCAGCAGGTTGAACCTGGTTTTGTACATTAGCTGGAGCGGCAGTTGCGGTGGAGGGAGTATCTGCGAATGCTGATACTGCAAACACAAAACAGCTCAGAGATGCAAGTTGTTTGATTCTTTTATTCATCCTCATTTTCCTTATTTATTATTATTAATGGGGTTAATATAAGCATTTCGATTACAATAAATGAAGAACGGAATTGTTGCAAGCGGATTAAGATTATCGAGAGAATTGTTTTTAGGTGTAAATGCAAACCAGGATTTATAAATTTCATCAGATAAATCAAGCTGCTCTTTCATGGTTTCGAGGATTGTATTTGATTTATCTGCATCATTCATAAAGTTTAAAATAATGGCTTTAGCTAACATATCGCGATAGTTGTTTGCTTCGTAAGAAGCTATTTTTTTAATTAATTGCTTGTTTTTTAATTCAAAAGACGAATCAGCTAATATTCTGAAAACAAGGAATTCAGCATTAGTATTAAGATAATAAGAAACAATATCCAGATTCTGCCATTCGCCTGACATTGATTCTTTATAATAGGAGACTAACGAATCCAATGGATTTTCTGTTTCGAGAATAGCTATCAATGTATCAACATCTTTATTGTCTTTTATCCATGAGATGTCTATATCAGCTTTTAGATCTTCCAGACCAATAAGATCGTCTCTTGAAAGATTTTTCGGGGAGTGAGTTGTCAAGTTTATATTATTGGTATCTTTAGCAGCATTGTTAATTAGCGTTTTAATATCTTTAAGAACATTTAATTCGGCTAGCGCATCTCTTAATTCATTAGTTTGCCCATTGACAGTTGCAAAGTCATTTATTGAATTAATTGCTCCATCTACATCACCTTTATCAAGTAGTTCCTGGGCTTTTTGCATGACAAAATTGTTTTGTACATTCGATTGTAATGATTGAAGTGGGACATCATTAGGATCAATTTCCCTAAGTCTGTCTATTCTATCAAGGGCTATTTCATAGTTTTTTTGCCTGAGCGCAGAAAAAAGTTCGTAAACAAGCTGAGCCTTTAGATGAGGAGGTTGAGGTGCTTTATTCTCTTTTGAACAGGAGTTTAAAATAAAAATAGAGAGACAGCCAAATACTATTAATGCCAAGTTGGACATTATTTTCAATTTGGAAATCTTCACTGGATATTCCTCAATCAGATTATTACCATCTAAGAATCGAGGAACCCCATGTCATTCCGCCTCCAAAAGCTGTAAGAAGCAGTAAATCTCCTTTTTTGACTTTTCCGGATCGGACAGCTTCATCAAGTGCAATTCCAATCGAAGCGGCTGATGTATTTCCGTATTTAGAAAGGTTTGTAATAACTCTATCATTAGAAATTCCCAATCTTGTACCAATTGCATTAATGATACGCATATTTGCCTGATGAGGTATAAGCCAGTTAATATCAGAAGATTTAAGTCTTGCCAGGTCAATTGCTTCATTAGAAGTATTTACCATAGCGTTAACTGCAAGCTTGAAGACTTTATTGCCTTCCATTTTTAAAAACTGTAGTTTTTTATCATAATTTTCGGGAGTTATAGGAGTTTGTGTTCCTCCGCCAGGGATACAAAGAATTTCAGATTCGGCTCCGTCAGCTTTTATAATACTGGACAAAAGGGTATCTCCTGGTTCTTTAGTTTTCTCAAATACAAATGAGGCGGCTCCGTCCCCAAAGAGGACACAAGAATTTCTATCAGTCCAATCTGTAACAGAACTTAATCTTTCACATCCTATGAGAATTGCTTTTTTGTAGCTGCGGCTGCATTTCATCATTGCTGTGACAATTTCAATGCCATATACTGTGCCGGAACAGGCAGCCTGGAAATCAAAACAGGCAGCAGACGAACGTATGTTTAATTTTCTTTGTGTGTGACAGGCAGCGCTTGGGAGTCTTGTATCTGCGGTGATTGTTGCAAAGACAATTAAATCTATCTCATCAGGAGCCACGCCCGCCATTTCCATCGCTTTTCGCGCGGCGTTTGTCCCCATATCTGAAGTAGTTTCATCATCTTTGGCTATTCTTCTTTCCTTGATGCCAGTTCTTGTGGTTATCCAGTCATCGCTTGTTTCAACCATCTTTTCAAGATCTTGATTAGTTAAAATCCTATCAGGAGCGTATGAACCAATGCCAGTTATTCTGATGCCCATGTTTATACCACGCTACTTAGTTGTTGTTTTTAGTAAAGCGTTAGATTCTTGAAGTTTTGCAAGAATTTGTTCATTCATTCGTTTTGTGACGAGGTCTGCTGCTACGCGTATAGCATTTCTCACGGCTCGTGGAGACGAAGACCCATGTCCTTTTATGACAATGCCATTTATTCCCAAAAGAGGCGCTCCTCCATATTCTTCCCCGCTACTCATTTCCTTTAGTTCCTGAAATGCTCCCTGCGCCAGAATTGCAGTAGTCAATCTGAATGGGTTTTTAGTGAAAGCTGTTTTAAGCCAGTGCATGGCAGATTTAGATATGCCTTCACACGATTTTAATATTGCGTTTCCTACAAAACCATCACAAACTACCACATCTACAACATCGTTAAAGATATCACTGCCTTCGATATTCCCCATAAAATTTACAGGCATTTTTGAAATTAATTTAAAAGCTCCCTTAGTTAGATCTGTGCCCTTAATATCTTCATCTCCATTACTCATAATTCCAATCGAAGGATTCTCAATTCCCAAAATAAGCCTCGAATATATAGATCCCATTACGGCAAACTGAGCAAGATGCTCGGGTTTGCAATCAACAGTCGCGCCTGCATCAAGCATAACTACTTTTCTGTCTTTGGAAGGCATTAAAACAGCTATTGCCGGTCTTTCAACCCCAGGTAGAGTTCTCATTCTGACAATAGTAGCCGTTACAGCAGCTCCAGTGTGGCCTACTGTAACAAGAGCATCAGCTTTACCTTTTCCCACTAGAGTGGCAGCGACAGTTATGGAGGAATCCTTCTTAGCTCTGATAGCTACTACAGAAGACTCATCCATTTTTACTACCTGCTCAGCGTGCGCGAACTCAACCCTTGGATTTCTATCAAGACCCAACTTCTCAACTATTGGTTTCATTTCAGGAAGGTTGCCGACAAGGATTACATTAAAGCCATCATAGCAGCTCAAGGCCTCTGCTGTTCCTTCAAGAACAGATAAAGGAGCATAATCGCCTCCCATTGCATCAATGGCTATTTTCACCAAAACTATTCCTTTATAGTGATTACTTGTTTTCCATTATAATTACCGCATGAAGAGCAGGCTTTATGTGGAAGAACAGGAGCTTTGCACGATGTGCAGATTCCTACTTCAATTCCTTCGTAACGGTTTGCTCCTTGACGAAATTTTTTCTTCATCTTGGAAGTTTTTCTTTTTGGTACACCCATTTTTTTCTCCTGAGCAAAATTTTAAATTTTCAAGTTGTTTAGCTCATTCCAGACTGAATCTGGTTTTTCAGTATCGTGGCATGAACACTGTTTGATATTCAAATTAGTGCCGCATTTGAAACAGATTCCTTTACAGGATTCCGAACACATGAATCTATGCGGCAAAAGAATTAAAATATCTTCGCGTATATCTTCTGTCAAGTCAAGTTCAGAAGCATGATAATTTTCATATAAATGACATATATCAGAATTTTTAACTCTTTCTTTAAAATGAGCAAGACATTTATCACAAATTAGCTCAAATATTGCTTCGGCACTTCCAGTAGCAAGATAGCCGCCATTTATTGGAGTAATTTTAAGTTTGTATTTAAGTGGACTTGCTGCAATAAGGCCTCTTTCGTTGTCTAGTTCAAAAATCTCAGAGGGCTCTTCTCCTTCAACAATAATACCATCATAAGTAATCCGAGATGTAAAAATTTTTATCATATCAATAGATTATAATTGTTTTTTTTCTGCAAGTGCTTTACTAACTATAGAAGGTACAAACGAAGAAATATTGCCGCCCAATCTTGCTACTTCTTTGATTATGCGTGAACTTACGAAGGAATAATCTGGGCTTGGCATCATAAATATTGTTTCACATGCTTTCTCTATTTCTCTATTCATGAGTGCCATTTGGAGTTCAAACTCAAAGTCTGAAACGGCTCTCAGCCCTCTGACTACAGCATCAATCTTAAGTTCCTTTACTGCAGTGACAAGGAGCCCTTCAAAATTTATTATTTCAATATTCCCAATTTTTTTTTCTTTACAGGCAAGTTCTATAAACTTCTTTCTTTCAGGGATCGTGAAAAGTGAATGCTTGTCCTCATTCAGCGCAACGCCAATAATAAGTTTATCAAAAAGTTTTGAAGCCCTTTCTATAACATCCAAATGCCCATATGTGATAGGATCAAAGCTCCCAGGAAATAATGCTCTTCTCATTCGTAAATCCTAAAGGTTCTAACTTATTATTTTTAAAAAGATAAAAACAGATTGACCAAAACTGCGTTTACCAACTATTGACCATAACTTTATGTTCTCCAGTCTAGGTCTTCTGCTAGATTCCGATGGCATTTCAAAAATGAATAATGCATCTCCTGCCCAAACAGAAAAGCCATCATCGTTTAACAGAGAATCTAATACTTCTGAAGAAATATTGTAAGGAGGATCGGCAAAAATTAAATCTATTTTACCTGCAATTTCAGGAATATTTTTATGCGCTTCAAGGGCATCAGCCTTTATTTGTTTTAGATTTGCGGCAACTCCGGATTTTATAACTTTCTCTATGTTAGCTTTTAAAAATTCAGAATGAAGCTTTGAATTCTCAAAAAAATAAACGGAAGAAGCTCCTCTGCTTGCAGCTTCAAGTCCCAATGCTCCACTACCGGCAAAAAGATCTACTACTGTAAAATTTTGAAAGTTTCTTATCGAATCAAAGAGGGATTTTCTTGCGAGAACTGATGTAGGTCTTACTGATAGTCCGTTAGGAACTTCCAGTCTTATGCCTCTTGCAACCCCTGAAATAATATTCATTTGTTTCCCTTATTTATGTCTTTTAAAAAGCAGGCGCAATAGTGCTCATTTCTATCCGAGAGCAATTCCAGTTCAGGTTCTTCATTAAAACACTTATCAATTACGATGAGGCATCTGTCGTTGAAACGGCATCCTTTAGGTAGATTAACCGGAGAAGATATTTTTTGCATTCTTGTAACTTTAATTTTTTTATTTAAATCGGGAACAGGTATGGCTTCTATTAAAGCTTTTGTGTACGGATGACATGGGTGTCCTATGACATCTTCAGCTCTTCCTGATTCAACTATTCTACCAAGATACATAACCATGATTCTATCACAAATACTCTCAATGACTGCAAGATCATGAGAGATAAAAAGAAAAGATACCCCTGTTTGATCTTGGATTTCCGCAAACAGATTAATGATTTGAGCCTGAATGCTTACATCTAATGATGATACAGGTTCGTCTGCTACAATGATCCTGGGATTAACTGCTAAAGCTCTTGCAATGCCAATTCTCTGTCGCTGCCCTCCGCTGAATTGTCTGGGATATCTGAAGAGATGTTCTTCTTTCAGGCCGACCAGATCGAGGATTTTTAATATTTTATTTTGTCTTTTTTCAATTGTTTCAGAAGTGAATAGTCTCAATATTTCCTCAAGAATATCATAAACTCTTTTTTGAGGATTTAGAGAGTTATAGGGATCCTGAAATATCATCTGATAAAAACCGTTGAGCTTTTTTAAATCCTTTGTTTTAGAAATCCAAAGATTAGTATTGTTCAAAATGATTTCACCCTCTGAGGGCTTTTCAAGTTTTACAATGAGCTTGCCTAATGTTGATTTCCCGCATCCGCTCTCGCCAACAAGGCCGACAGTTTCTTTTTCTTTAATAATCAAAGATATATCATCAACTGCTTTCAGAAGCTTGGTTTTATCAAAGGCAGATTCTTTGACTCTGTAGTATTTTGAAACATTTCTAAGTTCGACAAGATTCATCTGGATCTTTATTTTCCCGCTGAAACGAAATAAATTTTTTTAAGTTTTGAATTCTTAAATGCGGATAATATCTTTGTTTCAATAATTCTACCATAAAAAGTCTTAAGTTCTGCGAGCCAAGCGTTGTTCTTAGCCTGTATAGTAAGATTTCCATCCTTGAGAGAGAGAGGTTTCGAATTTGAACTTATTTCCTGGCCGACTAGTTCCGTCCATGATTTTTGAATTTTTCCAAGCAGCTCTATTTCATGATAATTTTCATTTGAAACTATTTTCGAGAGAACTTCCTTAACAGAAACAACTTTCGGGAAATAAGATACTATTTCACTTTTGCTTCTTTCTTCTCCGTACCACTCTTTTAGAAGTGAGCCTATTTCATTGATGCGTCGCCGTTTGATTCTCCTTAACGATGAGTACATTTTCTGATCATCTTTAGAAAAGTCAGGCATAATTATTTGAATCCGAAGAAGTATAGAGGCAAGCACATGAATTCATAAAAAAACATAAATGGCGCAATCAAGCCTGTCCAGGAATTAGAGAGGCCGTTCCAGAAGTATCCAAATGGAGCTCCAAGTGTAAACTGCAATAACCCAAGGGGAAGTTTCAGAATATTAAAAAGCTCCTTTCCCTGGTTTATCCAGCATGGAATGGTTCTTACCATCCCTTTGCCAATATACTTTGCTGCCTGAATAGCGTAAGGAGCCAGAATAATGGCGAGCATAGTTATCGTTACAGGCTCCATTGCTTTTGCCTTCGGTATAGGGAAAGAGAAAATGAGGATTCCGGAAAATAAAAAAATCAAAATGGGTTTTCTGAAGCAGAAATACATGGAGTTCATCAAATAAATATTCCTTTAGATAAAAATTATTTGCCTTTCTTTTGAAGAAAATACTCAACTGAATCAACCAAAGCTTCCCATGATGCTTCAATTATATTTTCGCTAACCCCTACAGTTGACCAGGAGGAAGTGCCATCAGTTGTTTCTATGAGAACTCTTGTTTTGGCTGATGTGCTGTTCTCTCCTTCAAGAATCCTGACTTTATAGTCGGTAAGACGAATAGCTGAAATTTCAGGGAAAAACCTTTCAAGTGCCTTTCTCAGCGCTTTATCAAGGGCGTTTACAGGGCCATCTCCTTCAGCAGCCATAATCTCAAGGTCTTTGTCCACATTAACTTTAACGGTCGCTTCAGTAAGGCATGGCTCACTGTGTCCTCTTTTCTCAACAATCACTCTGTACCCTTCCAGGTAAAAATTAGGTTTGAATTTCTTTGTAGCTTTGTTCATGAGCAAAGTGAAAGAAGCGCTCGCTGCTTCATATTCATATCCCTCATTTTCCATGCGTTTAAGTTCAGCAAGGACTTCTACTATTTCTTCATTTGAGAGCTGTTCGAGTTTGTGCTCGGAAATCTTATTAATGATATTAGTTTTGCCTGCAAGGTCAGAGACAAGTATTCTTCTCTTGTTGCCAATTTTAGACGGATCTACATGCTCAAATGTGATTGGATTTTTGTCAACCGCATTTACATGCATTCCTCCTTTATGGGCAAATGAACTTTCTCCGACATATGGAAGTCTATGATTTGGTCTGACATTTGCGATGTCATCTACAAAAACACTCAATTCTTTTAATTTTGAAATGTTATTTGTTAATAATGTTTTCATTCCCATTTTCAGCTCAAGTGCGGGAATAATGGAGCATAAATTAGTATTTCCGCATCGTTCGCCATAACCATTAATAGTTCCCTGTACATGCTTTATGCCTGCCTCCACAGCTGAAATGGAGTTGGCTACTGCCAGATCTGAATCATTGTGGCAGTGTATTCCTATAATGATATCTTTAGGTAATGAGAGGATCACATCCGAGCAAATAGCTGAAATTTGGGAGGCTAGAGTTCCTCCGTTTGTATCGCATAACACAACTGATTTAGCGCCATTTTTAACTGCTGTTTTAAGAATTTCTTTAGCATAATCAGGGTCATCTTTATAACCGTCAAAAAAATGTTCTGCATCGAATATTACTTCTCTTTCATGAGAAGCCAGGTATGCGCATGAATCAGCAATTATCTGGATATTTTGTTCAGGTGTAATTTTCAGGACTGTACTTACATGAAGAAGCCAGGACTTGCCAAAAATCGTTACAGCAGGAGCTTCAGATTCAAGAAGTTTCTTTATATTATCATCTTGTTCTACCGGATTCGAAAAGCGTCTTGTGCTTCCAAATGCTGCTATTTTTGCATTTTTCCACTTTATTTTTTTAGCAGCATCGAAAAAGGAGATATCTTTTGGGTTTGAACCGGGCCAGCCGCCTTCAATGTAAGATACCCCGAAATTGTCAAGAGCTTCAGCAATTCTGACTTTGTCTGTTTTGGAAAAAGATATTCCTTCTGCCTGGGAACCATCTCTGAGCGTGGTATCGTAAATCCTTACTTGAACCAAATTAGACATAGTTGTTTCCTTTCTCGTGTATTTTGATATTATATCTTTTTAACTTCTTGCCAAAGAGTTTCGAGCTCTTCAAGCGAATAATTTTCAAAATTTTTATTTTCCTTATCTATTAACTTTTCCATTGCCTGAAATCTTTTTGTAAATTTGTCTGAACTTTTCTGGAGCAGTTCTTCTGCAGGTTTTAGTTTCAGAAATCTGCAAAGATTAACTATTGAAAAGAGTATATCTCCGATTTCTTCCTCGATGCCATTAGATTTTCCAATTTGTAATGCAACTCTAAACTCATGAAATTCTTCCTGGATTTTATTCAAGACTCCTTCTTTATCTTTCCAGTCAAAGCCGACTTCCTGCGCTTTCTTCTGTATCATCTCAGCTCTTATGAGGCCAGGCATATTCTTGGGAATTCGTCCTAGAATTGAATTGTTTTGTTTAGTTTTGCTTTTACTTTTTTCTTCAGCTTTTATTTCCTGCCATAGTTTGATAACCTCTTCTGGATTGTCCAATTTAGGATTTTTTCCGAAAATGTGGGGATGCCTTCTTTCCATTTTATCAGAAACTTCTGCAGCTACATCCTCAAAGGTGAAAAGCCCTTGTTCTTCAGCCAAAATAGAATGGAAAACGATATGCATTAAAATATCACCAAGCTCTTCTTTGATGTTATGAATGTCAGTATTATCTATAGCATCGAGAAGTTCTGCTGTTTCTTCGATAAGCATCGGCTTAAGAGACTCATGGGTCTGTTTCTTGTCCCACGGGCATCCTTCAGGAGAACGAAGATGGCGAACTATTTGGACTAGTCTTTCAACGCTCATATTGTTATCTTATAGAGTTATATGTATTTTTTAATTGAAAAGTAGAATTCTTTACATTAGCTTCTTTTATCAAAAACATCAATTATATATCTGGTTTATAGTTATTTTAAGACCAATTGATATATTAATCTTCCTCCTATGATATTAGCAATAAAAAACCAATGGAGTTTTTATGTACAGAATATGCAAAATAATGTGGATAGAAACAGGACACTTCCTTTCCAGTAGCAAAAATAGCAGCAACTGTCGGATGCCTCACGGGCACAGCAGAAAAGTCGAAATTGTCCTTGCCTCAAAAAAACTTGATGAAAACAGCATGGTTTGTGATTTTCAAATTATAAAGAGTGCTTTCGGAGAGTTTATAGATTCTTTTGACCATGCTATGCTCATAAATAAAAATTCAAAGCATTATTCCTATTTCAAAGAGAACTTTGAAAGAGTTATTCCGTTTGATACCGATCCTACATCTGAAATAATCTCAGAATATTTTTTTAAGCATATCGAATCTCAGCTCATCAGAGAAAAAGTATATACTAATAAAGATGGTGTTACTTATGCTATTGGTGATTATGTCTTTCTTGAAAGAGTGAGAGTTTGGGAAACCTCAAGCTGTTGGGCAGAATACTCCGGAGAATAGATCATGCCGTTGGCAAAAACAAATAATAAAAAGAATATTGCGTTTGGTTTAAGTGTCCTCTTTGTAGCTGCTTTTTTCTGGGGCAGTACTTTTGTAACAGGGAAAGTGCTTGTTCATGAGCTTTCAGTCAGCGCTATCCTTCTTTACAGAGTGATAATATCTTTATTCGTTATGTTATTGGTATTCAGAAAAAGCATCATACAAGGATTTATAAAATCTTTCAGGAATAAAACTATTGTTGCGTTTTCAATAATAGGTGCGTTGGCGACAATAGTCCAGACTGAAGCGCTAAAGTTTACTACTGCGTCGAATGTCGCATTTATTTCCGCTTTGTTTGTAGTGTTTGTTCCTTTGATTGAAAAATTATTTTACGGTAAACATTTCAAGGGTGGATTTTATCTTGCTGTAGCACTTTCAATACTTGGAATCTATTTCATATCGTATGGCTTTCATCTTCCGGATAACTTTAGTCCTGGTATATTTTTTGCATTGTTAAGCGCTATTGGATACTCATATTATTTTATTCTTTTAGAGAAAATTCCCTCCGAGTTTTCGAGCCCTGTTATTATTTTTAATTTCTTTTTAGTTATGGGCGTGATGTGCTTTATATACTGTCTCTTTACCGGAAACTTCGGGACGATTGTTACACTTTCAAAACCGATAATCTATCTAAACATTCTGAATCTGGCAATCCTTGGAGGAATTATACCATATTTATTAATGGTTATCGGGCAGAAAATAATAGCTCCTCATTTTGCTACCCTCATATATAATTTTGAACCGGTTTTTGCAACAGCCCTTTCTTTTATATTCTTAGGGGACAGGCTCCATCTGTCAGCGCTTGCAGGCTTTGCTGCTATTTTTCTTTCGCTGACAGTAGGAGTAAAAACAAGGTAGTTTATTTTACCTTTTTAAGAATCCCGCAGACATATTTATATGCCTTTTCAACAGATTCTATTTCAACTCTTTCATTAATTGAGTGGGCATCAAGAATAGTTGGTCCGAACGAAATCATGTCCATGTCAGGGTAAACTGCGCTTATTAAACCACATTCAAGTCCTGCGTGAATTGCAGTTACCATAGGATCTATTCCTAAAACTTCTTTATGTACTTCGACGCAGGTCTTCAGAAGAGGTGAGTTTACATTCGGTTTCCATCCGGTATAAGCTCCGTCAATTACTACATCATCAGCATTAGCGAGCCTAAAAATGGCTTCAGCCATTGAGGAAACAAGATAACGGGAAGAGTCTACTGAGCTTCTTTGCATGAGTCTGATTTTTATTTCAGTGTCACTTGTTGTAATCACTCCCATATTGGAAGAAGTTTCAACTATCGGTAGATTATCATCCATCCTTACTACACCGTCAAAACATCCGTGTATCGCGCTTATTATATTGTTACTGATATACTGGTCAAGCATATAGGACGGAAGATTTTCTTTAGTCTGCGTGAAAGTAAAGTTTGGGGCGGCATATTGATACTCTTTTTTCAATGCTGCTGCAGTATCATTGTTTTTATCAATAAAAGCCTTTTCATCAGATATTTTTACGAGAATAACAGCAGAAGCTAGAGAAGGAATTACATTCCTGAGTGTGCCGCCATTTATATCAAAGAGACTGAGACTTGCAACAGATTTCGCCTCATAAAGGATTCTACCAAGCATCTTAATTGCATTCCCTCTATATTCATGGATATTTCCCCCTGAATGTCCTCCTTTGAGTCCTGAAATAGTAAGTTTGTATGCAGTATATCCCTGAGGTATTGAAGTTTTTTTGTATTTAAAAACACCAGCAGTATCTATACCGCCAGCGCACCCAATGAAAAGTTGATTTTCTTCTTCTGAATCGAGGTTAAGAAGGTATTTCCCCTTCAGAAAGTCGGGTCTGAGATTTTTCACTCCGGTCATTCCTGCTTCTTCATCGATTGTAAAAAAGCCTTCAATAGGGCCATGATCAACATCTTTAGACTCAAGAAGGCTCATTATGATAGCTACTCCAATGCAGTTGTCAGCCCCAAGCGTAGTGCCATCTGCTTTGACAAATTTCCCATCTACATAAGCCTTTATTGTATCTTTTTTAAAATCAAAAATTTTGCCTTCAGCTTTCTGAGGAACCATGTCTATATGGGACTGCAGCGTAACAGTAGCTTTTCCAGCGAATTCAGGACTGGAAGGCTCTTTTTTTATAAGTATATTCCCGATTGCGTCGCGATGAGTTTCCAAACCAAGTCCTTTTCCGAAATCGTATATAAAATTAGCAAGTTTTTCCTCGTGTTTAGAAGGATGAGGATAATCAAGAATTTTATCAAAATTATTCCAGACTGATGTTGGCTTGAGAGAGTCGCCATTATTTATATTTTTCATTGTTCAGGCTCCTTTGATTTTAAAGGTTCTTGAACATGTATCTTTTTGGGCATTTCTACTTTTATATGCAATTCACGAAGCTGTTTTTCCGTAACCTCGGAAGGAGCATTCATCATCAGATCCTGAGCCTGTTGATTGAATGGGAAAGCTATGACTTCACGAATATTAGGTTCATCTGCAAGAAGCATTACCATCCTATCTACTCCCGGAGCTATACCGCCGTGAGGAGGAGCTCCGAACTTAAAGGCATTGATCATTCCGCCAAATTTATTATTGACTGTTTCTTTCCCATATCCGCAAATTTCAAATGCCTTATACATAATTTCCGGTCTATGGTTTCTGATGGCGCCGCTTGAAAGCTCTATGCCGTTGCAAACTATGTCGTACTGATATGCAAGAATATCAAGAGGATTTTTGTTCACCAAGGAATCCATTCCTCCTTGAGGCATTGAGAATGGGTTATGACTGAATGCAATGGCATTTGTTTCAGGATCCAATTCAAACATGGGAAAGTCCACAATCCAGCAGAATTTGAAGCAGTCTTTTTCAATCAGGTTAAGTCTAGTAGCTAGTTCAGTTCTTACTTTGCCAGCTATTTCAGCGGCCTTCTGTTCTTTTTCAGCTACAAAAAATATTACATCTCCGTCTGAAATCTGCGCTTCTGTTCTGATGCTTGCAATCTCTGTTTCGGAAAGGAACTTAACAATCGGGCTTTTGAGCTGCTCTGTTTCAAATACAATATACCCCAAACCTTTTGAGCCGACTTCCTGGGCAAACTTAACCATATCGTCGAAGAATTTTCTAGGCTGAGCGGAAATCCCAGGAACTTTAACTGCTCTGACAACGCCTCCTTTCTTAACAACACCTGAGAAAGCGTTGAATGCGCTGTTTTCGAAAATTTTAGAAACATCGATTATAGTTAATGGGTTTCTTAGGTCAGGCTTATCACATCCATATTTAAGCATTGCCTCTCTGTAAGATATCCTTGGGAAAGGAGTAGCTGTAACTTTTTTAGTGGAGAATTTTTTGAAGAGATGTGTCATAAGCTCTTCCATCGCTTGAAATACATCATCCTGGGTCACAAAACTCATTTCCACATCCAATTGATAGAACTCTCCCGGGGATCTGTCAGCTCTGGCATCTTCATCTCTGAAACATGGTGCAATCTGAAAATATCTGTCAAAGCCTGCTACCATCAGAAGCTGTTTAAATTGTTGCGGCGCTTGCGGAAGCGCATAAAATTTTCCAGGATGAATTCGGCTAGGGACAAGGTAGTCTCTTGCTCCTTCAGGAGAGCTGCTGGTAAGAATTGGGGTTTGAAATTCGAAAAACCCCAACTGCCTCATTTTATCTCTGATTTCAGAAATGACATTTCCTCTCAGGAATATGTTATTACGGAGTTTTTCTCTTCTAAGGTCTAGAAAGCGGTATTTAAGTCTTAAGTGTTCCGGCGCGCAGTCATCTTTTGCAATCTGAAAAGGAAGAACTTCTGATTCGCCTAAAACTTCCATATCTTCAGCGACAAGTTCAATTGCTCCAGTGCTTAATTTTGAATTGACAGTTTCTTTGGTTCTGGCTATGATAGTTCCATTAAAACACACGACTGTTTCCAGTCTCCAGTTTTCAAGACTCTGATAAAAACTCATCTTTGGATCTATTACTACCTGAACCAGGCCGCTAAAATCTCTGAGATCAATAAAAATAATTCCGCCATGATCTCTTACACTGTGTATCCAGCCTGAAACCTTTATTTTTCTGTCAATATCACTCTCTCCTATTCTGCCACAATGGATTGTCCTGTATCTTTGTGAAATCTCTGTCAAGGTGTTTTCTCCTCTATTAATTTTCGCTTAATAAAATAATCATTAATCTATATGTATCTTTTTGATAACTCAAATTCAGCTTTTGTGATATGGCAAATTTGTAGCACCGAAAAGAGAAGAGAAGAAGCCTTCGAAATATTAGGAATTCAAATTTCTTTACTCGAAGATTAGCAAAAGCCAGACAGTAGGCTACTTTAAGGCTCTTATTTTGTTTAAAAAAGCTTTAAGTATATAAATAATAAACTAAAAGGTTTGGAATTATGCAAATTGCCAACATCGTTGCCGAGTCAGTAAAAATCGAGAAGAAAACCTTAGAGCCATGCATTAATGAAGTTTCTTTTACAATAACTTCAGACAATGTTCAGAAATGTCTGGATATTATGGCCGCAGATTTTGCCAAACATGTAAAAATGGACGGCTTTAGACAAGGTAAAGTTCCGCTTCCAATCGTCAAAAAAAATCATAAGAAATCAATCGAAGATGAAGTTCTTAAGGAATTTGTTTCCACTTCCCTAAGAAAATCTATGGGAAGCGCTACTGAAGATGTTCTTACTTACACATTTATTAAAGACAAAGCGCCTGTTTTAAATTCAGGATCTGATTTTACTTTCGCGGTAAGATTTAATGTCGCGCCTGATATACAGCTTCCTGAATATAAGGGTGTCAAAATTCAAATTGAGAAAGATGAGATTAGTGATGATGCTGTAATTAAAAGAATTGATTATTATAAAGATGTCTATGGAAAACTGGAAAAAGTTGAAGATGCTGCAAAAGAAAATGATACACTCAAAGTTTCCTATACATCTGACATCGTTATCCCTGAAGATGCAAAGGATAGCGTAAAAAGACTTGCAAAATGTGATCTTAACTATTTCTGGATGAACCAGAATAACTATATTCCAGGAATAGACAAGGCGCTTATCGGTTCTAAAAAAGATGATAAGGCGGCCTGCAAAGTTGAATTCCCATCAGACTATATTGAGACTGAATTTGCCGGAAAAACTGTAAATTATGAAATCACAGTATTAGAAGTTCAGAGGAAGACTCCTATTTCATCTGATGATGAGCTTGCTAAAAAATTTGCTCTCACCTCAATTGAAGAAGTAAAGGACAAGATAAGAAAACAGATGGATAAGGAATCTGAAGGAGCTGCTAATCATCAGAAGAAAATTAAAGCTGTTGAGATTGTAACAAAAGATTTGGAATTTCCACTTCCTGCGGACATGCTCAATGATATGACTGCCAATGAGCTTAATTATATTGTTAATACTAAAGTCAGTCAGTCTGCAAATAAAGAAGATACAGCGAATGAACTCAAAGAAAAGAGAGATGAGCTCATGAATGAGGCAAAAGAAGGCGCTATTAAAAGGCTTAAAAACTTTCTAATCCTTAGGAAAATCGGCAAACTTGAAGATATCAAGGTGAGTGAACAGGAAGTCGAAAAGCACATAGATTCAATGAGTTACTACTACGGTTATAAGCCGGAAGAACTAAGAAAGAAACTTATCGAATCTGGACATATTGAACAGGTTTTTGATGAAGTGCTTATTGCCAAGGTTACTGATTTTATTGCTGAAAAAGCTTTGGTTGAATTCGTACCGAAAACTGCTTAATATATCAAGGAGATTTTGATTATGTCTATGCTTGTACCTATGGTGGTTGAACAGACCGGGCACGGAGAAAGAGGGTATGATATATACTCGAGACTTCTTAAGGACAGGATAATTCTGCTTGGTACTCCCATTGATGACCAGATAGCTAATTTGATTGTAGCACAGCTTCTCTATCTTCAATCTGAAGATCCTAAAAAGGATATTGACATGTATATAAATAGCCCTGGAGGTTCAGTTACTGCCGGAATGGCTATTTACGATACTATGCAGATAATGAGCTGCGATATTAAAACTTATTGCGTTGGGCAGGCTGCTTCAATGGGAGCCGTACTGCTTTGTGCCGGCAGCAAAGGAAAAAGATTTGCTCTTCCTAATTCAAGAATAATGATTCATCAGCCATGGGGTGGAGCTGAAGGAACTGCAGCAGATATAAGCATACATGCCAAAGAAATTCTCAGGATGAGATCGACTCTTAATGGAATTATTGCCTCACACACCGGACAGAAGCTAAATAAGATAGAAAAAGATACTGAGCGTGACTTCTTTATGAGCGCTGCTGAGGCAAAAGATTATGGAATTGTTGACTCTGTTCTGACTATTAATAAAGCGTTAAAAATTTGATTTCAGGTAATATTTATGACTTCCAGAAAAGCCAATGATGGAATTCCGCGCTGTTCTTTTTGTGGCGGAACTCCAGATCAGGTAGGCCAATTCATAACCAGTCCGACCAAGGCAAATATTTGTAAAAATTGCTCAGAAGTCTGTATTGATCTTTTCAAACAAACCATTTCTCCGGACGCTAATTCAAAAGATGCACCTGTCATCAGTAAGATTAAAGTGCCAAAACCAGCTGAAATTAAAGCTGTTTTAGATACTTATGTCATAGGACAGGAAAGAGCTAAAAAGAGTCTGGCTGTAGCTGTTCATAATCATTATAAACGATTGCAGATTAATAAAGAAAGAGGAACTAAAGGCTTACAGTCTGTTGAGAACGATATAGAAATTGAAAAAAGCAATGTTCTTCTGATTGGTCCGACAGGGACAGGAAAGACTTTACTAGCAAGGACGCTTGCAAAAATTTTGGATGTTCCATTTGCAATGTGTGAAGCCACTCCATTGACAGAGGCGGGCTATGTTGGTGAAGATGTCGAAAATATCGTTCTCAATCTTGTTCAGGCTGCGGATTTCAATGTGGAAAGGGCACAAATAGGCATAATATATGTCGATGAGATAGATAAAATTGCAAGAAAAACCGAAAATGTCTCAATAACCAGGGATGTCTCAGGAGAAGGGGTTCAGCAGGCTCTGTTGAAAATTCTTGAAGGAACAATTTCAAATATTCCACCAAAAGGCGGCAGAAAACATCCACATCAGGAGTTTTTAAAAGTCGATACTTCAAATATTCTTTTTATCTGCGGAGGAGCTTTTGGCGGGCTTGATAAAATTATAAAAAGAAGAATCGGAAGCCATGTGCTTGGATTTAATCTTTCTGAAGAAAAAATCAAAGAGAGGGAACTTCTTGACAGTGACCATATTTTAAGTCTTATTGAACCTGAAGATCTTACTAAATTCGGATTGATTCCTGAATTCATTGGAAGGCTGCCCGTACTTTCATCGCTAGAAAAACTTAAGGAAGAAGATCTTGCCAGAATACTTACCGAACCTAAAAATGCTCTTATTAAGCAGTATCAGAAACTCATGGAGATGGAAGGCGTAAAGCTTCATTTTGATGATAGTGCCATTAAAGCTCTTGCAGAAAAAGCAGTTAGGAAGGGAACTGGAGCTAGAGGATTGCGCTCCATAATAGAAGAATTGATGCTTGATATAATGTTCAGCGTCCCATCAAGAAGCGATGTTAAAGAGTGCGTTATAACTAGAGAAACTGTCATTAAAGGCATTCCTCTCATTAAATAGTTTATTTGAGCATCTCACTCATTTTTTGGGGAGCTTGAAATAATAAAACTTACAAAATTAAACATATTACTGAATGCTATCTAATTCGAAAGTTTTAATTACGGGCGGGGCTGGTTTTATTGGTTCAAACCTTGTCGAGTCATTTTTGAAGAATGGTAATAAAGTGATATGTCTTGACAATCTGAGCACAGGGAAGTTTGAAAATATATCTGAATATCTTACGAACAGTAATTTCACTTTTATTGAGGGAGATATTCGTAATTTTGAAGAGTGCCGCAAAGCATGCTTAGGAGTTGCCTATGTATTTCATCACGCAGCATTAGGTTCAGTTTCTCGCTCGATTGAAGATCCTTTAACTGTGGCTGAAGTCAATATTACAGGTTTTTTAAATATGCTTCTAGCTGCAAAAGAAACCGGAGTTAAAAAAGTTATCTATGCTTCAAGCAGTTCTGTTTATGGAGATGATGAAACCTTGCCAAAGGTTGAACCAATAATAGGTAAACCTCTTTCCCCATACGCAGTAACTAAGCGAACTAATGAGATGTATGCAGAGAATTTTTCCAGACTTTATGGAATGGAAATAATAGGGTTAAGGTATTTTAATGTATTTGGGAAAAAGCAGAATCCGTCTGGAGCCTACGCCGCAGTTATTCCAAAATTTATTACATCCTTAATGATCGGAGAAGCTCCTATTGTTTATGGTGATGGATCTGTTTCGAGAGACTTTACATATGTAGATAATGTCGTTAGAGCAAACTATCTTGCTGCAGTGACCAAGTTCCCAGATTATAATAACGAACAACTAACGACCACCTCCCAATTAACATCTTTATTTAACATTGCATGCGGAGCAACTACATCTATAAATGAACTCTTTAGAATGATTAGATCGGAAGTTTCAAAATTTAAACCCGAAATTGCAAGAATATATCCAGTTTATAAAGACTCCAGAAAAGGTGAAATCCTTCATTCCAATGCAGATATTTCCAAAGCTAAAAATCTATTAAAGTATTTTCCTGCAATTAGCTTGAAAGAAGGGTTGAGCCTTTTAATCAATTCTCAAATCAGAAAATGATATGTATAAAATAATTATGAGGACACCTTTTAATCAATCGCATTAAAAAGTATTGAGATTGTGAGGTTAGGTATGCTTGCAAAATTTTTGGAAAAGATAGAAACAAAAGAAGCTGTCATAGGAGTGCTTGGATTGGGATATGTCGGACTGCCTTTGTTAATCGAATTTTCGAAAGCAGGTTTTCGAGTAGTCGGATTTGATATTGATCCTGAGAAGGGAAGAATTCTAAACGAGGGTAGGAGCTATATAAAGCATATCCAATCAAATAATATCAAGAAGATGCTTGATACCGGCAAATTTAAGTTTTATTCTGACTTTAGCCATGCTTCAGAATGCGATGCTGTTATTTTATGTGTTCCTACCCCTCTGACGAAACAACGCGAACCGGATATGACATATATTGTAGATTCAGCCGAAGCGCTTGTTCCATATGTCCGCAAAGATCAATTGTACTGCCTGGAATCAACAACATATCCCGGGACAACTGATGAAATTCTTAAACCAATACTAGAAAAGAGCGGACTTAAAGCCGGTATTGATTTCTTCCTTGCATTCTCTCCTGAAAGAGAAGATCCCAATAACAAAGACTTCTCAACCTCTACAATACCCAAAGTAGTGGGCGGATATAATAACAGCTCTCTTAAAGCTGCTCAGGCTATGTTCAATACAGTAATATGTAAAACAGTTCCTGTGTCTTCAACAGCAGCAGCAGAGGCTACAAAACTTATGGAGAATATTTTCAGATGCATAAATATTGCAATGGTTAATGAGCTGAAAATCATATTTGACAAAATGGGTATTGATATATGGGAGGTCATTAATGCAGCCAAAACCAAACCTTTTGGCTATATGCCTTTTTATCCAGGTCCCGGATTAGGTGGTCACTGTATCCCTATTGACCCTTTCTATCTTACATGGAAAGCCAGAGAATTTGATTATCCTACTAAGTTTATTGAGTTAGCAGGAGAAATAAATTCTGCTATGCCAAGGTATGTGGTGGAAAAAACTCTTAATGCTTTAAATGACAGAAAAAAGACACTTAACGGATCAAAAGTTCTGATTATTGGGCTTGCGTATAAAAAAAATGTTGACGATATAAGAGAAAGTCCATCATTTAAACTCTGGGAACTTCTGGAAACAAAAGGAGCTACCGTTGATTATTATGACCCATACTGTCCTGAAGTTCGTGATACAAGACATTATCCTCAATATGCTAATAAAAAATCTCTTACAGATTTGAATAATATATCTGATTTTGAAGCGGTGATTATTTCAACAGATCATGATTGTATTGATTTTAATTTTATAAGTAAAAATTCCAGGCTTATAATAGACACAAGAAATGTATTAGCTGCTAACGATAATGTGATCAAAGCATAATTTCAGGAATCTTGTCTGGGGGACATAAGGATGAGAACGCAATCAGGTAGTTGCGCCGATTCTCTCATATCTTAATACCAGATTGGTACCAGGGTATCTTGTTTCTGTTTCGTTAAGGGTTTTCAAGAGCTGATCAAGTACCTTGTCGAGACCTTTTGTTGAGAGGTTGTGAAGCTTAACAGTCAGGGTTCTATTCTTCGAATCCGGAATAAGATCGGCATCGGAGATAAAGACATCTCTGAGCAAAGCTCTGGCCTGTTCAAATGTTTTTGTCTCTTTGGCTATTATGCTGGCCATAGATGTTTCTGCCCTGTATGCAATCATTTTGACTGTGTCTGTCAGCTGCTTCTTGTCTGTTGCCAGAGCATTGAATCTGTTATCTTCGGGCATCTCGCTTATCTTGTGATATGCTTGACTGTTATTTTCTGTTCTGCTTTTAAAGCTGACTGTTTTGATTCAAGCAAGACAATTTCTTCTGCCATCTCTGCTTTGCTCTTCTCCCATTTGTTATACTTCTTTAAATCTGTTTCTCCGACAGGATGCAATGTAAAATCAGCGAAACGGCTCTTGAAGTTTTTCAGTTTGCCATTGATCGAGTTTATTTCCTTTTCCAATCTTCTGTAGTCAGGGGAAATTGCCCCCTTTCGGCCAGCAGCATTGATACTTCTTCTGCATTTACCAGCTTTACTTTGGCTTCCTTGAATTCTGAAACATTCCAATCCTCTTTCTGGTATTTGCGATATGTGATGCACGCTATGCGGTACTCCTTCCACATCTCCTTGAAGAATTCCAGGCTATAGCCTTCCCTGTCAAAAACAATTATGAATCTATGAAGATATGGATTCGATGCAAGTATTTCCTCAGAAGGCTGATTGGGCACTTCATTAAGCAACCGTGATACTATTTGAGTTCTAAGAACTTCCAGCATTCCTGGATTAATGCTGTTCCTGACAACGAAAAACGGCTGGCCAAGCATGTCGGTTATCCAGAAGTCCATAATTCCTCTAAGACATAAGCGCTCCCGTGAAACATACAGTTTTGGCAGTTGCTCTTTGCCTGCATATAATCTGACATGTCCATCTACATAAAGGACTCCTGAGAGTTCAGGATGGTCATTCATCCATTTTCTGAAACAACTGAAAAAATTTGTGATATCTGAGTTGCGCCGACAGGGATTATAGACAATGGTTCTTGCATAATGTAAAAGATCCTTTCTTTTGGGCTTTTTTTTGCGATTAAGTAAAAAAAAGGTTAGTTTACCTATTCCCCATATTCAAACCAAAAAAATCCTAATATTTTTTTTATTAAATTACACTTTAATTGCTTATCTTGATTTATGAATTTTCATCAGATCAAAATTCCTGAAAATCGGATTCAATCTGTCTGCAAAGCGCACCTAATAATGTAAGTCTTCACGCGATTTCCTTCGGATGTGTCTTTTTTGTCTCTAACAGTAGCGCGAATCACGCAATTACCCCAGTGTATTATCTTGACTAATTTCTAGACAACTATTCAACCTTTGCGAAAAAGTCATTCATCTGCTTTTGGGTGACTCCCAATAAATACCTCCTCCTTGTGCCTCTCTCTACGCTATACTTCGCCTTATCGTCGTAACACCAAACGTTTAGCTCAACATCAATGCGTCTTGCGTACCACCTTCCTTTGAATTCAAAGGCTGATTTAATCCTGTAATAGTCTTTCCCGTAAAAATTTTCACGTTTATAATCAAAATCTCCAAAATCGTTGAAACTCTTCTCGCCTCGCTTTGAAGAGTCTGGGATTGAGTCGTTATCTTCTTTATACTTACGAAATTTGTTCATTTCGTAGATTAGCTCCGCATCGGTGTCTTTAGTTTTTATTTCATGGAGTATTTGTTTCTTTGTTATTTCCACTTGTTCGAGAGCCTTCTCGTTAACTTCGTCCTCCCCATACCTAATTCCAGTACCATAAGATTTCGAGAAATAGCTGGGCCAGACACACTCTTCAATCACGTGGCGACCCTCCGCGGCACTTGCATGTTTCCACCTTCTCCTGGTTCTCTCGTTCATCTCATCACCGAAGCAACCGGCGGAGATTACCCCCATTACAACCGCAGCCACTGCCAATCCAATCCCTAAATTAGTTTTTTTATGTTTGAAGGCGTCTCTAGCTCCGAAAGCAAGACCAGCGCCCATTAACCCGAATTCGACGCCCAGTCCGATTCTCCCCGCTGAGTGTCCGTTAGGGTCGACATTGGCAATCGGATCGCCATTACCGTAAGCGTATTTATTTGCCAGGTCATAGGTGTCCATGGAAATAAATTTCATTAATT
>MHBE01000054.1 GCA_001803205.1 Lentisphaerae bacterium GWF2_38_69 | reverse complement strand
CCATCCCGAACACGGTAGTTAAGCGTTTCTGCGGCAATGGTACTGTACGAAAGAGTATGGGAGAGTAGCTCGATGCCAAGGGGTTTTTTGTTTTAAGGGACTTTAGTCAGACCACTCAGACAAGTCTGACATTAGTCAGAGCTGGCTAGGATTTCTTCCCAGATACTTACATATTTTTCGTTTCCGTAGCCCAAATCCCTAATTACTTCGCTCTTGGAAAATAATTCTTCGCTTATGGTAATTTTAGAAATAAATTCCTTATCAAGCAGAGACAAAGCCGGTTTGTCAGGGCACAAATAACCTATATACTCCATATTGTTAGCGCAATTTTCTGGTTCATAAATAAAATTTACGAATTCATAAGCCAGGTCGGGATTTGGAGCATTTGAAGGTATTACCAGCGTATCAACGCCAATTGATGTGCCTTCTTTTGGTATGACAAAATCAAGATCTGGGTTATCTTCCTGCATCATTATAATATCACCATTATAGCACTCGATAGCATAAAGAATATTGTAAGCCAGACTGGATTTTGCCTCGTCAGTCTGATAAGCTGCAATATTCTTTTTCCATTTAAGCATCTGGATTTTAGCTTCCTGAAGCTGTTTGTCATCTATAGAATTAAGACTGTATCCAAGATACTTTAGAGCCGACCCGATAGCTTCTCTCATATCATTGAGCATTGTTATCTTATGAAAATACGCCGGATTGCCGAAAGCATTCCAGGAGTTTTCGATTGGGTCGCCGAGTCTTTTTCTGTTATAACCTAACCCCGTAAAACTGATTGCATAAGGAATACTGTATTCCATATGCGGATCCTCAGTTTTTGCAGAATAGCTTAAATCCATATTACGGGCATTTGAAAATTTACTTAAGTCGAGTTTAGAGAGAAGTTTTTCATGGTTCATTACTGCAGCCATATAACTCGAAGGAACTATAATATCGTAAGAGCCGTCTGCTACTCGCAGTTTTGCATACATAGCCTCATTTGAGTCGAAATAATCTGTTATAATCGTGCAGTTGAATCTTTTTTCAAATTCAGACATTAAGTCAGGGTTCATGTAATCGGACCAATTATATATATACAGTTTCCTCTTCTGAGGAGAGCATGAAAGCAACACTAGAATCAGTGAAGCTGCAAGAAGCAAATAAAAAAGCTTTCTCATTATTTTTTCTTTGTATCTGTTAGTTTTTGAGTAAAGAACACAAGAATGAATGTGGCTATAAAAATGAATACCGAAATTGCATTTACTACTGTAGGATTACCGTGTTTCATCATGCTGTAGATGTAAACAGGAAGAGTAGTAGACCCAGGTCCGGTTACGAAAAAGGTTATTACAAAATCATCGATAGATAAGGTAAAAGCGAGTAATCCGCCAGCAATTATTCCCGGAGAGAGAAGAGGCAATATTATTTTTCTAATTATAACCGGCCAACTGGCTCCAAGATCCTTAGCTGCTTCAAGTATGGAAAAGTCAAAATTCTGAAGCCTTGCAAGGACTACCATGGTTACATAACTTATACAGAATGTGACGTGGGCAAAGAATATTGTAAGCAAACCGAGTTTAAGGTGAATTGATATAAAAAATAATAGAAGACTCATTCCCATTAGAATGTCTGGTACGCCTAACTGAATTAAGATTAAATTATTATGAAACAACTGAAGCCTTGTTCTGTAGTAATGGATACAGAAAGCTGCAAGCGAACCAAGAATCATTGAGACCAGCATTGCTGTAACTCCAATTATCAATGAGTTCATTAATGTAAATAGGATTTTCGGGTTATTGAACATATCGATATACCATTGCAGCGTAAATCCTTTCCATGTTATACCATATTTAGAGTTATTGAAAGAGTTTATGGTCATGACTACCATGGGCAGATAAAAGAAAAATAGAACGAGCCAAGTTACATATTTTGAAAACCTGCTTTTGTATTTCATGTTATTAATCCTTATTCTTGTCAAGTAAGATCTTAACGCATAAGATTAAGCCAAGTGGAAGCAGAATCATCGCCATTAGTAATGTGGACCAGGCAGCAGCCATTGGGATGTTTCTGGCCACGAATGCCTGATTTGCGATAAGATTGCCGACCATCTGGGAATTGGTTCCTCCGACAAGATCGGGAATTACATATGAACCGAGGCAAGGTATTAAGACCATGGCGGCAGCTGCCATTAAACCTTTTGATATATTAGGAATGAAGATATGTAAAAAAGCTAACCATCGGGTAGCGCCCAAATCTCTGGCGGCTTCAAGTAATTTGAAGTCAAATCTTTCGGCAGCTGCGAAAATAGGCAAAATGGCAAAAGGCAGATATGTATAAATTATGACGAGTATTACAGTGCCTGTGTTGTAAATAAGAGAACCTCCACTTGGAATTATTCCAAGAAAAACAAAAGTTTTATGTATTAGCCCGTCAGGGTTTAGAATAAGTTTCCATGCGAATATTCGTATAAGGAAGTTTGTCCAAAAGGGCACGATGACTAGAAATAGAATTATTTTCCTGAACTTTTCAGACAATCTAGCCATATAGTATCCAACTGGTACAGAAAAAAGAAGACAGATAATTGTAGATAAAATACTTACCCATATTGTTCTCCATACTACGGAAATATAGATAGGTGAAAAGATTGTTTTAAAATTTTCCAAAGTCCATCCGGGCAAAAGGTCTCCATATGGGTTCGAGGGCCTCAGTGCCATAATTATTGCCATAATAGTCGGGATGAGGAAAAATACCGTAAGCCAACTAAGAGTCGGAGCGCTTATTAGAATCTCTGTAATTTTATTTTTACTTGAATCAGATTTCATCTCTTATTAAGTTGGAATGGTTAGTAGATTCTCATCTGTTTCAGCATATTGGTCCAGCAGATAACCGTGCTCAGGATTCCAGGATATCCAGACTTCGTCTTTCCATCTTATAGGTTCTTCGTCGAGAAGAAAGCTGGAATGCTGTTTAATAATACTTAACTTGTAGTTTTGAGTTGTTACCCAGAATTTTGTCATGGAACCCAGATATATTATATCTTCTACCGTGCCCTTAAAAATGTTAATAAGTTTATCAGTATTGGGCTGTGTCTTGGCGATATTAAGTTTTTCAGGCCTGATACTCAGGTAAACTTTTGTTCCGATTGAGAGATGCTTATCATTGTAAACGGTAATTTCTGGGAAGTCAGAAGGAGCTATTCTGCTTATTTCACTATTAATCATCTCGCTTACAGTACCTTCAAAAAAGTTTGTGTCGCCAATAAACGCGGCGACAAAACTTGTTGTTGGAGCCTCATAAATCTGAGCAGGAGTTCCGATTTGCTCAATAACGCCTTTATTCATGACTGCTATTTTATCACTGATACTCATTGCTTCACTCTGGTCATGTGTAACAAAAAGAAAGGTAGTTCCGATTTGATCGTGAATAGTATCGAGTTCTATAAGCATTCTCTGTCTGAGTTTGAGATCTAGTGCAGCCAGAGGTTCGTCGAGAAGCAGGACTAGTGGCCTGTTTATCAGCGCTCTGGCGATAGCTATTCGCTGCCTTTGTCCACCGCTTAATTGATGAGGGTATTTGTTTTTGTGTTCACTCATTTGAATGAGCTCCAGAAAGAAATGGACTTCTGAAGCAATTTTTTTATTATTCCACCCTGCAGTTCTGGGTCCAAAAGCAATATTGTCTCTGACTGTCATATGAGGGAACAATGCATAATTCTGAAATACAGTGTTAACCTGTCTTTTGTTAGGAGAAAAATCCGTAATATCTTTTCCGTCAAGTATTACTCTGCCGTTATCAGGTTCTTCAAGGCCTGCGCAAATTCTCAGGAGAGTGGTTTTACCGCAACCGCTGGGGCCAAGAAGCGAAAAAACTTCGCCTTTAGATACAGGAAAAGTAACATTATTTATTACTTGCTGTTTTCCGAATTTCTTTGATATGTTTTCAAAGATTAAAAAATCATTCATCATTGTAAGATCCAAAAGATTTTCGAGTTAAAAAAAACAAAAATTCTAAAGAATTATAAGGAATGCTATTGGCAATTCAATATTAAATTTGTACAAAATTAAACTCTGATAAAAAGTTAGTAGTAATTTAACAATTCAGAATCTTTATTGATAAATAACATTTGATATAATCACAGGTATTTGATATTTGTTTTTGAGAATAAATTGTAAAGAAAGGATTAATGCTATGATTAATGAAATAAGCGAAAAACTTGCAGGATTTGGACAGGAACATCTTCTGAAATTTTGGGAAGAGCTGTCTTCTAAAGAGCAGGGAATATTAGTTTCTCAGCTTAACGATATAGACTGGAAGGATCTTGATAAGCTTATTAAAGAGTATATCCTTAAGAAGCCTGATATAAAAATTCCATCGGATCTGTCCCCCGCGCCATTTTACCCTCTAATCCCCAAAAACAAAGAACACCAGGAACTTTACGAGCAGGCAGTAATAAGAGGAAAAGAGTTAATAGCAGAATCTAAAATAGCCGCTTTTACTGTTGCCGGCGGGCAGGGCACTAGGCTTGGGTTCAATGGTCCCAAAGGAACTTATCCTATAACTCCAGTTAAAGGAAAAACTCTTTTTCAGTACTTTGCCGAGAAGATAGCGCGCGCCTCTGAAAAATATTCAGCATCAATTCCATGGTATATTATGACAAGCGATATGAATCATGCTGATACGGAAAAAGCTTTTGAATCCAATAAATACTTTGGATTGGATAAGAAAAATGTGATGTTTTTCAAGCAGGGAACAATGCCGGCAATAGGAAGAGACGGGAAGGTGCTGTTGGATACAAAATACTCTTTGGCTCTTTCTCCCAATGGGCACGGTGGAAGTCTTTTGGCGCTAAGAAAGTCTGGAGCGCTTGACGACATGAATAAAAGAGGCATTGAGCATATTTCCTATTTTCAGGTAGATAATCCTCTTGTCCCAATAACCGACCCTTTGTTTATTGGTCTACATGAACTTATGAAATCTGAAATGAGCGCCATTATGATTCCTAAAACCGGACCATTTGAAAAACTCGGTAATTTCTGTATATCTGAAGGGAAAACAATGATTATCGAATACAGTGATTTACCTAATGCTCTCGCAGAAAAGAAAAACAGTGATGGAACTCTAGCTTTCATTGCCGGAAGCCCGGCAATTCACATTATTTCAAAAACTTTTGTAGAAAGGCTGACCGCGAACGGTTTTATATCTTTACCCTGGCACAGGGCAGACAAGAAAGTAGCTTACACAAATGACAGTGGTGTAAGAGTGGAACCTGATAAGGAAAATGCTGTTAAACTTGAGACATTTATTTTTGATGCGCTTCCCTTAGCAAATAATACTTTGATTCTTGAAGGAGACAGGTGTAAGCAATTTGCTCCGACTAAAAATAAGACGGGTATTGATTCAGTTGAAAGTTGCCGTCAGATGCTTATTGACAGAGATGCTGAATGGATTGAAAAGTATGCAGGAGTCCATATTCCTAAAAGTTTGCAAGGAAAACCAGACTGCATACTGGAGCTTTCACCTGCTGTATATCTTGACGAAGAAGATGTCGCTATGAGAAAAACTAATATGATATTACAAAAAATAACCAGAGGAAGTTCAGAGTATTTCGAATGATAAAGTTCGTAAAAATTAGTAAAAAAGATATTATTTTTGACAGAAAAAATGCTTCAGCTGTTCTGAATAAAGCATGTGAAAGAGCTATTTCAATGGAGCTTTCCGGCGGATTTGAGACAGACGAAAGGATAGTGCTCTGTCTTGAAGAAGTTTCATCTAGTAAATCCAAGAAAATATATACTATAGTCCCTGTTGAAGACTGGACTGAAGACGGATTGATCGGAGAGATAAATATTCGTTATACCGCCGGATTTTCGTTTAGTTTCAGTTTTAAAATTGATGACTCCGTTTGGGCTATCTTCTATTCGTAGAAATCGTTATTTGTAAACAGGTGTTATTTCTTCTGGTTTTATATTGCTGACACTGGTATTTATGGGTACTATTTCTATTTTTAACCCGTAACTGTAAAGTTTATCTGACATACCTTTTCTGGTAATATCTATAATCCATTTGAAAACAATATTTCCATTCTCCATGGTCTGAAGTTTAACGAAAGAAGATGTCAACTCGAGTTCTGGATCTGAGCTATTGCCTGTACCGCAGTTTGCAACACCGGTTGCGATAAGCTCTCTAAGTACTTTTGAGGAAAGAGCAGAAGCTTGCGCCGAGTATTCGATCTGGGCATTAGATCTGCCTTGTATTATATGGGCGATGGGATATGCATTGATTATTGGGTCTGATGTGGCTAATGCAGTGACCATTTTTTCAACGGCAGTACTCTCATTAAGGATTGCGTTATTGTTGTTTTCTATGGTAACTATTGGGCCATCAGGGGGATTGCCTGGAGGCAGGCTGCTCTGGCACGAAGTAATTGAAAGTGTTAATATAATAGTACTTAAATGAAAGTATTTCTTTAACATAATGTTTATTTAAGCTCTTCTATTATTGATTGAGATATTTTTGCAATGGATGCTATTGTGCCTGATTTACTATCAGGGAGCGCAACTTTTTCATTTACTTTTTTTCCTGTTACTGCACGACCTAATTCTGTTTCATAAGAGACATATTTTTTTGCCGGATCACTGTCCCAGGCTCCGAGTATATGGAAAACTTCTTTTTTGCCGTCATCATATGCTATTTCTATAGTTGAACCAATCACGACCGTATCATTAACCTGGATATCGGAAAAGTCTGTAGGCTGAGTTGATGAGATTCTTGATTCAAGGATAATTCTTTGTTCGTTTAGAAATTTCTGCCTTTCTTTGGCTGCAGAATACTCAGCATTTTCCCTAAGGTCGCCATGAGCTCTTGCTACGGCTATTGCTTCTGTATTTTCAGGAATATGTTTGTTGATGAGCTCTTGCAGTTCTTTGATTTTGCTGTTAAATGACTTGTATGATGTAATATATGTTTCAGAGTTTGGGGATTGGGGAGCTCTGGTTTGTTTGCTTGCAATCATTTTTTTTACTCTGTCAGAGTTAACTATTTCTTTAGTTTTCTGGGAAAGTCTGGAAAGTTTTACGATAAGGCTTTGTTTATCTACTGATGTAAGAGCGCTTGAGTTATTTAAATATTCTATAAAGTTAATTACATTTTCTTCAGCATCTTTGCCTATTATTTGTAACAGAAATTCAGGGCTATCGAGAAGGAGTTTTCTTAATTCTTTAGGGCCTGCTTGCCAGAGAGCTCCTGTTTTTGATCTGTATATTGCCGGAATTACAACAGAATAAGAAAGTTTGGAAAGGGTATCGCTGCCTAATTTTTCTTTGTTTTTCCAGATCCAGATAAGCATTTCTGCGCTTGTGATTTTACTGGCTTCCTCAATAATTGATTCTACAAATGTCACACTGAGTTTGCTGCAGATAGCGGGCCATACTTTCCATGGAAGCAGAGGAAGGGCTTTCTTAAGATACTCCTGGCCTAATACTTTTTCAGTGAAGACAATCCAGTTTGTAAGATCCAGTGCTTTTAGCTGGGTCCATGTATTGAGGCAGATATCGTTCATTTCATCTTTAGGCCAGATAACATCATAAACTTTTAGATCTTTTGGAGCCAGTGAGTTTACTGCACCCTCAGGGATAATCGGCATAAGCATAGATATAGATTCTACCCAATTTAGATAATCTTTGGCTTTAGAATAAGGTTTAATCTGATTTAAAACTTCAGATATGTGAGTTATAACTTTTTCATCAGTGATAAGTTTTAGAGATGATTCGATAGTTCTTAAAATCGTATGCAGTTCATGGATGCTCCTTGCGCTATTAATATCTAATTTAGGCTGAACAGGAGCGGATGAATCAGATTTTTTTTCAAGAGAGGATTCCCACCAGATATTGAATTCGGGAAGAGTAAAATTTTTAGGAACGAAAGTTTCCAGAGCAATGGATTTGATGGAAGCTTCAGAGACAGGCAGAACTGCGCTTGAATGAATGATATCGATAAATGAGGTTTTGTCTGGTTTTCCTTTAATGAGTATAATCTTTTCTAATTTTTCAGTTCTTTCGAACATATGAGATTTCTCAAGGAAAGAATCAAGTTCGATATCCTGAATATAAGTATTTCTAAAATCATAAACGGAGATTGTTCCTATCATCCAGTCAATGTCTCCTGCAATTGCCCAGTTTCTGGATATGCTGTTATGGAAGCATTGACCTTTTTTGAGTTTCATAAGAGCATTGAATCTGGCGTGAACTATTGGCAATGGAACAGATTTATTTTTTGCGCCCAGTACTTTTACGGCAGTAGTTTTATTTATCTCAGATGAAAGAAAACTCTTTATAGCTATAGGCAGAGCGGTTCTTAATAGTTCGAAATCATTAATCATATACTTTGATAAATCCACTATGAAAGCCGTTCTGTTTTGCGCGGCTGAAGGATTTTCAAGAAATGCTTCAATAATCATGGTCAACCCTTCTAATGTTTCTTTACTTAGTGCATTATCCTGCAAATAATTAAGAATAAGATCAAAGAGAGCTTTATCGTTAGAATCGATAGCATTGAGCAGATGGTCAGTAATAGTTTCAGGCACAGTAGTTACTCCGTTTATAGTTAAAGAACATGTTTATTTATAAAAGTGTTTTGTCACAAATTCAACTTCTGAATAGTTTCTATGTTGTATATCTTTAATCCTTGTTGTCATTGCAATAAGAATTTTATATAATTTTTTGCAAAAAGGAGTATCAGGCAATGATAATTGACAAACTCGAATACATTAGAAAATACCAGAAATGTTTCAGCAAACTCATAGATGTATTCGACTTTATTCAATCTGTTGATTTAAAATCTTTAGCTGAAGGCAAACATCAGATGCCGGATGATCTTGGTTTCATAGGTCTGGACAGAGTTATGGCAAGGCCAAAAGATGGGGCTTCTCTTGAAGCTCATAAAAATTACATTGATATCCAGCTTCCTTTTAATGCCATTGAGATAATGGGATGGAAAAGCGTTTCCGACTGCTGCAGAGTTAAGACTCCTTATAAGGAAGAAACTGATATTGTATTTTATTCGGATGATGTTGACTTTTACATACCTGTAAGACCCGGGCAGTTTATAATCTTTTTCCCGGAGGATGCGCATGCTCCGATTATAGGAAGCGGCATTATACATAAGGCTGTCATTAAGGTGAAAATATAGCCATTTGGGGGGGGGGATAGTTTGGACTTTATTTTATCTTCGCCTCATTATGCGCTTTTACGAATGCTTTTATCAACCTTCTCATGAAACATCTGTTTACGAATATCCATTTTTTAAAACAAAGTTGTTTTCTTTCTATTAATATTCTGCAAGAGGTTTTCCTGCTGTTTCCTTCATTGAACCAATAACAAACAAAATAAGAATCCCGCCGATTATCAGATAGTAGCATGGAGCTACTGCATTGCCTGTTAAGCTGATGAGTAGTGTTGAAACCAGTGGGGCAGTGCCTCCGAGAGCGGCGTTTCCAATGTTATATCCTATAGACATTCCGCTGAACCTTTCATTTGTCGGGAAAAGTTCATTTACTGAAGATACAAATGCCGCTGTAAATGCTGTTACGGCAGTCATAAGAAGCAAGGCTGCTATATACGCGTAAACAATATTGCCTGATGCGAACATCTTAAACACTGGGTATCCAAAGAATATAAAGAACAGTGTTCCACCGAGCATGAGAGGTTTTCTTCCAACCTTATCGGAAAGTTTTCCCCACAAAGGAGCAGAAAAGGCATATAAGGCTGCAATAACTGTAGTTAAAATTAGCGATTCTTCATGCGGATAGTGTAAAACAAGAGTCAGATAAGTGGGAAGAAATGCCGCAACCATGTAGTAAGCTATTCCCAAGTAGCCTGTAAGGCAGAAAACAATAAAGATCTTTCCCGGATATTTCTTTAATGCGTCCCAAGCAGGTCTTTTTGATATTTTTCCTTCTTTTTTGATTTTTTCGAAATGAGGAGATTCTTTCATCTGAAACTGCATGACCAGAGAAAAGGCAGCTATTAGTATTCCTATTGCAAAAGGTATTCTCCATCCCAATTGAAGCATAGTCTGGTCTCCCAGAAAGCCGGTTGTCAATGCTACGACAAGCGAGCTTAAGAGAACACCAGAACCGGAGACGCATGTCCCCCATGAAGCTATAAATCCTCTGTTTTCCGGTTGAGCCTGCTCTAAAAGCATAACTAGAACGCCGGTATACTCTCCTCCGACTGAAAAGCCCTGGAGCATCCGTGCCAGAGTTAAAATCAAAACAGCATAAATGCCAATAGTATCGTATGTCGGTAAGAATGTAATAATAACCATAGGAACAGCCATGAGCCATACAGAAAGGATAAGAACCTTTTTTCGTCCTATTTTATCTCCAAGATTACCTAAAATAATTCCGCCTAAAGGACGCATAAGATAGCCTGCGGTGAAAACCCCGAATGTGGATATTATAGATACAAGTTTATCTTCTGAGGGAAAAAATAGTTTAGACAGCAGTGGAGCTATATAGATAAATACAGTAAAGTCATACCACTCAAGCGTTGTTCCGATGGCAGCACAGAATATGGTCTTTTTTGAAATCTTGGCAAACATATTTTCTCCCATAATGACATATTCCGATTTGAATATAAACTAGTGCCAACAATATCTATTATCCGAACAAATCAAAAAAAACATCAGGGTAGTTTGTAAAAATCCCATCTGCTCCCAAATCATACATTTTTCTCATGTCTTCAGGATGATTAACAGTATAGACCAGAACTTTCATTCCTCTTTTATGGGCATCTTTAATAAATTCAGAATTAACAAACTCTATGGAAGGATTAATTGAGTAAGCGCCAAGAATTGAGCCAAAAGAAGCATAATCAAGAGGAAGTGCGCATATCAGAGCGCCTGTTCTTATCTTTGGATCGTACAGTTTTACTTTATTTAATTCATGATGATTAAAAGATGATATCAGGAAATTTTCCTTTTTCCATTTCCTGGTTTTTATATTGGCATGGATAGATTTAAGCACTTCCTCAGCAGTGTTGATACCTTTGAGTTCAATGTTAAGGGAAGCTCTTCCTTCAATGAGTTTTATTACTTCTTCGAGAAAAGGTATTCGTTGTCCTTTTCCTGCATCGAGGCTCCTGATGTATTTGATATTCTGATTCTGGACATATCCTTTGCCATTAGTAGTTCTTTCCAGCCTGTCATCATGGATTACAATAAGTTTTCCCTCAACGCAGTAAACATCTATTTCAATCCATTTTACTCCGAACTCCAGAGCCTTTTCTATGGAAAGCAAAGTGTTTTCAGGAGCGTGCCCCATGGCGCCCCTATGCCCTATACAGATAAAATCTTTCTTCATATATTCTCCTGTTTTGTTAATAATACTATCAAACACTCACACTTTTGCAAGAAGTCCGTAACTGTTTAAATTACTTCCTCTTCTTGGAGCGCCTGCTCAAAGGTTTTTCATCCTGAAAGTAGCAGATTTTACAGTCTTGTATAGGATGCAGGAAAAGCAGCTTTGTTATCAGCTCTATGAAAAAAGTTTTTGCAGAAAGAATTCAAGGAGTATTTTTTAAAAGTGAACATTATGCTCTCGCAGATGTTTGTTTTCTTTCTTACAGGCTTAATATTAATGAATGTTTCAAAAATATCTGACTATGAAGTTTTAATGTTTTGTGCTTCGCTATGTCCAGTAAAAAAGGAAAAAGTGTTGAGGAGATGCAAATTGAGCTAAAAATGCTCAGAGCTAGAGTTATCAAGAAAACTACCGGCGCGAATATTCACAGAGCAAGAAACCTTTTGGGTGCTGCTAGTATGATAATAGAGCAGTATGACAGGACTGAAGATAAAGAGTGGCTAGACCTTTACGAAAAAGCTATTGCCAGCATTATCGACTTTCTCAAAGAGGGGTAAGCCGAATTCCAGTCTAGCTGTACTCAGCAAAGCTTTACTACTAGTATGAAACTGAATAACCAACACTCAACAAGGGACGCCCAACTCTCAACGAAAATACAATGAGAAATGCATATACTTCGTTATTTGGATATTCCTTGTTGGATATTAAATGTTAAAAAAGTTTTACAATGAAATTTCTTACTCCGTCAGTGGTTGGGATGATATGCAACGAGAATTATAATGAGATAACAATCTAGAGATACCTATCTGTATAATTCTTTCAATCTCGAATTCAGCAGTTTTAATCCTTTTGGAAAGTCCAGTTTGTCCGTAATGATTTCAATATATGATGAATCATTATGATTTTCTGCATTTTTCATGGCTATATCTAGCTGAGCATTCGTGGTAACTTTTGCTACATACCAATCTTTGCATCCAAGTGCAGCAGGAAGCTGAGTGTAATTCCATGGAGCCAGATCGTTATATATTCCATCTGGCGATTCTTCCAGGGCTCTTTCTATCATGTATCCATCGTTATTGAGCACGAAGATAATGACTTTAGCTTCGTATCGTGAAAAGTTTCCTAGTTCATTTGCGGTCATCTGATGAGAACCTTCTCCAGTAAAAAGAAGAGTTCTCCTATTAGGAGAGGCAAGAGCTGTGCCAAAAGAGCAGGGCGTAGCAAACCCTATAGACCCCCAAAGAGTCTGATTATAATAAGTCGCATTTTTCGGGAAAGGAAATAGAGCTATTCCTCCCTGACTGCCTACCTCTACTACGACTATATCGTCTTGTCGTATAAAGTTAGCATATCTGCAATAGAGACTTTCCATATTAATTTGAGCATCTGGTTCACCTTTTAATATGATCTTTTCTCTCTTCGGCGATTTGTAGGAGTTTATATTTGCAGGAATGGTATTTATCAGCTCAGTGATTACATCTTTTATTCTTACCGGACAAAAAATTTCATTTTCAATTTTAACATGGTTAATGTCAATGGTTATTATTTTATTTTCATCCCATGTAAAATCGTGCCCGAAAGTATTAATGTCACTAAAGAAAGATGCGCCGATATTCAGTATCCAGTCAGCGCTATCCAAGAGCTCTTTGACCTTTGGATTGGAGTGATCGCCAAAATACATCCCCGCAAACTGAGGATGATCCTCAGAAATAACTGCTTTATCCATAAGCATAGTGACATACGAACATCCAGTCTTCTCTAAAAAGGTCTTGAATTCATTCTGAAGTTTGAATCTTGCAATCTTGAACGAAGGCATTATTACTACATTCTGGTTTTTCTTAAATACTTCTGATATTTTCTTAACGGCTTTTTGTAATTCAGATGAATCTGATTTAGGATCTGAATAAGGGTCTATAGGCTGTTGCGTTACCGGTGCTGATGCCATATCCATAGGAACAAGCAGATATGCCGGCTGACTCCTGGCTTTCACATTAGCAATGACTCTTTCCATTTCATAGACTACATTGCTTGGATTTAGCACTGCTGTAACACATGCTGCTGAACCTGAAAGAGCGGCGAAGTTAAGATATGATCCGTCTCCTAGAGTATGATGTACGACATTATGTCGTATCTGATGCCCGGAAGAGGGCATTCCAACCAAATGGAATACCGGTACATATTCTGCTTTAGCTCCCATTACTCCGTTTAAAGCGCTTAGTTCCCCTACAGCATAGGTAGTACAAAGTAAAGACGCTCCTTTTTCTCTAGCATATCCATCAGCAGCATAGGCGGCGTTGAGTTCATTAGAGCAGCCTACCCATCTCATTTTCTTATGATTAGCTACAGCCCTGTTGAGAGGAAAGGCGAAATCGCCTGGAACTCCGAAGCATTCTGTTATCCCCAGGTCAGCCAGTCGGTCGATTATATATTCAGCAACATTTTTCATAGAGCCCTCTTAGATTATTAATTTTCTGATTGGTTCTGTCATATTTAGCTAATCAATAAGAAAATTAATAATGCCGGCTGAAGTTTTTAAATAGATTTTCTTGCCTGCTTGTCAGTGAAAGCAACTATTATCATAAGAATTATAGTCAGGAGAATCATCATTGCGCTGATAATTGTAACAGCCGAAAGGCCATATTTAGCCTGAACCCAGCTGGAATAAACTTCTGCTAAATAAGTTCCGATTCCAGATGACGCAATGAAAAATGAGATGATTCTTGGAGATGGATGCTCAACAAGTAAGGTGCCATATGAAATTGATGATGAATAAACCGTAGCGCATCCAAGTCCCAAGATGGATATAGAGATATACATCATCATTACTCCAGTAGAATAGTAAATTACGAAATATGCTATAAATGAAACTATAGCCGAAAGAATTATGTACTTATTTACTGCAATGACTTTTACTGCATAGCTGGATATAAAGCAGCCTATTGCATACATAATCCAAAAGAGACTGACACCAAAATCAGCTGCTGTGGGACTCATCTTTAGATTATCTGTCAGGTATTGTGCTACCCAGTAAGTATAACCGACATATGACATGAAATAGAAGAAAATGGCAAATCCTACCATATACACATTAATATTCCATTTCGAAAATTTGGCAACACCTTCAGTTTCTGTGGCATCTACATCAGGAATTACCGATTTGTAGCAGAGAATAACAACAATTAGTATCAGTACGAATACAGATAGATATACCGCCTGCCAAGAATAGTGGCGAGAAATCATTACGGACGCTACCATTGGATAGACTAGAGATCCTACGCTGAACATAAAGTCTCCGCGATTTAATTTCGTTGATCTCTCTTTCCCTTCAAAAGCGTGAACCAAAATGAAATTAGGAATTGTTATTATAAGACCAAAACAGAGCCCTAAAACAATAAGAATAGGTATAAGAAAGACTATACTATGAATCATAAACATCAGAAGAGAGCAGATAATGTAAACTACAGCTGTCAGGTAAATCTGAGCTCTGATTTTCAGGAACTTGATGATAAAGCCGTTCAGTATCTGAAAAATCAACATTCCACCCATAAAAAACGAGAAGACAAAACCAGTATATGCGGCGCTGGATTTAAAATATTCTTGTGCCGGCTGTTGAATAATGAAAGGTAAGATTACTGCTATTCCGGTTATACATGTCATTCCATATGACATAATTGTCAGTTTTATCAAGTTATTTTTTTCTTTGAAATTCATTTTCTCTCCTTGTTGCTTGATTATAAAAAATTCAAAATTGCATGCAGTCCAAAAGTTAATTTAATTTTCTTTAAGTAATGATTTTACCTTTAACCTTGCAAATGGCTCTAATTTCATTTTCAGAGAAATTCCTGTAATTGCCCCAGCAAATAAAATTGCCGCCAACTTCCTTTGGAGAGCCATTTAACGAAATAAGCTCATTTTTAGAGCAGTAAAAATCACCTCCAATGATTCTTGGAGATCCTTCTAGTGAAGTAAGTTGGTTATGGTCGCAATGAAAAACCCTTCCCACTTTTTCTGGCGCTCCTTCGAGTGAGGTGAGCCTATTTCTATGGCAATAGAAATTTCCTTTAATATTTCTGGGATTCCCTTTGAGGTTTATCAGGCTGTTGCTGTTGCAAAGAAAGTCGCCTTCTACGCTTTCAGGGCAGCCATTAAGAGCCTTTAGATTCTTATGTGATAAATCAATAGTTTCTAGAGAACCATTAAACATTTCTTGCCTCATATATAAAAAACTAACTCCAATTATAGGGAGTTGATTTTAAGACGCCAGTTTTTAGAGAATTAATCGAGGATAACTACCTTTACCTCATCTCCTGGCATTAAGATATATCTGTTCGTAGGGAAGAAGACTTTTTCTCCATCATTCAAATCCTGAGGGTGATCAAAAACTACAATATCATTAAGTTTGAGCTTTCCAGCGTCATCAAGGGACTGATAATCAGAGCATCCGCTTGATCTTCTGAAAAGTTTTCCGGGCTTAATATAAGTTTTTTCAATGATAAAGGATTTAGCCAAACCTTTATCAGGATTCAGCACCTGCTGGTCATTGGCCAACCATACATAATAACCTTTATTATCTTTTTCAATTGCATCTGCCGGAACACTGAGATTTACTTTACCAATCTCTCTAATGTTAAAGTTAATAACAGGCAAGCATTGTCTTACTATTTTTATTTTGCATTCAGGATCATCAATAGTAAAATGAGGGTAATTTTCAGTAGAAAACTGGACACCGTCATCAGTCAGCATAGTCCTTCCGTAAATAATGCCCTGAGGCTTTTTAGTATCCAAAGGGTATATCTTCACAGCTTTGCCGGAAAGTTTCCTTGCATCGCTCCTGGGCATTTTTACATTTATGCCTATTGGATTGAGCTGAGTAAAGTCAAGGATAGGCTGCCCTACCTGAGTGCCTCCTGACTGATAAGTCTTAGTAACTATTCCTTCAAAGGTGGGTCTGCATGTAGCTTCACGAAGCGCCTCGTAATAAAATGGAATGGTAGCCTTGGCATTTTCATAGTTTCCCAGAGCATTTGCATAAGTTGAAAGATATTGTTCAAATGTTTCTTCGCTTTCAGCATTGGTCGAAACTAGTTTTTTATATCGTACTACATTGTCTTTAGCGATCATTAACTGCACAACATTCTGAACATAAGTATCCTTTGCCTGCTGCATATAAGCATTCCACCATGGCATATCATACTGATACAAGAATTGCCCCGGTTCTACGACAATATCACTATTTATCCTTGTTATGTAAGGATAACAGATAGTCCCCTCTCTTTGAACTTTATTAAGAACACCTGGATAGGCCGTGTCTGTTCCTGCCGCGCGGGTACTTACATTTAAAGGAGTCACAGTTCCCGTTAGTTCAGTTTCGGCAAATAATGAAAGAGATATACAAGACGAAAGGATGCCAGTAAGGAATAACTTAGAAATATTTTTAAACATATACTCTCCTGTTGATTTAAAATGTTAACTTCACTTAGTGTTCTCAATAGATCCGTCGCCTATTACTACTTTTACTTCATCTCCAGGCATCATCAGATAAGCTTGCGGAGGATAATAGACCATATCTCTATCTTTCAGAGTGACGAATTTTGTATCAGGAGGATTATTGAGCACAAGGTCATTTAGTTCGAGTTTTCCAGAGTCCTTCAGCGCGACTATCTTCGTATACCCTGTTTGATAACGAATCATATCAGCAGAAGTGACATAGACTTTTTCAATCTGGAATTGAGTATCAATCCCTTTATCCATCTGCATTAACTTCTGCCCTTTTGCTCTCCATACAAAGCTTCCTTTTTCATCTTTTTGAATAGCTCCATCCGGTACAGCGAGGATTGTTTCAGCTGATGGATAAATATTAAAGTTGCAAACACCCTGCCATTCTCTAAGCACAGGAACTCCATTGTCTTCAAGAATTGTATTCTTGTCAATTACAGGAAAGTTTTTAGTAAGGAATATCATTGAATCCTTCCTGGTTATAGCATAACCGTTGTATATCCCGAAAGGTTTGTCTATTCCTTTTATATATATCTTTATAGGAGTTTCCGGAGAAAAATTCCTATATATCTCTTCTGGCATTTTTACCTGTATTCCAATGGGATTTAGCCAAACGAATTCGATTGCCGTAGCTCCTCCCAAGTCACTTCCTGCGGACTGAGTTACTTTGCTTACTATCCCTTCTGCGCGAGCTCTTGTTACCATCATGATATTTTGCTGATAATCTTCTTTGAGGATATCAACAGCTGTTCTATAGCCTCCTGTTCCTTCAGCCAAATCATTTTCCATATCTTCAAAGGCTTCCTGACTTACAGCGTTGTCATTGTAGAGCTTTTTGTATCTTACATAGTTATCATAATCCAAACTTACAAGTTGTTTATCTGCACTTACTGAAATCTCTTGCCCGAGATATTCACCTACCCATGTCAGGTTATAACCATTTATCAGAGGGGTTCCTGGATAAAGGATGTCTTTCCCTTGTATGTCGCTTCCATCAAGGGAAGCATAAACAGTTGGTACGCAAATTAATCCAAGTCTGGCAAGAGTGATAATAAATCCTCTATCCTGTCCTCCTGTCGTAGTTGTATATTGTTCATCACCGATAGAAACTACAGTTCCTTTATATTCCTGAGCGGAAAAGAGTACAGAAGAGCAAATCGTCATCAGTACCAGAATAAAACCAAAATGAGTAAACAAACGCATGATTAACCTCCTTTACTTGCCAACTATTACTTTTACCTGATCTCCAGGCATCATAAGATACGCATCTTCAGGGTATATTACTTTCTGGCCTTCTGTAAGCACTGAAGGAGCTGTACAAAGAACAAGATCATAAAACTCTAATCCACCCGTTTCCTTCAATGCCACTAATCTCTCAAAGTTTTCAGTCTGGCGGTAGAGGTCATAAGGAACAACATAGACTTTTTCAATTTGAAAAGAACGATCGACTGCTCTATCTGTTTGCATTGTTTTTTGGCCTTTAGCTCTCCATACATAGTACTTATCTCCGTCTTGATTTAGTGAAGAAGAGGCTATTCCCAGGACTTCTGGTTTTTTGTCGATATAGAATTTCTTGACAAACCCCCATTTTCTTAAAATAGGAGTAGATGGATCAGTAATTAGTGTAGTGCCTTCGATGACAGGGTAGTTTTCCGTAACGAATTCTATTCCGTCATCAGTAAGTACTGTATTTCCGTAGATAATCCCCTGAGGTGTGTCTGAATTAAGAGGTATGATTTGAACTGGAGTATTGTTGGATATTGATTTTGCTTCATCTCTGCTCATTTTGATTTGAATCCCAATAGGGTTGAGCTGAGCAATTGTCATATCAGTAGCTGGTCCAGGAATCGGTCCAAGAGAAGTTGCTACTGAAGTGACGATAGCCTCGCATGGAGCAATATCTGTATAGGCAGCGACCTGAGCCTGCATCGCATCATAATTACTTACTGCCTGCCCATAGGCATTAAGAGCATTAAAATAGTTTATCTGCATATTCTGATAATCCATAACGCTTTCAGCATTTGAAGAAGCCAGAGATTTGTATCTGGCGCTGTCGATATTATCCAGATCGGCAACAGCCTTATTCTGATCCATTATAGCTTTTAGAATATCTAATTGAGCCACCCAGTAACGCATATCAAACTGGAGGAGTAAATCGCCTTGCTTGATAATCTCTCCTTTTGAGTTTTTGACCTCAGGAGTAGCTATTTCTCCAGGTCTGGCGATGTATCCTATATTGCCATAGATAATAGGCGCGCATGTAAACATAGAATAAGTGGAAGTAGCTGTAGGGACGACTGTACCTACATACTCTTTTGCTGCCATGGCAGAAACCGCACAGAGCAAACCGGTATAAAGCACCACTGAGTAACAAGATAATATTCTCCTCATTTAACTCTCTCCTTGGGGTTTATTTATTTGGGAAATAAAAATGATTATTCATGTTTTTGTATTAAAGACAATGAATTTTTCTTAAAAAATTGAAAGTGTGAAATTTAAATCGGGTTAATTTCAATATTGGAATTATTAAATATACCAGTCCAGGCTTTGTATAATCAAGAAATTCTTTGAGTTTGAATATAGCAAACCGTAAAGCAGCGCGGCATTTTTACAATTTCATCCTGATTACGGGAATCAGAATTTCTTTATTCGTCTCTTCTGACAGTGTCGGGAGTGAACGCAGGGATACAGATAGCAATGTATTCAGAACCTTCGGGGCTTGAGTATTTGACCCATTCATTTGCCGAAGAAATGAATGCCTGTCCTGCGCAGATTTTATAGGTAGTATTTTTTGTTTCTATCTCTAAATATCCTTTCAGAACTACAGTGTACTCGTCAAATTTCGGTGTTTGTCCTGGTTCGTTCCAGCCTTTTGGGCTTATCATTTTTGCTATGCTTATATCCTTGCTGTTAGTATTTACTCCTCCGATATATTCTTCTATGATTTTCGGTATACCCCCGCAGGCTTTGATAATTGAAGGTTTCTCGATTTTTCTGGACATAATCAGGTCTCCTTTTTTACACTTTAGCGATTTTATAAACTAAACTTAAAGTAAAACTATGTTTTTTTCATCGAAAAAGATAAGGAAAGTGCAATTATGGTAATTATAATTAAGTAACTTAACCTTTGAGGAAAGAATTTAATCATGTATTATTTGGAAGAAACGCATATTCTGATATTTCTTTTGCAGGTTTTTATTCTCTTATTGTTTGCAAGAGGATTAGGAGAGCTTTTCAGGAAACTCGATCAGCCTGCTTTGATAGGTGAATTGCTTGCAGGGGTATTGCTCGGACCAACAATATTCGGAAGATTTTTTCCTGGACTCTTTGGAATTGTTTTTCCCCCGGATGTCATTCAGAGAAACATGCTCGAGACAATAGCCTGGCTTGGGGTATTATTTATGCTCCTTCAAACAGGTTTTGAAATAGATTTTTCAGTAGCATGGAGGCACAGAGGCAAAGCTCTGACCATAGCTTTTGCAGGAATAATTATACCTCTGATAATTTCGTTTGTTCCTTCCTATTTTCTGCCTGATAAATATTTGATGCAGCCCGACAGGAGAATCCTTTTTGCTCTCTTTCTTGCAACAGTTATGACAATCAGCGCTATGCCTGTGGCAGCAAGAATTCTTCATGACCTTAACCTTCTCAAGACAGAGATGGGCTTTCTTATTATCTCTGCTTTAGCTGTAAATGATATTATAGGATGGGTGATTTTCAGTATTGTCATTGGTTCTTTTATGAAATCTACTGTCAATCTGCCTTCAATATTTACAATCCTTATTGTAAGTGTCGGGTTTGCTTTTTTTGCCCTTACGCTAGGCAAAAAGGTTTCAACAATGTGCCTTGATAAACTAAAAAAATTTAAGATGGGCGAACCTGCCACATCTCTTACTTTTGCGGTTCTTATGGGGCTTCTTTTCGGTTCAATTACCCAGAAGATTGGCATACATGCTCTCTTTGGCTTTTTTATTGCCGGTATAGTTATAGGCGAAGCGAAAAATATGTCTGAAGAAACAAGACAGATTATTTCGCAGATGGTTTATTCCATATTTGTGCCGATATTTTTTGCGAATATAGGTATAAAAATGGATTTTATTGCAAATTTTAACTTATTTCTTATTCTCTTTGTTCTCATCATCGGCGCTGCAGGCAGATATATCGGTGCTATGATAGGAGTAAGCCTTTCGGAAATACCTTTTCTAAACAGGAATCTTATTTCTCTTGCCCATGTTCCTGGAGGCATGATGGAGATTGTAATAGGGCTTGTTGCTTTGAACAGCGGTCTTATTTCCGAGGAATTATTCGAGGCAATCGTTTTTAGCGGTGTTTTTTCTACTATTATTATTGCTCCTGTAATGAAGAATATTATGGCGCGGCGAAGAATAATAAGGTTAACCAAATATATTTCGTCTGATAGCGTCCTAAACGACTTAAAAGCAGCTAACAGGGAAGAGGCCATTAAAGAGCTTTGTGCTACTGTATCGGGACGGCTTCCTGGTTCATTGAGAAACAAATGTATTGCTGCTGCCGCTATTAGCAGAGAGAATGATTTTGGCACTGCTCTTGGAGAGGGAATAGCTGTTCCGCATATACATCTGGCAGGGTTGAGGCATCCTATCCTGATGGTAGGTTGCTCAAGGAACGGAATCGATTGGAATGCTCCTGACGGGCAGTTAGTTAAGTACATCTTTTTTGTGCTTTCTCCGGAAGGAGCCCATGATATTCATGTACAGATACTTTCTACAATAGCCAAAGCGATGATGAAGGTTCAGAATAAACTGGAAATGGACAATTCTAAAGACGACAGCCAGCTTTACGATTCTCTTAAAAAGATATTTTCTACGACAATTCAAATGAAAACTTAACAGAATATTTTTTACAGGTATTTTTCTTAACCGTTATTAAGTTAGAATAAAATTTATGGAATATATTTATACACTCATACTCACCTACAAGTACTGGATATTGCTCCCGATAGCGATTATTGAGGGACCAATAATATCAGTTATAGGCGGTTTTTTATGCGCTCATAATATCCTGAATTTTTACATAGTTTACCTTATCATAGTTCTTGGCGATACCATAGGCGACTGTTTTTATTATTGGCTTGCAAGGATATATGGAACTAAATTTGTTCTCAAAGCTGGTAAATATATTGGAGTAACCCAGAAGAAAATGGATGTTATGGGCAGACTCTTAAGGAAGCATTTTGTAAAGACTATGCTTTTTTCAAAAGGCGGGCAAATTGCCCCCATGCCTGCCATTGTTTTTTCGGGGATTTCCAAAATCAATTTCAAGAAATTTTTTATTGTTACAACTTTGATAACCATAGTTAAATCGTTTCTGCTTGTTTTACTCGGTTATTATTTCGGAGAATCCTATGAGCTCTTTGCCAAATATCTGGATAAATATACATTTTTCGTGACCATTGTTGTTGTAGTTCTCATTTTATTTTTCGTTGGCAAAAGGCTTTTAATGAAGTCTAAATTTCTGGGGAATGAAAAAATTTGAGATGAAACCGTAAATAATATTACTTAATCAATTTATAATATCTTATCAAATTTTTCATCTCTTAACTTGTATTGGCTGTTTTGTCAAGTACTTTTAGAGCTTCGCTTCAATATTTGAAAGTGTTTTTAGTTTGAAGATACAATATTGAAGTAGTGTGAAATACTCAGGAGGAAATATGCCGAGTACACTTTATGTAGGGAACCTTCCTTACGCAATAGACGGGGATGCTTTAAACAAGATGTTTGGAGCTTTCGGAACAGTTGTGTCAGCTAAAACTATTTCAGATTCAATGTCTGGCAGGTCAAAGGGGTTCGGCTTTGTAGAAATGTCCACTTCTGAAGAAGCAGAAAATGCTATTAAGGAACTTGACGGAAAAGATTTTGAAGGAAGAAAAATAGTAGTTAATGCTGCTAAACCTAAAGAAGATAAACCTCGCAGACCAGCAGGTGCAGGACGCTTTGGTTCTAGAGACGGCGGCAGAAGCGGCGGAAGAGACAGAAGTTTCCGCAGGTAAATTTTACTGAAATATTACTTTCAGAAAGTCAATAGAACAGTGTGAAATTTCACACTGTTCTATTTTTTTATAAAGGTTAAAAAAAGTGCGGATTTTTATCGATGCAGATGCTTTTCCTGCCGCTCTTCGTGAAATTATCATAAGAACTTCTCAAAGAAGGAATATCCTTTTAGTAGTAGTGGCCAACAGGCACATCAGATTTCCTGAGTATGATAATATGAAAAATGTTTTTGTGAGCGGTGGCCCTGATGCAGCTGATGATTATATAGCAGAGCATATATCTAAAGGAGAAATTGTAATAACCTTTGATATCCCGCTTGCTCATAGAGTTGTCAAAAGGGGAGGTTTTGCCATCAGTCCGCGGGGCGAACTTTTTGAAGAACGCAATATAAATCAAAAGTTAGCTTTAAGGAATCTTATGGAAGAACTCAGGAACACCGGGCTTATAACAGGAGGGCCTCCGGTTTTCAGCCAAAAAGATAGAGAGGCTTTTGCCAATCAGTTAAATAAGTTTCTTGATAGATACTATTCCAAAGCTGTCTGAAAAGTGCCCTTAAACACCACTATTTGGAACTGTTTCATAAAAAAGGTTCAGCAGGTGCTCCAGACTTTCAGTTTTTCCTGTACGAATGATATAATTTTCTGATGAGCTAATTTTCCATTTGAGTCAGGAATAATAGGAGTTCCGAACTCAAAATAGATATGTTTTTCCTTATGAATAGGGCCAAAGTCCTTTATCCATTTGCCATTGCCCCAGAAATCGGTTTTTAATGCAACTGGTATTATCGGAACGCCTGCATTTTTTGCCAGTTTTACTCCGATTGAATTAAATTGTTCGGGAATAAATTCTACGCCCCTTGTGCTTTGGGGAAATATAATAATAGATGTGCCAGAAGATAAGAGCTCTTTTCCTTCTTTCATGACTGCTTTAAAATCATCTATCGGGCTTTTTCTGCCAACAGCTATTGCTTTGCTGGCTTTCATTATTTCACCAAACCTGGGCATGGACATCAGGCTGGCTTTAACCACAAAAGTCGCAGGTTTTTTAGGACATATAAGTCCAGGCAGAACAAAAGTTTCCAGAGAGCTCATATGATTTCCGATAAATACTGCAGGGCCGTCAACAAGCAGAATGTTATTAAGTCCTTTTATATGTACTTTTCCTTCGCATCCTTCTATGGTTTTAAAAATATAGAAGCTTGCATCGCACCATGTCTGATTGGAAAATTTGCCTTTTCTTATAGCTTTGCTGAACATCATTATAAGCTTCAGAACCCTATAGAAAAAGAAAAGCCTTGTTTTAAAGAACAGGATATATCCAAGCATAAATTTTGCAGAAGACGGCGTATCATAGGAGTCAAGTGAATACAATTGGTCTAGTTTCATGTTCCACCTAGTAAATATTTTTTTAAAGCGAATTCACTTTATTAATGTGAAATTACTCACGGTAATAAATGAGTTCGAACAAAGCAAAAGGCCTTGCATAAGTTTAATATCTCTCTTTTACCGGCAAATTATATCCATTTTAGAAAGATAAATGAACTATAACTCATTTTACTACTTAAATTGGATGTTATTTCTATATATCCTCGTAAAAATGAACTTTAGAAGTACATTGGATCTCAGGCATTAAACAGAGTTTTAAAATTAAAAATCCATAAAAGGTTTTAATCTATGGCTACAATGAATGAATTAGAAAACACTACTCACATCAGGTTTGCTTTCCTGCTAATCCTTATCGGCTTGCTTCTTGCAGTCGATTCATTCTTTAAAATATCCCTCTTCATTAAATTATGGCCTCTGCTTGCGCTGATGCTTGGAATAGGGTTTATAGGGATTTTCAACAAACAGAGGAAGAGAGGTTTCTCATATCTCGTAATCGGCATTTATCTGATTTTATTTACGATATTGGCTTTATTCTGTAATTTCACTTCATGGGATCTTCTTTCGATATACTGGCCGATATTTATAACATTCCTGGGCGTTGTTTTTCTTGCCATATATTTTTATAGAAAGACCAGCAGGGCTACCCTTTTTATAGGGGTTATCCTTATTTTTCTTTCACTGTATTTTCTTTTTATCTTTTCCCTGGGAAGCGATCAATGGTGGACAATTTTTATTCTTGTCGGATTGAGTATCCTTCTTTCGAGGTTTAAAAAATGAGCAAAAGCAGAATCCTTTTTATTGAGCCTTCCGGAAGTACTAACTTGTTTGACAACTACATGCGTCTTCCTCTTCTGGGAAGTCTATATCTTGCGACAATTTTAAAGAATAATGGCTATGATGTGAGCATTCTAAATGAAAATCTGCTCAAAAAGAAAATTGATCCTTTGGAATTGAAAGCTGACATATTTTGTATAACAGCGCTTACTCCGACCGCAAACAGGGCAAAATACTTAGCCGAGCAATTAAAAAAATTATATCCGGAATCAAAAGTTATCGTGGGTGGTATCCATGCTACTCTTTTAACAGATGAGTTCGTGGAAGTGGCTGACCATATCGTTATAGGAGAAGCAGAAGATGTTATCCTTGATGTAATAGAGGGAAAATACACCGAAAAATTAATCAATGGCTCAAAAGTATCTGATGTAAATAGTCTTCCAATGATAAATTATTCCCTTCTTGAAGGTTATGAAAAAATGGACATTCTTCCTTTAATGACTTCAAGAGGTTGTCCTTTTGACTGCAATTTTTGTACAGTCACAAAAATTTTCGGAAAAATCTTTCGCATGCAGTCGCCTGAAAGGATTATTGCTGAAATAGAAAATGCACTTACTTATGTCAAGTGCAGGGACTTCTTCTTTTATGATGATAATTTCTCAGCCAATAAAAAACGCGTTAATGAATTCTGTGATCTTCTGCTCGAAAAGAAAATAGATATAAGCTTTTTTGCGCAGGTGCGTTCAGATATCGCAAAAGATCCTGAGCTTATTGAAAAAATGGTTAAAGCAGGTTTGAGATGGGTTTACATAGGGTTTGAATCTATTTCGGATGCTACATTGAAAGCTTATCACAAATCCCAAACAAAAGCAGATATCGAAAAGGCAATTGAAGTATTGCATTTTTATGGCGTGAATATTCACGGTATGTTTATGTTTGGAGCTGACACTGATGTAATTCAGAGCATGTATGATACTGTAGACTTTGCCATAGATAATTCTATAGACACTGTCCAGTTTATGATTCTGACTCCGTTTCCTGGTACCCAGGTTTATACAGCAATGGAAAATGAAAAAAGACTGATTCACAAGAATTGGGATTATTACAATGCCATGTTTGCTGTATTCCAGCCGAAGAATATGAGTCCCTCAGAGCTGACTATTGAGACATATAAAGCTTATACGAGATTTTATTCAATCACAAGAACGCTTATGGATACTCTTCGTATATTTTATAATATATTTCTCGATGCATTAGTCTGGAATTTCCAACGCACAAAAACCTATTCTTTAAGCAATCTGCTGCTTAGGGCAGGGGCTCAGATAATTATCAGAAAATATGCTTCGCTTTACTCATCGTACATGAAGTATTTTTTCGGGACTGCAAAATAGATAAATAGATAATTATCATTCAGTCTTTGTCAGTTTCGAGGTAATGAGGGAAATCCAGTCGTGCTGCTCGGGGGATTTTGTTATCAAGTTTATTACAAAGTAGGCAATTCCAAAAACAAAACCGCCGCTAATCACGGACATAATACCTCTCCAGTTCAGGTAGTTGAACATATCCAGCTCTGACAGAAGTCGGACTGCAAGTAAAGAAAGCGCGGATGCAATTAATGAGGCTATTATAACTTTGACTAGGCTAAATAAAACTTCATTGCTGCCTTCGGAAACAGAGTGTCTTTTTCTGAAAATATAAGTAAGTGTCAAACAGTTGACAATAGAGGAAATAACCGTACCGAGGGCTATCCCGCCTTGTTTAAGTGGAAACATAAGGACCAGATTGATGCAGAAATTCAGAAGTATGCACCAGAGGGCGACTTTTACCGGGGTTTTTGTATCCTTTTGTGAATAGAAGGCTGAAGAGATAATCTTCATAGCGCAGAATGCAGGTATTCCGAAACTATAAAAAAGTGTTGCCCAGGCTGCCTCATCCACGGCTTTTGAACCGAATTCATTTCCTCCAAAAAGCATACTGAGCAGTTCATGTCTATAGAAAATAAAAAAGAGAGCCATGGGAACTGTGACATAGATAATCTGCTTGAGCCCGTATCTCATATCTTTTATGACCATCTGAAAATTATTTTCAGATATATGCTTTGTCATTGATACCAGACAGACATTTCCCAGGGAAACGGCAAAAATCCCAATCGGAAAGTAAACAAGTCTTTCACTGAAATAAAGGGCAGGAGCTGCGAAAGAGCTTATATATATTGCCATGAAGCTGTCCATCAGTGAACTGATCTGAACAGCCGTGGCTCCAATGAAACGGGGAATAGCCAATGTAAAGAATTCTCTTACTATGGGGGTTTTCCATGAGCCAGGCTTAAGAGGATAAGGGAAAACACCTTCTTTTTTCAAAAGGTAAAGCAGCCATCCCAGCTGAAAGATTCCGGAAAACAGCGAGGCAAAGCTTATATTTATGAGCTGAATCTCTGGAGAAGTTTTATAAAAGATAAGCAGGGCGGCAATTATAAAGATGTTAAGCAGCATTGCAGTCAGGGCAGGGAGGAAATATTTGTCAAATATATTTAGTATTCCAGCGCAAATACTTGTCAGGCAAACAAAAAATGTATAGGGCATCAAAATCGGCATCAGAGAAAGAGCCGCATTTACACGATAAACTGGAAAGAAAGGTTTTATTGCAAAACAGATTGTAGAAACAGCCACACATAAGACAACAAGAATTATTGCTAAGGTAGCTAACATTGTTCCAAGATCGCGCTTGAATTTTTCTTTGCCTTCCTTATGAATCGTATTGCCAAGAATCGGAATGAGAGCCTGTGTGGCAGCTCCTTCACCAAGAAGTCCGCGGAAAGTATTAGGTATCCTGAAAGCCAGTACCCATGCACTCATTACTGAACCGCCTCCCAGGAATCTTGCAATCAGCATATCCCTTGCAAGTCCAGTTATTCTGCTCAGGATTATCCCGGAAGTTCCTGAAGAACCCTTCTGTATTAGTTTCTTTGACATTCAGATAAGAGTAATATTTGAACTGTTTAATTTACAAAATTGTAACTATTAATAGATGTTTAGTTACGAAAAAGTATTTTGTTTTCGTAAGTAATCAAAGCGGCTGACTCATTTTCTCTATATTACGGCAATGGCACGACATTTGCTAACGTTGTGGAGATGTTCCTTGACAATGTTTTTAGAGCCGTTTCCGGAATTTATTCTCTTCCCTCTCCCCCATCCCTTTGCTAAAACCGGAAACGGCTTTATTTTCTCAAGCTTTGCAAATGGGCTGGTTAAATTTGTTAAAAACATTATACTTGTCAGGATAAAATTTTGCGAAATATTAATAAATTTCAAGCTTATTGATTTAGATATAAAGGGAGGCTCTATCATGGAACTTCAAAACTACCATACCGGTAATTTCTTCGATGAAATGCTGGATGAAAAAAGCCAGATCCGTGAACCGTATCAAAAATTATGGGAGAAATTAAAAAATCTGCCTATTCAGGAAATTCAGCAGCATCAGTATGTGGCGGAAAGGAGTCTGCTCAACAAGGGCGTAACTTTTAATGTCTATTCTGAAAATGCAGGAATAGAAAAGATCTTTCCGTTCGATATTATTCCCAGAATTATTCCAGGCAATGAATGGGAGGAGTTGGACAGAGGGTTGAAACAACGCATTGCCGCCCTGAATATGTTTATTGATGATGTCTACAACGGTCAAAAAGCCATTAAAGACAAAATTATCCCCCGTTCTATTGTTCTTTCCAGCAAAGATTATCTTAAAGAGGTACAAGGTTTTAGCCCTCCTCACAAGATATGGTGCCATATATCGGGAATAGACTTAATTAGACACTCCGACGGAAAATATTATATTCTTGAAGACAATCTTAGAGTACCTTCCGGAGTATCTTATGTACTTGAAAACAGGGATATTACCAAGAGAACATTTCCCGAGCTCATGGAAGACCTAAGCATAAGAACCGTACTTAATTATCCGTCAAAACTGCTCGAAATGCTCCTGTTTATAAGCGGGAGGCAGGATGCCCAGGCTGCTCTTCTTACACCGGGAATATATAATTCAGCATATTTTGAGCATACATTCCTTGCCAAACAAATGGGTATTGAACTTGTCGAAGGCAATGACTTATTTGTAGAAAATGATATTGTCTATATGAAAACAACCAGAGGCCCGAAGAGAGTACATGTGATTTATAGAAGAATCGATGACAGATTCCTTGATCCTACGGCTTTCAATCCCGACTCACTGCTTGGCGTGCCTGGCATATTTAAAGCTTATAAAAAAAATAAAATTGCTTTGGCTAATGCTCCCGGTACGGGCGTTGCTGATGACAAGGTGATTTGTTCTTATGTTCCTAAGCTTATTAAGTATTATTTAGGAGAAGATGCTATTATCCCCAATGTGCCGACTTTTCTCTGTTCTATCAAAAAGGAGAGAGACCATGTATTGGCTAATTTGTCGAATATGGTAGTCAAAGCCGCAAATCAATCTGGCGGCTATGGAATGCTGGTCGGGCCTTCAGCATCAAAAAAAGAGATATCTGATTTCAAAGACAATATCATAGCAAATCCAAGAAACTACATAGCCCAGCCTGTTATGGCTCTATCAACTGTGCCTACTTTAGTGGATGACCATCTGGAAGGCAGACATGTTGATCTGAGGCCTTATATTATTTGTGGAGAAAGTACATATGTTATAAGCGGAGGATTGACCAGAGTGGCATTGAAGAAGGGGTCTCTGGTTGTTAATTCCTCGCAAGGTGGCGGCAGTAAAGATACATGGGTTGTGGATTCAGGTTCTCAGGAAGGAGGTCTCTATGCTTAGCAGAGTTGCAAATTCAATGTATTGGATGGGAAGATATATAGAAAGAGCTGAAAATTATGCCCGTTTTATAGATGTTATAAAAACTTTGGCCTTGGAACTTCCCCCGACGCTCAAAGAACAATGGCAGCCTCTAGTGGCAATGACAGGGGACTCAGCTTTATATGAAGCCAAATACAAAAGTTATACCAAAACTAATGTGCTGAAGTTCCTGACGGTAGATGGCGACAATCCAAACTCAGTTTTCTCCTGCATATCGAATGCCAGAGAAAATGCAAGAACTATAAGAGACACAATAACAATTGAAGTATGGTATCAGATTAATGAACTTTATCTCTCTGTTCAGAATAAACAGAAGAAAAATGTATGGACGGATCATGTGCTTAATGAATTCCTGAAGGAAATTATCAATGGAAGCCATCTCTATACAGGAATAATCCATACAACTTTTTCGCATGAAGAAGCATGGAATTTTTCGATGTTGGGAAGAATGCTTGAAAGAGCTGACAAAATAGTCAGAATGGTTGATATGAAATACTACTATCTCCTTCCCAAAATAGAGCTTGTCGGGACTCCTCTTGACCTTTTGCAGTGGACATCTATACTCAAAGCCGCAAGTGCTTATGAAATGTTCAGAAAAAACTATCCCAGACTATCTGCTGACAGAATACTTGAATTTCTGCTTCTAAATAGAAATTTCCCCAGATCTGTTAAGTATTGTCTGTCCAGAGCAGAAGAATCAATGAATAGTATTACAGGTTCAGTTCATGGCCAGTATTCATGCAAACCTGAAAAGGAGATTGGAAGGCTCAGCGCTGAACTATCATTTGTCGAGCCTGAAGAAATTCTCAAGACAGGTCTCCATGAATATCTAATAGGCCTGGAGTCCAGTCTCAATGATATAGGTTTGGCAATCACAGAGAAATTCTTTTTTTAAATTAAGGTTAGTCTATGACTTATTGTCTTATAACGAAAGTTCAGGAAGGGCTTGTAGGTTTATCTGATATGATGATTACCAGCGGAAGGGAGTATCTGACAGGGTCTAAACTGCTTATACCTACTGTCAACGGAAATCAAAAATTTTTTATAATGAGTTCCGGTTTGCGTTCTGTCAGGGATAAGGCCGTTACTTATTTTCAGGAAATAATAGATTCAGAAGGCGCAGGGTTCAACAAACTTTACAAGGTCGTAAACGCTTTGGGAGAGCAGATTAGGAAAGTGGCGAAGGAAGACAAGGATTATCTCAAAGAAGGAGGACTGGATTTTGATATTCATACTCTGATTGCCGGTCAGCTCGAAGATGATAAGGAGCATACATTATACCTTCTTTATCCTGAAGGAAACTGGGTGGAAGTAGGACCTAATTCGCCTTATTATTCAATAGGAAATACTGGCTATGGAAAACCCATTCTGGATAGGACTTTGCAGTATTCTACTCCCATGACACTTGCATTGAAAGTGGCATTTCTGGCATTCGATGCCACAAGACTCAGCTCTAATGATGTAAATTATCCTGTTGACATTGTACTTTACAGAAAAGGCAGTTCAAAAGTTGTAACTCATAGGTATACTTACAATGATCTTTATACATACTCTGATAAATGGAAAGAACTCATTGCTAAAGCAATCGTTGATATGCCTGATGAATGGATCAATACAGTATTTTCCAAACTTGAAATATAGGTGAATTTAATGCGTTGCGTTGTAACTCATTCAACAAAGTATTCCTACTCGGAGAAAGTTCTTTTTGCGAATCATATCATAAGATTGACTCCGAAGCATCACAAACATGTCACTCTTAATTCCTACAGGTTGAAAATTAATCCAAAACCTTATATGCTATATAGATATGAAGAGACAGATGGATCTCATGCCTACAATGCCTTCTTCGACGACAAATCAGATTACCTTGAAATAGAGCATGTTTCAGATATTACATTGGAAGAGTATAATCCATGGAATTTTATTGTTACCCCTCCCGAATTTCTCAAGATTCCATTTAAAATGACAGTAGAGACAGATCCTGATCTGATGCCGTTCCTAAGAGAACTAGAACCCCTCAGTGATGAGGTTAAGGATTTCATTTATCAGATTTCCAATGAAGTTCACGACGATACGCTTGGCTTTACGACAAAGATGTGCTCAAAAATCCGTGAAATAATAGCCTATCAAAGAAATACATCTTCTCAATATCAGCTTATAAATAGAACTTTCCATACAAGAAAAGGGTCGTGCAGGGATATGGCAGTAGCATTTTTGCAGATATGCCGTTTTGCCGGGATTCCTGCAAGGTTTGTCAGCGGTTATACTATTAAAGTTCCTCCGGAAGGAGAAAATCCCGATTTGCACTCGTGGATTGATCTTTACATAAGGGGCGGAGGATGGGTAGCCTTTGATCCTACTCTGGGATTGATTCCGGCCGGTACACAGGTGGCTTTGACCTCTTCAGCTGACCCTAAGCTGACTATGCCGATAACCGGCGGATATTATGGCAATGCCAGGTCAAAACTCGATCACCTTCTTACTTATAAATTTCTTGAATTTCCTAAATAATCCGAGCACGGAAAGAAGTAACTTTTATCAATATGAAATTTAAAAATTCACAAGAATATAAAGATGAAATATTAAAAGGTAATAAAGTCGCTCTTTCAAAAGCTATTACCCTTATAGAAAGTACTCTATCCTCTCATCAGAAAACTGCATCCGAACTTTTATCAGTTATACTTCCTCATACGGGAAATGCAGTAAGAATCGGCATTACCGGTGTTCCTGGTGCCGGCAAAAGCACCTTCATTGAGGCTCTCGGACTCTACCTTGTTAGGGAAAAACACAAAGTAGCTGTGCTAGCCATAGATCCGAGCAGCTCTGTTACTGGTGGTTCAATTCTCGCTGATAAAACAAGAATGGAAGATCTGTCTTCTCATCCGAACGCATTTATTCGTCCGTCGCCTTCTTCGACTCATCTTGGGGGAGTTGCTCAAAAAACAAGGGAAACAATGTTCCTCTGTGAAGCTGCCGGATACGATGTGATATTAGTAGAGACAGTCGGAGTAGGGCAGTCTGAGATTACCGCAGCTTCCATGGTGGATTTCTTCCTGGTTGTTATGCTCCCGAATGCGGGTGACGAACTGCAAGGCATTAAAAAGGGAATCTTAGAGCTGGCTGATGCTATAATTATTAATAAAGCAGATAAAAACAATATGCAAAATGCCATGCTTGCCAAGAGCGTTTATGAGAATGCTCTTCATATTTTAAATCCTTTATCGCAGACTTGGAGTCCGCCTGTTCTTACTACTAGTTCAATAGAGAAAAGAGGTTTTGAAGAGGTCTGGGAAATAGTTCTTCAGCACAATATTAAAATGAAAGAATCGGGAGAGCTTCAGCAGAAGAGGCAGAAACAGTCAATAGCATGGATGTGGAACCTGCTGGACGACAAATTTACAAACCATATATTTACTATTCCTGAAGTTAAAGATGCAGTTCTTTTCATGACTAAAACTATTGAAGAAAATAAGATTTCTGCCGAAGAAGCCTCTGAGCATATTTTTACTGCCTATATTGACAGCCTCAAAAAAATGATTGCTGACTTTAATGTAATATGATAAAACAATTATGAGAAAAACACTTCTTATAGTCTTTATATGCATAATCCTTCTTTCTGTAATTTTCTGGTGGGTTAATGAAGGAGTGCCTGTAACTATAGGCGATGCCAGAAAGGGTACAATCTCTTCCTATATTGAGGAACGGGGAAAAACAACTCTGCCGCGCCAATATCTCATATCCATGCCAACAACAGGCAAAATTATGCCTATTGAACTTAAAGCTAGCATGTCGGTAAAAAAAGGTGAAGTCGTAGCGATAATGAATCAGGGTGATTTGAACACCTCGGTAGAAGAAGCTCAGGCGAAAGTTGACGCAATAAAAAGACAGATTGTTTTGAACAAATATAATGAGATAGAAAAGAAAGCTTTGGAAGAAGCGGAAAAGTGGATAAAAGTAATGGCAGATACAGTTGAATCTGCGCTTCGAAAGGTTCAGGCTAGCGATGCTAGAAATAAGTATGCCCAATGGAATCTGCAAAGCACTGAACAAATGGAAAAGAGCATAAGCAAGAGGCAGATTTATCGGGCACAGATGGAAGCTGCAGAATCGAAAGTGCAGTACGAATCGGATCAGTTTTCCTATAGTGCCATGAAAACTATCCATGCCATCAGTACTTTTCTCCCACTCTACATAAAGATGTATCTGACCAAAAAATCATTGGAAGGAGCTGTTCTTCAGGCAAACTTAAATGAGGCCGAAGCAGTGTTGGAAAAAGTAAAAAGAGATTTGGAAAACGGTACTATAAGAAGTCCAGTGGATGGAGTTGTATTGAAAAGATATGTTGAAAATGAAAGATATTTGAGCGCCGGAACGAAACTGTTGGAAATTGGAGATATGAAAACCTTGCAGGTAAGATCAGACATTCTTTCCGTATACGCAAGTGAAATTAATTTAGGAGATGAAGTAGACATATTTGGATCTGCAATAGGTTCAATACCAATTAAGGGAAAAGTTTTGAGGATTCATCCAAAAGGTTTTACTCAGATATCATCTCTTGGTGTCAGGGAAGAGCGCATTCCCATAGATATCGAGTTTGCTTCTGGAGAACTTGATAAACTTGAAAAAGAATTTCATCGCACAATGGGTGTAGGATACAGAGTAGAAGTCAGAATATACACAGATAAAGCTGAAAATGCGGTAATTATTCCTCATACAGCTCTTTTCAGGGGGAGCGGAAATACCTGGCAGATATTTGTAGCTGACGGCAGAACAGCTGATTTGCGTACGGTCAAAATAGGGTTGCTCAACGACTATGAAGCCCAGATTATATCCGGAATAGTTCCCGGGGAAAAAGTAATAATAGCGCCTCCTTCCACGATAAGAGACGCAGACAGAATCTCAATTGACACCTAATGGGAAAATATTTTAGACAGAGTGAAAAGACAGTGATTAGTCCTCAGCAGCTTAAGTTAAAGAATATTATCCGGAAGTATAGATTTACATCAATTAATATCAGATAAGTTTCTGCAGGAATCTTGCTTTAATAACTCTCCATCTCAGCAGAGTTTCAGATTTATCTTTTATAAAAGAATTGAATTCCTTTATGTTCCTAAGTTTTGAAATGGCAGAAATTTCATCGTATGAGCATCTGAAGAGGATAGGGCAGGCCGAACGCTTGTACGGAATGAATTTCTCAAGTATTTTTTTGGCTTTTCGGAATGTTGAAAAAGTGAAATGGTTTCTTATAAGCAGGAACGATGGATAAATAAATATAAGTATCCAGAAAAAAAGCGTATCTAAGGAACTTACTAAAAAAACTTTTAGAAAAGTAATTACCATAAGCAAGAAAATCGGGGCTAAAAGAAGCAGCGCATCATATCCTGTTCTGAAACAGTTGCCTAGATATCGCCTAAGCGGACTAGGGGAAACACTATATGCGAAAAATTCTTCAATAGGATTGTCATTCAAAGGAGCCCTGACACTGTGGCATAGTTCATGAGCGACAAGTTCTTTGGCGCTGTAAAAAAGCCATCTGGCCTTATTCCTGAAAGAATTTCTCAGAAGAATAACAGATAAACCTGAGTCAAAAGTTATCGCGCAACCACCAATGAAGAACCCAAGTCCTTTTTTAGCATAGAATGCGTCTGCCATGAACGGTTCAAATGCATATGTTGCATTGACTATGCTTTTGGCCTTAATGCTAAGTTTCTCAGAAATCCTGTCGCTTTCACTTATATTTATTCTGCCTAAAATATTAAAATCTGCATTGAGTGCTAAATTATTTTTAAGTTCAGCCGCATCATTTAATATATTGTTTAATCTCTTTTTATAAGAATCAAGAATTTCGTCTTTTCCAATAAGAAATCCTTTCCTGTCTAACTCGCAGAGAAGGGAAAGGTTTTCTTCTGAAAGAGATTCTATTGAGGAAGTTAATTTATCAACAGGTTCTATCCTTGCAGCAGTCGGAACTGTATTTGATTTAGAATTCGGCAATTATTAACACCTAAAATAACCCATTTTTTACTGTGAAGGAGTACCGGAAGGCATTCCTGGAGACATCATTGTATCTGGAGTAGTACTGCCATTTTTGAATGGAGTCTGGATGAAAATCTGCTGCTGAATCTTATTAAAAGCTTCCTGGTAGGGTTGAGGATTATAAATAGCTGTATCGGTATTGATTACTCCACCTCCATTTGGCTGTGAAAGTTGCGCGTGCGTCACGAAGTTGAGCCTAATTTTGGTATTGCCATTTGGCATACTCTGAATGTATGCTGTTACTTTGGTGTTTTCCACCCCCATAAAAAAATTTGAGGAAGAAGGACTTTCGGCAGTTATGAATCCGGTATCTATACTTGCCATTGAGATTATATATCCCAAATCCTGAAGGACAGCCATAGTAGATGAGAAAGCTATTGCTTTGGAGGTTTCAAATTCTCTCGTCTGTATTGCTTGGATCTGCAGACTTGTCATCTGTGGAGGAGGGTTGAAGATTTCGCATCCTGCAATGAAAATCATAGCAGGAATCGATATTAAGATAAGGAATTTTGCGGGCATATTTTTAATTCTATTTTGAAGTTATTTCGATTTAAGGTATAAATTTTAGATTTAAAATCAGAATGAAGTTGACATAAATTTGAAATCAACGACTTTTTTATCAGTTCCAAATTTGATTATCAATGTAGCTGTCCTGGTTGATTGGCTGAATCCGCCGCCGCTTGAATTATAACCGGCCAAAATTACTGTGGCATAGAAACCGTCCCCGCTTGTCTGGGTAGTCATTCCGTTTCTTTGATAACTCCATACTTCATTGTCCGCAGCATCAGTAGTGATTATATTCGGAGCACCAAAGGCATTAAGCACATCTGCTTGAGTTGTTTCACCTTTTTTCAGGTTTAAAACAACATTTGCTTGAGTCATGGTGGTGTCATTTGATACTGTATCAGGGTTGTTTCTGCAGGAAGTAATAAATAGTGAAGAAATTATAAACAAAAATCCCAAAGCCGGTCTTAAATAATTCATTTTCATTATGAAAAAACTCCTTTTTGAATTTGTCTCAATAATTATATGTATTTCGTCTAAGCTTTCAATCTCTAGAGTAAATAGTTTCTGCAAAAGCATACTCACCCCTACAATCTGCTGCATTTATTGATAAGTTTTAATGCTTCAAGAGCGCTTTTTTCTTTGTTTTTTATTTCAAGCATTATATCAAAGTCAAGATTGTTCGTATCATCGATAAGCTTTTTAAAGTTTTCTATGTCTATATGCTCGGCATGCTTGCCTTTTTTTTCTCCAGGCTCCTGTGAGCTATAATCGACCATCAGGATTCCATCATCAGTTTCCCATGTCTTCTGAACAATGGTTATAGCTTCTCTTGCATTTTCGCCATTATTGAGGCAGGAGTGATGAAAAGAATCAAATAGAATAGGAACGGAAGTTTTTTCTGAAATATCAAGGCAATCTTTAAGGGAGTATAATCTTTCGTCATTTTCGATGACAAGACGACTTTTTATCAGCTTGGGAAGAATATTATAATTGTTTATAAATCTATTGATGGCTGATTCCTTGTCGCCATAAACCCCGCCTACATGTATTTGAACTTTTGCAGAGTTGTCCAGATTCATTAAATTAAGTATATGGCAATGATACTTTAGTTCGAGGATGCTTTTTCGAACAATTTCTTCATTTGGTGAATTGATAAGGACAAACTGATCGGGATGCATTGAAATTCTAATCTCATGAGCTTTTATAAAATTTCCAATTTCAGTAAATTTCTCCCTGAAATAGTCCTGCCATGCAAATGAGCATACAGGATGGCTTGCGAAAGGTATCAGGTCTGAACTTATTCTGAAAAACAGAAGGTTGTGCCTGACATTGTACTCTAGAATTTTTTTAAGACAGTTTAGATTGTTTGTGATTTTTTCTATCATGATTGCTTCAGAATAACTTGCAAGCCTGAAAGTAGTGTTTGCCGTACAACCGATGCTTCTATTTATGCAGGGATAGCCTATTTTCATATAAGTTTGAATCGGCAGAAAGAATAGTTTCCGCTTTGTTCTTTTTGAATTAGTTTTTCTTCATAATCAGTCCAGGTTGTCTCAAAGGAAATTAACTCAACTTTCATTGTTTCTGCCTGTTTGAAGAGTATTTCTACAGGAACGCTATTCGATTTGGAAGCTCTTGAAGATTTGCTAATTGCAGTAATCAGCGCTATGATTTGAAACCCTAAAGCTTTGGCTTTATTCAAAGCCAAACAGGAATCCTTGCCTCCGCTCCAGGATACAATTGCCTTTTTCATTTTATCTCTCTTCAAGAGGGATCAGGTCGCAAAAACAGAATCTCTCATCTCTCAGGACTATTTCACCTTTTTTAAGATTAATTTGTTTTTTGAATATTGGACCGGCATAAGCAAAAGTATGGAATTCGCCGTTTTCTCCGCAAGGATCGACTGAAGAAGGGAGGTCAGATAGAAATTTCTTGTCGTATTCTCTTCCTGCAAAACTCGAATCAAGTACTTTTGTATCGACACAAGAGATTATGGCTTTAAATCCTGATTCAACAAAGGATTGTGCCAATGTTGCTGTATCTTTTTTCCATAATGGAAAAATCGCAGACATGCCAAGTTTTGCCATATTATCTTCTCGGTACTTGCGCAGGTCTTCAAGAAAGATATCTCCAAAAACTACAGTTGAAGCAACTTGCTCTTTGAAATCTTGCAGCACAATCCCCATTTCTTTTTCATAGTCCTCATTTGTTGAGTTTTTATGAATAACTACTTTGCGCAGAGGAATTCCTAATGATTCAGACTGCTTTTCAAGAAGTTTGTTTCTAACGCCATGCATGCTTACCCTGTCATAATCTTCAGTAACAGTAGTAAGAAGTGAAACGACTGAGTATTTGTTCGTCTCCTTAAGGATTTCATACAATGCTAAAGCGCTGTCTTTCCCGCTGCTCCAGCAGAAAATTATTTTTTGTATTTTTTCCGTGTTGGTCATATTATGCACCAATTAAAATTATTTTTTATGATGCAAGAGTTTTTCCCAGAATACTTCAAATTTTTCATCTTTGACTATGCAATGGTTTACTACTCTGGCAAGATCGAATGCCGAATAGAAAGAACGATGTTTTTTGATCTTGTGGGATCTTTCTCCTGAAAATAATCTGTTTTGCATGAATATGGCATCTATAGCCTCGTAGACCATCCATCTGGGGAAATTAAGCGGATAAAACACTGATCTGAGAACGCGCCTCATCGGTTTTTTCTGGTCATGTTCATAATGGAAGATAGCATTTTCATGATTGCCGGAGAATTCCGAAGCTATAAATGGAAGGGCAATCACCGACATTGCATTGGTCAGATAATCTGGAATAAGGTTTTGATTTATAAAATCACATCTGGTTTCAAGCAGTTGTATGGCCAGTTGAGTTTCTTTGGACTGAAAGACTGAATGAAGGTTTGGCAGAAAGTTTGCCAGAAAACCGTATTGATAAAAAGTTTTAATGATGTCACAAGCATATGGTTTTTTAAGTATTTTTTCCAGTTCAAGCGACAGCCTGGAATTGGAAGCAAACTGGATGCTCTGCTGCATTTCAAGGAGGGCAGACTGTGTTTTTTCTTCGAGCGTGAATCCATACTGCCCGACCAGTTTTAATGCTCTGAGCATTCTCACCGGATCTTCCGAATACCTTGTCTGAGGATCACCTATTACTCTGACTATTTTGTTTTCCAGATCTGATAGACCCTGGGCTGTATAATCTATAATCTGTTTTTTGACAGGATCGTAGAAAATCGCATTAACTGTAAAATCTCTTCTCCATGCATCTTCATAAGCTGTTCCATATTCATTGTCATTCCGGATTATGAGGGTACTGTGATCTACATGTTGGGAGTGTTTATGCTGATGATGCTTGTGATGGTGATGGCTGTTCTCATCATTGTTTTCTTCGTCATGACCTTCGTGGTTAATGTCATCTTCCTGTCTCAGGGATTCGAGTTCATTGTCTGCCTCTTCAATCTCTTTTTTGGAAGGGCTTTTTCTGAATGTGCTTACCTCAATGATCTGGCTGCCGGCTCTGACATGGACTATCCTGAATCTTCTTCCTATAATTCTTGCTCTTTTTCTGGAAAAAACCTCTCTGATTTCCTCCGGAGTTGCAGAGGTTGAAACATCATAGTCTTTTGGTATTCTGTCTATTAACATATCCCGTACGGCTCCCCCTACAAGATATGTTTCATATCCATGTCTTTTGAGGTTGCCAATGATATCCAGTACTGCATGGTTGCCGATGTTTGAATTCAGGTCGGCATCTCTAGTTACATAATTTTTAGTTAAATTCATGATTTGGTTTGTGTGCGTTTTTCAGATATAAGTATTGGTTTGTTTTGAACAAATTAGAGAAGTCAGGTTTTCCAGGACAAGCCTGAGAGTCTGGTTTCCGGAAACAAGTTCAATATTTGCGTCAAGAAGAGCTGAGAAAATTTCTGCAAGCTCCTTCTCCTTGAATTTGATGGACTGTTCATATGATTTAAAGGCTTTGTAAGGATGAATCGAAGCTATAGAACCAGGAAGAAGGCTCTTATCGACAGATTCGATTTTTGCTTTGAAAGTATTGTAGTTCTGAATGCCCCTGATGCCAAGTTTCTGAGCGGTTGCTTTCATATTCAATATCTCTTTGAATTTCCTGACAGCAGTATATAAAAGCGGAAGTTCAGGAGAGGATTTATCCTTGGGCTGAGGGTTTTCAATGAGAATATTAAGTGAATACAGCGCCTCTCTGAGATTTTTGGAAGCTATGGCTTCTGAATAAGCCCAGACAGCCATTTCGTAGGTTTTTGAGCAGATGGCTTTGCAGTCCTCTACCTCTACTGTCTGCTTACCCTCTGTATATGCGGAAACTTTTTCCAGTTCAGCTGAGAGCCTTCCGCTGTTTGAACCTGAAGCATTTATGATGTATTCGACGGCATCTCTATCAATTCTCTTGTTCTCTTTCCTAAAGAATTCCCTTATTTTTAATGTTTGATTCGCCTGAAAGTCTACATCCGTAGATGATATTTCATTGAGTTCAATTAGCTGGCAGTTGTCCTTGAAGAATTTGTAGAGGGCAGATTTCTTTTGCAATCCCGGTCCGCTGACAAGAATACGCAAGTTCTCATTGGTAAGCTCTCTTTTAAAAGTCTCGAGTAAAATATCTTTTAAAGTTGAATTGTCTTTTGGTTTTTTTTCTGATTCCAGGAGCATTTCAAATGGAACATTCTTGAAGAAAATTACTCTAGAATCAGAGAAGAAAGAAGGAGTGTTCACACTGTCCAGAAATGCTCCTACTGCTTCTGAAATTTTCTTCCCTTCTGAAGAGGCGTCAATTGTCTCAAAAGAAGATGAATCAACGAGAGACTCTTTTAGAGAGGAGGAAACAGCAAGAGCTTCCCTTTTTATTGAAAGCTCGTCATTGCCAGTAATTAAAATCAGGTTTTTCATCAAAAATCAGACAGGAATGAAGCTTTCTTTAGTGTTTATTGCCATGATTGTATGGCTAAGAAGTTGTATAGCATTTTCGACATCTTTCAAGTCAACCATTTCCACTTGTGTATGCATATATCTGTTGGGGATGCTAATAAGAGCCGTGGCAACGCCGCTTTTTATCAGCTGAATAGCAGCAGTATCTGTGCCTCCTGAAGCTCTGAAGCCTGCATCTTCCTGATAAGGAGTTTTGGTCTTCTTAGATGTTTCCCTGAGGAGTTTTCCAAGGATTGAATTGTTGTCTGCATTCCTGTTTAAAATAGGACCTTTTCCTAGTTTGGCTACGCCGAACTGTTTTACATTTATGTCAGGAGTATCGGTAGCAAACCCCACATCTATGGCAAATCCTACATTCGGATGAATGCTGAAAGAGGCAGGGAACGCGCCTCTGCAGCCTACTTCTTCCTGAACAGTTCCTACGCAGTAAACGGCTATATTCTTGAACTTAGCTTCAGCCAGGGTTCTGATAGTTTCAGCTGCTATGAACGCGCCGATTTTATCATCAAGCCCTTTTGAGGTAATCCTGTTATTTTTGAGTTCACAATAGTTAGGTTTAAAAGCTATAGGATCTCCGATTGAAATCATTTTCTCTGATTCTTTTTTAGTTTCAGTTCCTATGTCGATCCATAGATCCTTAAGATCCATAGATTTTTCTCTGTCTTTTGCTTCGACCAAATGTATGGGTTTTTTGCCGATTACGCCAGGAATTTTGCCTTTTTCAGTAAGGATTTCAACTTCAGTGCCAGGTATTGTGATTTTATCTATCCCTCCTACAGAGCGGAAATATATAAAACCGTTATCGCAGATGTGCACTACCTGAAAGCCTATTTCGTCATAGTGTCCGGCAAGCATTACTTTGAAAGGGGCATTTTCATTTATTACACCGAAACTGTTGCCCATTACATCGGCGTATGTCCTGTCACAGAAAATTTTCAGGTATTCGCGGAAGATTTTTCCAGCCGAATATTCAAAACCTGAAGGGGAAGATGCATTTAGCAACTTCTTAAGAAAATCCTTGCTTTGCTTCTTCAACATAAAATATCCTTAATAGATAAATTTAAAACAGTTTATTTGTCGCAATACTTTTAATAGATCAGCTCATATAATATCATAATGTATTAAGATTATCTAATTCTAATTTTGGAGTATTTGCATTTGTATGACATTGGACGAATTGAAGAATACTGTTAATGACGCAAAAGAGCGTACTGTCAACCTCAGAAAATTTCTTAAGGTCGAAGAAAAGATTGAAATAAAAAAAGAAATAGAAAATAAGATGCTTGAGGCAAATTTCTGGGACAGCAGGGAAAAAGCACAATCCTGCATGAATGAGCTTAGTTCAGCAAAGACCATTATTGACAGTTACAATAAACTCTCTAAAGATCTTGAAGATTTCACAGCCATGGCAGAACTGGTTATTGAGAGTCCTACCGAAGACATGCTTGAAGAAGCTGAAACACTGTGGAATGAATATTCACAAAAAATAGACAAGGTAGAACTTATTAGCTTTTTATCAGGGAAATATGATAAGAACAATGCTTACATAACTATTCATGCCGGAGCCGGAGGTACCGAGTCTTGCGATTGGGCTTCGATGCTCCTTAGGATGTACAGAAGATGGTTTGAAAGACGCGGCTGGAGCGATGAAATAATTGATTTTCAGCCTGGTGAAGAGGCCGGAATAAAAAGCGTAACGATACTTGTAAAGGGAACTTTTGCCTATGGGTACTCTAAAGCCGAAAGGGGAATACACAGACTTGTTAGGATTTCTCCTTTTGACAGCAATGCAAGGCGCCATACATCATTTGCTTCCGTTGAGGCAATGCCGGAATTTGAAGAAGACAATGATGAAATAGAAATTGATGAAAAAGACCTAAGGGTTGATACCTACAGAAGCAGCGGAGCAGGAGGCCAGCATGTAAATAAGACCGACAGTGCCATAAGGCTTACTCACTTGCCGACAGGTATTGTCGTAGCCTGCCAGACAGAGCGCTCGCAGCATAAGAACAGATCGACGGCCATGAAAATGTTAAGAGCTAAACTATTTGCTCTCAAAGAAGATGAAAAAGCAAAGGAAGCCAGTTCGATAAGCAGCGAAAAAACAGAAATGGGATGGGGCTATCAGATTCGTTCTTATGTCCTTCACCCATATCAGATGGTTAAAGACCTGAGGACAGCTGTAGAGACTGGCAATACTGGAGCTGTTCTTGACGGAGATATAGATCAGTTTGTGGAGGCATGGGTAAAAAATAAACACCTTCTATGAGATTAAAGGCTAAACATTTAAAAAATCGGGATGAATAATGAGAAAGATTATTGCTTCAGGTTTACTTTTTATCTGGCTATTTAATTTGTCCGCAGCTGCTCAGCTCTCTGACTATTTATATACTGAAAATACTTATCTGGTTGCTTTCTTTAATACTGACAGTATTCGTGAATCCGACATTTATTCATCGATCAAATCTAATTTGCCGGTAAGGCTGATCAATAATGACATAGTTGCTACCTATTATCCCGAGGCAGCAAGAAAAGGCATTACGGAAAAAGATTTGTCTGAAGCAATTCTTACTATAGATATAATTCAGGATAAACCTTTGATGAAAGAAAATATTTCCTATGTTTTGGCTATCAAATTAAAGAAAGATTTATCTAAACAAACCCTGGCTAAAATCCTTACTGCCAGTCCTTCAGGTGTTTCTGAATTTACTACTAAACAGTTGACTGTTTCCTTAATGAGAGTAATTGAGATTACCTCGGAAAGAGGTTCAATGTATGTCTATATGCCTGACACAAAAACGATTTTTGCCTCTGATGACCTTAATGCCATGGTAAGACTTAATTCAAGATATAAAGGTAAAGCGCCAATACCTCTTCCGGAAAGATTGCTCGAACAGAAAAAAATTGTTGATTCGGATTCAGCTGTCTGGGTGGTGGGAGCAGTTCCTCCTGCCGTTCGCTCTTTACTGGAAGTAGAAGAAGGCAAGGTGCTCGAAAATGATCAGTCGCAGGATATAGTCCATCTGGCAAGAATTATTATAAAAAATCTTATCGGTATGACACTTACTGTGAAAGCATCTGATACGATTAATGTTAAATCAGTAGCCCTTTTTATGAACCAGAACTCGGCTAAAATCCTTAACAGCCTTATTATTCAATATATGCCGCTGCTTAAACTTCAGATATTCATGATGACCAAAGACAATACTGAAATCCCATTTCTGAATACTATTAAGAGTCAAGTAGAAGCCAATGACTGCATCCTTACCTTTTATCTTACAAAGGATGATATGAAAGGGGTGATGAATCTTTCTTCCCGGAATCAGACGCTAGGCAGCAGCAATTAGTTATTTTTTTGACTTTACTGGCTAATGCCGATTGCGGCGTCAAGAGCAGCTTTCGATTTTTCAATTTCAATAGCAGTCTTATAGTACTCCAATTGAGTATTGACCAGAAAGTTCTGAGCCTGTGTAAGGTCTGCAATACTTGTTTTTCCGTCATTGTAGCGTTCTGTAACAAGATTTCTGCTTTGTAATGCATCGCTTTCCTGAGCTCTCAGAATCTTGTTCTGCGCATAGTCAGAAGCGAGATTATTATATGAAGTTCTTACATCTGCCATTGACTGGGTATAAGTCTGAACCAGCTGTTCTTTAGCGATATCCTTTTGAGCTTGAGCATTGACGATATTTGTTATTGGAGCAACTGGATTTAAATTCGCATTCGCTGCGGCTCCTGCTGCTGTAAAATTTACATTCTGAGAGTTAATATTGGCAGCTGCGGCTGCAACGCCTGCATCTACTGATGGAGAAAGTTCTCCATAAGCGGCATAAAGATTATAATTGGCAGCATTTACATTATCTTTTGCTGAGTAAAGGTCAGGTCTCTGGTTTACAGCCTGGTCGAGATAAGAGTTCACATTAGGCATATCTTTGGGCTCATCAGAAGGGTGTGGAGCATCGGGAAACAATGTATTTGAAGGGAGTTTTGCATTAGACATGCCCATCATTGTTGCAAGAGCAAATTTATCGTTATTGAAATTTTCAATATTCTTGATAACTGCGCTGTGCGCCATATCAGCATAGACTTTCATCTGAAGAGCATCAGCGATTGCTTTCTTGCCAGGGTTCTTCACTCTCTGAATCTTCTTAAGTTCATTTTCCCAGAAAGCCTTATTATCCATCTGAATTTTAATATTTACTTTATCTGCAATTATAGAGTCATAGATGAATGCGGTCTGCTCGGCTAAAAGTCTTCTGGCATTCCTGTTCATCTCTTCGGCAGACATAGCATTTGATTTAGCAGCAAGCACATTCATCTGACTTGTGAGTCCGTTCCAGACATTCATGCTTCCTGATATTCCTGCAGCAGAAGCAACAGGGCTTCCAGTGCTTTTTACTATTCCAGCTCCTGCGTTTACACCGGGAGTAAGAGCAGCGAAACTTCCATAGTACTGGGCATTGGCTGCGATAGCCTGCAATTTGGCAATCTGGATTTGTGGATTATTAGCCAGTGCTATTCTGATCGCTTCGTCTCTGGTGAGAATTTTTCCACTCTCAGGTACGGCATTAACTGAGCTTAGTTTGGTTGCTGAATAATTATCAGAATACATTATGTCATCCGAATAAGCAGACTTTTTGGAAGAGCAGGAAGAAAAAAATAGCGATGTTCCGATAAGAATTATACCTGAAACAATATAAGTAGGCTTCATAAAATAGACTCCGTTTTGATAGCTTTGGCTAAAGTTCTTGTGTTTAAGTTTAAAAGAGTGAATTGTTTTGTCTATGACTCTAAAATATAATTGTATACAAAAATTATTATTTGCTTTATGATGCGAACCGACTTACTGCTTATTACTCCTCCTTTTTCTCAACCAAATACTCCATATCCTGCTACAGTATTCCTTAAAGGGTTTCTCAAAAAAGAGGGGTTTAATGTTGATCATGCGGACTTGAGTTTGGAAACTACTCTTGATTTGTTTTCTGAAAGAAGGATGAGAGAAATTTTTCCCTTGATAGGTGAAAAAGCTAAAAAGCTTTCACGAGAACATAAAAATATGCTGGCAAAACAAGATGTTTATTATTCACTCATCGGAAAAACTATTTTATTCATGCAGGGGAAAAACGACTCGTTTTCCCAGCAGATCTGCCAGGGGATTCTGCCAAAAGGTGAGAGATTCAAAGCAACTGAAGGATTGTTGGGGTTTTTTAAAAAAACTGATACTAAAGCTAAAGCTAAATTCCTGGCTACTAATTTTATCGAAGAAATAGGCCACTTGATTACAACTCATATTGATAAAAATTTCGGTTTTAGCCGTTATGCTGAAAAAATAGGAATAAGCCCGCATTCCTTTGCCGCGATAGAACCTGAAATCAAGAAAAACACCTTGGTGACTGATTTATTTTTGAAGTTGCTTGATAAACAGATAAATAAAAGTAACCCGAGAAGTATCGGCTTTACCATACCTTTTCCTGGCAATCTCCTTGCTGCCTTGAAAATGTCATCGTATGTAAAGAAAAATTATCCGGAAATTCCTGTGATAATTGGCGGCGGATGGGTCAATACTGAACTTAGGCAGCTTGCAGAACCAAACCTCTTCGACTTTGCTGATTTCGTTTGTCTTGATTCGGGTGAACATTCTCTAGGCGCTTTATTGAAAATGATAGTAAGAGATAAAAAAGAAATAGAACTAGTTAAAACTTTTTTCAGAAAGAACGGAAAAGTTGTTTTTGCAAATAACCAATGTAAAGAAAAAAGCGAATCTCAAAATTTTTCCATACCTGACTATTCAGGCCTTCCTCTTGATAAATATATATCTTTTTCCGAAACAGTTAATCCAATGCATAATTTATGGAGTGACGGCAGATGGAATAAACTTATGTTTGCTCATGGATGCTATTGGCATAAATGTGCTTTTTGCGATACGAGCCTTGACTATATCTGCAAATACCATCCTGTTTCGACAGATATTTTGTGCGATCGAATTGAGTCTGTTATTATGCAGACAAAGTCGAATGATTTCCATTTTGTGGATGAAGCAGCACCTCCAAAGCTTTTAAAAGAGTTTGCTCAAGAGCTTATCAGAAGAAAGATCAAAATCAGATGGTGGACCAATATCAGATTTGAATCAAACTTTACCAGAGAACTTTGCAATCTCCTGGCTGAATCAGGCTGCATAGCAGTTTCAGGAGGAATGGAGGTCTTATCTGACAGACTTCTTAAAAAAATGAATAAGGGAGTAACGATTGAGCAGGCAGCTGAAGCTTCCAGCAATTTAAGCAAAGCAGGGATAATGGTTCACTCATATTTGATGTACGGTTTTCCAACTCAAACAGTCCAGGAAACTATTGATTCTCTGGAGATAGTCAGGCAGTTTTTTAAAAATAAATTGATAAAAAGCGCATTCTGGCACCGCTTTGCGCTAACCGTTCACAGCCCAATAGCAAAGAATCCTGAAAAGTTTGGAATTGAAATATGCCATGACAAATCCGGAACTTTTGCCAATAACGAAATATCCTTCATGGATAAATCACCCTGCGATCACGGAAGGTTCAGTTTCGGATTAAGGAAAGCTGTCTACAACTATATGCATAAGAGCTGTATAAATTACCCAATGAGAGCCTGGTTTGATTTCAAAGTCCCAGAAACAAGTATCAAGTCAACTCTGATAGAAGAGATTTTGAATAAAAAGGAGAAAAAAGGTTCATGAGTAGAACAATTACTTGAGTTAGAATATTTTTAAGCTAAACTCGTTAAAAATTATGTTTTTGAATGATCTAAAAGAATATTTCGATATGAAATTATATGGCTAAAATTTTATTAATTGATGATGATAATGATTATAGGTCTGTGATTAAAAAATACCTTGAGAATGCAGACCATGAAGTCATTGAGGCTGAAGATGGAGAGATAGGTTTTAAAATCTGCAGCGATAATCACTTTGATTTGATTATCACTGATCTTTTTATGCCGAAAATGGACGGAGTTCATACTATATACAAGATAATGGAAGAGTTTGATTCCCCTAAAATAATAGCCATGACAGGAGCTTGTTCTGATGGTCGAATGGAGCACCTTCTGAATTTAGCAAAAGACTGCGGGGCTATTGATGAATACAAAAAAGGCAATGATATTAATGAATTATTAAGAAAAGTAGAAAAGATTTTAACAAAATAGAATTATAAACTTCAGCAAAGTTAATACGATTTACACACGCTGCATATTAGCCCCCCTGAACCTAGAATGTTTTTTGACACAATCGCGGGCGTCCCTGGCCGAGCTCAGCCATGGGCGGGACGCCCATGGTACAAGTTCATAAAAATTTCATTGTGAAACTCAGGCTCTGCCAATGACTGGGCTAATATATGGCTATATCCTGAACAGACCTTGGCACTTTGGGATTTTATACTATAATGATTAACCATAGCATGTTTCAGTAGAATCTTTTAAATTAAAATTCTGAATATATCATAAAAAAGAGTCTTGATTTATAAGGCGAAAAGATAAGCGATGAAAATTCAGACAAGAATCATTACGACAATGATGTTCAGTTTAATTATACTGACTGTTATTGCGACGACAGTTGTTTACCTTTATTCAAAAGCACATCTCCTGTCCGATATCGACGCAAAACTCCTGAAATGGGCAAATTACGCCAGAATCACTCTCCCAGCAGATTATCATGATAAAATCACAGATAAAAATTCTGTTTCCAGTGAAGACTACTATGAAATTGTATCCAAGAACAGCCTGCGCTGCCGAGAAATGGGGCTGCAATACCTTTGGAGCGTCCTAGTAATTAATCCTCAGAAAATAGTATTTACTACTTCAACTTCACCGTCAAAAGACATGAGCAAACAGGATTATGCCAGATTTTTTGATGTTCACAGCGACCCTGATGCCTATAGGGAAGCCATCAGAGAGATGAAACCTGTTTTCAGCACTTTTAAAAATGAATGGGGTTATGGGAGAATGGTTCTTGTTCCTGAGCAAGATTCGCAAGGAAGAATATTTATTTTCGGAGCGAGCGTTGATATCAATGAGATTATTTCAGCTCAGAAAAAGATATTCATGATTACTCTTTTTTCATGCCTCATCTTTATTCTCTTCGGGCTTGTTTACAGTATTTTTATATCAAGGATTATCTCTAAACCGATAGTCAAGCTTAATGCAATGGGCAGCTATATTTCAGAAGGGCGTTACGATGAGAAAATAGTTTTAAAAGGGGCAACCGAACTGGAAAATCTTTCTTCCGTCATAAACGCAATGAGCAGAAAAATCAAAGAAGATATGAAAGAGCTTAAAAACCGTGAAACAGAAGGCAAACAGTATAAACGAATGTTGGACTATTCAGGCGATGGGATTTATAAATACGACTTAAATGGTAAAATATTGAGCCTGAATAAAGGCATGCTCAGAATACTAGATTTGAATTGCGAACCTGAAGATTTAATAGGTAAAGAAATAAAAGACGCAATGATTTACATTAATGAAATCGGTACGCTGCGAAAACAATTATTAGAGAAAGGCGAACTACATGATTATGAATACCAATTTAAAACTTTGAAAGGAGTAACGCGCTGGATACTGCTTAATGCGTTACTTGTAACTGAACAAAATACAAATGAAAGAATAATTGAAGCTCATGCGCAAGATATAACCGAACCCAAAAAGCTGCTTGAAGAAAGAGAGTCGTCATTAGAATTTCTTAAATTGGTCAATGAAAGCGAAAATATTACTGAAATGATAAAGGCCACAGTTACCTATATCCAGAAAGAAACTACCTGCGAAGCCATTGGAGTTAGGTTAAAGAAAAATGAAGACTTCCCGTATTTTGAGTACCGCGGTTTTTCTGATGAATTTATTCATCTTGAAAATTCTCTCTGCAGCTGTAATGCTGAAGGAGAAATCCTGAGAGACGCTTCAGGAAATCCAGTACTTGAATGCATGTGCGGCAACATTATATCAGGGCGTTTTGACCCTTCCAAACCCTTCTTCACTGAATTCGGAAGTTTCTGGGCCAATTCCACTACCAGGCTTCTTTCTACTACTACAGAAGCCGACAGGCAGTCAAAGACGCGTAACCGTTGCAACGGTGAAGGGTATGAATCAGTGGCATTGATCCCCTTATTCAGCTCAAGCGAAAGATATGGATTAATTCAGATCAATGATCACAGAAAAGACATGTTTTCTCTAGAAAAAATCACTTTCTGGGAACACTTATCCCAATATCTTTCCATCGCTATTTCAAAATTCAAGTCTGAAGAAAAATTGGAGGAGTATAATGCCCGTCTTGAAGAGACGATATCACAAAGAACAGAACAGCTGAAAATAAGTCAGGAGAGACTTCTTCTGGCGGAACAGGTCTCACATGTCGGAACATTCGAAGTAAATCTTGAAACAAGAGAAACATTCTGTTCCGACGAGCTGAAGAAAATCTATGGCATTCAACTCTCTGATTCAAATATCACTCTTGATTCATTGGAGGGATGTATATTTTCTGAAGACCGATCTAAAGCAATGAATTTAATAAAGCAAGCTATAAATAGTGAAAATCCTGTTGAGGGAGAATGGAGAATAAGCCTTCCTGACGGAACTTTACGCTGGATTTTAGGCCGTTTTCAGACAATACAAAATGATTCAGGCCGTCCTTATATTCTGACCGGTGTACATATAGATATTACTGACCATAAAGAAGCTGAAGTACGATTCATGAATTCTCAGAATCAACTAAAAACCGCAGAGAAGTTTGCAGCATTGGGTAAAATGGCCGGAATGGTAGCACACGAATTGAGGAACACTATGGCATCCATTAATAGTGCGGCTTATTCTCTGAAAATGGAAATCAACGAAAAAACAAAAGAAAAGAAAACCATAAAATACATTCGCATAATAGATGATGAAATTGCCGCGTCAAACCATATTATTTCCAACATACTTACTTATGGAAAAACGACTGAAGCAAAACTGAGAAATGTAAATTTAAAAGAACTTATTGATGGGATTATTAATATATCGAAGATCTATAGTAATATTACACTTGAGTGTGCCTTTAATCCCGAACTTATAGAATTTGTAGCTGATCCCGTGCTTATGGAACATCTTTTTGGAAATCTTATATCTAATTCAATGGAAGCCATGCCTGAAGGTGGAATACTCTCGATATCAGCACTAATTAATAATCTGGACTTGGAAATAAGAATAAAAGATACAGGTTCAGGCATAAAAGAGGATTTGCTTCCGAAAGTTTTTGACCTGGGTTTTTCCACTAAATCCAACGGGATCGGAATAGGGCTGGCCGTATGTGATGCAATAGTTAATGCTCATCACGGCAGAATAGAGGTTAAATCAGAAATAAATAAGGGAACAGAATTTATTATAACGCTTCCAATAAACAACAAAAGAGATTTAAGCTATGATGGAAAAAAAGATACTATTGGTTGATGACAATGTAACCTTAGCTGAATGCATGCATGATATTCTTGAGATTAAAGGATATAAGGCAAAAGCCGTCAATAGCGGAAAAGATGCTTTGAGCGAAATAGCAAAAAAACCTTATGATGTCGTCATAATGGATATAAAGATGCCTGAATTAGACGGAGTTTGCACCTTAATAGAATTGAAAAAAATAAAACCCGATATGCGGGTTATAATGATGACAGGATTTGCTTCAGGAGATAGATCCAGCGAAGCTTTAAAAGCCGGAGCTCTGGAGGTAATCCTTAAGCCTATCGATTTCGAGAAGCTATTTACATCATTAAACAAGCTCATGAAAAATAACGAATAATCAAATATATCAGGGATCAAATAAGTTAATCAATGCTGTTGAATTAAGGTAGGGACGGCTCTCCGCAGCCGTCCGAAATACATATAATCTTCTTCGGCAGTCGCTCGCATAAGTTTTGCTAATGCGCTTTTTTTAAGCAAGGCTCCGAAAGCGCCTAAATCAGCGGCGGACGCCTCGGAGATGCGTCCCTACCTTGAGCGCGTACCTGCCCACAAAAAACCAACATAACGATGCGTCCAAAGAAGCCTTTCCTCCATTGGTTTTGTGTCATCCTTGTTTACATCGGATCAAGATTCCTGAAGTTTGGTTGTCTGACTCAGGTTACTTAATTGAGTCGGACGCAGTTGAGGTAGGTATTACGCCAAGATCTCTGGAAGTATCCGGATTTTTTTCCTTTTCAACTTTACTCAGGTACTCAAGCAATATTCTTGCTACTTCCTTGATGGCTGCAGGATTAAATTCTATACTGTGATCGGACTTCACTACAGTTTCACTTTGCGCATTGTCAAGGTGAGCGCTTGAGTAAAGCACCACTCCGTCAGAACCGGATTTCTCGCCGGCTTTCTTTTCATTGCCGATAATTGTGTGAATTTCAGCGTTCTTGTTAAACGGCAGCTCCAATGTCAAATCTAGGTATTTGCTTTTTGGCGTCAGGCTGTCTATCCCATTGGGGATATCCTGATCGTCAGGGCGCAAACCTGTCTGGACTGAAATCCTTTTCATTATGTTATAGGTGTTTTGTTTGATAAAGCTTGGATTGGAAATCAGGAAAGAACCTATTCTGGCCCAGTAATAATTTGCCATTTCAGCGCCTCTGTTTGGAGTAGCCATAAGTATTACATTTTCTACAAACGGAATGGGCTTGAAGATCCCTATATCGTAGAGGAAGTTTTTTTCTCTTTCTGTGAGTTCTATATTTTCCATATCGCTTGTATTTGTCACGGCGTTTATGAGTTTGAAACCTTCGCTGTCCTGCACGGCAATTCTAGTCAGAAGCCCGCCCATGCTGTGTCCGATAAGAACCATGTGATTGAAATAGAAGTTATTCTTTTCCGGATCGTATCTTTCCTGAATATTCATCAGCGACTGCCGGAATTGATATACCGAATAATAGATAGGCTGTCCGGTAGGGTATGTATAAAGCCAGAACTGATAATTATCTCTTATTTTCTGGTCGCTCATCAGAGTGTTGAGCATTTCAGACCATACACTGGGGCCTGCCATTAGCCCGTGAACAAGAACTACTGGGATTTTGTCAGGGTTGTAAGGAGCCATTAAATAAAGCCCCTGAAATGTTCCCATTTCTTCAGGGTTGAACATGTATTTAATGCCATTGATTTTATCATATGCGTCAAGGCTCTCACCAAGTGCAAGTGAAAAGTCTTTTGATAACCTGACTTTCTGGCCTTTAATCGTCGTGTATTCATCGTTGAAACTGTCATAAAACTCGGGCTGACCCATTATCGCCTGGTTTTCCGGATCAAAGTTATCAAATTTTATTAGAAAGGTAAATGGGTAAACCAAACTCACCAGTGAGAGGTCTTTATTGAGTTTTGTCGCAGAATTATATTCCTGCAATCCCAATATCGGGACTCCCAGCCCTGCTACATAACTATGTGACTGGAAGTTTTTAGGAATGTAGTCGTAACCATTTATAAAACTGTCAAATTTTGTATAAGACCATAAGAGATCAGACTTGACAGGGTTAAGCTTTACAATGCCTACTATCAGAGGGAAACCCTGAGGCTGTTCCATGGATATCTTGTTCTTTGCAAAATAGGTGTAAACTTTTGACAAAGCATAATTATAATAACGGATATTGACTGCCAGATCCAAAGCATTATAGGCATTAGATACATCCTGAGAGTTGTTGGCAAAGACATATCTATAAGAGTAGAATGCAGCTGAAAGCCAGTAGGTAATGACATCTTTGTCTGGTGAGTGCTGAGCCTGATAGGTACAAAGTTCAATCAAGGCTATCATTGCTTCATCGACGCTGTCCTCTCCCGGGATGATTTTATCATTTGGATGCTCTATGAATTTCCCTAAAGTCTTTATTACTTTTTTGGGGTCGTTTTCGTAATCGTCCATCAAGGCGTTTTTTACGAGGAAGTATTTAGTCTTATATGATAGGTTGCCGGTTGTAAGAGCCGATTTGGACATGGTTTCAGTCCAGTTGTCATTGCCAATATATTTCATGTGAGAAGGCCCGCAACTCACGAGAAGGGCAGTTAGCAACAAAAGAAACTTACTGTTTTTTATAAGTGTATATAAATTCATAGGTTACTTTAATCTTTTTTCAAATTTTCTTATTTCCTTTGAATAAGCTTCTTTGTCGGCATTTGGGGTCACGTACTGGTTAATATAATGCCTTTTCTTGAATTCAGAGAAGGAATCTTCACCCTCTGTGACAAATATTCCATTATTATAGAACATTTCGTCTGCGTAACCATTGCATATATATCTATAATCGAAAGGTATTTTTTCTCCGGTTCCTGTTTCCATGGTATATAAAAGACTCGTAAAACAGTTATGCTTAACAGAGTTATAAAATTGAGGATGCAAATTAAGATCATTTGCTTTATTCATTATTGCAATGAAAATAGTTTTCAAAAAGCTTTTGTCCATTTTGACTCGGTACATATAGACATCTTCCTTGCGATAGTTTGTTCTTAGTTTCAGAACATCATTTTCATCGGCAAGAATGTAAATAAGCCCGTATTGGTTATACAATCCTTCTATGCCGCTTTGAACCTGTCCTTTTTTGAGCCTGGTTTCTACTGATACGCATAAATATTTTCCACCTTTGAACCCGAAAGAAAGAATAGTATGCGCGACAGCTTTATTGCCATCCCAATAGGAAAAAACAATATAGAGGGATTCCAAATCATTCAGATTATATGTCCTGTCGTAATAATGAGGCATAAAGTCAGTTTCCGATCTATAGTGAAAATCTCTTATATTTTTGATTTCCACTTCATCACCTTTGAATGTAACAGAAGGCATTACCGCCCAGCTTGTCTGCCAGACATCACCCTTGTCCGATGCAGGTTCAAATTTATAATAAGCTGCCAATGACAGGCAAATGAGAAGGGCAAGGAAATAGCTCATACTCTTTTTCCTGAAAAATATCAGCAATAAAGGAATAAGTAATATAAAAAGCCACATAGCAGGAGTCCTTAAGCCGTCCGGAAGGAACTTCAAATAATAAACTGCCCCAATTGACCATAGGTACAGAAGCGAAAGGATAAAGTATTTTACGAACCGAATTAAAAATCTCATAGAAATATTTTCTTAAAACTCTTGGAAGACTTGTTGATACATTCAAAAATTCTAACTTAAAAATTGTTTTATTTATACCTATGATCAAATGTTTTTTGATTTTTTTTATCCTGAAACACTTTTGCCCTATTGGTTTATTTTTGCTGTTTGTCTAAAATGGTGTAAATAGTTGCTGATAATAGAATAAAATGAGTATTGCTTGTGGCGCTTGTCTATATATAGAGACATATAAATAATTTTTGTATGGAGGTAAGAACCTGATAGCAGTATTCAATGACATGAATGTTATGAAAGATGAAACTATTAACGAATTAGACTTTACAGAAGTAATTGCCTGGATGCATAAGGAACAGAAGCTAAGGATAACTGTTAATTATGATGTAGAAGAGGACAAGCTTAATTACTATGATTGTAGCACTAAGCAATACAGACCTATGAATCAAATGGAGATGGCAGCTCCTTATGCTATGAAATTTTTAAACCCTTACGGGAAAAAGTAATTAATGTAATTTGGGCGTTATGCGTTATCTTTGCCTTCTTCTTTAAGGTCAGTGACATCGGAGAGGACACCAACTCTCAAATCTCCATTTGAATAAATGGTCTCTTTCAATGTAAGCTGTTTATTATCTGTTTTTCTTCTAATTCTGAAAATTAAACTTTTTGGATATGTTCTGCTATTAAAGAAAGTCTTAAATTTCTCCATATCATCTGGCAATATGGTGTTTAGATGGATATTTGAAATCTTCATGGCTTCTTTTTTTGTAAAACCAGTAAGACTTTCGACGGCATCATTTATATATATAAGTTCTGGTTTATTATTTCTCATAGTGCCTATCCATATGCATTCTTTTATTTGATCTATGGCTCTTTTTAGAATTAAGTTAGTAATTTGATTTTCTTTGCCCTCCGTTATATCAACAAAACTTCCTACAATTCCTGAAATTTTTGATTCGTGATCTATCATGGGGTATTTTGATATCAAAGCCCATTTTTTCTTTCTCGTTCCAGGCATATAGGCTTCTTTGCTCTGAACTATTAGTCCTGTTTGCAAAACCGTCTTGTCCTCTGTATTATTTTCTTCCGCTTCTAATCGCGAGAAAAAATTTGTATCATTTTTCCCTATGTAACTAAAATCTGAAGGAAGGTTATAAATTTCTTTAAAATAATCATTTACTTTAATATACCTTAAATTGATATCTTTTATATAAATAGCTGCTTTTATAGAACAGAATAAAGCCTTTGCAATTGTCTCATATTGCCTCATTTGTTCATCCATCGTGCAAAGAGATTGGATGATATCTCTGAAATTATTATGTGGAACATTGAAGCGTTCTAAGAATGCTTTTTTTATAGAGTCTTTTGAAAGCGGCTGTTCGGGTTTTAAATCCGAGATCTGAGAAACATCTAAATTCAATATGCCAGCCAAGGTTCTTGCATTAAGTTCTGAAGGTACTCTTTTTCCATTTTCCCATAGCCAATATGTTCTCCTGCATATTTCCAGTTTCTTTATTATAAAATTAATAGACACCTTAGAGGTTTTCCGTAAATTCTTAAGCTTTTCCCAATAGAACTGCATATTATATAATTCCTTTTTAGTCTTTACTGATGTTTAAAGTTCTTAAAACTTTTGCTCAAATAATATTTTAGTGCAATAAATCAATTTTAAATAGTATCTAAATTTTGATACTTATTTCAAATAAATATATCCAATAAAAAGAATATGGATTTTTTTGTCTTGTGAATGCTGTTAATCAGATATATACAAAGGTTAGAAAGAAGCGCTTCGGTTCAAAGATTTAGAGTAGGGCTCCAGCATCACTTAAGAAAATTAAGACAGCAAATCAAAAGGTAAGGAATGCTTGAAAAAAGTAAACAAGAGGATAAAAAAATGACTGCAAACACAAATTGTAGGCATGTGAGGGGAGAGCTGAACCATGGTATGATCAGTGTCATCCATCAGACTCTCGTGTTTTTTCTCGTATTAATTTCTTTAACGGCTCCAGTAATTGGTTTGGCGGCAAGCCAAATTCCTGTCAGAGTCGCCGTCTATGTGGATCATGGAGCGTGCGGAGACAAGGTTCTAGCTCTATTCCGAGCATTGAATGCGGCTGGTTGTCAACCTCTCGGTATCGAGACGAATGACATTATTGCTGGGCGTTTGAACAAATCCAACTTCGATGTATTCGTGCTTCCAGCAGGGGAGGATGCTTCGACATCTGCTTACTGGGGTTATGATTATCTAGGGAACTATTACAAAGTTTGGCCTCAAATTCGGAAATTCGTTTATTCAGGCGGAGGGATAGTAGGGATAGAAGCCGGAGCTTCTTTTCTCTCCAGTTATGGCATTAGTGCGCCAGGGTTTGTTTCGTCCAAACCGACGGCTGGATTGCAGAATTTTAAAATCATAGATGGCGCTTTCGGTAATGGTTTTCAGGCAGCGTACGTTTCTGTGGGCGGGGGTTACTTTAAGACATCCAAGGCAACTACCATAGCTTCAGACACGCTTAACAGGCCTGCATTAATTCGCTACAACCTAAACAAAGGGCGTGTTGTTCTTTGCTCTTTCGATCCGGAGTTACGAGGCGACTCTGAACTGGATTGGACAATATGGGACAATTATGATCTTAACGGAATTCACCCCGATTCAGAAGGATGCTGGACTCTCTTAGGCCGCATGGTTCGTTGGTCCGCTTTCGGCGATAGTTCTGCTCCGGTTATAAAGGCAACGAATCCTACTGGCGCTCGCGTAGCCTTTGTTTCTTCTCATAACGCCGATGGAGGAGCGGCAGCTAGTCTTCAGCCCGCTCTTGCCCGCGGTATCGAATTTGCTGGGCACATCCCTCTAGCTATTCGCTTTAAGGATATTTGTGACGGGCGACTCACCAAGGACTTCAAGGTGGTAACATTCCCTGGTGGAACCGTTGCAGGATACTCTTACGGACTCTGGGGGCACGAGAAAGCTATCCTCGATTTCGTGTATAATGGAGGAAGTTATTATGGAGTTTGCGGAGGATCGTTCTATGCATCGCAGATGATGTTTTGGGATGGAGCTCCATACTACGATGGACCTTTGCTTGGTCTGTTCCGTGGCACAGACAACGGCCCATTGACAGAGATCGCAGAATGGCCTAATTGGGCTATGACCCCCGTGCGAATCAACGATTCGGTATTGGGGGACATGGGCACTCAGCAGCAGATGTATTATGGAGGTGGCTGGAAAAGCTCAGTTAAGGGCGTCTATGTGGCAGCTACTTACACTACAAAGGAACACTCAGGTGCGGCAGACGGCATACGCTTTTCATACGGAAACGGCCGAGTCTTTCTTACGGGAACACACCCTGAGGCTCGCCCTGGAAGTCTTGAAGACTGGCTGTACTGGGACAATTGGGCTCCCGCAACCAACACATGGTGGGGTCCTGCAACTAATACACCTGTCATATGTCCTGACAATCCTTGGACTTATATGCATGCGATATTCAATAAATGGCTAGTTCGCTAGAACAGCATAAGCTGTGAATGCGGCATTCCACCGCATTCACTTTTTATTTTACCTGAAAGTATCTTAGAGCAGCGTAGCCGCAACCAAATTTGTTTGGTTTACCGTTGACAGTTCACAGTTGACCGCTGAAATAACCTAATCGATTTCAGATATTGAATATCTTCGTGCTATACTGTATTATCTAGTTAGCTAACTGAACTAATCAAGTCTGGAGTTTATATGGTTACGGTAAATATGCACGAGGCTAAAACAAAGCTCTCTTCTCTTGTGGCTGATGTGGAAAAGAACAATGAGACAATAGTATTGTGTAGAAACGGCAAACCCGTTGCTGAAATTGTGCCATATAAGAAGAAAGGCCTAAGATTTCCACTCAAACCGCACCCTGTTCTCGGGAAAATAAAAATTAACTATGACCCAACCGAACCTCTTACTGAGGAGGAATGCCCTGAGGAGTTCAGATGATTATTCTTGACACTTGCGCTTTCTTATGGCTTATAAGCGATCAGAGCAGGCTTTCTTTAACAGCATCCTCGGTAATACAGAATAACTCTTCTAAACTTTTTGTTGTATCAGTTACAGCTTGGGAAATAGCAATTAAATCAGCATCTGGAAAACTTGAACTTGCAGATAATTTATCACCTGAAGAAACCTTCCTAATGTCCCTTCTTGATTACAATCTCAAGGAAATCACCGTGAATTCCAAAATATTCTGTCGTTCTGCTGCTCTTCCTGCAATTCACAAAGACCCGTGTGACAGGATGATAATTGCCGCTGCAATGGAATATAAGTGCCCGGTTATCACTGCCGATAAAATGTTTTCCCGCTACCCAGGACTGAAAGTTATCTGGTAGAAACTTAACAGCCAATGACACGAATGTGCATGAATCTGATAAAGGATGGACTCAGGATTTCTGATGCTTTTTCCGGCGCGTCAGATAACTTGGGAATTTCATTTCTTTAAATTTAGGGTTTTTCTATTCTTTGTTGCTATAATTCAGTATAAGAGCTTTAAGCCATTTATTCTGTTTCTGGATCGCTGTTTAACAATTTATAAGCTAGGCTAAATTTTAGTGCAATGAAGAAGAAAATCCGATATTGATTAAGTTCTAGCAGGGAGTCCCAGAAAGTTCAGTTTAGTAAGATTTAAATCTAGTTAAGGGCTTAAGAAACAAAAAAAACATTGAACAACTGTGCAAGTTAAAATATACTTACACTTTCATAATTAATAATTTTGGTTGCGAATAATGAATAAAAAATCTGAAAACCTCAAAAAATTACAAAGAACTAAAATTGTTACTGATTTCATCAAAAAAAATAATGGTTCATGGGAGCATAAAGAATGGTTAGAGTTTTGTGAAAAAATTAAAGAAAATGGATTCATGCCTATTGATTTTGATCAAGTCGGATTATTGCTAGAGAACCAGAAAAACGCTTACCTGACTAATGTTACATGTCTTAATCCCATTGAAGCAAATCAGATGATAAAACCCAAAAAAACTCAAAGTAAAGAAGATAAGTCTTCTTTGGAAACTTTTTGTACAGCAACTGTAGATCAAGTCTCTTGCTTAGGAATATCGTACAAACAAGAAAACTTATCTAAGACAATAAATAAAACAACTAGTGATGAGACAAATTATCTGTTGTCAATTCCAGGTATGGAAGAGAAGTTATTAAGAGGTTCAAAAACAAACATTTCTGAATGTATAGAATATATTGAGGATGATATTACATGTCGTGGAAAATCGTTTTTACAAAGGATGCTCAGAAAGACTTTGAAAAAGTAAAAACATCAAAGTATGAGGCTAAGGTTAAAGAATTGCTTCACTATCTTAGAGAAGATCCATATAAAATTCCTCCTCCATTTGAAAAGTTAGTAGGATCTCTTCATGGATTTATTTCTCGAAGAATTAATAGAAAACATCGCCTTGTGTATCAAATTATTGAGACTCAAAGGACTATTATGGCTTTAAGCATGTGGTCACATTATGGAGATTAATTCATCGGAAATAATCTGATTTCTCCAAATTATTTAAGAGGCCTTGGTCTTGAAAGAGTAAAGCGCAACAGAGAAAATGCTTATAGATCTCATCCTGAATATAAAAATATATCTTATGAGGAAAGGGCTAAATACTATGATGAATTATTAGAGAAGATAAAATTGGAGGGATTTTCTCCTAACTATCCTATTATAATTCAATTATCTAGAAATAAAAAAAATAAAAAAGATCAAATCTTACTAGGTTACCATAGATGGCTATTGTAATTGAGTTAGAATTAAAACTAATATCAGTAAAATTTATTGCAAAATTGAATGGAGATTAATATGCCTTGGGAAGTTGTAAAAAGAGAAGATAATTTTGAAGGTAGTAATCAGGCGTTTATATCTATATCAGCAGATCACATAGCTCTAAATTCACTTTTTACGAGATTAGCAGATATAGATACCAGATACAGAGTTACTTTCTTTGTAGATTCTGAAAACTTAAGATTAGGTCTTGAATTTCATCAAGATGAAAGAAAAGACTCTTTTGCTTTAAGTCCGCAAAGTTCAGCGAACAAAGGAGAGAAACGACAAAGTCTTCAATGTTCTTCCGCTCAAACAACTAACAGATATCCTTGGATAAAAGCAATTACTAAATTTCCAGCTAAAGATAGAAGATTTTTCAATCCTAAAAAAGAAGGAAAGATATGGGCTTTTCAACTTTGTCCATCCTTTGATGAAAAAAAGGCTAGGGAATCAAGTAATATTCCATCGGAGATAAAAGGAATCTATCGGTATTTGAGGGAAAACGGAGAGATAGTTTATATTGGTAGGGGTGCTATAGCAGCAAGACTGAGATGTCCAGAAAGAAGTACATGGGATTTTGACACTGTTGAATATTCGATAATAAAGGACGATGATCAACAAGTCAAATGGGAGGCATATTGGATTGAAAAATTCAAAGAAAACAATAAAGGACAGCTCCCGTTCTATAATAAAGTATCAGGATGTATTACTGAAAGCTAGATTGCTAAAATCTCTTTAAGTTCAGTATAATATTTTTTGCCATATTTATCCAAATCAAGACCTTTGCCAAGTTCAATTTGAATGAAATACCATGCTAATTCCAAGATGGTGTTGCCATAAGAAATAGTAAGTTTTTTTCTAGGTAGTTTGGCTAAATTTCTATTTACTCTTGTCCATGTTAGATGGGCAGGAAATTTATTGACTGATTTCCTGAAACCCTTAAAGTTATCATCAAAAGGTAATGGCTCCAATCCAAAATCTTCAATAATAATATCATCAGGTTGAGAAGACTTGTTATGAGATAAGAAATCGCTAATTGATCGTAAGCGTCAAGCATAACCCATATTGGGGCTTAGACGGTTATCACAGTCAGCAAAGAGTAATCTTGGCAGACAGTTTGAACCCGAGCTTTAATTCA
>MHBE01000053.1 GCA_001803205.1 Lentisphaerae bacterium GWF2_38_69 | reverse complement strand
TTAAGCTTGAGTTCCAGAGCTACAAGTGCTTTTGCTTTTTCTTCGATGGACTTTGACAGGTCGGACACTTGGGACAAGTGGGACTTTGCAGTCGAGGCAAGTTTGAGCTGGAGATCTTTTCCCTGATTAGTTAATGTGGTGATTTGGTGATTTGCTGATGAAAGCTTGGCTTCGAAATCGGTTTTGAGTTTTGAGTTTTCAGTTTTCAGTGAATTTATCTGGTCATTAGAGGCTTTTAGGTCATTGGCTGACTTGGTTAAGAGAGCATTCTTTTCTTCAAGAGTTTTACTGGCAGAAGCAAGTTTATTTGCTGATTCGGCGATCTGCTTATCTGTGAGGGTCTTCAGTTCTGCGAGTTGGGACTTATAGGACTCAGAAGACAATGACGACTCTTTAAGCTTGAGTTCCAGAGCGGCAAGTGCTTTTGCTTTTTCTTCGATGGACTTTGACAGGTCGGACACTTGGGACAAGTGGGACTTTGTAGTCGAGTCAAGTTTGAGCTGAAGATCTTTTGTCTGATTAGTTAATGTGGTGATTTGCTGATGTGCTGATGTGAGTTGAGTTGTAGATTCGAGGATTTGCTTGTCCTTTTCTTCATTGGATTTGTTTGACAGGGCAAGTTCCTGCTCTTTCAGAAGAAAAAGATTCTTAAAATTTCCGTTGTTACTTTCGGAAGGACTCATTTTCCAGTTGTCGGATTCGTTTTTATAATGAGTAAGGTCAGGATTTTTAGTTATAATATCATTTGCACAAAGAAGAAAAGCTTTCTCCTGAGGTTCAATTTCTAGCTTAGCAATATCTCTGGTAAAAGAGTTAGTGTTAGTTGTTACTCCCAGGCATTTTAAATATTCAGAGGGGGAAGCAAGAAAGTCATTAAGATTAATCAAATATGAGCCAATTGGATAGGATTTATAAAACGCAAGAAGAGATTGAAAAGTCTCAATCCAGGAACTTATTTCTGAATTGATATCTGTTTTCTTCCCCAGTGAGTTTGCTATTAGAGTTTCCAGGCCTTCAAAAAATAAAAGTATTTTAATGCTTTTATGTTTCTTAATTTCAGGTTCCATTTTTGTCAGTAAAGAAGCATCTGAAATATAGAAAAGTGTGTTTTTTGCATTTGTCAACTTTTTATTTAATCTTGTCAGGCTTTCTGTTTTAGAAAGCTTCAGAAAAGTTTTTATTCCCCCTGCAGTAAGGATATTTTTGATTGATGTAATAGAGGAAGAAGTTGCAGATGATATTAAGAAATTCATAAATCAATAAACGATTTAAAATTATTATTTTTCATGGGTAAGCTATTTTTCATATAAAAAAATACAAGTAAATATTTTATAAAAAAAGATCATAATTATCTATGATATGACTATATAATTCCAATCTATTTCTGATAAGTCTAATTCAAGGAATTCTTCGTGCTTCACAAGAATAACAATTATCTCAGCAGCTTTCAAAGCATAATCAACAGTAACTAATCTAATCCCTTTTTTTGAAAGGATTTTTGTCTCTTCATCAATATTAGGCTCTACTGCGATAACCTGGTTAGGATATTTCTCAGCTAGATGGAGAGTGATTTGTAAAGCCGGACTTTCTCTGAGGTCATCGATATTTGGTTTAAAAGCGAGCCCGAAGCAGGCAATTTTAATTTCGTTAATGGTTTTGTATCTATGAGCTTCAAGGTATCTTCCAACTGCTTCTTCTACTTTATTTATGATCCATATCGGTTTGAAATTATTTACCTCTCTTGCTGTTTTGATCAATATAGCCTCTTTCGGATTCTGATGTACAATAAACCAGGGATCAATAGCTACGCAATGCCCTCCAACCCCACAGCTAGGCTGAAGAATGTTTACTCTCGGGTGGTAGTTTGCCAGATCTATAAGTTCATGCACATCTATTTTATGTTTATCACATATTATTGAAAGTTCATTTGCGAAAGCGATATTGACATCTCGATATGAATTTTCGATAAGTTTGCACATCTCAGCTGTTCTAGTATCAGTTAGGAGGCATGCGCCTTCAACAAAGACTTTATACAATGCAGCAGCGGCTTCTGCGCATTTGTAGGTTATTCCTCCAATAATGCGGGTGTTCTGGATAATCTCTCTTAATATATGACCGGGTAGTACTCTTTCCGGACAATGGGCGATGCGAATATCCGAAGCTTCGCCTTTATGATGAGGGAAAGAAAGATCTGGTCTTTCCTGGGCAAGCCACTCTGACATTTGTTCTGTTGTTCCAATAGGAGATGTGGACTCAAGAATTACAAGATTTCCTTTTCTGAGAACAGGAGCTATTGATCTGGCGGCAGCTTCTATATAGCTTAAATCTGGTTCAAAATTATCTTTAAAAGGTGTTGGTACTGCTATTAAGAATGCGTCGGCTGGTTCGGGTTGTAAAGTAGCTCTAAGATATCCTTCATGTACCGTAGAATGAACTAATATATCAAGTTCAGGTTCTTGTATATGAATTTTACCCTTGTTGATGATAGAAACAGTTTTCTCATTTATATCGAGTCCTATTACTTTAATTCTTTTTGAAGCAAAAACAGCGGCTGTAGGTAAGCCTATGTATCCTAACCCAATAACAGAAATAACTTTATCCTTGTATCGTTCCGGCATGATTTTTATCTCTTTATATATTGAAATATTTCTTTATTTCCAAAACAATTCTCTGGCTGGCTTTTCCATCTCCGAATGGATTATGGGCATATGACATTGCATTATATATTTGTTCGTCAGTCGTCAATAACATAACACTATCAATTATTGAATTTGTTTGAGTACCCACCAGCTTTACTGCTCCTGCTGTTACTGCTTCTGGTCTTTCTGTAATATCCCTTAACACAAGGACTGGCTTGCCGAGAGAAGGAGCCTCTTCCTGAATCCCTCCTGAGTCTGTTAGGATAATATGAGAGAGAGTCATTAAAAATACAAACTGCAAATAGTTGGGCGGCTCTATAAGATATATATTCTTGTGCCCTTTTAATATTCTAGTTACAGGTTCCTGAACATTAGGATTAAGATGAACAGGGTATACGAAGTCTACATTGGGAAGTTTCCTGGAAAGAATTTTTATTGCAGTGCAGATATTTTCAAAAGCTTTTCCGAAATTTTCTCTGCGGTGGCCGGTTATTAAAATCATCTTACGGCTGGCTGAGTGCTGATAGTTGGCAGTTGATAGTTGTTTCTTTAAATCGTTTTGTAGGGCTGGTGAATCTTTTATTTTTCCCATTATCATCTGAAGCGCATCGATTATTGTATTTCCTGTGACAAAGATGTTTTCAGGTAAAACATTCTCTTTTATAAGATTATCTTTTGACTCGTCAGTCGGACAAAAGTGCAGCTTTGCTAGCGAACCAGTCACTTTACGATTAGCTTCTTCCGGCCACGGGGAATGAAGGTTCCAAGTGCGAAGGCCGGCTTCAACATGTCCTATATCTATTTTTTGATAAAAGGCAGCCAGACTTGCTGTCATAGTGGTTGTTGTATCTCCTTGCACAAGAACCAAATCAGGGCTGAATTCCATTAAAACCTCTCTAAGCCCAAGAAGTATTTTACTTGTCATATCAAAAAGATTCTGGCTGGGTTTCATTATGTTTAAGTCAAAATCAGGTATAATTCCGAAAAGACTTAATACCTGATCGAGCATATGACGGTGTTGAGCAGTTACACAGACTTTAACATGAAAAATATTTTTGTATTTTTCAAGTTCTTGGACTAGGGGCGCTAATTTTATGGCTTCTGGTCTTGTGCCAAAAACACACAATATTTTTTTCACAGGAATAAGTATGAATTACTTAGAAATTAAAGTTGATTCCGGGGAAGAAAGGAAGCCAGCCGTTTTGTATTATGTTAAATCCGCCAATCTGAATACCATAATCCATAGCATAATTAATAATGCCAATCTGGAATTTTGGTCTTGTTGCCAGATTTGCCATGCCCATTTGAAGCCCTGCCATTTCATTTTTGGTGTTATTGATAAAACCAAGGTCAAATCCTTCGGCTTTATCTTTGTTTAAGTTAGCAATCGCCATTTGGAAGCCGCTGCTTTTTTCTCTTGAAATGTTAACTGTGCTCATTCTAAAACCGTAAAATTGAAGTGAATCATTTTTAATAAATGACATTTGAATACCTTCAACATAATCGGAACATGCTACAAAAGGGCTAAATTCCATGCCATAAACGCACCCTGAGCCGCCTGAATAGAATGGACCAAACCTTAGACCATAAAGATTTTTTGACACATAGGAGGGAACATTAGGCAATAATACAATTTGAAGGATGGGCCACCATCCCGGAGGTTCGTTCTCAGCAGCCTCTACTTTCTCCCAGGTATTCATGTCAGTTTTCTTTGGATCACTTAATTTATATGAATCAGCGGGAACTTTGTACTGATTTTCAGCTATACAATTTAAGCTCAAAATTGCTATAAAAATAGAAAGAAAAAAAACGAAGGCAGTTCTTTTCATGCTTAAAATCCCTTTTATCGCTGATAATTATATATGTCTATATGCGTCGTAATAATATAAGAATTGTCATTAGAAATTTGCCAATCTTTAAATAAAAAATTATTATACTTTTATTGTTTGGAAATAAATACAAAATCATTTTGCTGGATTAGATGTGACCTACATTTAGCTGAAAGGTTTTACCGTATTGACTAAACAGTTTATTTGTTATTAATTCCAAACTGTTTATAAAAATTTTTAAAGGCATCGTTGATAGAGGATTCTTCAACTGGCGCTTTATTTGCAGATAAATCTTCTATGACATTTTCCGGCAGTTCTGCCAGAAATTCCGAAGGCATTTGGTAGCTTTGCGAACCATACTTCATACGGCTTCCGGCATTGGTCATATATAGTAATTTTTTCGCGCGGGTTATGGCCACATAGAAGAGCCTCCTTTCTTCATCAGTGTCCCGTTCTTCAAGAGCTCTGGAATGAGGAAATAGATTCTGTTCCATTCCTACAAGAAACACACATGGAAATTCCAATCCTTTAGCAGAGTGGACAGTCAGGAGAGTGACTGAGTTTTTTTCCTCCTCGCCTTCTACCTTGTCGCTGTCGTCTGAGAGACTGAAAGACTCTAAAAAGTTTGTAAGCGTGGCTTCTTCCGGCACTTTATTTTCTTCAAATTGTCCCATTGCATTGATGAATTCTATAACATTTTCTCTACGGTCTTCAGCTTCGTCAATGTTCTTGTAGATTTTCTGAAAACAGTTCAGATAACCGATTTCTTCGAAATAAGCTCTTGTTTTTCCGGGAAGATCTCCGCTCTCGGCGAAGAAAGCTGTGTATTTATTTATAGACGATGTGAATGCAGAAAGAGGTGTTTTCTGTTTCGGAGAGAGAGTATCCAAGAACGAAATATTATTAAAGGTTTTAAGAAGAGCGCTGTTTTTGTCGAAAGTTCTGGCTGATTCAAGAAATTTAAGCCCAAGGTTTCTGGAAGGAACTCCCAGAATTCGAAGAAGGCTCTGGTCATCAGAAGGATTACTCAGCAATTTGAGATAAGCCACGGCATCGCGTACTTCCTTTCGGTCATAAAAGGAGTTTGAGCCTACAATCCTATAAGGAATTTTGTTCATTCTGAATTGTTCTTCAAAAAGTCTGGATTGATGGTTAGACCTGTAAAGTATAGCTATATCCCTGAATCTTATTTCAGGGTATTCGTACTGAACTTTTCTTATCTGATTTGCTATATAAAAAGCTTCGCTCTTATCTGTTTGCAGCGAAATGGTCTTTATTTTTGCGCCGACACCGTTTTCCGACCATAGTTTTTTTGAGTGGCGCTGTTTATTTCCTGAGATAAATACATTGGCAGCTTCAAGGATATTGTTGGTGGAGCGATAGTTCTGTTCGAGTTTTACTACACGGCAGTTTTGGTATCTGTTAGGGAATTTTAATATATTTTCAACTACAGCGCCGCGCCAACCGTATATACTTTGGTCGTCATCTCCGACTACGCACAGGTTTTTATATTTTTCTGCTAGCAGTTCTATCAGTTTAAACTGAGCATAATTCGTATCCTGAAATTCGTCTATAAGAATGTACTTGTATTTTTCCTGATATTTTGAAAGGATTTCGGGATTTTTCTGCCAAAGATCTACTGTGTACATGAGAATATCATCGAAGTCGAGCATGTTTTGCGCTATAAGAATTTCCTGGTATTTTTCATAGATTCTTGAAGCAATTGCCCACATGTAGCCCTGATTAGCTTTGCATTGTTCTGGAAATTTGAGTTCTTGTTTTGCCTTGCCGATGTAGGATAAGAAAAGATTTATATCAGTATCATCTTCCTTGAGTTTGAGTTCGGCAATTGCAAGTTTTAGAATTCCTTTCTGATCCTGGTCATCTGCTATGGTGAAGTTTCTGTGAAGTGGAGTTTTTTCGACTTCAGCGCGAAGAATTTTCATACAGAATGCATGGAATGTGCCCAGAAATAATTTTGAAGCGCAATCTGAACCTAAAATAAGTTTGATTCGTTCTTTCATCTCGCGTGCGGCTCTGTTTGTAAAAGTCAAACCAAGAATAGAATCAGGAGCAATCCAATTCTTAATTAGATTGGCGATTCGATGGGTGATGACTTTTGTTTTGCCCGTCCCCGCGCCAGCAAGTACAAGCAAAGGGCCATTTATTATTTCAACAGCTTCTTTCTGGGATGGGTTGAGACCTTCAAGGATGTTATACATATAAAATATTTTGAAAATTATCTTTTCTTATAAAGAGTTCATACAAACTTTATGCATTGAGTTCGGCAGATAGCTCGAAGCCATTCTCCGATGACATTGCGGCGGCAGAAGTAACTGGGAGTTCCATATTGGCGAAAATGCCTTTGTTAAAGATATAATCCCTTGCTTCTGAAGCCGTTGAACAATCAAACGCTGAATCTTTATAGTGAGAGCATGGGGTAGAATGTTCATATGTTGCCACATAAAAGCAAAATCCTCTTTCAAGGTTGAAAGCTCTAACAACTAGATCTTTTTGGGCAACTGATGCAAGGTAGGCAATATTAGAATCAAAGGATATAACGCCTGCTATCCTGGGCGTGCTATAGCTGTCCTTTTCGTAATCCATTGCAAGAAGAGCCAGAGAGAGGGCATCTCTGACAGGGTACCCCATTTCAATTTTTTCAGCAATTGGATCAGTATGGGATCCATTGGATATGACTGTAAAATTTTTAGCAATTTTAATGCAATTATAAGAGATGTAGGGATTTTTAGTCAGGTCTGCTTCAAAGCCTGACTTTGGCACTACAGAAATAATATTGGCTGAAAGTCTTGTCGAACGGTTCGGAAACGATCTTGAAGAAATCCTGTACATCCCTGTATTTCTGCCGCTTTTTGTTTGTCCTACTGCAACAATTCTGCCTACATACATATTAAAATATAAGTTTTGAGTTTTAAGTTTTGAGTTATGGGTTACTAAGTTAAAATGCGAACGAACTGATAATTGAGAAATAGCCTTCTGTCAGCTCCGGTCCGCATAATATCCACAAATATGTTCCTATTGCAAGGAATGGTCCGAACGGCAATTCGGAATAAATGTTTTTCCCGCGGAATAATATCAGAGCAACGCCGAATATCAGTCCGAAGATAGCCCCTATAAAAAGAGTAAAAAACCAAACAGCAGGGATTAAACCAAAACATGCTCCCACAGCGCCGAGATATTTTACATCTCCCCATCCCAAAATATCTTTTCTGAAAAGTTTCTTTCCGATAAAAGAAAAAGAACCTAACAGAAGAACTGAAACGATAAAGCCTAGCAGAGAGTTTTCGAGTCCGGAAATGTGGCTATTTCTACCAACACTTTCAGGAAGAGAAAATGCTGTAATTAAAGCAAGAACGATTATAGTGTAATTGATTTTGTCGGGGATTATTTTGTGTTTGATATCTATCAGAAAGGTAAGTATTACAAGAGATGTAGCCAACAAATATATTATAAGAGTTGGAAAGCTCTGTTCTGAATTAACAACTCTCAGGTAATCAATAAGGAAAAAAACTGCTGTAATAAGTTCAACCATAATGTATCTGGGAGAAATTTTTATTTTGCATGCCCTACATTTGCCCATAAGAAGGAGATAGCTAAATACCGGAATATTGTCATACCATTTGATCTGCGATTGACAGTTGGGGCAGTGGGATGGATTTGATATAACCGACTCTCTTCTAGGGATTCTCCATATGCAGACATTGAAGAAACTCCCGAGACATAGCCCGAAAAGAAAAATCACAATAGATGAAAAAACTATCCAGTCCTGATTAAAAAAAGATTCTAAAGATGGCATATTTATAAGTTTTCCAATTCTTATTATAATTTTAAACGATTGTTAATTACACGCATCTGCAAAGTTTACTCAGCATTGAGCTGTTTTAGTGTTTCGGGAGGGATGCGATCCGGATGAGCGTCATATGTGGGATTGTCCAGAAGAAAATAAATTGTCCTTTTGTTAGGCGTAAGATTTTTGTATTTGAGAGCCTCCATCATATTATTGAATGAGATTTCCGCATCCTTTTTTAAACCTAATGACCCCTGCACATAAGTCAAACGATACCATGAACCAACAAGAAGCGGATATACCACAACTTCCTTTAACAGATAGGGGAGGGCTTCTTTAAGTTTGCCTTCCTTTACAAGCCCAAGAGCGATAAAACCGTTACTATGGGCATAGTTCGATACCGACATTGTGTTAAACATGTCCAAATAATAAAGGGCTTTTGAAGTATTGTTTAAATCCTGAAGATATATGGTTCCTGCTTTATAGACATATTGAGTGTTCTTCTCATATTCTACGCCTTTTCCATAGTACTGGGCGGCTTGAAGTTTATATCCGTCAACTTCGGCATATTCTCCTAACCTGAAATAATATGAACTCATAGTATCAAAAAAAACCATCAATCCTGTAATAACTATAAGTATTATTGAAACAATAATCATAGGATACGAGATATATTTTGGAATCAGAGGTTTAATAACTTTTGCGGAGTTTGCATTTTTTTTAGGTGAGATAATTTTTATTTCAGTTGGAAGCTGTTTCTTTCTCAGAATTTGCGCCCAGAGAATACCGGCAAGGAGGGCGGAAAAGAAAACAGTAGGCCATTCAAAGAATATCAGATCCATAAGTCCATGAATGAAAAGCAGGATATATGCAAAGAGCGCTATCTTGGCATATCCTGATAGTTTATAATAGCGAATTAAGCACATTATCATAGGCAGTGCCCATATAATCAGCCAAATGAGCATTCCTGGTATTCCGTATGCTGCTGCCATATAAAGGATTGAATTGTGAGGGTGATTTGATCGTACCGCGTTATCGGGTTTAGTAAAGTAATCAATTGGTCTATAGAGCTGAAATTCACTTTCAAAACGCGGAGCGCTTACTCCTAAATAAGGATGAGTCGAAATCAAATCTATGCATCCTTTCCAGAGAGGAATTCGTACATCGCGGTCAACAGTCTCGGCAAGTTTATCTTTAAAAGAATTTTCTTTATTTTGTATTATGCTCAGAGCATTGCTATTGTCTGAAGTATCTTCAGGATGATAAGTAGATATAATAAGAAACCCCGCAAGAGCTATAAATGCCACAGCTAAAATGGCGATAGAGCTTTTAATGTATTTTTTTCTGAATTCAAGGAAGAGAGCGATAACTATCAGTGCAGGAAAGAGAGCGAATATAGTTCTTGTTCTGCATAGAATTATGATGTAGAGCGATGCAAAAGTTGTTATAGCAAGAACTATAGAAAAAATGCTTATCAGCAGGAATTTATTAAATTTAGCTGACCATTTTTTATAGAGAATAACAGCCAGATAAAAAGTAAATGGCATTATTATCGCAAGGGTGGCGGCGTGCCAGTTCCTATTGCCAGCTATTCCAACTATTTCATCACTTTGAATTAAAGAGACAGAAATATCAAAGAGAAGAAATATAAAAAAATAAACTGGCAAGGCTTTTTCTAATTTATCGCTGTATAAATAAGCGAAAAATGGAATGGTTATCCATAATATTGAAAAGAAAAATTCTGGAATTGTTATCGTATCAAACATAAAAAGATGAACGACCGGAACAATAAGGAATAGCAATGATAGAATCAGGAGAATCCTGGAATTTTTCAGATTATCCAACAGCCTTCTGGGGTTTATGAATATAAAAGCTAAGCAGAGCGCCGAAATTGAGGGCAGATTAAAAAAATACTGAACAGTCTTATAATATGTAAAAGGATATATATAAAACAAAGGAAAAACCAGTGAACCACACACAAGCAGTATAATTGTCTGAATCATTTGTAAAAGTTCCTGTGAAACTTGGGATTAAATTCTATTAATAGGTCATATATTTTTCGGCTTTTTTCGTTTCAGGCTGATCCATTGAGCCATTCCAAACTACATACTTTATAGGTTCAGAAGAATTAACTCCAAGTACAAAGTATTCGCCAAGCGAGTTTATGGCGTGGATAGTAACTTCATCCAGGTATCCTGTCTGGAGTTCTCCCAGTTCTCTGGCTGCCTGATAAACAGCGTCCTTGATAGTAAAACCCATTTTTAAATAAAGAACAACGCTTCTGGCTGTTCCAGCTCTTATTGTCATTTCTCCTGTGTGAGTGCACGCGCAAGCTCCGTAACGGCTGTCAGCATAACTTCCTGCTCCGATTATCGGACTGTCTCCAAGCCTGCCTGGGTATTTCCATGCCCATCCTGCCGTACTTGTAGCAGAAGATATTCTTTCTTCATCGTCTAAACTTAAATAAACTGTCGTATCAAAAAGTTTTTCAGGGTCAACAGCATGTGATTTTACATCCAAAAGCCTGATGTTAGGGAAATCTTTTTTCTGCTCATCAGTCAGAACCTGGGAAAGATGTTTTTTCCAGGCTTTTATGGAAGCGTCAGTTTCATTTATATTTGGAACAGCTTCAATTTCCCGCGCGAATCTTTCAGCTCCTTCTCCGACTAGAATCTCATAAGGAAGCCTCTCCATTAATTCATATGCTATTTCCACAGGGTGCTTAAAACCTTTGATTGCGCCTACCGCGCCTGACCTTCTGGTGTTCCCATCCATCACTGCGGCATCCAACTGCAGTTCTCCCAGAATATTGGGCCATGAAGATTGACCGACTGTGTGAATGTCAGTATTTTCTTCCACAAGTTTTATGCCTTCAATAATTGCCCTGAGTCCGTTTTGTCTGGCTTTGAGCATTTCAACGGCTTTTGGAACGCCGCATCTGCCCTCATAGTTGGCTAGTAAAAGCATTTGCTCACTCCATTTTATTATTTCTTAAAATATTTTTTTATCGGCAAAAGTATAATACATGCTATAACCACTCCTACGCAAACTCTGAAGAAGCCGCTTTCAAAAATTTTTAGTTGGTCAACTACATTAGGAATATAGAGAATTACAATTGCGTTAAGCCCATAGAAACTGAACCGTTCCCACATTTCGGTAAAGAAAAGTCTCCAGAGAGCCGCCGGATGATTATTAAGATTAAGCATTCTTCCCCAATTAATTTTGACTATTAACGAAAAATCATGCTAAAATTTACTTAGGAACGGATTGTTTGCAATTGATTATATAAAATTCCGATGTTTTACAGAACAGCAGGCTAAAGAGTTAGTTACGCTTCAATGCGGTTGAATTAAGGTAGGGACGGCTCCACGCAGAGCGTGGCAAGCTCCGGAGTTTATAACGCAGAAGCGTTACCGTCCGAAATACATATAATTTTCTTCGGCGATCTCTGTGTCTTGCGAAGGCGCATGGTTAAAAAGACACGCATACTCTTAATTTAATGACATTGAATTACGCTTAGCCTTATGTAGATTATTCAGGCCTTAATGAGGAGATGCAGTTGGTGCTTTTGTCGCTGCAGGAGGGGAAACAATTTCTATTTTGTCTACATTTACTACGGTGGTACCATCCTGATCGATTTTTCCTGAAATGATGACTGTCATGTCAGTGGTTACATCCTGATTTTTCCATGCAAACCTGGAAACTTCGATTGTAATTTCACCTGTCGAATCCTGAAATATAAACTCGTCATCGTCGATTCTTTTTACGATCTGACCTTTTAATATCACCCAGGTGTCGTCAGGGCATTGTATTGCTTGTCTTACTGAAATAATTGTATCTTTATAAGAGGTGTCAACGAAATCAGCCATTAGAGTCGTCGATAAAGATAATAAAATAGTTACAATTATAAGATGTTGTTTCATAATACTTATTCCTTCTTAGATTTTTCTATTGATTAAATCTCAAAATATCCCTTTGGCACTACTTAATTCAGTTATTTTAGTTAAAATTTTTTCCTTATCAAAAATGGGGAAAAGGATTTTTTAGCATAGGAAAAAATACTTTATGAAACAGAAACTGGCATTAATATCTGTCGTAGTTGACGATTACGACAGAGCTATCGAGTTTTATACTGAAAAACTCCACTTTGATCTGATTGATGATTCAACGCTAACGCCAACCAAACGGTGGGTGGTCATCGCTCCGAAAGGTTCAGTTGGATGCTCTATTCTGCTTGCGAAAGCTGTTGGCGATGAACAAAAAAGCCGCATTGGTAACCAAGCAGGCGGAAGAGTTTTTCTTTTCCTTCATACTGACAATTTCGAGAGAGATTATCAGAATTTACTCGATAATAAAGTAACGATTATTAGAGAGCCGAAAACTGAAGTTTATGGTAAAGTTGCAGTCTTTGAGGACTTATACGGTAACTTATGGGATTTGATAGAACCACCTAAATCATATTCAGCTTAGACGAATACTCTCACCACAGAGGGCGCAGAGAACACAGAGGAAAACACTAATCACGATCTACTAACCACTGGCCACGGAATTTCTGACATCTTA
>MHBE01000052.1 GCA_001803205.1 Lentisphaerae bacterium GWF2_38_69 | reverse complement strand
GTGTTTTTGTTCATTAACATCTTTGTTCCTCTTCTTTTTTATAATATATTGAGCTAATTGCAAAACTAACTATTTGTGATGAATTAAAGATCCGGAGGGTCGATCTTTTACATCGGCTTCTTTTAATTGCAGTTGAAAGTTCTCTAAAAAACCCATCCATTTTCAATTATCAATTATCAATTTTCCATTTTCAACTTTCAACTTTCAACTTTCAACTTTCCATTATCCATTATTCTCCCTTCTCTCACTCATTTTCCATTTTCAACTTTCAACTTTCCACTTTCCACTTTCCAACGTCATTATATGGGAATATTTCTCTGTTCCCCACTCTCTCGTATGAAAAAAATTAATCTTTTTTCTCTTTCTTTGCCTGAGTGTATTTCATAGCTCTCTTCTATGACTTGGATTGGAAAACGGTCAAGGATTGCGAAAAAAGATACCTGGAGAAAAAGTTCACCTATGTCCTTCTTAAAGATGTCAAGGTTATCGGTATTGATGAACTGTATGTCAAAACACAGGGCAACGAAAAATATATTACTATAGTCAGAGACCTTGAATCCGGCGCTGTGCTTTTTGTAGGAGACGGAAAAGGAGCAGACTCTCTTAATTTTAATTAATAAGAATAGCAGAATTATGAACAGGAAAATTTCATCTGTGACTACAGTGGATAGATAACCTAAAAATGTTCATTTCTATCATCGCAATGGGGTTATGCTGCTCAAAATGATGCAAAAGTGATTGAGAGAAGACGGCGACAAAATCTTTAAAAAAGACGATTTTTCAATTCTGTGCGTTTAGAACGATCTTTAATGCAATAATAACAGGAGAAGACAAGAATACAGTAATAGCGTGTTTAGAAGCTATTTAACACTGTACCACTTTTAAGAACTACTTAAAAATATAGGCATAGATAGACATTTGAGTACATTCGAGGCTAAAAACGGCAAAAAAATGGTGTTCCGGGAGGGAATCGAACCCACGACCCTCTGATTAGAAGTCAGATGCTCTATCCTCTGAGCTACCGGAACGCAATTAAAGAACTATTAAATTAATTTTAGAGGAAGTAAATTCAATCTCCAATCCGCAAAATAGGTATTTTTAGTTTTTAATAACTTTTTCAAAATGCGAAATAGTTTTGGAAAAACTCAGGGTAGGGTAATAGAAAATATAAGTTGAAGAAGATTTATTTTTGGATATATTGCCGTGTAAGAAGAATTCGGCAGGATCAGAGTCGAAAGAACACTCAACGGCAATATTGGAATATAGTTTGTGTTCATTTTGCCATATTATTTCCCGTGAAAGATTCTTCAGGTCTTTATCTTTGATTAATCTGATTGTCTTTTTGCCTTTAGGTATAATGCCCATCAGCAGGGAAGTAAAAATTGCCATATCATAGAGCTGTACACTATTAACGGCATAGTCAAGGATGAATTTAAGTCTTGTATTTATGGAGGGTTTTTCTCTCTTCGAAAAAGCTAGGCCGAATAAAGCTGCGAAAGAATGGATAAAGTCCTTATCTGTTTTTATTGCAAACCTTATAAGCATCTTAAGCTGATTTTCATTGTAATAAGAATCAAAAATTCTTGAGATTATTCTTATTGAGGAGAGTTCAGAAAAGGAAATATCCTGGGTTTCGAGAACTTCATATGGAGGAAAGGGAGAATATTTTATATTGAAATTTTCACTGTTTCTCAGAGGAGAGCCAGGAAGAAGTTTTAAAAGTTCAATCTGGATTTCATCAGGATTCAATTCAGCTAAGATATACAAATCGTTTATCGCCATATCTACCTTATGATATGGCAATCCTGCAATAAGATCAGTATGTACTTTGATATTGGGCAACAGGCATAGAGCTTTCAGGTTCTTTTTGAGCTTTTCTGGATCATGAGAGCGATTAACAGCCTTTAAGGATTCTATCGAAAAAGATTGTATTCCAGCTTCGATATGGAACATATCTTTAGGAGCTTTCTTAATAGCGGTAAAAAACCTTTCCGATATTTTGGCAGGATCAATTTCTATGTGAAATTTCAAGCTAGGAAAGCTATTTATGAAGAGTTCTATCAACGATATAGCTCTATCTTCCGGGATATTAAATGTTCTGTCCAGAAGTCTGATTTCTCTAATCCCTGATTTTTCAATTATAAAGAGGTCCGCTTTGACTCTTTCCAAAGAGTAATATTGAGGCGGAGTATTGCTGCTTGAACAGAATAGACAATGGGACGGACAACCTCTTGAAGTTTCAAAATGAATGAATGGTTTATTGGTAGAAAAATATCCTTTGGAATAGGGGGAAGGAAGTGCATCCAGAGAGCCGTTGAATCTGGAAAGACCGTTATAAATGTATAAATTATTGTCAAGATAGCAAATACCTTCAATTTTACGCCATCCTTCTTTATTCTTAATGCATTCAAGAAAGTTGGGCAAAGAGCTTTCATCTCCACGAAACACAGCGGATACGAATTTATTATGCCTGAGAAACGCTTCGTTATTGCCTAAGAACTCCGGCCCGCCCAAAGCAATTACAATTTCAGGAAGAAGGATGGAAACTTTAGCAAGTATTTTCAGAAGCACTTCTATATTGAATAGATAGGCAGTTGAGAGGATAATTTCGGGTTTGAATTCTATTATCCTTTGAATCGCTGCATCGTGACTTTCATTTATTGAGACTTCAAGATTCAGCCAGTGCGTTTCTTTTTTGAAGTTTTGTTCTGTAAAAGCTCTTAATTGTCCATAAACAGGAGAAGAGTGAGAGAAGGAAGAAGTTACAGACAGATATGCGATTCTAAGTGGCATAAATTTAAAAGCCGGCTTGATACCGGCTTCCCACTGATTTAATAAAAGAGCTTGTTCAACGGGTATTCAACTATTCCATGAGCGCCTTTTTTAAGGAGTTCGGGAATGATGTCTCTGACTGTATCTTCCTCAATTATGGTATTCAACGCTATCCAGTCTGCATCAGCAAGTTTTGAAATTGTAGGTCTTTGAAGAGCCGGTAATATACCAAGGATAGTTTCGAGATTGTCTTTTTTCACATTCATCATTAGGCCGACTTTTCCTTCAGCATCAAGAACAGATTTAAGCAATAGGGCTATTTTTTCTATCTTATTCTTTTTCCATGCGTCAAGCATAGAGTTTTTATTTGCTATAAATCTTGTAGTGGATGTGCAGAGTTCATCAATGATTTTGAGTTTATTTTCCTTGAGAGATGAACCGGTTTCCGTTATTTCCACAATAGCATCAGCAAGCCTGGGGGGTTTTACCTCTGTAGCACCCCAGCTGAATTCAACATGGGCTTTGATCCCTTTTCTTTCAAGGTATTTTTTTGTCATGCCAACGGCTTCAGTGGCAATTCGTTTACCTTCAAGATCCTCAATCTTTTGAATAGGGCCGTTCTCAGGAACTGCCAGAACCCAGCGAAGAGGTTTTCTGCCAACTTTGCCGTAAACAAGTTCTGAAACTTCAACCACATCAGCACCTGTTTCGACAATCCAGTCTTTTCCGGTAAGGCCGCAGTCAAGGATGCCTTCTTCTACATATCTTCCCATTTCCTGAGCCCTTATAAGCATGCATTCAATTTCATCATCATTGATTGTAGGGTAGTAAGAGCGCTGGCTGATTTTTATTTTGTAACCGGCTTTTTCGAACATTTCGACTGTGGAAGTTTCCAGACTTCCTTTTGGTATTCCCAATACTAACTGAGCCATTTTGCACTCCTTGTAATATAAAATTTGTAAATGAGTTTATGAGTGTATGTGTTTAATGAGTGAAGCAATAATGCGTTTATATTTGAGTTTTTATGTATTTAATAAAATTTAACATCTTTCGTCTTAGCATTTCAATTTTGTTATCATAGACAAATTCCTTAATATATCCTTGATTAACAGAAATAATAATTTGAGTTTCGAGTTCAGACAGGGAAGAAAGTGCAAAATACAAAAACTGAACAAACTCTTTTTTGGAGTTTCTGGCAGCGCCTTCAGCGATGTTGGATGGTATAGAAATGGCAGAACGCCTTATTTGCGAAGTTAAACCATAAATCTCTTCTTTAGGGAAAGCCCTGGTGTCAATATAGATCTTGTTCACCAGATCCATACTTTCTTTCCAGATGTCAAGGTCTTTGTGTGTTTTCATAAATCTATTAATTTGAAGGAGTCATCCACTCATTAACTCATACACTTATCCACTCATTAACTCATACACTTATCCACTCATTAACTCATCAACTATATAATATAATTATTTTATTTCATCTTGATGGAAAAATTATTGCATTTTATGTTGTTTAAACAATAATATGATAGTCAGAACTTTCCCATTAAACCAAAAAAAGGAGAAGGAAGATGAAGAAGATTGCTATCTATTTAGTGGCACTAACTTTTGTTGGATCATTATCACTCTTTGCTGAGGATGTGGCAGCTTCAGGTCAACAGGCTCAGGCTGTTTCCCAGGCAGATCAAACAACGCAGGTGTCCAATAGTCAAACTTGTCCAATGATGAAAGGTAAGAAAAAAGATTGCGGCAGTATGGCTGATACATATGCAAAGAAAGCTCAATGGTTTAAGAGCAAAGCAGATAAAGCTACTGCAAAAGGTGATGCAAAGATGGCTGAACTCCTGACAAATTGTTCGACTGCTTCACAGGCTGTTTCCGATCAAATGAATGCTGTAATGAAACTTAAATCAGAGTGCATGGCCAATTCAGCTAGTTGCCCCATGATGAAAAAACAAGATAAATCATGTGGAACAATGGGGCCAAAAGAATGTATGAAAAAGGCAATGATGTGCGAAAAAATGTCGCAGAAAATGGCTAAAAAAGCCGGAGCTGAGACAGATGCCGCTGCCGCCAATGATAAGGCAATATCTGAAATGCAAGCTAAGATGTCAGCTCAATATAAGAGTTTAGCTGCAGCTCAGGAAACTTTTGGAAAAGCTAAGAGCGATTTGAGAGCTTATAAACAATTCCAAAAAGAATCAAAGGAAACCGGCAATTCTGACGATCAGCAAGCCAACTAGTATCTAATTCGTTATAATTCAAACTGTTTCTGCCGCGCATACTTCATGAAATTTACATGCGCGGCATTTTTCTTTTTGTTCGCATTGAGGGAAATTATTTTCACGCATATCAGAGGAATCCAAATCAATCATCTTTCTTGCAGAAGTGAGGATAATTCCTGTTGTTTCAATAGGGTTCAGAGTCGAATAAACTCCAAGAAATTTCCCCTTATAAATAAACGAAGTTTTAGCAGTTAATTTCTTATTGTGCCTGAGAAGAGTTTTAATTCCATAGAGCAGGGCAATAGCAGAAGAGATATGCCAGTTTTGATCTTCTCGGAAATCATTGAATCTATAATTTTCTAAAACTATTTCATCGTTGTCATAATAAATAAAGTTGATAGGGATCCAGATTTTAAAGCTCCCGATCTGAAATGATTTTAGTTCATTCAAAGATATGAAATCTAAAAAGTTCTTTCTAAGTAATTTTAGAAATTCTTCAGAATTAAGCGAATTAAATAGCGGATTTAACCCTTCAGTAATTCTGGTTTTAATATTTTCTTCAGAATCTTTAAGATAATAGTTCTCAAACAGACATAATTTTTTCGGATCACGCAGGTATTCGCAGCGGCTGATGGAACCAAGTTCAGTGTAGGCTTTACGAAATATGTATTTTCTTATGGCATCAGGCGTTGGATCAATTCCTTTCAGTATGGCTTTTGAAATTGATTCTAAAAAAATAGCGTCAACCCATTCTCTTTCAGTCTTAATCTGTTTAAGCCTGTAAATAAGCTTTTGTCTTGTATCTGCACTGCTGTTCCAGCCACCCCATGATGCATAATAGTTAAAGTAATATGCTTTCTTGCAGAAACAGAAAAGATTGTGCCTGGCAAGAGACCAACTGAATTCATTTTTATTAGAGAAGCTATAACGCATCAGAGAAGTTTATTTTAATCGAATATTATTTCCCCGAAGAATTCGGGTCTGTGGAAATCAGGAGTTTGAGTAATAACATTTGACCAGACTCCCCATGAGGGATTAGGAAGGTTGTCACCGCATTTATAAAAATTTGCCTTCCAAATTGTTTCTTTCTCAGGAATACCGCATTCAGAGTACTTGGCGAACAGTTTCAGCGGAACGGAATATTCAACAATATATCCTTCTTCCGGAGAGGCAATTGCCTCTTCAATAGCCTTGCCTTTTTGCAAGCTTGTTGCAATTTTTATTCCTTTGATATCTTCAATATCAACGAATTTCCCTGTATTTCTGTCCTGCCTGTATCCAAGATGGATAGAGCCTATGCAGTTGAACTCGAAATTAAAATATCCGTTTGAATTTGGTGATACAAAAAATTCTACACAGCTGTCAAGGTGGACTTTTCCCTGAGGAACGATTGTTCTAGCCAGGATATATTTTTCTTTAACCAGATATCTGAGATAGATATTTATCCGTGAATATAAAAGTTTTACTTCTGCATAGTGTACTTGAGGTTCTTCAGGTTTGTGCCAGGGCCAGATGTCAATGATTAGGGGTTTTATATTTTTCCAAACAGGAGCATTAAAGTCAGCTGAGGGAATGAAGTCTTTTTCTATATGGGCTATTCTATAGTTTTTCATGGTTTAATAAGTTATCTAGAAGTTTAGAAGGTGATTGATTTTAAGTATTTCGAAAGAAGACAAAATGGCAACTATATATGCAGGGGCATTGAAGAGAATAGAAATTATTTTAGCTGTTTCTTGAGATTTTTGTGGTATTTCGGGGAGATTTATCCCAAGATCATTCAGAGAACCAAGAGTGGTGAAATAAATATCAACGATAAGGATTAGGATTAAAGGGAGAGTTACTGCAGGGTTTAGTTTTTCCATCAGGATCGGACTCCAGTAAATGTAAATCATCCCAATCATATACAGAGCGCTAAGTATTTCATAAACGAGAAAAATGATTTTTATTTTGAATTTGGAATGAAAAATGATATTTGAAAGCAAAAGCAGTATGAACAGAACCAGGTAGATTTTGATGAAGAAAGGCATTTGAATGAGACTCCTCGAGATGCTTTGTATTGTTTTTATTTTAATGCACCATTAAACTTTAGAAACCTTGGAAGTAATATATCCTGAAAAATTTTTAGATTCATGATAGCTTTATGATACGAAAAACTTATGAAATTTGCGGGATTGTGCAGGGGGTCGGATTTCGACCTGCCATACATAATTTTGCTATTGAAAAGGGATTGGGCGGCAGTATTCAGAATTCTTCAGGGCGAGTTAAACTTTCTCTCATTGGAAGCGAAGAAGCTATTGATTCTTTTCTAAGTGAGCTTTCAAAAAACCTTCCTGCGCAGGCAAGAATAGACTCAATTAATCTTTTATCTACGGAAATATGTGATGAGCTGGCTTCTTTTGAGATACTCGAAAGCAGCTCTGATGAAAACTACAAAATTACAATCCCGGCTGATCTTGCAATATGTGAAGAATGCAGGAGAGAAATATTTGATCCGGCTAACAAGCGATACAGATACCCTTTCACGACATGCGTTAACTGCGGTCCTAGATACACTGTAGTTAACTCCATGCCATATGACAGATGCAGGACGACACTGTCGTCTTTTCCTTTATGTGGCGATTGCCTTAAAGAATATACTAATCCGTCTGACAGGCGGTTTCACGCGGAAAGTATAGCCTGTCCCAAGTGCGGACCTACTCTGACTTTGCATGATTCAGAAGGAAAAAGGATTGAGGTTCAAGACTGTTTACATGAGTTTCAGAAATACATTAAATCAGGGAAAATAGTTGCAGTAAAAGGAATAGGCGGTTTTCTGATTGCGCTTGATGCAGAGAATAAAGATGCGGTCAAACTGCTTAGGGAGAGGAAAAAGAGGCCTCACAAGCCATTTGCTCTAATGGCCAGGAACATAGAGGTTATTAAAAAGTATTGCATAGTTACAGAACCTGAAGAGAAACTTTTAAGTTCTTCTTCTGCTCCTATAGTTATTCTGAGGTTAAAGAAATGTGATTTTCCATTAATATCTCCCGATTCTGATACTATTGGTTTTATGCTTCCATATTCTCCTTTGCATGAGCTGCTTTTTGATGATGAAATAGATTTAATGGTTATGACCAGCGGCAACAAAAAAGGAGAGCCTGTTTGCATATCTAATGAAGAAGCTTTCATCAGACTAAAAGGAATAGTGGATGCCTTTCTTTGCCATGACCGTGAGATAAATCTCAGAAATGATGATTCTTTGTCTGTTATTCAGCTGGGAAAAGAACAGATATGGAGAAGAGCCAGGGGATATGCTCCAAACACTCTTTATCTGAAACATAAAACTTCTAAAAATATTCTGGCATTAGGCGCTGAGTTAAAGAATACTATTACTCTAGCATACGACAATGAGGCTGTTATCTCTCCTCATATTGGAGATTTGGAAACAGTCGAAGCAAACGATACTTTGACTCGTCTTGCTAAAGTCTTTCCTCAGTTTTACAGAAAAGATATCCAGTTGATTGTCAAAGACCTTCATCCGGATATGCATTCGTCTCAACTGGCCATGCGGATTGCTACTGAAAAGAAGCTTCCATTCATTGAAGTTCAGCATCACCATGCACATGCGCTTTCGTGTATGGCGGAACATTCTTTAGATGAAGCTTTAGCAGTGGTTTTTGATGGAACAGGATTGGGAACTGACGGCAAAATATGGGGAGCTGAACTGCTTTATGTGGAAAAGGATAAATTTGAAAGGCTGGCAACATTTAAGGAAGTCAGACTGCCTGGTGGGGATAAAGCTGTTTATTATCCAGTTAGGCAACTGGTCGGAAGATACCTGGATGCAGGTATTGATCCTGATGATAAATTTTGCAGAGCCTTTGATGTTTCACCCGAAGAACTTAAGATTTGGACGATGCAGTCTTCAAAAGGAATCAATTCTCCATATGTCCACGCAGCCGGACGGCTGTTTGATGCTGTTTCAGTACTTCTTGGAATTACGAGAGGGGCTATTACTTATGAAGGGCAGGGGGCAATAAGACTGGAAAGAGAAGCACTTAAATATACGGTAAATGGTAGGGCTGTTTCTCCGAAACGGCCGATTATAAATGAGACAATTGTCTCCGGACGCCTCGGAGATGCGTCCCTGCCTGTTTTCATGTATAAAAAGATATTAAAGGACAATTTGCTCTACATTGACTGGTCGGAGATATTCAGGAAGTTTACTCCTGAGAAGCTTATAGAATTCTACAGGAGCGATAACTATTTGGAAATAAGAAAGAAATATGCATATGAATTCCATAATGCAGTATCTAAAGCAGCTTTAGAAATGGTACTGCATGCTGTTTCCATAAAGGGGAAAAGGACTATTGTTTTATCCGGCGGAGTGTTTATGAACAGACTTTTTACTGAATTACTTTTTAACAAGCTTACAGCATATGGATTAAAAGTTTATATCAATGAAAAAGTTCCTCCAAACGATGGAGGAATTTCCTTCGGCCAGGCCGTTATGGCATCATATCAGACAGATAAGCAATATGGAAGAAATAATACGGACAGTTTTGGTAGATTTCTCCGAAAGCGACATTGTATTGTGGACGACTGCGGAGAGTCGTCCCTGAAATGCAGAAACACATTTTCCCGCTAGAGCCCACACTAAAAAAGGCGGGTTTCAAAATTCGGATTTTTAATTCTTGTTATTTTTTTGTTAATGATAAAATAATACAAGCTAAATTTATAGTATGTTGTCTGTTATAATTAAAATGTTAATCAGAAATACTAAGAAGAATTTATGACTAAATTAGAAAGTGGTAAAAACAAGCAGGTTGTCTCAAAGAAACGAGTGGCTGACCATGGAGAAGTATTTACTTCCAATCGCGAAGTAAATGCTATGCTTGATTTAGTCAAACAAGAAACTGAAAGAATTGAATCCCGCTTTTTGGAACCGGCTTGTGGAACGGGTAATTTTTTAGTGGAAGTATTAAAAAGGAAATTAGCTGTTGTCGAAAACCGCTATTCAAAGAATCAGCTCGAGTATGAACGATATGCTATTCTTGCGTTATCCAGTATTTATGGTGTAGATATCCTGCAGGATAATGTACAAACTTGCAGGGACAGACTACTAGGAATTTTCACACATTACTATCTAAATAATTTATTAAATAAGTGGAAGCTTCTTGTTCCACCAGCACCTATTGCAGGACAAACCGATTTTTCTAAGCCCGTTGGGTTTTATTATGATGGCAATACAAGGATTGCAAAACCCGGTGAATGTTGCACAGAATCGTTTATAGTAGCAGGAGCATTTTCTACAAATAAAGAAATAAAGAAACAGAATCATTTAAAAGCTACCTGTTCACAAAAATAGTGCGCTTCCTCCTTTTACAAACTGTAGTTTCTCAACATGTAACCAAAGAGAAATTCATTTTTATTCCAGATTTAGGGAAGAAGGCGTTTACACTGATGAAATGTAGTGTAATAGATGGTGCATAACAAAAGAAGAATGGGAATTCATTGATTCAAGAATCCGGCCGATGGATTTACCTCAAAATGGAAGTTACAATGAGTAAAAAAGAAGCCATACAAGTTTTTGAAGACAAGCAGGTGCGAACGCTTTGGGATACCGAAAAGGAGAAGTGGTTCGTATCTGTAATTGATGTTATTGAAATCTTAACTGGCTCAGACAGACCCCGAAAATATTGGAGTGACCTAAAGGCTAAACTCAAAAAGGAAGGAAGTGAGTTGTCCGAAAAAATCGGACAACTGAAATTGAAGTCGCCTGACGGAAAATACTATAAGACAGATGTAGCAGATACTGAGCAATTATTCAGGCTTATACAATCTATTCCTTCCCCTAAGGCGGAACCATTTAAACTCTGGTTGGCACAAGTGGGCAGTGAGCGGTTAGACGAAATGCAAGACCCTGAGTTAAGCATAGACAGAGCCCTAGAACAATACTTAAAATTGGGATATTCGGAAAACTGGATCAACCAAAGACTGAAAAGTATAGAAATCCGAAAAGAACTCACAGACGAATGGAAAATAAGAGGTATAGAGGAAGGGCAACAATTTGCCACTCTAACTGATATCATCACGAAAGCATGGTCGGGAAAAAACACCAGAGAATACAAAGTATTTAAAGGATTGAAGAAGGAAAACCTGCGGGATAACATGACGAATACTGAGCTGATTTTAAATATGCTGGCTGAAGCATCGACAAAAGACATTTCGGTAGCTGTAGAACCAAAGAACTTTAAAGAAAGTCAAAAGGTGGCCAGTCAAGGCGGCAATGTAGCCAAAGTCGCCCTTAAAGAACTGGAGTCTAAAACAGGGAAAAAAGTAGTAAGTTCCCTGAATGCAAAAAAAGTACTGGGGATTGAAAAACCTAAAGAGAAAACTGATGAGTAAAAAAGAGTTCTTCCCACAAAGACCAGATTCCAAGCCAACGATTTACGCTTACGAAGATACTAATCCTCAGTACAAAGGGCTTCTGAAAGTCGGATATACAAGCATTGATGTTCAAAATAGATTAGCTCAGCAATATCCCACTTTACGCCCAGGGGAACTTCCGTATAGAATTGTATTCGAAGATTCAGCCATGCGAAATGATGGCGGCACCTTCTCAGATCATGATGTTATTATCCTTTAGAGTAAAGGCAGACTATGATGAAAAGCGAGAAGATTTTTAGAAGCTTAAACCGAACAAATGAAAATACCATGCCTTTCTTGCTTTTGGATTGTATTGATCCAGAACCATACCAATCTCAAATGCGTAATGCTGTATTTGATAAAGCTAGAGATAAAAATGGATATTATGTGTCAGCTATTTCAGGGAAAAAATCAAAGAATAAGGCGGATTTTGACATTGACCATATTCAGCCTTATAGCAGAGGTAAAAATAATACAATTTTGAAAAATTTAAGATTAGTTTTGCGAGGGGAAAATAAGAGAAAAGGGAATAGATACGAATAAATGTCAAGACGCATAAAATGTCCATTTCGCAGCGACCCAGGCCTTTACTTTTTGGAACGGATATTTCTCAAGGGATCCGAAACTATTTAGAGATTTAACTTTGAGTTTAGTAAAAACAGGAGAAGAGATACCGCATAAGAATCTTGCGGTGTTTGTTACAGTATAATTATCAGTTCCAGCAGATTTGATAAAGGCATCTGCCAAATCTTTGTAACTCAAGGTTTGCAGAGACGGCAATTGAGTTGATTGAGTGATATGAGTTTGTCCAGACTGACAAAATGAACAGTGTCCGCAGCAGTCCTTATTTATAACTTCACCGAAATATTCAGCAAGTTTTCTGCTAAGACAGCTATTGCTCTCTAGGAAAGATATCATCTGAGTTATTCTTTGAATTTCATTGTGCTCTTTGTTTTTAAAAAGCAGGGACATTTTTGCGCCCACAGCATCAATGTCAAAATCACGGTCTGTAATGTCATAAACATCAATTGACTGTCTGGCATTCAATTCAATCCATCTCTTTTCCGAGAAATACTCAAGAGCCGAGATAACCCTCTGTCTGTTGGCTTTAGGGTAATTGTTTATGATTTGTTGAATATCAATTTTTGTAATGGTTCTTGCTGTGTGAGAGTTACTTAGTATTTCTTTAACAAACTCTTTTCTTTCGCCTTCGAATTTGGTAAGAATCTCCGATTGGTCAGCTATGTATTTAAAGTCATATTCTCCGAAGTATGTATATTTCGGGGACAAGATTCCTTCCATTTCCAGGTAAACAAGAAGGGTTTTTAATGGGAGCATCCTGATATTAAGTTCATTTGAAAGAGAGAGCAGTTTAATCTCAAGAAGAGAGGTTTTATGATTATGTATTTTGTTGAGCAGTTTAATGATATCTTGCTTTTCGGGCGTGTCTCCATAGATGAAGTTTTCAAGGACGCTCACATTGTCAAGGTTCGCCAGGACTTCGCAGAAAGCCGGCTTATCATCTCTTCCGGCGCGGCCGATTTCCTGGCTGTAACTTTCTAATGATTTCGGAAGGTCGTAATGGATTATGCGCCTGATATCCTTTTTATCAATGCCCATTCCAAATGCTATTGTCGCTACCACGCAATCAAGGCTCCCTTCCATGAAGTCGTTTTGAATGCGTTCTCTATCCTCATTCTGCATGCCGGCGTGATAGGCTGAAGATTTAATTGCGTTTGATTTAAGGAAGTCAGCAATAAGTTCGGATGTTTTCTGCAGTGTCACATAAACTATTGTAGAGGCTTTGGGATCTTCTGAGATTCTATTAAGAAGCTGAGTTTGTTTCTCTTGCTCTGGGGCAGGGGAAACCTTCAAAAAGAGGTTATCGCGGTAAAAACCTGTAGAAATAATATTTTCCTCTAGTATGTCGAACTTCGCCCGCATATCGGCAATAACTTGTGTCGTGGCAGTAGCTGTCAGAAGGAGAAGTTGTTTGATTCCAAACTGTTTTTTGTAAATCGGAAGTTTCAGGTATTCGGGGCGAAAGTTATGTCCCCATTCTGAAATGCAGTGAGCTTCATCAATAACGAGCAGCGAAATATTCATTTTCTGAAGCTGAGAACGGAATCTTTCATTTTTAAAGCGCTCTACTGAAATCATTAATATTTTTAACTCTCCACTCCTTGCCTTCGCTAGAACTTCATCATATTCTTCTCTTTTGAGTGTATTGTCGAGACGGGAAGCCGGGATATTATTTTTTGAGAGAAAATCTATCTGATCTTTCATTAAGGATAGAAGCGGAGAGACTACTAGTGTCATGTGGGGCAATAAGATAGCTGGAAGCTGATAGCAGAGCGATTTGCCTGATCCGGTTGGGAATATAGCAGCAACTGATTGATTATCGAGTATTCTGGAAATAACTTCCTTTTGCCCCTTCTTAAAAGAGGTGAAGTTGAAGTATCGCTTTAAGTTTTCTTCCAGCATAGTTCCTGTGTCCTGCGCTTATCAGCATATTTGATTATAGTGTGTCCAGCAAAATAAAAACTACACTAGACACAGAAAAGAAAATAAACCAAGTAATACTGCGCGTTACTAAAGGTATTAGCTCGAAATTCTTTGCAAAATGAGTATTTTTTATCTATTCTAGAGGTTTTCTATTCAAAGTTTAACAGAAAGGAGTTAGCCGTATGGGTTTTTTGAAGGATTTTATTGCTCAGTTTGATGTTATAGCTTCTACTTATATTATCAGAGCGGGCTTAGCATTAATAATATTGGCCATTGGTTATTTTGTTGTAAAAATACTAATAGCTTCCACATTTAAACTGATGAAGAAGCTCAAAATGGATGATACTCTTCAATCATTCCTGAAGTCTCTTTCAACTTTATTGTATTATATAGTTTTATTCATGATAGTCCTTACCATAGCAGGAGTTCCGTCTACATATTTTGCAGGGATGCTTGTGGGACTTGGCACTGCAATAGGTTTCGGTTTAAGAGATGAATTCAAGACTGTTTCCAATGGAATAATCATACTTATGTCTAAACCCTATAAAGTAGGCGATGCAATTAAAACAGGAGACAATTGCGGGGTAGTAATGGAGATAAAACTTTTCCATACGATTATCAGGACATTTGACAATCTGAACATTGTTATAAGCAATGGAACCATTCTATCAAATGGTATAATCAAATTGAGCGATACTGATACAAGACGGCAGGATATCCTGATAGATGTTTCGTATGAGGATAATATTGAGAAAGTAAAAAGCGTTCTATCAGGTATTATTAATAAGAATGCATTAATCCTTAAGGAGCCGGCACCGATAATAGCGATATCTTCTTTTGAGGACAGTTCAGTGAGGTTTTTGCTGAGATTATGGAGCAGGAGGATAGATTTTATCGATGCTAAATTTACTATTCTGGAAGATGTTAAGAATGCATTTGACAAGGAAAACATATCCATGCCTTTTCAGCAGCATGATATTACTATTAAGAGCGCCGCTCCGTTAATTACCACCAAATGAGACAAATGTCTATTAACAATCCTAAATCTGAAAAACGCAGTAACTTTTGGGTTTACTTCTCACTGCTTTTTATCATAGCAATTGATGCAATGTGTTTTGGGTTGGTTTATCCTGTTTTCATTCTGATTTTTACTCCAGGCACAGGCGGTCTTTTCACAGAAGGTTTTTCAATTATCAGAGCTGATATTCTTTTTGGCATAGCGATGGCATGTTTTCCGATAGGGACTCTTTTGGGAGGGCCTCTGCTTGGAGATTTTTCAGATCAGATAGGAAGGAAAAAGGTTCTTTTATTTTGTCTGATAGGAGAATGCGCAGGGCTTTTGCTTTTTGCAGTATCTATTGCTCTTAAATCAGTTTTGCTTCTATCGATTATGAGATTTATTACAGGTTTTATGGCAGGGACAGTGGGATTAGCTCAAGCAGCGATTGTTGATATAAGCCCTCAGGAAAAGAAAACGGTCAACCTCTCATTTGTTTCTCTTGCCGCGTCAGTAGGTTTTATTATCGGTCCGCTTTTTGGAGGGATATTCGCAAAGGATTTCTTTATCAAGATATTCGGTTATATGATGCCATTTTATTTTGCAAGTTTGATGTGCATTCTCAGCATTCTGATGATATTCTTTTTATTCAATGAGACTTCTCCGTCCAGGAAAGCAACAAAGATATCAGTTACAAAAGGACTGAAAGATCTAAGACATGGCTTTACTGATAAAAAGTTCAGGAAAGTTTCTTATACACTACTATTGATGCAGACTGCATGGTGCATTTATTTCCAGACTATCACTGTTTCTATTGTACAGGTTCTGAATCTATCAGTTGATGCCCTGACTTTGTATATGGTAGTGCTCTGCGTGTGTTATGCATTTACAATGCTTATACTTGTAAGATATGCTGTAAAATTTCTGAAAATTGAAACAATGCTTATTGCGGGAATGAGTATATTTCTTATCGGATTGATAATAGGAAGTTTCATGAACATTATTATTATATGGATAGCTTTGCTTCCGATAGCAATGGGGGTGGGGTTGTCTTATATGGCAATTTTAACTCTCTTTTCAAACTATTCGGATAAAGACTCACAGGGCTTGGCAATGGGAACAGCTGCGGCTATTTCGTCAGCAGGATGGTTTGCAGGCCCGCTTATATCGGGACTTCTTATTTCATTTAACCGCTATATGCCGTTCATTGCCTGTTGGATTTTGATAGCTATTGGGTTAGGATTTTGCGTCATACTATTATACAAAAGAATAGTAGAAAGAGAACCTGATAATAAAAGTTTGATTGTCTAAACTGCTACTGCTGATTTTGCGATTATTTACTGAAGAGTTGGCTTTTTTAATGATTTTGCTGACTTTGTTTTTTTCTTATAAATTAAATTGCTTCCCTGAGGATTATTTTGAGGAGAGATGTTTTCAGAAGTCGATATGTTCTGTGGATTTTTCAGGTTTATCGGTTGACCGAGGCCATATTTAGGCTGAATAAGTTCATAGATTTGCATTGTGTCAGGCATTAAGGCATTGATTTCTTCAATTCGCTTTTCTCCCATAGGGTGAGTGGCGAAAAACTCCTCCAAAGGTCCGTAATTCTGAAGATTTTTAAATTTGTTCCAGAATGTTAAAGCAGCCCTTGGATCATAACCTGCTTTTGCCATTAGGATAAGGCCTATTTGATCAGCTTCATATTCCTGCTCTCGGCTGAACGGCAGCATTACTCCTAAATCAGTACCCAGTCCATAAGCACCCATCCATAATTCATAATTCTCAGATGATGAGACAGCAGAACTAAGAGCGACAGCTCCAAGTTGCTGCATATATTGTCTTGAGATATTTTCCCCTCCGTGCCGCGCTATGGCATGGCCGATTTCGTGGCTTAAGACACAGGCAAGTTCCGCATCGTTATCAATGAACTGGAAAAGACCGGTGTAAACTATCACTTTGCCTCCGGGAAGGCAGAAGGCATTAATATCCTGCGATCTTATAACTATGAATTCCCAGGCATAATATTTATCTTTTGCTGCATTTGCAATATGATTTCCTACTCTCTGAACTGGGTTGGTATATAATGGATTGGACTCAACTTGTGATTCTTTTTGAACCTGATTAAAAAGCTGCAAACCCATGGACTTTTCCTGCTCCTCAGAAGTTATTATCAGTTGGCTCCTGTTTGTGTATGGTGCTGTAGTGCATCCTGATAATATTGCTATTAAAAGTAAGTACAGAAAAGAGCATTTTAATTTCATATCGTTACGCAGTTTCTCCCTTTTTCTTTGCTATTATACATAAGCGCATCGGCCCTTTTTACTATAGTATGATAAGTATCGCCATATTGGCACAGAGTTCCTCCCACGGAAATGGTGACGCTGTGCATAGCCCCATCTATTGTGACTTCAGAGTGCCTGACGAGTATCAGGATTTTATTTGCTATTGACAGGAGTGAATCTTTATCGGCTCCAGCTATAATGCCGATAAATTCTTCTCCGCCCCATCTGGAGTAAAGATCGTACTGTCTGGAATTTGCATTTAGTGTTTTTGCTACTGTTTTCAGGATTTTATCTCCTGTTTCGTGTCCAAAGGTATCGTTGAATTTTTTGAAATGGTCTATATCAAAAAAAAGGAGGCCAAAAAATATCCCGAGCCTTTCGAACTCGGAGAGCCTGCTTATGAGTTGCTCTTCGGCATATCTTCTATTTGGCAATTCAGTGAGTTGATCCTTAAAAGCCAGCTGCTCAAGTTCCAGCATTTTCAGATTGAATGTATTGTGATCCATAATATCATTGAAGAATTCCACACCTGCAATTATTTTGCCAGTTCCATCTCTTATTGGGAGAATCCTGGCATAAACAGGTTTACGATAGCCTTCCTTGTGGTGGAGAAATATCTGGCTATGACGGCTCTCTCCATCCGTGAGGCTTTGAGCAAGCGGGCATGATCCTTTGCATAAATTACAGCCCTGACTGTCAATATGGATGAGAATGTTATCGTAACAGTGTTTTCCTAGAACTTCTTCTTTTGTATAGCCTGTAATTCTTTCTGCCGCTTTGTTCCAGTAAATGATCTTTCTTTTAATATCAGTGATATATGCTCCTTCGGTGATATTATCGAGAAGATCCCAGTAACTTATTTTTAAGTCTTCCATATAAGTTAGTCTACTCATTGGGTTCGATATGGACAACTATATCAATCAGCTCAGGGATGGATGATTTGAGAGTATTTTGAAGGGTTTCGGCCACAGCGTGTCCTTTTCTGACTGTAGTATTGCCATCGACAAGCATATGAAAGTCTGCAAAAATGACCGATCCCATTTTGCGGGTTCTTATTTTATGAACAGATTTGATATCCGGTTGTGATAGAGCAATTTCCTCTATCATTTTTCTGGTTTTTTCAGAAGCTCCGCTGTCCGAGAGTTCTGACATGGCAGGTTTAATGATTCCGAATGCAACTCTTACAATTAAGATAGAGCATATTATTCCACCTATATTGTCTACTATATAGAATCTGGGATTTATTTGAGCGATAAATACTGCTATTAACGCTACTACAGATGTTATAGCGTCCGACCTGTGATGCCAGGCATTGGCATACAAAGCTGATGACTTGATTTTTCTGGAGACCGATATAGTCCATCTGTAAATGAATTCTTTCAGAAGAATAGCAATTATTGGAGCTATGACCGCTATTCCCTCGACTGATTCTGTTCTTTTGCCTTCGACAATACCGTCTATTGCCCTGTAGACGATTACAAAGGCTGCTGCCATCAGAAACAGACCGACAAAGGCTGTTATAATAGTTTCAATCCTTCGATGCCCGTAAGGATGGTTAGAATCAGGGGGAGCCGACCAGAATTGAACTCCAAGAAGCAAAGTCAAATCGACGACTGTGTCTGATAAGCTTTCTATACCGTCGGCGACTACTGTGTAACTATGTCCTATTGTGCCTAAAGTAAGCTTGATAATCGCAAGAAAAATACTTGATAATAAACCGCAGAAAGCCGTAAATTTGAATTGTCTGCCATATGTCTGAGAAGCAGTCTTATCCACAGCTTTATTTCTCCTTGAGGAGCATGAAATTAAGAGCTTCATCAGCATTCTCAACGAAGATAAATTTAATTTTATCTTTGACTTCTTCTGGAATGTCTTCAAGGTCTTTTTCGTTTTGTTTCGGAATTACAACAGTATCAATTCCAGCTCTCAAGGCGGCGATTACCTTTTCCTTAAGCCCTCCGATGGCAGTCACTTTGCCTCTGAGAGTAATTTCGCCAGTCATAGCAGTTTTTACTCTTACCTTTGTGTGGGTCAGAAGCGATACGAGGGATGTTGTTATAGTTATGCCTGCAGATGGTCCGTCTTTGGGTGTAGCTCCGTCAGGGACATGAAGGTGAAAATCATTTTTCTTGAATATATCAGGACTGATTCCCAGTTTCTTATAGTTGCTTTTTATATAGCTGAAAGAAGTATGAGCACTTTCTTTCATTACATCACCAAGAGAGCCTGTCAATTGGAGCACCCCTTTTCCGGGCATCATATTAGACTCAACAGGAAGGATAGTCCCTCCAACGCTAGTCCATGCCATTCCAATCGAGAGACCGATTTCGGGTTTTCTTTCCACTTCTTCCATGATGAATTTACGCTTGCCTAAATAGGTTTTAATATCTTCGGCTTTTATAGTGGTTTTGGCATCCGTACGGATCTCTTTTTCTATTATTTTTCTGGCCACTTTCCTGCAGAGGGTTCCGATTACACGCTCAAGGTTTCTAACACCTGATTCCTGAGTGTAATAGGTAATAAGTTCATTTATAGAAGCTATTGGAAGGGACAATTGTTCCTTTTTAAGTCCGTTTTCAATTACTTGTCTCGGGAAAAGGTATTTTCTTGCAATTTCAACCTTTTCCATAGGTGTATAGCCGGGCAGTCTTATGATTTCCATTCTGTCAAGTAAGGCAGGCGGCACAGTGTCAAGGATGTTGGCAGTAGCAATGAACATGACAGAAGAAAGATCATAGTCAAGTTCTAGAAAATGGTCATTGAATGCATGGTTTTGCTGAGGGTCAAGGACTTCGAGAAGCGCTGATGACGGGTCGCCTCTGAAATCTGAACCGATTTTGTCTATTTCGTCCAGCATGAAGACCGGATTTGAACTTCCTGCTTTTTTAATGCCCTGAATTATTCTGCCGGGCAAGGCTCCTACATAGGTTCTTCTGTGGCCTCTTATTTCTGCTTCATCCCTGACTCCTCCGAGAGACATGCGGACAAATTTTCTATCCATTGCTCTTGCTATGGATTGACCGAGAGAAGTTTTGCCTACGCCTGGAGGTCCGACAAAACATATAATCGGAGATTTTTTATCTTGTTTCATCTGGAGGACTGCAAGGAGTTCGAGAATTCTTTCTTTGACATCTTTGAGTCCGTGATGATCTTTATCCAAAATTATTTTTGCTTTTCTGATATCATTTTTGTCTTCCGTGTATTCTTTCCATGGGATAGACAGGATCCAGTCTATGTAATTATAAGAAACATGATATTCTGGCGAAGACTGCGGCATTGAGGCAAGCCTTTCCAGTTCTTTATTGATGACTTCCAAAGCTGCTTTCGGCAGTGTTTTCTTATCAGCAATTCGTTTTTTAAAATTTGTCATATCAGGATTGGCTTCCTGTTCACCAAGCTCCTTCTTAATTGCTTTGAGCTGCTCTCTCAGGAAGAATTCTCTGTGAGCCTGTGTCATTGCGCTCGACACCTGGCTTTGAATTGCATTGCCCAGATGGAGAACTTCAACTTCACGGTTAAGAAGGATTGTTATGAGATGGAGTCTTTCATTAAGTGTAGGGGCAGTCAGGAGTCCCAATTTTTCAAAGAAATTAATGTTGATAGTGTCAGCCAGCAGGTCAACAAGCCTTGAATAATCTTCAATATTTAATATGGCTACCTTAAGTTCCTCAGGGAAATTGGGCGAAACATTTATTATTTCCTGAAATAGCCTCTGAGCGTTTTTTGCCATAGCTGCGCATTCAAGGCTATTATCTTGAATATCAGGAATCTCCTGTATAGTGCCAGTCATTTCAGGGCCTTGTGTAAGGAGATTGAGAAGTCTAACTCTTTTAAGTCCCCTTACTAATATCCTTATGGTATTATCCGGAAACCTGAGCAGTTTAACTATTCTTCCTGCAACTCCTACTCTTGAAAGGGTTTTATCCTGGAATTTTATAGTTTCAATTTTTATTTCTTTATTTTCAGTAGCCTGTTGTATCATATTTGAGTTAGAACCGTCGTGCTTGGTCAAATCAGGAAATAACGCAAGCAGCCTCTCGCCTTCAGCTATTCTTGATACAAATTTTATTGTTTGTTCGTTGTCAATGACTAGAGTGCAGAGAGTAAAAGGAAAAACAACGGTATCAGTGAGAGGAAGCACTGGAACTCTAGAAGTCTTAGCATCCTCTTTTTTTTGCACTATCAGACCATGCACTTCTTCCGTTTTATTTTCTTGCTGTAGTTTCTTAGTGTCGTTTGAAACTGTTATGTCTGGCGATTTACTTGTATTGTCTTTGTTATTGTCGTTACTATCTGTCATGGGTGAATTTATGAAGTTATTTTTATGGTTTAATAATATCGAAATTAGTAAATTTTCTAAGTACAGCAGGCACAACTACGCTGCCATCGGACTGCTGATGGGTTTCAAGAATTGCCGGGAAAAGTCTGCTTGTGGCAAGTCCTGAAGCATTTAAAGAGTGAATGAATTCATTTTTGCCTGTTGAATTTCTCTTAAAGCGAATATTGCCTCGTCTTGCCTGAAAGTCAATGGCATTAGAACAAGAGCTTGCTTCTTTATATTCGTTCATACTTGGTATCCATAGTTCTATATCGAAAGTTTTTGCCATTGAAGCGCTGCAGTCCTGGGCAGCAAGTTTGGAGGTTCTGAAATGTATTCCCAGTCCTTCTACTAATTTTTCTGCTTTTCCAATGAGTTCATCAAGTGCATTGTCAGAGTTTTCAGGTGTTGTAAACTGGAACATTTCAATTTTATTGAATTGATGACCTCTTATCATTCCCCTCTCTGAAGCTCTGTAACTTCCTGCTTCTTTCCTGTAGCAAGGTGTATAGGCGAAATATTTTTTGGGGAGTTCTTCTTCTTTTAGAATTTCATCTCTGTGAAAATTAATAAGGGCTGTTTCAGCTGTAGGAAGCAGGAAATGTGTGCTTTCTGATTTGTTGTCGCCTTCAATATGGAATACATCGTCGACGAATTTTGGAAATTGTCCTGCTGTATATCCGCACTGGTTGATTAACAGATGAGGCGGAAGTACGAACTCATAACCGTCTGCAAGATGGGTTTCAATAAAGTAATTCAACAAGGCCCATTCGAGAATTGCGCCTTTGCCCTTATAAAGCCAGAAGCCGTTTCCGCCCATTTTGACGCCGCGGTCATAATCTATCAGTCCCAGAGAGGTAGCAAGCTGGACATGATCTTTGGGAGTGAAAGAGAACTCTGGCTTTTTGCCGCATTCACGCACTACTTTGTTATTTTCTTTTCCTCCAGGCAGCACATCATCTGCAGGAATGTTCGGAAGAGCATCGAGATATGCCTGGATTTTATCTGAGATTACTGATAATTCGGCATCCAGGTTTTTAATCCTATCGGACACATTTTTCATCTCAGTGAGTTCTTTTAATGCATCCAAGCCTTCTTTTTTCAGCTTGGGAATAAGAGCTGAAACTTCGTTTCGTCGTGCTTTAAGAGTTTCGACTTCATGAATTATTTCCCGTTTCTTCCTATCCCAATCCAGCAGATTGGTGAAGTCTATATTTTCAACTTTTTTAAGCAGCGCGGTTTTGATTCTCTCAGGATCTTTTCTAATTAGGTTAATATCAAGCATAATACTTCCTTGAGTTTAATTGTGCGTTTAAAATCTTAGTATGAATAATTAAACCTGAAACAGAGCACAATTCAACAAGTAAATTAAACTTGATTTGTTTTGGCTTTTTATAAACATAAAATGAGCGTTAAGTCTATTAGATACCGTTTCAAATTTATTGACACTCGAAGAAGTTAAGAATATAATAGTCATTCGAAATTTATTGAGGAAATGTAAAATGAAACTTATTCATGCAATTACTATAATTGTGATGTTTGCCTCGAACATCTTTGCATACAAGCAGTCCGATCTTGATAAATTGTTGTCCACAAAATCATGCGAGAATGGAAATCTTACCGAAGCTGACCTGAAAGGAGCCGATTTGAGGAATTCTAACCTTAGGAGAGTCGACTTTACAGGAGCTGATCTTACAAATGCTAACCTTACTGGAGCAAATGTAGAAGGCGCTGATTTTACTGGAGCGATGAAAGTGAATCTTTCCGGTACCAGGGGCGCTTCTTCACCATTTATGAATAATGATAAATAATGCCATGCTGCAATCAATAATATCGGTGTCAGGATACTGGGTACTCCTAAAGCAGATAGTTTAAAATCCTTAATATTTCTTGATAATTCCTACTAAGTTGTCCCATTCAGATTCAATGCATTTTAAAAGCGCAAACTGAGTTCTGCACCTGTCGAGATTGTGGTTCTCCCTATGAATTCTGTAATATATATCGTTATTCAGATGATCTGTAAGGAATCTTACCGCGTTTTCAAGTGTCATCAGATAACCGCCCCAGAGGATATTTTCTTTTTCAGCCTTGTTGATAAAACCGGAAGTAGCATCTAAAAAACCTTTCACAATTGCTTCAAAAACATTTATTCTTATATGGATTTTCGAAATATCTTTTTCATCTTCCATGGTCGGGCTTACTCCTGTCCTCATTAATTCACCGAAGTCATAAGCGGAAAACCCTGGCATTAATGTGTCAAGATCAATGACGCATATAGGCTGTTTGCTCTTTTCATCAATCATGAGATTATTTAATTTAGTGTCATTGTGAGTAATCCTTTCCGGAATAAGGCCGCTTTTATGAAGATCAATTAATTTAGCGGCTTTGTCTCTTCTGGAGAACGCAAAGCCTATTTCATCTTTAACACCTGAAGCTCTTTTTGCTATATCCTTATCTATAGCTTTATCAAGAGCCATAAAACGCTTTGGAGTATTGTGAAAATCTGGTATTATTTCGTGCAGTCTTTCTCCCTTGATGTTCGCGAGGGATTTCTGAAATTCACCGAAAGCTCTTGCTGTTTTGTAGGCATACTCTTCATTTTCGATAATCTCATATGTCAGAGCCTTTTCAATAAAAAGATAAACTCTCCATACGCTTCCGTCTTTTTCTTCATGCAGATATGTGCCGTCTTTGTTTTTAACCAAAGTCATATGCTTTCTTGACGAATCATCAGAATTCGAATAGAACTCTTTTTGGCAATCAGTTACTCTTACAATATTCTCTATGACTTTAAGAGGATCCTTAAAAATAGCAGTGTTTATTTTCTGAAGAGTATATGAAACATTTATTCCTGCCTGATTTAAAGTGACCTTATAGGTTGAATTGATATGTCCATTGCCGTAAGGAATGCCTGATAAGTAATTACCGTGAATTTGAAAATTCGAAATAATTTGTTTTAAATCATACATATTTAACCTCGGCTTTTATTTTAAGTAGAGTTTAGAGGGATAAACACCGCTATCGACAAGACTCCTGAGTTTTGAAATAACTTCTGGTTTGTCCTCCTTGTAGGTAATGCCAAACCATTTATCTTTACTTTCAAGAACTTTTACTTTTGCTTCGTTTTCTTTAATGAGTCGATCAACAACAAATGGAATATAAAATTCGGATTTCGGATTTCGGATTTCAGATTTCAGAAATTCTTTGAAGAGGCTTTCCAAATAGTGGAAAATAGATTCAGTAAATCCCCACATATTCATCGATACTATTTCATTGCCGCTGAGCAATTCATATTTCTCATTTTCATTAAGATATTTTGCGGCATTTCCCGAAGGTTCAATATGAGTAAGTTCTTTTACATTTACCAGATATGATTGAACATCTCTTGTACATACTCCCCGTGAAACATAGCCGAAAGAAGAAAGCGTATTATTCAAGATGAAACCTATCATGCAATAATCCGCGCACTGGCAGTCTTTTGCATTTTTCAGATACGATGCAAGAAGCTCAAACGACCTTTTTCCATAAAAATCATCAGCATTGATGACGGCAAATGGCCCTTTTACTATTTCCTGAGCCATAAGTATAGCGTGTCCAGTCCCCCACGGTTTAATCCTGTCTTCAGGGCAAACAAAGCCTGTTGGCAGTCTGTTTTTTTCCTGAAAAGCATACTCTACATTAATAATTGACTTATATTTTTCGCCAATTACTTTTTTGAACTCCTCTTCAATATCGCGGCGGATGATAAAAACAACCTTGTCAAAACCAGCCCTTGCGGCATCAAAGATAGAATAATCCATTATTGATTCGCCTCCGGGACCAACAGGGTCGATCTGTTTAAGCCCGCCATAACGGCTTCCCATCCCTGCGGCAAGCACAACCAACGATAGTTCCATAAACTTCTCTCCAAATAAAAATATGCATATTTCCTAAATCTTTATAACAGGAAATCTGAATATTATAATGTTTTCTTTACATATTCTCTTTAGTTGAAACTTTTTCTACACGAATTATAGACCAAGTTCTAAGTTAATTGATTGCATGGCATTAAGCGAAAGCTGAGCGAACTCTTCTATGCTCATTCCAAGTTTTTCGCATTCCATAATAATATCTCTGTTAACTGAAGCGGCAAAGGCTTTTTCCTTCATGCGCTTAACTACGGATTTCGGTTTAACAGAAGAGAGTTTTTTATCAGGATAAACAAGAGTTGTTGCTGTTATCAAACCAGTAATAGTTTCTCCAGAGGCAAGTGCGAAATGAAAGTGTGTTTCTCTCTTTAATTCAGTCGAGCCTTCATTATGCCTTGTTATCGCATCAATGATGTCTGGATCAAGATTATATTCTCTAAGAATTCTTGCAGTTTCTTTTCCATGAATTTTTAAATCTGCGTTGGTGATTTCTACATCAAGGTCATGGAGCAAGCCTGCCATTGCCCATTTATCCCTATCATACCCAAGTTTATCAGCCAATTTAGCCATTACTGATTCCGAAGCCAGGCTATGTTTTATCATGTTAGGGTTTTTGATATATTCATCGAGCAGTTTAATTGCCTCATTTCTATTCATTTTGTTTTTTTCTCCTGTTTGTATGTATTGCATTATTAAGTTATTGTCTTTAAATTCCAATTCAATACAAGACAATAAACTAAATTTATGAAGAGCTTAGAGACAAAACTAAAAGGCGTGCTGCTTATTGTACCGGATGTTTTCGGAGATAACAGAGGTTTTTTTCTGGAGAGTTACAGTAGAAAAAAGTATCAGGAAATCGGAATAGAATGCGAATTTGTTCAAGATAATCACTCTGCATCTACCAAAGGAACTCTCAGGGGAATGCATTGGCAGATAAATCCCGGACAGGCAAAGCTAGTCAGGACTACTTCCGGTGAAGTCTTCGATGTAGTTGTAGATATAAGGAAAAACTCCCCTACCTTCGGGCAATGGGAAGGCTTTTATCTTTCTGCAGAAAACAAGAAACAGCTCTTTGTTCCGTTTGGTTTTGCCCACAGCTTCTGCGTATTGAGCGACATTGCAGAATTTCAGTATAAGTGCAGTACATACTATTCTAAGAATGATGAGAGGGGATTTATATGGAATGATCCGACAATTAACATCCAATGGCCAATCGAATCTCCTATTCTTTCACAAAGAGATATGAAACAGCCTTTCTTTAAAGACCTTAATACAAAAGATCTTTTTTAATTTAAAAAAAATTCTTTAAGTTTTTGAATTAACTTTATGTTTAACTATAGTTACGCTTTTATTGTGTTCTTTTTTTTAATTTGATAAACAACTAACCCTTCGGAGCAATTATTGCTTATGAGTATTTCAGCAGGATCTGTCAGAAACTTCGCTGTAAGCGGTCACATTCGTTCAGGAAAAACTTCTCTCTGCGACTTGATTCTTTTTAAGTCAGGAAAAGTTGACAGGCTAGGAAAAGTTACTGAAAGGACAAGCGTCTCAGACTATACGGCAGAAGAACAGACAAAACTTAGCAGTATTTATTCGGCTGCTTTGAATTGTAAGTGGAAAGACAATTACTTCTTCTTTATGGACACACCAGGTTACGGTGAGTTTATTGCCGAACCTATCAGCGCAATCAATAATTCAGATATTGATCTTATCGTAGTAGATGCTGTTGACGGAGTCCAGATAGGAACCAGCCGTTCGTGGAAAATAGCCAAAAATGCAAATATGCCGGTGGCTTTCTATATCAACGGCCTTGATAAAGATATGGCTGATTTTGACAAGGTACTCGAACAAATACAGGGCAGTTTTGGAAAGACTTCATGCATTCCGGTAACTCTCCCTGATGCTTCAGGAACTTCTTTTTCATCAGTCACAAATATCCTGAAACAGGAAAATCCTTCAGGCGATGCCAAGAAATTCATGGAAAAGCTTTCAGATTCCGTAGCTGAATCCGACGAAGAGTTAATGATGAAATATTTAGATGGTCAGAAACTTACAGCCGAAGAGCTTTCCAACGGACTTAAAAAAGCAATTACATCAGGAACTTTTGTTCCTGTCTTCTGTGGAAGTGTCTCAAAAGATATCGGAATTGATGACCTGCTTAACTCATTAGTTGACCTAATGCCAACGCCTCTTGAAAAAAATCTATGCGACGCAGCAGGAAATAAAATCGCAGTTTCAGAAAACGGTTTAGGCGTTGCAAAAGCTTTTAAAACAATCAATGACCCTTTCCTCGGACAACTTGTATTCTTCAGAGTTTATACAGGAACTTTTTCTGCAGACAGCGAAGTTTACAATGTTACAAAAAGCGCTAAAGAAAGATTTGGCAGTATCCTTCTTGTTAACGGCAAAAATCAGGATAAAACCGATTTGGCAGTGCCGGGCATGATCGGAGCAATGGTCAAACTGAAAGCCACAACTTTCGACAACACCATTGGAACTACTTCAGCAGCGCCTGAATTGCCCTTGATTGAGTTTCCAGCACCCGTTATGTCTTATGCTCTTACTGCGGTCAAGAGCGGTGAAGAAGAAAAGATAGCACAGGGATTAAATAGAATTTCTGCAGGTGATCCGACACTTAAGCTCGAAAGGCATCCTGAAACGCATGAAATGCTTCTTTCCGGAATGGGTGATCAGCAGCTTACTCTTGCAATTAAGAAACTTAAAGAAGAGAATAAAGTTGAAGTAAATATAGCTACTCCTAAAGTTCCTTACAGAGAAACTGTCACTGCTCTTGGAGAAGGCCATTACAGACATAAAAAACAATCTGGCGGACATGGGCAGTTTGCAGAAGTTTATCTTAAAGTCGAGCCTAAAGCCGACGGATATGAATTTGTCAATGCAATCGTAGGGGGAACAATCCCCAAGAACTTCATCCCGGCAGTTGAAAAAGGCGTGGTCGAAGCAATGATTAACGGCCCTCTTGCAGGATGTACTGTGCAGAATATCAAAGTAACAGTTTATGACGGCAAATTCCATGATGTAGACTCTTCAGAAATGGCTTTTAAAATTGCTTCAAGAGCTGGATTCAGAGACGGAGTGGAAAAAGCCAAACCTATCCTTCTTGAACCAATTATGAATGTAAAAATATACATTCCCGACCAATACATGGGAGATATAAGCGGCGACCTTAATACAAAACGCGGAAGAATTCTCGGCATGGAAGCAGAAGAAGGACTGCAGGTGGTCAGAGCCGAAGTTCCAATCGCTGAACTTGCAAAATACGCAACTGAGCTAAGAAGTATTACTCAAGGCAACGGTTCATTCGAAATGAGTTTTGCAAGATATGAAATGGTTCCAACCAATGTGGCCAAGGAAATTATTGAGAAACACAAAAAGGAACTGGAATCTTCTAAAGAATAAAGTTAGAATCTTTACCAAACCCTCTCAAAAAGAGGGTTTAATTATTATAAACAACTAACCCAAAACAATTAACCCAAACAATGGCAACTAAAACAACTGAAACAACTAACCCTGAAATAAACAACCTCCCCCTTTTCCTTGATCTGGAAAATATGCCTTCAATGGACTTGCTTTTGAATGACAAGAGCACAGCTGGATTTGAAGAAGGCTCTATCATTAAAGGCAGAGTAGCTGAAAAGCGCGACAATGGCATACTCGTAGACATCGGATGCAAGGCTGAAGGCTTCATCTCTAAAGAAGAATTCAAGGATTGGGAATCAATTAATGTAGATGATGTAATTGATGTATTTCTTGAACAGATTGAAGATAACAGACACCAACCTGTATTGAGCATACAGAAAGCTGCTTTCTCCAAAGATTGGACAAGAATCAATGAAAAATACAAAGAAGGTAGCATAGCCAAGGGTGTAATGAAGCACCGCGTCAAAGGCGGCATAATCGTAGATGTAGACGGAGTGGAAGCATTCCTTCCTGGTTCTCAGATTGATGTAGCTCCCGTCAAGGATATGGATGCACTTATCGGACTCGAGTTTGACTTTAAGATTGTTAAAATTAATGACGAACGCAAAAACATCGTAGTTTCAAGAAGAGAGCTTCTCGAAGCAGACAGAGCAGACAAGAGAGCCAATGTACTTAAAAACATCGTAAAAGGCAATGCTTACAAAGGCACAATCAAAAATATCACGGACTTCGGCGCATTTATCGATATGGGCGGCGTAGACGGACTTCTCCATATTACAGATATGTCATGGGGCAGAATCAACCATCCTTCAGAACTTGTCCAGCTCGGTCAGGAACTCGAAGTTGTCGTTCTTGATATTGATTATACAAAAGAAAGACTATCTCTCGGACTCAAACAAAAGAGCAAGAATCCATGGGAAACAGTCGCTGAAAAATATCCTGTCGGAACAAAAATCAAAGGTAAAGTCGTCAACATTATGCCTTATGGCGCTTTCGTTGAAGTAGAAACAGGCATTGAAGGGCTGATCCATGTATCTGAAATGTCATGGACAAAGAGGATAAGCAAACCGACAGAAATGGTAAAAATGGGAGATGAAGTCGAAGCTGTTGTTCTCGATATTCAGCCAGATACCAAGAAAATATCCCTCGGACTCAGACAGACAACTCAAAACCCATGGGAAATAATAGCTACTAAATATCCGGTAGGAAGCAAAGTTAAAGGCAAAGTCAGAAATATGACAAGCTACGGAGCTTTCATAGAAATCGAAAACGACATAGATGGCATGATCCATGTATCGGATATGTCATGGACCCGTAAGATTAATAATCCTACTGAAGTCCTCAAAATCGGTGACGAAGTAGAAGCTATCGTGCTTGCAATAGATGTTTCTCAGCAAAGGATATCCCTTGGCATGAAACAGCTTGAATCTGACCCCTGGCAGAACATCGACGCTATTTACAAAATAGGCGATGTTGTTACAGGCAAAGTTTCCAAGATTACAGCTTTTGGCGCATTTGTTGAACTTACAAACAAGATTGACGGACTCGTGCATGTTTCACAAATAACCGATGAACATGTCGAAAGAGTCAAAGATGTGCTTCAGGTAGGACAGGAAATCAAGGCAAGAGTTATCAAAATCGATCAGGCTGAAAGAAGAATCGGCCTCAGTATAAAGGCTGCAAATAAAGAAGTCGTTAATGAGGAAGAACTCAAAGTAGTCAGCGAACAGGTCGAAGAAGCTCTGCGCTCCGGCGAAGCTCTTGTAGGCTTCGGCGAAGCTCTTGAAAATTCCGGTTTCAAGGGGCTTGAAAACAAGTAGATTTTAATAAAACGATGAGAGATCTTTTTCTCTCATCATTATTTTATTTTTTAAAAGCAATAAAATTAATTTTAAGGAAAATATATGAACTTTTTAACACTTTCTACAGAAGCTGCTGCTCAAGGCGGCGGAATCCAGGGAATGCTTGTAAGTTTCGGACCTTTCATTCTCATTATTGTAGTTATGTACTTTCTGCTCTTCAGATCACAAAGCAAAAAAGCCAAAGAGCGCCAAAGGATGCTCGATGCTATCAGAGTTGGAGACAAAGTCCTTGCAGCCGGTGGAATTATCGGTGTAGTTAATTCAATAAAAGAAAAAAGCATGTTTATTAAAATTGCTGAAAATGTAAAGATTGAAGTAATGAGAAGTTCTGTAAACGGAGTTCTCGAAAAAGGCGAAGAAACCACCAAAGAGTGAATAACTTTTAAAACATTTCAACCTTATGAACAAACCCGTACTTACTAGAATTATAATCGTTCTAATCGTGATAGCTATTTTTGCCTGGTCAATGTTTCCTTTGCACCAGCAGAATTTCTATAAAGTCCTTTCAGAACTGGCTGATAACAACCCTAATATTGTCAAAGTAATAGACCTTGCAAAAGAAAAACAGGCTCATGACCCAAACCTGTATGAGTCTGTAGCAGTTGATGAAGCAGCCAAGGAACTTAACATCGATATGGCTGACTATCTGGCGGTCAAAGATGTTTTAACTAATGCTGATGTGCTTCGTTATGTCAGATCTAAATGCGCAAGCTCTATTAAACTCGGCCTTGATTTGAACGGCGGTACGGAGTTTGATGTAAGCGTAATACCTAACAAGCCTGCAAACGATGCAGATAAAGCTGCCATTGAGGGAATTACTATCTCTGAGCTTAGAAACAGAGTTATGGAAATTCTGAGAAACAGGATTAATAAGTCAGGTTTAGTTGAACCTGAAATTGCAGCCGAGGGTTCCAGCAGGATATCTCTCAAGATACCAGTGTCTACAGAAGAGCAAAAGAAAGAGTATATGAAGCTCATTCAGATGTCTGCTCAGCTTGAGTTCAGGCTTGTTGCCGCGAACAATGATCAGCTGCTTTCTGAATACAACTCCAATCCTCAGACTTTTGTTCCTCCCGTAGGACTGGAAAAGATGACAATGGTCTCCTCTGACAGATTTGGAAAAAAAAGAACAGACACGGTATTTGTCCAAATCCATCCTGAAATGTCAGGGACAAATATAATAAATGCTTTTGTTTCTGCCGATCAATATGGGCAAAGACAGATTGCTCTCCAGTTCAATTCTGAAGGAGCTGAACAGTTTGGAAAAGTGACAGCTGCTAATGTAGGAAGAAGACTTGCAATTGTGCTTGACGGAACTCTCTATAGCGCACCTACCATTCAAAGCGCGATCTATGGAGGCAACGCTTCTATTACAGGGGATTTCTCACAGGAGGAAGCTCAAAATGTCGCAACGGCCTTAGCCTGCGGTAATTTACCGGCGACAATAAGAATTGACTCGACATTCGATACAGCTCCTACTCTTGGCAGAGAAGCTGTCAATAGTGGGATGATCGCCGGTATTCTAGGGTTGCTTGTAGTTGCTCTTTTTATGCTTATTTACTACATGAAAGCAGGTCTTGTAGCCAATATTGCCCTTATAGTAAATATCATTCTCATAATGGGAGCTATGGCCTCTCTGGGAGCAACTCTTACTCTTCCTGGTATTGCAGGAATTATTCTGACAATGGGAATGGCCGTAGATGCAAATGTCCTTATTTTTGAGAGAATAAGAGAAGAGCTTGAAGCCAAAAAAACTCTGCTGAATGCTATTGATATAGGCTACAAGAGAGCTTTTGCTACAATTCTTGACTCCAATGTTACCACATTAATTGTTGCACTTGTTCTGTACTGGCAGGGAACAGGTCCTGTAAAAGGTTTCGGAGCTACATTAAGCATTGGTATAATATCAAGTATTTTTACTGCAGTATTTGTAACTAGACTTATATTCGATATTTACAATAAGTATTTTCACATCAAAGGATTGAAAATGCTTAGAGTTTTCCATAACAGCAAAGTTCAGTTCCTTTCCATATGGAAATACTGTATAACTATATCGGCCGTCCTGATGCTTGCCTCAGTGGTTATAGTAATTGTAAGACACAACACCATTCTGAGTGTCGATTTTACTGGCGGGACACAAGTTATGGTTAATTTCAAAAACTATGTTTCCCAAAGCAACATAGAAGAAGCTCTTAAAAAAGCAGGCTTTGAGTCTTCAGTATCTTATAAGTACTCTCCAGTAGAAGGCAATAAAATGGAAATAGTGTTAACTGGGAAGAATCAAAACGCAGTTAAAGAAAGCGGCGCTATGGCTACTATTACCCAAATGCTGAATAAGGAATTTCCAAATGCTCAGTTTACGGGCGGAACCGAAACAACTATCGGAGGTTTCGTAGGAGCTGAATTCGCCAAGTCTGCAATTATTGCCATACTTCTATCCATGGTGGGCATATTTATCTATGTTTCGCTGAGGTTTGAATTTACCTACTCTATTGCTGCCATCATTGCTCTGATGCATGACCTCATTATCGGAACGGGAGTCTTGCTCGCTTTTGACCGTCAGATAACTCTTACTGTCATAGCAGCGTTACTGACTGTCGCAGGATATTCAGTAAATGACACAATCATCGTTTTTGACAGGATCAGGGAAAACCTTAAACTGCGAAAAGATATAACTTACAAGGAAATTATTAATCTAAGTATCAACCAGACACTTAGCCGAACTGTAATTACATCATTCCTGACATTCCTTGTCGTATTGATGCTGTTGCTATTTGGAGGTGTCAGTATTAACAGTTTTGCCCTTGTAATGATAGCTGGAATAATTGTCGGTACATATTCTTCTATATTTGTAGCTTCTCCTCTGATCGCCTACAGACATAAAAAAATAATAGGCATAAGAGAGTAAAAAAACTGAAATAAATTAAGAAAGCTCATGATATCATGGGCTTTTTTTTATAGACTTATAAGGAACTTTCCCCTTTTCCTCCGATAAGTTATAGTTATTGAATGGGGAAATTGAAATATTCCTTAGGGAAAGGTTCATTTCTAAGTGTAAAATGCCACCACTCCTGATCATAGTTGTTAAAACCATTATTTTTCATCAATATCTGAAGCAGCATTCTGTGGGCTCTCTGGCTTGGCGTTATTCTTAAATAACTTGGCCAGGACTTGGGGCTGAAAAAATCAAAACTTGAACCCATATCTAATTCTTTTTTCGTATCTAACGCAATAATCGTAAGATCTACAGTGCTTCCGCGGGAATGAGATGATTTCATTGCGATATAGCCGTCTTTAAACAAGTCTTTTTTGGCTACATCAGGATAATATTTTGCTTTCATTTTTATATTCTTCAAATCTTTAGCCCACCGGACAAAATGATCGACGGCTCGCTGAGGACGATATGCATCATATATTTTGAGTCCAAGATTGAAAGCCTTTAGCTTATCTTGAATTATTTTCAAGGATAAAGCAGCTTGTTCCGTTAATATGCATTCAGGTTTTAGATAGCCGTCAATTTGTTCACCAACAAAGTTGTCATTTGTATAATAGCGTAGTTCAACCTGAATTTCAGGGATAACATCTTTAACATATACAAAGCCTTCCGGCAGTGAGTTAGCTTTTGCTGGTGTAGATAGAATTAATAAAACAAGAATCTCTGCAAATTGTATCAGGTTATTTTTCCCTGCTTTCATTTGAAAAACCTTTGTTATTTTTTCTGCCTGAAATTAGGATTTCTTGCTTTGGATTTTTTACGGTTGTTGCTTTTAGTCTTTTCATCGCTGGCTGATTTGAATAATTTGAGCCCCATCCACGATGTAATTCCAATGATTATTAAAGTAATAATAACTACTATAATTAAAAAAATCTTATTAAACATAATTCCTCTTTACGCCTAAAATTTCACAATGAAACTTCTATGAGCTTGTACAACGAGCCTCTCGCCCATGATATTGTGTCAAAAACATTCTAGTTTAATATCAGAATGTTTTCGACCTTATATTGCTTCCTATATATTATTCTAGCTATTTAAAATTCATTTTTGAACTATGTGAAACTCACATATTTCCTGATATGCTCACCAGTAGCAATAAAACAGGCTCCCTTTAGTGCAGTGTCATAGCCCAGACAGGAGAGTTTAAGTTTTGGAGCCGGCACCATTTTTAAACCTGTTTTCATGTATTTCTCAGCCCGATCAAGAAGCTCTTGCCCTCTGCCCAAAGCAACTCCACCTCCGAAAACTACTATTTCAGGAGAAAGTATAGCTGCGATATTCCTTAACCCCATGCCGAGATTGTAAGCTACTTCTTTCCATTCGTGATTAAGAAGGTGTTCCGCATTTTTTTTATAAATCCGTTTTATACCGTTGCCTGAAACCAACGCTTCGAGGCACGCGCCGCCGCCGCATTCACATTTGATTCTTTCCGGATGAGAACAGTGATAATCAACGCACTGATGAGCAACTTCCGGATGTGAAAATCCATGATAAACTTTGCCATCTACAAGGTATCCTCCGCCCATACCGGTGCTTAGAGTAACATAAAGAAAATGTTTTTCCTGGTATCCTCCCAGATAATACTCTCCCAGAGCTGCCACATTGGTATCCACATCGACATAGAAAGGGCAATGCCATTTTTCTTCCATAATTTTTTTAATAGGCACATTTCTCCATTCTTCCTGATGCAATGGGGAAATTATGCCTTTTTCAGGATCCAGAGGGCCTCCGGCTGCGGCTCCTATTCCGAGAATATTGACTCCACCTGAAACTTCCTTTATCAAGTTATGGAGTAGTTCCATTCCCTCGTCATAAGATTTGGGCGTATCGACTTTTATTCTCTTAAGAAAAGTCCCGTTTTTGTCTGTGGAAGCGACCATTATTTTTGTGCCGCCAATATCAAGTCCGATATAAATACTCATTACTATCAGCATTTGTACATTTTCATGAAATAAAACTGTGTTAAAGATAGCACAAAAACTTCATTTTTGTATAGTTTGATGTGAATCAGAACTTTGGATAATCTCAAGTATCATGCCGCAGCAAGTCTTGCAAATGGATTGTGTTTTATATAGAATCTATAAACATTTGGATTATAGGCAAAGAGAAAATGAGAGAGTGGAAAGGCTTTATCAGATAAATGTACCGTTTTTGTTCAGTGTGATTAAATTTCAAAAATAGGGGATTTTACTATGCAGGAAATAAAATGCGGGAATTCATCGGTTAAAATTAATGAAACAGGCGCTGAGCTCAAATCATTCAGAGCTCAAGATAAAGAAATTGTTTGGCAAACCATCCCGGCTGTTTGGAATAGTTCTGCACCTGTTCTTTTTCCGTTTGTCGGGCTTGTCAGGAATAACCGGTTTTCTTTTGATGGAAAAGAATACCAGATAGGCAAGCATGGTTTCGTAAGAAACAAAGAATTTTCTATTGACGAAAAACATGAATCATCTGTAAAATTCCTTTATTCCTACAGTGAAGAAACTCTTAAAAGTTATCCTTTTAAATTCGAATTTTTCGTTAACTTTTCCTTGGTCAGTGAGAAGAGACTGATTGTCGAATATGAAGTAAAAAATGTTGATTCAAAAAACATGTTTTTCAGCCTGGGCAGTCATCCTGCTTTAGATTTACCGATGAAGGGGACTTGCCATGAGGATTATTACATTGAGTTTGAACAGCCAGAAACAGTCTTTCTTTACAAACTTGTTGACGGTTTGCTGGAAAGGCAGAAAACAGCATTTATGACCGATGAGAAAATTGTTAAACTCGGTAAACATGTTTTTGACGATGACGCATTGATATTTACTGGAATAAAATCACGCTACTGCTATCTCAAAAATGACAAAACGAAAAGCTGTGTAAGCGTATGTTTCGATGGAGCTCCTGATCTGGGAATCTGGGCAAAACCGGGAGCTGATTATGTTTGTATTGAGCCGTGGTTTGGCTACAATGACCCGGCTGATTTTAATGGTTCACTTGAACAAAAACCAGGAATCATCAGCCTGAAGGCTGAAAAATCATTTACAGCTTTCTATGCAATAGAATTAATTTCCTGATCATAAGAATAAAAGGCTAAAATCACAGACAGATTGGATAAAATTGATGGGTTTATCAAAATATAGTTAAATATAAGTCAATATAATGAACTTGTTTGTTCAGGTAATTATGTTGTAAATCTGCAACAAGTCGGTAATAACAGCATCAGGAGTAAGGTTGCATTCGGGAAGATTTTCCCTTAGTCTCAGAGAGCGCCTGTCGCCTGCAAAAAGAGCTGTCTTGAAACCTATTTCAACAGCTGGCTTTATATCATTTAGCATGTCATTGCCTATATAGAGAACTTCTCCGGGTGTTATTTGGAATTTCTCATAAAGAGCATCTGAAATGAATTTAAAAAGGACTCTTGAAGGTTTGGCTGTCTTATGTTCATAAGAAAAAGCAAGCAGTTCATTACAAAACCCGGATTTATCCAGCTCTTTGCCTAAAAAAGCTTCAAAGAGAAGCGGGGTAAAAAACTGGGCATTAGAAATGATTCCCATTGGTAAATTAAGGTTTTGTAAATGGGAGAGAAGTTCTTCTAAATTGAGCATTGGCCAAACAGGGTTCTTTGCAAGTTCATATCTTAATGATAAGACAGATAAGTTGCTGTTTGTAAGATCTCCGGATACAGCTTTTGTCCTTAATAGTTCGCTTAACGCCATACGCCATACTTCCAGAACATCGATTTCAGGATTTGAACGGGGAGAATTTTTATGAAGTCTCTTGATTGTTTGGAAAAACAGATTCTCGGCTAATATTCCTGCTGATGGATTGAGTATCTTAAAATTGGAAGATTCAAGGATTGAGTTTAGTTTGACTTCTTTTTCTGTTTTAACGCTATGTGATATATCTCCAGCATCAGAAATAAAAAGAGTTCCATAGACATCGAATACAATACTTTTAATATCTTTGAGTTTAGTTATTTTGGATGGCAGTCCGGTATTTAATGGCAGGAGCGGTGAGCTGCCTTCTTTAATCAGTTTCAGCAGGGTTTCTTTAATATTTTTATCTTCAGAAATAATCATGATCTAAGCAAGTAAAAATCTTCAGGTTTTAAAAATTGATCAAGAAGAGTGCTTTTTATATTATGCTCTGATTCAGTTATTCTGGAATTGAGCATTTTTGAGTATATGCCCATTAGGGTGTCTTTGTAAGTATCCAAGCCAAAAAAATGTTGGATAAGGGAATAGTTATCATTAAGAAGGTTTTCTCCATATTCTGCAGGGTTAAGAATATTTGGAGAAATTTGTTTTTTAAGCTCAGGACGAGAAAGAATTTTAGTAATTACTTTCTCCTGAAGCTCTTCATTCAGTCTTCCAAAGTCAGCGTAGCCGTCACTTACAGCTGCATGGTATGCTGATTGAGCTATGCTGGATTCAAAGTTCCGGTTATATAAATTATAAGAGTGCTTCATTGATGATTCAATGTGATAAAGAAGAGTCTCTTCTCCTATCCATGATACTGGTATCCTGAGCGCGTTGTATAAGCTTTTGAATGCGATATTTGTCTTTTTGAAGTCAATAGTTATGTCTTTAATATCTCTTCCGACTACCGATCTCTTAAATAGAAACGGTTCAAGGAAAGCCAATCCGAAACCCTCTCCTACGCTTGTAGTAATTACAGCATGAGCAGAGTCAAACCATTCAGACAAGTCATTTTTATATTTGAGACCAATTTCAAATTTAACAGGCAGATTTTTATCTGCGCATAGTTCCTGCCATCTTTCATAGGGTGGAATATCCTCTTGATTTGTAGGCTTTAGAGTAGAGGCAAAAACATTCTTTTTAGGATCTGAAAGGGAAGCCCAGAGAATAAACTCCCCTATATTCTTACGCCTTATGCATCTTGAAGGATAGAGCCATAGATTTCTGCCTTTAAAAGGATTTATAGAATTTGTTTTTTTTACCTTTCCCAAGCTTACAGGATTTAACAGCAGATGAAGGTTTTCCGAAGAAAAACCTGAATTTAAAAGATAGGAGAAATCTCTGTTGTTAAGAACTGAATAGTGAATATTACTGTCTTGCGGATATAAAATTTGTTCCAGTTCTTCTGATGATGCAGATTCGGTAAATTTCAGCAGCGTTGAATAATTTAAAGGTCTTCTGTCTTCAGGGAAATCGTGTATCTGCAATAGTATTTTTCGGCCTTTGTCTGCCAAGTTCCTGACCGCAAGAGAAAGAGGAACATTTTTACCTATCGAATGATTGTGAAAGTGCCAGATATCTGGTTCGCGGCCGAAAGTTGTAATAGCCGTTTTATTAAGCTGTTCTTCTAGATTAATAGGGCTGCAATGAATTCCATCTGCGTATCCAAGGTCTTCTATTGTAGCAGACTTTGCGTTTTTAGGAATTTGAAAATTGCAAGGACTGCCTGCAAGAATTAAACAGTCCACATCAGATTTTTCGAGTGATCTTACAGCCTGCGAAATTACTCTTGTAACTCCGCCTGAATTAAGATGATAATGAACAATTGCAACTAGTGGGCGAAAACTCATTTTTGTATATGAAATTTTTCTCTGTATTCTGGAATTTCTAACATGGGCGGCCGTTCTTCTTCACAAATTATATGCTCCACTTGCTCATAAACGCCGTCTTTGCAGGTGAACTGTCTGAAAATTTTTTCCATTTCTGCATTGGAAAAAGCTCCTCCGAGCCTTTTGTCAATCCTATTGAAAAAGCTTTGAAGTATGCCGAATGACATTTTGCCGAGCTGATGGGTGGTCTGATTCCTATGTATTCGCTGATTAAGGTCTACCTGGGCAAAAGCCTTTAATCCATATTCATCGTAAATATCAATCAAATGGGATGTTTCAACTCCGTATCCTATGGGGAATGGAATTTTCTCAAGAACATCTCTTCTTGCTGCATATTCTCCAGAGAGAGGTTGTATGAAAGCAGTAAGTTCCGGGAAAAAGAGAGAGAAAAGAGGTCTGATTAGGATTTCTGTTACTCTTCCTCCGCCTGCAATTCTGACAGTATTAGATATATTCAAAGGACGGTCATAAAAGGCTTTTACATATTTTACTTCATCGTACATCAGCATGGGCCCTATCAGGCCATAAGCAAAATGAGGTCTTATATTTGCTATGTCTGCATCAATATAGACGATTATATCACCTTTGAGCTGATAAATTGCTTTCCATAAATTCTCTCCTTTGCCTTTCTTTTCTCCCACGGAAGGCAGAATATCTCTAGACACATAAACATCAGCTCCGAATGAAGCAGCTATCTCGCAGGTTTTGTCTGTAGAGCCAGAGTCGATTATGGCAAGTTCATCTAGAAGCGGATAACGGTTCATCAATTCAGATTTCAGGGTTATAATCTCTTTGCCAATAGTTTTTTCTTCATTTAGGGTCGGAAGACATAAGGAGATTTTCTGCCCTTTTTTTTCTTTGATAGCAAGCAGCTCTTTAATATTGTCAAAGGAAGAATGATGGAAAGTTCTTGAAGATAGCCATTCCTTCATTGTCCTGCTTCCAGGTTTATTTATCGTGTGCTTGGTATGTAAAAGAGAATCTTTATTACTATGATCATGCTTCGTTAGATTTGTGATTATATCTTTAAACTTCATGACTCTATTTTCCCTTTATTTGCTTTTCTTGAGCATTGTCGATTTCTATGAGTGAAGCTATTAACTGCGCTACACCTATTGGAATAGGCCCTATGTTTAATGCTTCTTCAGCTTCATTTGTAGCAATAGAGCTATCTTTTGAAGTTATCCCGAGAGTAACACAGGGTACGCCGAAATCTTTAAGTACAGAAAGTTGGGACACTGTGGGAAAAAAGTCAGGCTTCAGCATTAAACTATTAAATACTGAGCGAACTTTCTGGACAATCTCATGTCCTATTTCAATACCGCCAGGTTCCCGTTCTGAAACAATATCATAAGACACTTGAACTCCTGATCTGGCAGAAACTTCATCGGTAATATTTCTTATCTGCTCTCTTACCCGTTTCAAAATATCGAATGATTCACTTCTGATTTCAAAACAGAGTTTCGTTTTCCTGGAAATATTGTTATAAGAAAACCCTCCATTTACGGATCCCAGGATAAGCGAGCTTACAGGGATTTTAGGCAGTTCTATATTCCCAATTTTATTTATAATCTCAGACATGGGAATAATAGTGCCAAAGGCGCCGTATCTTTCCCACTTAAAGTTTTCAGGAAGGATACAGGTAATTTCGCATCTGAGCATACCTATGGACTGATAATTTAAACGACCCAGGGTAATATTCTCAAGAGTTATCCCAGCATTGTACTTGGTTTTAGTGCTGGAAAGATAGTATTTCAACCCATCATTATTGCCCTTTCCAAGAGATCTGGTATTGGTCAATAAGGTGATATTGGACTTGAATGATAAATTAAGTTTGTCAATAAAAAAAGGCAAAGATACAAGCACAGCCAAAGCAAGAGCATTATTCTCAATAAAAGGCCCTACCATATGGTCTTTTGTTATATTGATATGGTAGTTTTCCCTAAGATTCAGATTGTCCATATGAGAAGTAACTATTATATTTCTTGTGCCTTCCGAGCCAGTAATGGTTCCCATCACATTTGATTTTTCGTCCATGAAACAGTCTTGAAGAACCGCTTCTGAAAAGCGATTGGCAATATATTCTGCTCTTTGGTTTTCAGAGAATGTTGGAGCTGGCATTTCTCCTATTGTTACAGTCTCAGAAAGGATGATATTCAGGAATTCTTCAGATGCTTTCCTGATAGATTCAATGTTGCAATTATCTTGATTCATAAGACCTTGACAATAATTTAATATTCATTATTATGATTTTTTGATTTGTACAACTATCACCATTTTTGACAAAAAAAAGTCAATGAAAGCTCAAAGAGGTGTAAAAAATCCAAAAAATATTATATTGAAAACAAACTCAGTACTAACCATCAAACAATAAAATAATTGAATTATGGCAAGATTCTGGCAAAGACTTAAAGAACTTACTCAGCCCGATACTCCTTCAACGAATGTAGGATTTGTATCTACAAGATTTGCAGGGACAGACGGCGTATCTCTTGAAACCTTGAAATGGGCAAAAGTGCTCGAAGAGGCAAATCACAAGTGTTTCTGGTATGCTGGCAAACTTGATCATTCAGAAGATGTTTCAATGTGCGTGCATGAGGCATTTTTTAATCATCCTGAAAACATCTGGATAAGTGAGCAGATTTGGGGCAAGACTGCCAGAACCGCATATGCCACTGAAAGAATAAGAATTATGGCGCAGTATCTCAAGGAAACACTTTATGCCTTTGTAAAGAAATTCAATATCCATATCCTAGTCTTTGAAAATGTCCTAAGTATTCCAATGCATGTACCTTTGGGGATTGCAATTTCCGAACTAATTGCAGAAACCCATATTCCGGCAATCGCTCATCACCACGATTTTTATTGGGAGCGTATAAGGTTTTCCGTAAGTGCTGTAGATGATATGCTTGACACCGCTTTTCCTTCAAGAGATTCAGATCTCCAGCATGTTGTTATTAATCAGGCGGCTCAGGAAGACCTTGCAAGAAGAAAGGGCGTACCGTCAATAATTATTCCTAATGTAATTGATTTTGAAAATCCGCCGCCTCCTCCTGATGATTATACGAAAGACCTTAGACAGGAGATGGGGTTGGAACCCGATGATATAGTAATTCTTCAACCCACGAGAGTTGTCCCCCGCAAGGGAATAGAACACTCGATTGAGCTTGTCAGAGCTCTCGGTGATAAAAAATATAAGCTCGTAATATCACACGATGCAGGAGACGAGGGGTTTGAATATCGTAACATGTTAGCCGAAATGGCTAAACAATCAGGAGTCGATTTGCGTTTTTTCGCAACTAGAGTAGGAGATATACGAAGAATTAATGAAGAGGGAAAGAAGGTTTATACTTTATGGGACATCTACCCTATTGCTTCTCTTGTGACATATCCCAGTCTTTATGAGGGGTTTGGAAATGCTTTTCTTGAAGCTGTTTACTTCAAAAAACCTGTTCTTATTAATCGCTACGCGATATTTCACAGAGATATTGAACCCAAAGGCTTCGAAGTTACAGTTATGGATGGGTATTTGACCAAATCTGAAGTAAGTGAAGTAAGAGTTATCCTTGAAGATGAGAAGTTAAGGAATGAAATTGTCGAACATAACTACAAAATAGCGGCTCATCATTATAGCTATGCTGAACTGAGGCGGCACCTTGAAACATTAATTCTCAATATAACAAAAGGTTATTACCATGATATACGATAAGCATAATTTATATCTTGACAGGGTTAGGAACCGTTTTGAGAAATTATACGATAAAGAAGTTGCCGAAAAATGTTTAAGGCGCTTCAAAATGCTTGTGGGCAGATATGAACTGGGAGTGTATTCACATCCCAATCCGGAAATGTGGAACGAGAAAACTTCTTATATAATCACTTACGGAGATTCAATTTTAGAAGAAAATAAAAGGCCTTTAAAGACACTTAAAAAATTTCTTGACGAATATGCCATAGACAAAATAAGCCATGTTCATATACTTCCTTTTTTCCCTTATTCCTCCGATGATGGTTTTTCAGTCATACACTACAGGCAGATAAACCCTGAACTTGGGAGCTGGTCAGATATAAAAGATATCGGAGAACAGTTTAGTTTGATGTACGATTTGGTGCTTAACCATGTTTCCAGAAAAAGTAAATGGTTCACTGATTTTGACGAAGGGATAATGCCCGCCAAAAAATTCTTTATTTCTGTAGAGAAAAATGCGGATCTTTCCACTGTAACAAGGCCTAGGAACCTGCCGCTTCTTACCAAAGTGACATGTAAGGAAGGAGAGAAATATCTTTGGACGACATTCAGCGAAGATCAGATAGATTTAAACTATTCAAACCCCGACTTGCTTTTCGAAATGCTGGATGTTCTTCTTTATTATATCTATATGGGAGCAAAGAGCATAAGGCTTGATGCAATAGCTTACTTGTGGAAGAAAATTGGGACTTCATGCGTGCATCTGCTTGAAACCCATGAAGTTGTAAAACTTATGAGAGACCTTCTCGATCTTGTGGCTCCGGATGTAACAATAATTACTGAAACAAATGTTCCTCAGAAGGATAATTTCAGTTATTTTGGAGAAGGAGATGAGGCTCACATGGTTTATCAATTCCCTCTTCCTCCCTTGACAGTACATACATTGCAATGCGGGGATTCAAAAGCTCTGATGAAATGGGCCGCTTCGCTTGAGAAAATTCCTCCAAAGACAACATTTTTTAACTTCCTGTCATCCCATGACGGTATAGGTGTGGTTCCTGCTACCGGGCTGCTTTCACCTGAAGAGATAGATAAAATGATTCAAACTGTAATTACGCATAAAGGTCTTATCTCTTACAAGGCTAACAGTAATGGAACTAATAGTCCTTATGAGATGAATGTAAACTTTCTTGATGCCATATCTCATCCTGATGAGAATATTGATTTGAGAGCAAAGAAAATGCTTTCAGCTCAATTTATTCTGCTGTCATTTATTGGCGTTCCTGCAATTTATATTCACAGCCTTCTCGGGTCTGTAAATGATTTAGAAGGAGTAAAAAAGACAGGGAGAAACAGGAGTATTAACAGAGAAAAACTTGACTATAGTAAAGTTGTTGAGGCTCTTAATAATCCTGAAAGCCTCCGTTCAAAAATCTTTTCAGGAATAATAAAACTCCTTGAAATAAGACAGCAGCATAAAGCCTTCAGCACTGAATCAGAACAAAAAATATTAAATATTCATTCAGCAGTATTTTCGCTTGTAAGATCTTGTCCTGAAGAAGAAATAACAGCTCTCAATAATATTTCTGACAAGGAAGTATCTATAAGCATTGCTGATTTTAAGGGTACGGATCTGATTAGCGGTCAAGAAATAGGTCATGAAATAAAACTAAATCCATATCAGTATATGTGGATAAAGAAGTAAAGTATAAAATATCATTTTATTCAAACTATTGGAGCTTTGCTGAATTTTCAGTCTGTATTTCTCGGAAGAGGGCTCTTCTGATCGTAATACGGAACATTTAAGTCGTTTCAATCCGCATTTATTTCTTGCAGGAAATAATATGCTATTGCTGAAGCTTCTTAGAGGTAAACTGTTAATTCTGTTTAAATTTCCTGAATCTTTCATGTTAATTTTACAAACAAAAAACTATATGTAATGTAGTAGTTCTATAAAGTTCAATTGAGACTCAAACCTGATATATGGCATCTTATATAATAATTTTAGCTAGCGCTTTGATTGTACTTTCTTATCTGTTCAGCATAGTGCAGAAGAAGACGCATATTCCCAGCGTGCTTATGCTGATTATTGCAGGGTACTTGATAAAGCATATCGCTTCATATTCATTGCAATTTACTTATGTGATACCATTTAATCTGCTGAAAATACTAGGTACGATAGGTCTGGTTTTAATAGTTCTGGAAGGAGTGCTTGAACTTAAAATAACCAGAAAGGATTTACCGATTATCAAGAGGGCTTTTTTTATCGGGTCACTAGTAGCAATAGTGTCTTCTCTTATAATAAGCTGTATTCTGATGTCTTTTTACCACAATACTTTTTTTAATTCGCTTTTGTATGCTATTCCCTTATCAATAGTAAGCAGCGCTATATTGATTCCAAGCATTCATAAACTTTCTGACGGCACAAAAAAGACAATGACATATGAGTCAATATTTTCTGATATAATCGGAATTTTTCTTTTCTATTTTTTGGTTAACAATACCGTTTTTTCTTTTAAGGTTATCCCGACTTTGGCTATTAATATCATTGCCATGCTGCTTATCTCATTATTATTTTCTTTTATTTTAATTTTTATTATCAGCAGGATAGATGGAAATGCCAGGATAATGTTGACAATTTCAATCCTTCTTCTGGTTTATAATCTCTGCAAAATTGTTAATCTCTCAGCTCTTTTGGTAATTCTTGTTTTTGGAATAATAATCAACAATTTTCATTATTTCCTGAAAATATTGAAAGTGCCGGTTTTTCTAGGAAACCTATTTGATAAATCCGGGCTGGCTATAGCTACTTCTGAATTAAAACAGCTTAATGCTGAAATCACTTTTTTTATTAGAACATTCTTTTTTCTTGTCTTTGGGTATTCTCTGGATATGGGGATGCTGTTTAATAATAATGTTATTTTAATAGGGACTATTATCGTTATTGTCATTTATCTTATCCGTTACATGTATTTTAAATTTCTACATACATCTGTCTATCCGGAAATTTTCATGGCTCCAAGGGGGCTTATAACTATATTGCTGTTTTATTCAATACCTGAAAACTCTCTAGCAGGGGGTGGAGATGCCGGAGTTATGTATTTTACTGTAATTGTGACTATTATTATAATGTCATTAAGCCTGATAATTATTCCAAAACAATCACCTGTTGACAAAGGCCTGGGCAGTTGATTCAGTCTGGAATTTATAAGAATCGTATATAGGTTTTCAAATTAATACATGCAGAGTTTAATATCGCTTTTGATTATTTCAGGTACTGGAAATAATAAACAACTGTATTATTGATTAACTGATCTTTTTTTAAAAAAATTAATAACGGAGAATATATGACTATAAAGATGCGGATTCGATTTCTTTTACAAATATATATGTTATTAATAGTTTCACTAGTTATGACTTCCTGCAGCACTCTATCCAGAGGAAATAAAGATTCAAAGGATCAGCCGCTTATAGTCATTTTATCCGATTCAGATAATATTCAAAAGGCTATAAACTCACTGCCTGAGGAAGGGGGTACTGTCTTTTTGAAAGCAAAACAGTATATGCTAGACAAAGGACTGCATATAAACAGATCAAATATCAAATTAGTAGGAGAAAATGGAACCAGGCTTAAGCTTAAGCCAAATGTAAACCAGCCTATTATTCTTATAGGTTCAGGCTCTGAAGTTCCTGATAAAAAAATTAATGACATCGTAGTATCAGATTTGGAACTTGACGGCAGCAAAGAGCTGCAGTCATCTGAAACAGATCCTGAAAGACCTTGGATCAGAAATAATGGAATAGATATAAGAAATGCTAATCGTGTATGGATTGAGAAAGTAAACATTCACGACACCAGGAGCGGAGGACTTGTAGCTAGCTGGAATTGTAAGAATTTGTTTATAAACAGTTCCATGTTTCACAATAATGAATTTGACGGCATAGCTCTTTATGACAGCGAAGATGTTTTGGTACGAGGCTTCTTTTGCTTTGATAATAAAAGTGCAGGGGTAAGCCTGGATAATAGGTTAAAGCATATCACCTTCAGTAGCGGATCAATCAAGAATAACGGAGATGTTGGTATTTTTGCTAGAGATTCTGCTGATCTCAAGTTCGATAATATCATAATAGTCGGGAATAAAAGCCATGGATGTTTTTTTTCCAATGGCACTTGGGAACCTGAAAAAACAGGAATAAGAAGAAATTTCTTTTCCGCTTGCTCGTTTCTTGATAATAAAGGATGGGGATTCTGGCTGGCTTCAAAAGCTGATTCATCACCGGATAACACTATAGTTTCATCAATATTTTCAGGTAATACTTTGGGCGCAATAAAAGTAGATGAAGGCGGCGAACTGGAACTTGCTGGCAATGCTATTAAACCTTCAAGAAATAACTTGATTAAAAAAGAGAATCTTTAGCTCTGGTCGTTTTAGTTAATTTGTATGGTATGAATAGTGTCAAGCTGAACTTCTGGATTGCGTGGCACTGTTATTGTTAGGATACCTTCCGAATATTTTGAAGTAATATTTGACAGTATAGAATCTGCAGGCAACGGGACAGTTTTCGTAAACTTGCGCGCAATCTGTTCGCTTAACTCAATGGTCTGGCTTTTAGAAGAAGAATCATAATCTGTTCTGCCCGAAATTATCAAAGTATTGTTCTTGACCGAAATTGAAAGATTGTCTCTTTTAAATCCGGGGATTACAAATACAAAATTATAGCTATCTGAAGACTTTCTGTATTTCATTTGAGGATATGTCGAGTCATTAAGGCTGGATGTGTCAAAAGTGAGTTTTGGGGCAGGCTCATTATTCTTAAAAAAAGGCTCATCGAACTCACCGGTCACAATCTGTTTTTGCATATTGGCAAACTGGTCTATTATCGAGTCAGGGTTAGAATCAGAAGATGTAAGAGATGAATTATCATCAGCATAAATGGTTAACGAAGAAGCAATCAATGTAAAAGCGATAATCCGGATAAAAGATTTTTTCATGTATTTTGCCTAAGTTATCAGTTTTAATGTTTATAGTTGTTTATGATACAGTGACAGTATAAGCCAAAATAGAATTTTTTGGAATATATTTAATTAAATGTTATTTCAAATGCCGAGTTTGGCTAAGAGAGATTCTATCCCTGAATCTATTTTAAAGAGTGAATTGAAATCATCTTTTATAAATCTTTCACTCTGCGCATGGCTGAGGAATTCGAAGAGCTTATCGTAGTAGCCCAGAATATTTAAGAAACCACAAGGTTTGTTATGCAGCTGCAGTTTAGCCCAAGTCAATATTTCAAATATCTCTTCTAGTGTCCCCATTCCGCCAGGCATTGCGATAAATGCATCCGATAAGTTTTCCATAAGCGCTTTGCGCTCATGCATGGAATCGACTATGCGCATATCGGTAACATCATCGTAGACAATTTCCAGGTTTGCAAGGTGCTGAGGCATTATACCAATTACATGTCCGCCATTTTCCATACAGCTTTTAGCTACGATACCCATGAGTCCGATCTTAGCTCCGCCGTAAATGAGCTTGAGACTCTTTTTTGCTATGGCTTTTCCAAGTTCCGCTGCAGCTTCGGAATATTCATCTCTTGATCCGAAATCTGAACCGCAAAATACACAAATGCTTTTTAACATAAAAATTCTCCTGATTTCATCCGGTAAAATTAATTTTTATAATATAGCTCAGGTCTATAATATTTTCCTTAGAAGATATTCCCTGTCTTTTTGTGATACAGGATAAGGGTTATTCTTGTTTCCGCTCAGAGATGCTATTCCCGGGATTGTTTCTTCTGTTAATCCGTATTTAGAGAGTGAGGGAAGGTTTAGAGAGCTGTAAAAATCGTCAAGAAAAGATAGAAAACCTGTTACCGGATTCTTATCCTTTGAGATGAGGGAAGCAAGTGAATTAAACTTCTTTTTCAGTAGAGGATTTTCCAGATACTTTGCAGACATTTTAAGCCACTGTTTTAAAAGCAGTCCGCAGATGAGTCCGTGAGGGGCATTTGTCCTGTACCCTAGAGTTGACGCAAGTCCGTGTACGACACATAAACCGGCATTAGCAAGAGTAAAGCCGGATATGAATGCTGAATAGGAAATATCAGCTCTTAAGTTGACATTATTTTGACTTGTCGAACAGAGAGGCGGGAGCGCATTTAGAATCCTTCCGATGCAGTCAAGAGACAAAGTATCTGTAAAGGGATTTGCCTGCGTGGAGAGATAGCTCTCAACAAGTTGTGAGAGTGCGTCCAGACCGCAGCAGGCCGTTATGAAAACGGGGCAGTTCAGAGTTAATTCAGGATCGATAATCGCTGTTTTGGGAATGTAGTTATCGTGACGAAGTGAACTTTTAAAACCATTTTTGCCTGATTGAGTTATAACAGCATTCTTTGTCGCTTCGCTGCCCGTTCCTGCAGTAGTTGGAACTGCTATTAAAGGAAGCGTACGCCCTGAAGGTTTTTTATTGCCGACTCCTTCAAGGAAGTTCTTTATATCTTCAGTTTCTTTAATCATAGCTGCTACAGCCTTGCCTGTGTCCAGAACGCTTCCTCCGCCGATTGCGCAAAGAGCTTCAATATTTTTTGAGCGGTGCTTTGAAACTATTTCATCAATAAGAACGGAGGTGGGTTCGCTGTTTACTTTCTCTTCATGAAGAGTAAACTTATCTTCTAATAAACTATTCCTGATTTTAGAAGCATTTCCGCTTTTCTCAAACGACTTCGAACCTGTTATCAGAAGAACATTCTTTCCATATTTAGCCAGATGACTATTAAGATTTTTCAGAGATCCCGAGCCAAAATCTATATTGGGAATACTTGATAACTTGAAGGCATTCATTTTCGGAGCTTATGGCTTGATGACTTTGTAGGTTAGCCCGATTCTTCTGCTCGCCATGAATGGTTCCACGGTAGTTCTCCATTTTTCATAGTGAGTAGTTGTTTTATGAGTCTTGGCATCTTCTTCCGTTTCATAAGCCTCATAAAGAATAAATGCTGTCGGATCAGTAGGATTCTGCAGAAAATCGAATCTCATGTTCCCTTTTTCTTTAACGGAGTTTGCATGATTTTTCGTAGTTGCTTCTATGAATTGTTTGACAAACTCCTGCTTTACCTTGATGTGAACAATTGTTGTAACCATTGTCAAATTCCTTTTAAATACTTATGAAAGCAAAAAGGCCGATAATACCATCGGCCGAGGGTTTTATTTCTGATATTACTTGTTTACCTGGAAAGTCCTGTCCCCTTTTTCAAGGAAAGCAACAATTTGTCTGGCGGCGGCAAGGCCGGCGTTGATATTGGCCTCGCTGGTTTCAGCTCCCATTTTCTTCTTTGTGCCATGATAGCGCAGTCCGAATTTTTCAACAATTTCAGCATGGCAGTCAGGCGCAATATCAGTAGCATACTTGAAGTCTTCTCTTTCAGTCATGATTTTTTTCAGTCCTTCCTCGCATATAACTTCTTTTCTTGCGGTATTGATGAGAGTGGCTCCTTTTTTCATTTTTGAAAGTAAGTCATAATTGATAGACTTTTTTGTCTTTTCATTTGCCGGTATATGGAGAGACACATAGTCACATGTGGAATAGAGCTCTTCAATAGATGAGCAGGCTTTGACATTTTCAGAGGCCATTGCTTCAGCTTTTACAAACGGATCAAAAGCGTAAATTCCCATTCCCATTCCTCTTGCTATTCCGGCTACAAGCTTTCCTACATTGCCGTAAGCATGGATTCCAAGTTTTTTACCTTTAAGTTCAGAGCCGTTGCCTTCTGTAAATTTATTTCTGGCAAGATAAATCATCATTCCAATGGCAAGTTCGGCCACGGCGTTGGAGTTTTGGCCTGGAGTGTTCATTGCGCAAATACCTTTGGCCGAAGCAGCAGAAAGATCGATATTGTCAAATCCTGCGCCTGCGCGGACGATTACTTTGAGTCTGCTCCCTGCAGCGATAACTTCGGATGAAGCCTTGTCAGACCTTATAATCATAGCATCAACATCTGTTACAGCTTTAAGGAAATCTGCCTTGTCTGTATACTTTTCAAGTTTGATAAGTTCATATCCAGCCGCGTCAAAAATCTGTTTGATTCCTTCAACAGCACTCTTTGCAAATGGTTTTTCCGTGGCAAGCAATACTTTCTTTGACATAATTTCCTCCCTTATGCTAAGTTTATTAGAGCAAATTTTCTGAAACTAATATATAAACTATATACTCAATTATTAATTATGGTAAGAGATTATATGAAAAAAGTTGTATTGATTACAGGTGCTTCTTCAGGTATAGGCAAAGAGACGGCAAAAGCTCTTGCTTCAAAAGGTTTCGCGATTTATGCTGTTGCAAGAAGAGTAGATAGAATGCAGGAGCTCAAGGAGCATGGGATAAGAGTTTTTCAGATGGATGTTACTGATGAAGAGTCCATGATAAAAGTGGTCAATGAAATCATAAATTCTGAAAAGCAGATAGATGTTCTTATAAACAATGCAGGATACGGTTCATTTGGCGCTCTTGAAGATGTCTCTATATCAGAAGCAAAAAAACAGTTTGAGGTTAATATATTTGGGCTTGCCAGACTCACACAGATAGTTCTTCCGCATATGAGAGAAAGAAGGGCAGGGCGCATTATAAATGTTTCTTCTATGGGCGGCAAATTTGGGGAGCCTCATGGAGTTTGGTATCATTCAACAAAGTTTGCTCTGGAAGGTTTGAGCGATTGCCTCAGGATGGAACTTGATCAGTTCGGGATAGATGTCGTTATTATTGAACCAGGCATGATAAAGACTCAATGGGATATGATTGCTAGAGAAAACCTTATTAAAGCATCTGGAAGTACTGCATATAGGGATTTGGCGCTGAAACACGCTGATTCGCTCAGTAAAAACTATAAAAAAGGATCTGAACCAACAGTTATTGCTGAAGCTATAGTAAAAGCTGTAATGGCTAATAGACCAAAGACCAGATATGTAGCTGGAGCTATGGCTAACTTTATCCTCTTTGTTAAAAGAATCCTGCCGGACAGAATTTTTGATGCAATTATGCTTGGTCAGCTTAAATAAATTCACTAAAAAACCAAAGCTAAATTTGCTTTTTCTTTTGATGCTTTCGCTTTTTGTCGCAGTCGGCAACCCCTCATATAATCTGGCTATAACTGAACTTTTTCCACTGTTATTTATATAGCAGTAATATGTTTGCTTGGTGTAGTTTCTGCCGTTTTGATACCTATTCTATGCAGGAAATATCAATGACGGCTGATGTTTTATCAATAACTGATGTATGAACGGATTTTCCGCTCCGGCTTTTCCTTGATTCCAAGAGATGAAATATCAGACAGTTTATGAATTTTCCTCAGAGATACTATTTTCGAGACTGTCATAGGTCCTATTCCTGGAACTCTTAATAATGCTTCTTTAGGAGCTGAATTTATATTGACAGGATAGAATTCAGGATGCCTTTTTGCCCAAACTTCTTTCGGATCTTCTGTTATGCTGAGATTGCCTTTGCCGTCAAACAAAAAATCATCTTCTTTAAAGCCATATTTTCTTATCAGGAAGTCCGATTGATAGAGCCTGTGTTCTCTTGTTAATCTCGTAGACTTTTCATTCTTCTCTTCTTCTAGATGAAATGGCAGATTCTGATCAGTTAAGTCCTGATAGGCAGAGAAGTAAACTCTCTGGTAATTTAGTCTATTATAAAGAGAAAATGAACATTTCAGGATATCCGAATCAGGTTCATCAGATGCTCCAACTACAAATTGTGTTGTAAGTTTAACTTTCGGATATTTATTCTCAGATAGGAATGCCATGTACTTGAGAGACCTTGAAATATCCTTGTCGAAGTTTTTATATTTTGAGAGCTTGCTGAAGTATTTGCTTCCTGGAGTTTCAATATTGAGGGAAACCGCACTTGATAGAGACATTGCCTTTTCAATAGCCGCATCGGATGCGCCGGGGATAACTTTCAGATGGACATACCCCCTGAAGGCATACTTTTTGCGAAGCAGTGATACTGAGGTGATTAATTTGTCCATTGTATTGTCAGGAGTTCCTATGATTCCCGAACTCAAAAATAAACCGAATATCTTGCCTGACTTATAGTAACTTAAAAAAGTATTGCAGATTTCCTCTGGAGAAAGGGAGCATCTTCTAGCATTGCCGGTATTTTTGAGCGGGCAATAACTGCAGTCACTGACGCATGCATTCGACATCAGCGTCTTTAACATTATTGATTTTCCTCCATTTGGCAATGAAACTGGGTATATCCATTTGCCTTCAGCGCTCTTTCTTCGCCTGTCTTGGTCATTCGACCCGCAGGCGCACGCCAGGTCATACTGCGAACTTTCAGAAAGAATTTTAAGTTTGTTTATGGTATCCATTGATATGAAAAAAGTTCAATATTTTGATTGCTTTGAATATTATAAGAGCAGATATGGGACATATCGCGTCTGAGCTGGTTTTTGCGAGCTTAAATTCAGTAGTTTTTTAATATTTTTGTTATAGCCGGTTTTGTCAGTCTTGAGAAGTTAAAAAGTACCCGCCCGTTTTAGGAGCTCCTTTAAAATGGACTGCTCCTTGTTCAACAAGTTGTTTTAATACTCTCTGCGCTGTCCGCAGACTCAGATTAAGTTGTTTTGAAATAGCTGGTGTATTTATTCCAGGGTATTTCTTTATAAGTTCAAGCATCTCTGTTTTTCTATTTTTTACACCGCCAATATGCGTTTCATTATCGTTGTTTATAACGCCATTTGATTGTTTTACTCCGCCACTTTCTTTAAGAAGTCGAATCAGGTCATTCTGGGTATTAATGACACTATCGGCAATGAAGTCTATAAACTTTATGTTATCTGTATGAGCTTTTTCGAGCAGGGAAATGTATTGCTGCCTCAGTAAAGAGGGAATAATAGCAATAGTGTAATCGTTTCGAAGCAGAGAGAGATTCATCAGGAGACGGGCAACTCTTCCGTTACCGTCAATAAAAGGATGAATAAAGACAAATTTTTGATGTGCCAGAGCAGCCAGTTTGACTGGATGCATCTTACTTTCATTAGCATTATACCATTTAAAAAAACTCTTAACCTCAGAAGCGATTTTTTGCGGCGGAGTAACTGCATAACTGCTGCCGCTGATAAAAACAGGAACTGCTCTGTATCTTCCTGCTTTATCGGCATCTATCTGCTGATAAAAGAGTCTGTGAAAAGTCAGAATATCTTCTTCCAGGAGTTTCTTTTTATCTAGAATTTTGTAAAGGTAATCGTATGCTTTGGCGTGGCCTGTTGCTTCATAGACATCCCGTAAAGGTTTTCCTTCAATTGTTAAACCGTCTTCTATAACTATCTTGGTTTCGGATTCAGTCAGGCTGTTGCCTTCAATGGCATTGCTTGAATAGGTTAACTCGATGCGATAGTAGTTTCTTAACGATTCAAGAGTTTTTCTATCAAGAGGTCTATAGGATTTCAGTATCCTGTTATTGAGTTCTGCTGATTTTAATTTGTTCATCATACAAATACTATACTTTTAAATCTCATTGATATTTATGCTCCTGTAAACTGTGCATAGCGTTCCAGACTTTACCCATAGCCATATCGAGTTTTATATTATTGTTCCTGTGCATTCTATCCTTAAAATTCGTGTAATCAATCTCAGAAGTCAATATGCCTGCAACCTGTTCGCAATCTTTCTCAGGAATAATAACTTGGAAAAGATAGTCAGCATTATTGTCCTTTATAGCATCAGGGCTTTGACTTCATTTTTAGATTGGGATGATATTTTCTTTCAGAAAAAGACTCAATTAGTGTCGTTTTTAGCTCCCTGAAGTATTTAGCAATAAATTAGATCGCCAATACCGACATACTCATTCTCAAGGACATATTTAACCGCATCTGAAATAACTTTGCTCCCCGAAGGTCTTAGAAATTCAATCCAGGCTGAGGTATCAATTATTATCATTTCAATCTTTTCTCATCTCTGCAAGATTTCCTTCCCAGTTAATCTTACCCTGTAGTTCTGAAACCTTATGCTGGCTTTTCATCTGTATCAAGAGTTTTAATGCGCTTTCGACAGCTTCCCTTTTGGTTGGAAATTTTCCTATTCTTATAGCTGCATCCATTAATTTATCTTCAATTACAATATTGGTTCTCATAAAAGCCTACTTTGTGTATTATTAACACACATTAAGTTTTGATTTTCAAATATAGTCAAAAGTTTTTTATAGATTTGATGACTTTGCCCCAGACTTCGAATTCCATTTCTTCGGTTATCTTGATTGGCTTATATCTGAGATTTTCTGGATGGAGTGATATGGAATTGTATTTAACCCCAGAAATTGCATTTGAGTTTTGTAAATAGAGTTAAGTTTAGTTATCACGAATAATTTTATTCTTGATAAAGCTCATCCTCAAGCTAAAATCTCAATTATATTCGTAAACATGAACCGTTAACGCCAAGTGTAAAAAAGCCGACCCGCAAACAGCACATTTGTTTTTTTTGCCGACACAAAAGCCAACGCTGAAAAAACCAAAAGAGCTGTTTTTTGCCCACGCTCGATAAACAAGCAGACAGACAAATAGACAATTATTCAAACATTTTTTATCTTGAAAAACGAGATATTAAAAAAATAAAAACTAAATTTGCGACTAGACATCTTTAGACAAGAATGAACAGAATTAAAGAATTACTTGAAGAAAAAGGAATTAAGCAAACTTGGTTAGCCGAACAGCTTGGTAAGAGCTACAATATGGGGAATGGTTATGTGCAAAATAGACAACAACCAAGACTTGAAGTGCTATATGAAATAACGAACATTCTAAATATTGATGTAAAAGAACTTTTAAAAACTAACGAAGAAGTATACAAGTGCAAGTAGTTATCGACATATTAGAAAATGAGTTAATCGAGAAGTACCCTGACATTCTCGGAATACTACTGCGTGACCAAACCACTCAAAAAAATATTTTTTGGGCAACAGACAACTACGAGAACCTCGGAGAATCATACAGATTTAATTCAGAAATATCGCCTGAATTAATCACAGGAGAAAAAGGCAATGTGATAATGCCAAGGGTTCACAAGGACAAAATTTTGCAATTATCACGCTCCAAAGAAATGGCAGAAGTTTTCACGCCTTCTTGGATATGCAATGCACAAAATAATTTGGTTGACAATTCTTGGTTTGGGAAAGAGAATGTTTTCAATAAAGAAATCGTGTTGAAGAATGGCACAAAATCTTGGGAAACAACAAAAGAAAAAATAGTTTTTCCAAAAGGCAAAACCTGGCAAGACTATCTTCGAGATACACGATTAGAAATTTCTTGTGGTGAAGCACCTTATCTAGTCAGTAGATACGACACAACAACTGGAGAATTTATTAAGATTGAAGACAGAATTGGAATTTTAGACAGAAAATTAAGAGTAGTAAATGAAAATTTAGACTCAATAACTGATTGGTTGGAAGCGGTTAAAACCGCATTTAAAAGCACTTACGGTTTTGAGTGGCAGGGAGATAGTTTGCTTTTGGCTCGTGAAGCGTTACTTATAACATTCATAGAAAACTTTTCATACAAATTTGAAACTGAACCATCACTTGAAAACATTCAAAATATAGCAGAAATCATTTCTTGGAATATTTGGCAAATGGACGGTTTGAAAGGTATTATTCCGAATAGTTGTAAAGATGAAACCATAGAAATTCCAGATTTTTTTGAAACTAAAATAGAAATAAAGAAATGCAAAGGTTGTGAAACGCAAAATATTAAGCTACACAATGGCATTTATTGCAACATTATGGATTGGGAAATAGAAAAGCCTATTAAATTCATTTCACTTTTAGAAAAGTAAATTATGGCAGGAGTAAACAATATAAATGTAGATGTACTTAATGATATTATCATTGGAAGAGTTGAACCACAAATCTATGCTTTTACTACAGAAACAATTCCAAATTATTTGAAAGTTGGTGATACCTATCGACCAATTGAAATGAGGTTGAATGAATGGCGTAAATACTTCCCAAACCTTGAAAAAAAGTTTGAAGATGTTGCAAAAGTAGATGAAGAAACTTTTTTTAGAGATTATGCAGTTCACTTTTTTCTTGAAAACGAATTAAATAGAAGCAGATTAAAACCAAACTCTTTAAATGGAATCCCATACTATTCCAATGAGTTTTTTGAAAACGCAACAAAGAAAGACCTGCAAGATGCCATAGAAGATATTAAAAGTGGACATCAAAACAATGAATCAAAATATCAATATTATCGTTTTGATGAAAGTCATATTCCTATTACTCACACCTACACAAGAAGTGAAGATTATCCACTTCGACCCAATCAACAAAAAACAGTAGATAATTTTCGTGAAGCCAGAAAAAAAGGCAGAACAAACTTGCTGATGTATGCAGTAATGCGTTTTGGTAAATCATTTACCTCAATGTGTTGTGCAGTTGAAATGGGAGCTAAACTTGTTGTTGTGGTTTCTGCAAAGGCTGATGTTAAAGAAGAATGGAAAAAAACGGTTGAAAGTCATGTTAAATTTGATGTCTATTGTTTTTTAGATAGTACCTCTCTTTTAACAAGCGATACTATTATTGCAGAAAAGCAGAAGGCAAACGAAAAAATCGTTTTGTTTCTAACCTTACAAGACTTGCAAGGTGATGAAATCAAATCAAAACACAAAGAAGTTTTTGAAAATCAAATTGACTTATTGCTCATAGATGAAACACATTTTGGAGCAAGAGCAACTGAGTACGGTAAAGTTTTAAGGGCAGGCGATTTAAAAGCCAAAGAAATTAAAAGTGAGGAAAAGCTCAACGATATTTCGATTGATAAAATTGAAGATATTGAGAAAGAGTTAAAAGCAAAAATCCGCATTCATCTTTCTGGAACTCCCTATCGAATTTTGATGAATAGTGAGTTTACAAATGAGGATATCATAGCATTTTATCAATTCACAAACATTGCAGAAGACCAAGCACAATGGGATTTAGAAAATCTAAACAAAGACGAAATCAAAGAATGGGATAATCCCTATTATGGATTTCCTCAAATGATTCGTTTTGCTTTTAATCCCAATGAATCATCCCGAAAGAAAATGGAGGAAATGAAAAAGAAAGGTGTAACCTATGTTTTTTCAGAACTTTTTAGACCTCAATCAATAACCATAGACAAAGAAAATAAATTACATAAGAAGTTTATTCACGAAAAGGAAATTCTCGACTTATTAAAAGTAATTGACGGTTCCGAAACAGATGAAAATTTATTATGTTTCCTTGATTATGATAAAATAAAAGAGGGCAAAATGTGCCGTCATCTCGTTTGTGTTTTGCCTTACAGAGCCTCTTGTGACGCATTAGAAGAATTAATCAAGAATAACAAGTTTAAACATCTTAATAATTACGAAGTCATCAATATTTCTGGGGTTGAGAACGAAAAAAACTTCAAAGACACACAAACTGTACAAGCCAAAATAAAAAAGTGTGAAAGTGAGAATATAAAAACAATCACTTTGACCGTAAACAGAATGCTTACAGGAAGTACAGTTCCTGAATGGGACACAATGCTGTATCTAAAAGACACGGCATCACCACAAGAATATGACCAAGCAATTTTTCGTTTACAAAATCAATTCGTAAAAATTTTCAAAGAGCCGAATGGTGATGTGGTTAAATTCAATATGAAACCACAAACCTTATTGGTTGACTTTAACCCGAATAGAATGTTCCAAATGCAGGAACATAAATCACAGATTTACAATGTAAATACTGAATCTAACGGAAACAGCAAACTAGAGGAACGAATCCGAAAAGAACTTCAAATATCTCCAATTGTAGTTTTAAACAACAATAAAATTGTTCAAATACAGCCAGCAGATATTTTGAATGCTGTTCGTAAATATTCGAGTAGTAGAAGTGTATTTGATGAAGCTACAACTATTTCCATTGATTATTCCTTGTTGGATATTGAAGCAATCAAAGCTGAAATTGAAAGACAAGGAAAAATTGGTTCTCGCCAAGGTTTAGAAATTCCACCAGCAGACGGAGAAGGAGACGATATTGATATTGATGATTCTCCTGATAATGACGAAGATGAAAATGAAGGAAATGCAAAATCCAAAACCAAAGATGATGAAGCTGTAAATGACTATAAAGGTCAATTTGCTATGTATTACGCAAGAATTTTATTCTTTGCATTTTTAACAGATACTAGAGTTAAATCCTTACAAGAAATCATTAACCACATCAAGGATAACTCTGATAATTTGCGTATTGCTTCAAATTTGAGTCTTGAAATCACAATACTTGATTTGTTTCAAAAACACATCAATCCTTTTATTTTAAGCGAACTAGATTATAAAATTCACAACATTAATTCATTAGCCAACGATACAGCCATTTCGCCAATAGAAAGAGCGAGTAATGCAATGAAAAAGTTTAGTCGGTTATCAGATTCTGAAATTGTAACTCCTGAAATTGTAACCGACAAAATCATTAGCGGTTTGCCAACCAAAGCCGTTGATAAGAATACAATGTTTTTAGATATTGCTTCCAAACAAGGCGAGTTTGTGTATGCCGTTTATAAAAAGTTTGGTAAAGATGTAGCCAATAAATTCTACTCTATACCAACCTCAAAAATTGCGTATGAGTTTACCAGAAAAGTGTACAAGTTGCTGGAATTAGATGTAAAACTAATTGAAGCTAACTACACCTCTTACGATTTAATCAGTGAAAATAAATTCATTGAAAAAGAAACCATCAAAATAAACAACAAGAAAATGAAATTCAATGCAATTGTAGGCAATCCGCCTTATCAGCAAAGTGACGGTGGTGCTCAAGCAAGTGCCAAACCAATTTATAATCTTTTTGTGGATGTAGCTAAGCAGTTAAGCCCAAGTAATATTGCTATGATTATGCCTACAAGATGGTTTGCAGGTGGAAAGGGATTAGATGTATTTAGGTCACAAATGCTAAACGATATACACATTTCCGAATTGCACGATTTCCTGAAACCAGATTTAATTTTTCAAAACATAAATTTAAGAGGTGGTATTTGCTATTTCCATTGGAATAAAAATTGTGATAATTCAAAGGATTTAACTAAAGTTTTTACTTACAAAGACAGTTTAATTCCCAAAATAAATGAGAGAAGTCTTAAAACAGAAGATTCAGACATTCTAATTCGTCATAGTATTGCAATAGAAATAATAAAAAAAATCAACTCTATTTCGGAATTTAATTCATTTGAAACTCATATTTCACCGAGAAGACCTTTTGACATAGATGCAAACATTGTTAAAAACAATAGAAAATATAGAGGTGATAAAAAAGGATTGAAAAATCCTGTTATTTGTTATGGAAAAGGCAAACAAACTGGTTTTTTAGAAAGAGAGGAAATTACAAAAAACACAGGATGGATTGACAAATTCAAGGTCTTTACACCAAGAGCAAATAACATTGGTACGGAATTAAATGACGATAACCTTAATTCATTTGTTGGTATTCCAAATACAATTTGTACAGAATCATATTTAGTAATTGGAGTTGAATTGAATTTGGACGAACATTCAGCAAAAAACCTAACAAAGTATTTAACTACAAAGTTTGCAAGATTTCAACATAGTTTAGGAAAAGCAAGTCAAGATGCAACTTCCAAAACTTTCCGATTTGTGCCAACACAAAACTTTACTGCAAATTCAGACATAAACTGGAGTAAATCGACACAAGAAATTGACAAAGAATTGTATAAAAAATACAAACTGAGCAATGAAGAAATTGAGTTTATAGAAAGTATGATTAAACCAATGACAGACTAAAAAATGACAATGAATTTGACCAATTACAAGCCAACGCTCAACAACGGTTTTGCATAATGGCAGCCGCAGAAGAAAAAGACCAAGTTAAATTAGAAAACAATTAAGAAATCAAGTATTTTTTGAAGAGATTTGTGCCTGTATACAGAATCACCTGTAGCTAATAACAGGTTAAAAAAGAAAATTATTAAGACGCTGTGAGAGAATAAAATATAAAAATTGAGCAAAACTTTGCATGGAAGACTATAAAACAGAAATCTTAGATAAAATTTGTTATACTGACCTTGTTTATGAAAGAATTAATAAGAAGTTGAATATACAACTCCCAAAAGATAAAATCGAGAAAATGATTTATGAAATTATTGAAGGAACAGACAAAACAATGTTTCAAAAAACAGGGAAAAATATTTACATTACAAACAATTATAAAAATGTTAGGCTGACAATTAATTCTTATACTAATAGAATAATTACAGCAGACAGGTTGAATAAGAAAACAACGAAATAATAATTATACAATGTTTCAAGAGCCGAAGAAATATACAGACAATGACCATTTCTTTTTTGAAGCAGACAAAGATTTAGAAAAAGTCTGCAATGCACCAAAAGACAAAGATGGTGTTTTTAAGGTATTAGAATTGCGAAACGGGAAAATTAACTTGGTTTATATCGGTTACTCAAACTCAGGTGGACTATTTGACGAAATTGTGAATGGAGTTCACTACGATAAAAACTCAAGAAAAATAGGTTGGACTTACCAGATGTTAAAAGACAAAACAGATGCACTTGATGTGTATTGGTATGTAACGAATGGTAAAGACGAACAAAAGAAAGAACAAGTTGAAATGCTAAAAGACTTTATTGAGCAAACCGGAAAATTACCGAAATGGAACAAATAGAAAACACCTAACGGCTAATAAGCGGTATAAAACATTGGGAATTAAGTGGTTACTCGTGTGTTTTGCCCCGCATTAAGTTAGGTGTAGTTTGACAGGAAAGTAGCCCGCAATCCCCAACGATTGCATGCCGCCGACCGTTGGTGGCAATAGAATTCTTGGTTTGGCAAAAGAGCAGCACATCGTGTGTTGCAAGATAAAAAGCCAATGAAGGCAAAAAAGGCAATAATTGAAAAGGATAAAGGATGACACCTAAAAAATTTTATGATTGGCAAACAGGCGGAGGAACGGACGATGTTATGAGAGTCGTGGCCTGTTTAGAAAGCTCAGATATTCAATGGTGTGCTATTGGCGGAATTGCAGTAAATCACTGGGCAGAAGAACCGATGGTTACACAAGATGTTGATTTGGTCGTGGCAACTGAATCAATTGAAGAAGTGGTGAAGATACTTGAGGAAAATGGGTTTTCCTCCGAGAGGTTCGCGTGGTCCATTAACTTCAAGGGGAATTCAAAAGTAAGCATACAGCTGAGCACGGAAAAAGAATATCAAGGATATCCTGCTTGCTCCGTTCCGGCAGATGTGCATGGAATATTAATGAGAGTTGCATCCTTAGAAGATACGCTTGAAGGGAAAATTCGTGCCTGGAAGGACGCATCCAGAAGACAGAGTAAAAAACTGAAGGATTTGGGCGATATTGCAAGGCTTGTTGAAAGCCACCCTCAATTATGGGATATATTGCCGGATGAACTCAAGATGCAAATAGATGAACCGAAGCAAAACAGAAATCAGTAAAGGCGTGGTAGCGCAAACATCCTGTTTGACGCTCATATCCGTAGAACTTTTTGTTCATCGTCTACAGCGTCAACCCGCCGGGTGGTTACCGCTCCAATCTCGGGTTTGAGAAATATTTATAATAAACTGATATATAAGTTATTAGCATCTTTATGATTCATAATGTGTCGCCGCTCCCCTTCCTGTGGGAGGGCTTAAAAGAATTGCAACATTATTAACCACGGGCTTACACCCGTGGCTAAGTCATATCGCGTTTTAGCTTTTCAGGAAAGACTCAATTTTTATAAATATTCAAGGTTTTTCTTAGTGTGGATTTAATTTCCTTGATGAGAGATTCAGGTTTAAGCACTTTTATATTGCTTCCTTCAGATAGAATCCATCTTGTCAGAGTATGTTTTGGGGCTGATTTGATAATGAGGTTAATTGAACCGTCGTCGTTGTAAGCGTACTCCTGGCTATTGGCGTCGGCTCTTTCTATTATATATCCGGCTATCTCATTTGAGCACCAGAGTTCAATATCCTTCACATTCTGATAATTGAACGGCTGACCTACTATTGTTCCTTTTAAAACTTCCTTTGGAACCTCAAAAGTCTTGTTTTCCGGAGAGGCTTTCCTGATTCTATGGATGGCAAAAACTCTTATGTCGTTTCTAAGATGGCAGTAAGTTTTTACATACCAGGCTGAATTGTAATAAGTTATCACATAGGGATCAATTGATCTAGAGCTTTCTTTGCCGTGCAGCGCCTCATAAACTATTTTCACGCTGTTGTGATTCTTCCATCCTGAAAAGATAATCCCGAAGACTTTAGGATCTATTTTTACTTCAACGCCGCTTGAAGCAATGAAAGTATTGATAGTGGCCGTATCCAGAAAGTCGGGATTATTGGCAGAGAGTATCTGATCAACTGAATCTTTTATCTGGCTTTTAAGAGGTTCAGGCATTATATCTTCGGCTATCTTCGCGCCAAGTACTGAAGAAAGAAGTTCTGACTCATTGTAGAGGGGGGCATTGAATTCCCAGCCGTGGTGTTTGAGGTAATACCCATTCATGGCAAAGTCAAATTCAATCGGGGCGTTATAATAATTTTTGAGAAGATAGAAATCTCTCTGGACTGTTTTGGTGGAACACTCCATATCGCATTTTTTCATCTCCTCTGCGAAAGATGAACAGTTAGGGTATTTGTTCTGTTTAATCGCGGATGCCAGACGGATGAGTCTGTAGAGTTGTTTTTTATTGATAATCATAAACAGCAATCACATTGAGAGATTCTATAAATAAAGGCAGATAATCTCAAAAAGAGAAAGTAAGACAAACTTTTTAATTATCTGGCAGCGTTTACTGCTGCTAAAGCCTTCTCGTAATCGATTTCTTCTGTAATTTCAGGAGCTAGCTGAGTGTAAGCTACTTTGCCTGCTGAATCTATGACAATGATAGACCTTGCAAGTAAACCCGCAAGAGGGCCGTCGGCAATTCTTACGCCGTATTTTTTGCCGAAGTCGCAGGTGCGGAGTTCTGAAAGAGTTGTGACATTTTTAATTCCTTCGGCGCCGCAAAACCTTGCATGTGCAAACGGCATGTCTCTTGAAACGCATAGAACTTTTGTGTTAGTCAGAGCCGCGGCTTTTTCATTGAATTTTCTTACTGAAGTAGCGCAAACAGGAGTATCAACGCTCGGGAAGATGTTAAGGACTATTTTACTTCCTTTGAAATCTTTTAGCGTAACATCGCTCAGGTCATTTTTAGTAAGGGTAAAATCGATAGCTGAGCTTCCTGCTGCAGGGAGGTCTCCAACTGTATTGACAGGATTTCCTTTGAGATTTGTCTTAGCCATAATCATATTCCTTTTTTTGATTTAAAGTTAACCCCGTATGATCTTTAATTATGGCTCAGAATTATAAATATTAAAAGTGTTATTTCAGGATTAAACGAAAGATAGAAAGTACTCCTTAAAATTTTGTCGATATCAGCTATAATCAAGGCAGTTTATAACATTTTAAATTGCGAGAAATATTATGAAAGCTATTACTTTCAATCCGGAAAATGACAAATTTTCTCTAAAAGAAGTGCCAGTACCAAAACCTATAAACAATCAGATACTTGTAAAAGTAGAGGCAGCTGGCCTCAACCCGGTGGACAGTAAAATTATTTACTGGAAGAAAATGGTAAACAATATGTCACAGGACTGGATTCCCGGTCTGGATGTTTCAGGTTATGTTGAAGCTATAGGGGAATCTGTCAAAAACTTTAAAGCAGGAGATAGAGTTCTCTACCATGGCGACATGTTCAAAAGGTTTGGCGGATTTGCCCAATACGCTCTCCAAAATGCAGATACAGTCATCAAGCATCCTGAGCTGGATGCAGTCCGGGCTGCAGCAACCCCATGCGCGGGATGGACCGCCTGGCGGGCTCTTGTCGATAAGTTAAGAATAACTTCTGAAGATACAATATTTATAGCAGGAGGGGCTGGTGGAGTGGGAAGCTTTGCCATTCAAATAGCGAAATATTTCAAGCTTGGAAAAATAATAACTACATGTTCGGCACAGAAGACTCAATATGTGAGAGATTTAGGCGCTACTCATATAATTGACTATAAAAATTCAGATGTTGTAGAAGAAGTTTTGAAAATCACAGCAGGGGAGGGGGTGACAAAAGGTTTGGATGCCGTGGGCAGAGATAATGATATACTCGTTGCAGATTCTCTTTCTTATGAAGGAGAAATGGTGGAACTGGTTGATTTCTGCAGGCCTGAATCTTATAAGAACTCTTTTATGAGCGGGCTCACATTTCATCAGTTAAGCCTTGGATCAGGGCATCGGAATGGTAAAAAAGCAGAAGAAACACTTAAAAAAGCAGGCGAAAGATTCTCCGGACTTGTTGAAGATGGCGCAATCTCTGTCTCTGTCACGAAGGTTATTTCTTTTACAGAAGTTCCAGATGCACTTACTGAAATGCTCTTAAAAAAGAGTACAGGAAAAATTGTCCTGAAAATCTGAATATTTTACAAAGGAAGAATTGTTCTTCCGTAGAATTCATTAATCATCTGACCAAGCGCATCATAAACTGCCAGTGCTCCGCATATTATCCCTTCGTATCCTGTGAATATTTTAAGTGCTGCATTACCTGTTAATTCCCCGGCGGCAAGAAGAAAGAAAAGAATTACGAGAGTCAGGAAAACAAGAAATGATGCTTTGGATTTAATTGTCATAAAAAGGAAACCAAGCGTAATTATCCCCCAGACGATAAAATAAGCAGCCATGCTTGCTGAAGAAGGTCCGTTCATCCATCCTAGTTTCGGGAAAACCAGCAAGCCTACCAAAGTCAGCCAGAAAGAACCATATGAAAGGAAAGCGACAGCTCCGAAACCTTTTCCGTTCTTGAATTCCATTATCCCTGCTATCATCTGCGCTATACCTCCATAGAAAACGCCCATGGCTAAAATCATTGTGCTCATTTCTATTATTCCTGCATTTGCCAGATTTAGAAGAATTGTAGTTGATCCAAATCCCAGGAGTCCTAATGGAGCCGGATTTGCCGATAATGAAGCTTGTTTGCCCATATTCTTTTCCTTGTATATTCATAATTACATCTAATGTTCTGGAACGGCAATTATAAGCTATAGCTTTGTCTTTGTCATCATTTCAATATGTTTATACCCAAGATCCAAATAAGGTTGTAGCATAAGATTTGTAAGCTATAATTCAACTGCATTGAGTTATAATTAACTGGAAAAACGAGGTTGCGGAGAATGAAAATCAAAGAGAATGAATTATGCCGCTGTCCGTGGGTTGATCTGTCGAAAGAGGATTATGTAAAGTATCATGATGAGGAATGGGGTGTTCCGGTTCATGATGACCGGAAGATATTTGAGTTTCTTACTCTTGAATCTGCACAGGCTGGCCTCAGTTGGTACACTGTTTTGAAAAAACGCCAAGCATACAGGAAAGCGTTTGATAATTTTGAGCCTGAAGTTGTAGCTCGATACGATTCAGAGAAAATTGAATCGCTAATGCTTGACGCAGGTATTATAAGAAACCGAATGAAGATAACTGCATCTGTTAACAACGCTCAGATCTTTCTGAAGATAAAAGAAGAGTTCGGGAGTTTTGCAAAGTATATCTGGCGTTTTGTAGAAGGCAAACCAATTATCAATTACCCGAAGACCATTAAGGATTATCCTGCCGTTAGCAAGGAATCAGACGCGCTTAGCAGGGATTTGAAACAGCGCGGATTCAAGTTCATGGGCTCTACTGTGTGTTACGCGCATATGCAGGCTACAGGAATGGTAAACGACCATGGCATCGACTGTTACAGGAAGACGCAGATTATTGATAGCCATAAATAATGATGTTTGTGCTACTACGGTGATACTTGTTTGAGTTCTTCTCTTTGTCGAGGACTGTTCTAGCTTGTTCTACTTTTCTGGCAGATATACCAAGTACTTCGGCTGTGACTTTAGTAGTAGAGGTGTAATTACTCTTAGTGCTTTTTTCTTTTAGCTTTAATTGCAAATTGTCATACAAACGAAATGTTTATTAAGAGTAATGCTAATTGGGTACAGAAATATTTGTAAGAATCTGTATACTTTTTGACTAAGTAGACTTTACAGACATAACAAACAGGGAAAAGAACTATGAAAACATTAATTAAGGTCACGCTTGTTGCATCAGCAACATTTCTATTAGCATCCTGTACAGAACTCCCGAATCAGTCACAACAGATACAGAATCAACAAAAGCAACAGCAACTACAACAGCAACAAAGGGCGCAGCTCAAACAATTCCTAGTTCCTTGATTAATCTTATAAATTTCTACTGTGTAACATTGTATACTTTATCGGAAGTTTGCGCCTGATGTTGGAAGCGGAAGTTCATACTGGAAATGAGACTGACGGGTGCTATTCTCATGATGGCTTGCGGGATATTCTGCCTAATCCGTGGAGATTGTGAAAATTTCGGCATTTCTGAAAAGAGTTTTCCACCTGCTTTTTTAGGTTAAAAAGAGGTAACAACTGAACACTACGCGCATGTGAAAGCAAGAGGAATGGTAAATGGCCTTAGCATCGACTGCTACAGGAAGACGCAGTTAACAAAGCAATAGGAAAAGAAACTTAAGTCTTATTTGTATTAGCTGAAAATATTGATTTATTTTTTCCTGACTGTTGCCCTTCAATAACTGCTTTCCTATAATTTGAAATATCCC
>MHBE01000051.1 GCA_001803205.1 Lentisphaerae bacterium GWF2_38_69 | reverse complement strand
TATTTGTGATGAATTTAAGATCAGGAGTGTCGATCTTTTACATCGGCTTCTTTTAATTGCAGTTGAAAGTTCTCTAAAAAACCCATCCATTTTCAATTATCAACCATCAACCATCCCATTTTCAACTTTCCATTTTCAACTTTCCATTTTCCATTTTCCATTTTCCATTTTCCATTTTCCATTTTCCATTTTCCATTTTCCATTTTCCAACGTCATTATATGGGGAATATTTTTCTGTTTCCACTCTCTCGTATGAAAAAATTGAAAATTGAAAGTGGGAAGTGGATGTCTTGTCCTGATATAGGTTGACAGAATAACAACCTAAAAACAGGAATAATAAATATGACAAGAAGTGTAGTTCGTTACAGCGAAGCCTTCAAGTTAAAAGTGGTAAATGAATTGGAGAGTGGTAAATTTTCCGACTATTTGGCAAGCTGCAGTCCATCATCGTACCATTTTGATTCAAGTCTTAGTGCTGTTTGCATTATTTTCAGTTCACGGCAAGTTTGAACAAAAGAATACAAAATAGCATTTATAAAATTTAAACGGAATAGAGTTTGGCTGCAATCCTCTAATTCAACTGTAAAAATACATATCGTTTGAAGAAAAAAATCAACCTATAACATATAATAGAATTTGTAATAACAAACCTGTTACAGGCCAACGACTTTTCATAACAAATATATATATGTCTAAAATTTTACGATTTAAAGAGATAGATTCTACTAACAAATATGGCATAGAAAATTTTGATACTCTTAGTGACAGGCTTTTGATTATTGCTGATTCACAGAGAGCCGGAAGAGGAAGGATGCAGAAAAACTGGTTTTCTCCTCCGGGAATAAACCTGTATGCGTCATTTATTATAAAATATCCTAAGTTTGATATATCAATAAGTTCATGGATTGGAGGGTTGGCTGCCCTTGATGTTGCAAGAGAATTGCTTCCGGGGAATAAAGATTTATGGATTAAATGGCCAAATGATATTTATTGTAGAGAAAGGAAACTTGCAGGGGTTCTTTGCGAAACTGTTTCAGATACGCATAACAATATCAGAGGAGTAGTTATAGGCATAGGAATAAATATAAATATGGCTAAAGAACAGCTTGATTCAATCGACCGTCCTGCTACTTCCATATTTAATGAAACAGGCAAAGTCTCTGACATTGCAGCGGCATATGAAATGCTTTTAAAGCAAATACAAATTTTTACGGAGAAAGCAGAACAGAGCCAAGAGCGTCTTTACATGTCGTGGAAAGAAGAGAATAGGATTATAGGCAGAAAAGTTAATGTAGATATCCTTGGAAAAACTTTATTAGACGCTAAAGTTATTGACATTAAAAGATCTGGCTGCCTTTATGTGATAGATGAAAACGGCGGATTCCACGAACTCTATTCCGGAGATGTCTCAATAAAAGCTTTTGAGTAATAAAATTATGCGTTCATTTCATAATATATTAAGTTTTAAATCACCATATTTGTATATCCTTATCGGTATAATATTTCTGATTCTCTCAGGTATTTTTCATCCCTTCGATATGGAGTACAAAAATGCTCTTCAGCAAATAGCAAATTCTCATGAAAAATGGACAATATTAAATATCATAAAAGTAATTGGCAAAGGCGAATTCCTTGTATATGTAGCGTTGATTCTTGGAGTAGTCAGATACAAGGCTCTGGCATGCAGATTATTGCTGGCTTTTTTAATTGCAAGCGTAATTATCTGGAGCTTAAAAATTTCAGTGCACAGGGAAAGACCAAACCATAGAAACTATCTTTCTTTTCCGAGCGGGGACTCAGGTACTTCAGCCTGCATGGTTGCCAGCGTATCTTCTCAAATACCAATAGTGGCAATACCTGGAGCTGTGGTTGTCGGAGCTGTAGCGTTCCTGCGAAACTATGATAATTATCATTATTTGAGTGATGTTCTTGCAGGAATCGGATTTGGAGTCATCTCTGCAGGGCTTTCAATGTTTGTAAAACTAAGAAGATTTAAAATTTTCTGGAAGATAAAACCATTTGCGTTCAAAGGTCTGTATGGAGTTTTGTTTTTAGTATATCTATTGCCGCCTCTTTTTAACTGGGCATTTATATTCTGGCTTATCTGCGGAGTTCTATTAATAGCATCATCAAGCCTTAAAAAGAAGAAAAAATATGATAATGCCTGTTAGAGATCCTGAATTAGCAGAAGTAAGGGTGCTGACTTCTGCTTTTTTCGGCAGCCAAACACCGCTTGAAGAAGCGGAAAAATATGGAGGCAGGCCTTACGAAGAGCGGCCGCAGCAGAAGGAAATGGCGCAATATGTGGCTGAATCGCTGATTGCTTCTGAGAATCTCTGCATTGAAGCTCCTACCGGTGTAGGAAAAAGTTTTGCCTACCTGATACCTTCTATTTATTATTCACTCAAAAAAAAGAAACCCGTAATAGTAACAACTGAAACTATTAATTTACAGGAACAGCTTGTTAACAAAGATATACCAATTCTGAAAGAATTAATGGAAACAGAGTTTACAGCCTGCCTGGCAAAGGGCAGGGGAAACTATGTATGCAGAAGAAAGCTTGAACTTACCACAGGCAATGGACAAAGCGAATATCTCCCCAGCAATTCTATGGTGCCTGAAATCGTTAGGATAGCCAAGTGGAGCGAGACTACTTTCGACGGGACTCTGGCTGATTTAGGGTTTGAACCTCAGCTCAATACCTGGCTTTGTGTCTGCTGCGAGGCAGTAAACTGTTTCGGACCCAAATGCAAAAAATTTCGGGACTGTTTCTATTGGAACGCAAGAAAGCAGTGGGACAAGGCGAATATTGTTGTAACTAATCACGCTCTTTTCCTTGCAGACCTTAAGATGAAAATGACTGATGACATTGAGGGAGGCGTTCTGCCTGCTTACGGGGCTGTAATACTTGACGAAGCTCATCAGCTTGAAATGAACGCGGCCAAACACCTCGGCGTCAGAATCAGTGAAAGCGGGATTTTTACGATGTTGAATAAGTTATACAATTCCTCCCACGGCAGGGGATTGCTCATACGGCCCGGCACTGAGGCTTCTGAGCTCAGAGAACTTGTTACTTCTGCTTTTGAATATACAAATACTTTTTTTAATTCGATCCGTGAGTATATGAGCGACTTTGATGATAATCAGAAACGGATTTTAAAACCAAATATAGTTGAAGATGTTCTGACAGGACAGTTGAGTTTGCTGGAAAGAAAACTCGAAGAATATATGAAGCTTCAGGAGGATGCAGACTATAAACTTGAAATCACTGCGCAGCTTTTAAGGTGTAGGGAGTACACGCAAGCTGTTTTTGAATTTATCATGATGAGAGCTGAAGAAAGCGTTTATTGGATAGAGACCAATGATAATTCACTGAAACAGAATGCGACACTTAATTATTCTCCTTTGGATGTAGCAGGTATATTGAAAAAATATCTATTCGATAAAGAGTTTCCTGTAGTCCTGACAAGCGCTACTCTCTCTGTCGGCAAAAAACTTGATTTTTACAAAAAAAGAACTGGCTTTAGCGGCATTGAAAAAATCCTGTCCTCGCCTTTTGATTACCTGAACCAGGCCAAAGTTTATATCCCGAAATCCATTCCTGACCCCATGGATGCCAGATTTGAGGAACAATTAGGAGAATACATCAAGAAATATATTGAAAAAACCTCAGGCAAGGCTTTTGTCCTCTTCACAAGCTATGGTTTGCTTTCAAAAATGAAGCAAGCAACAGCAGCCTATTTTGAAGAAAAAGGGATACAACTGCTTGTTCAGGGAGAAGGCATTTCCCGTTCAAGGATGATTAAAGTTTTTAAAGAAGATATTGATTCGGTGATTTTCGGTACGACAAGCTTCTGGATGGGAGTAGATGTACCGGGAGAAGCGCTTAGCAATGTTATCATAACAAAGCTGCCTTTTTCTGTTCCTTCAGACCCTCTCATCGAGGCCAGACTTGAAAAAATCCGAAAAGAAGGAAAGAATGCTTTTATGGAGTATTCGCTTCCGGAGGCAGTTCTGAAGTTCAAACAGGGCATCGGCAGACTGATACGAAGCAAAAAAGACACGGGGATAATTGCAATCCTAGACCGCCGGATCATATCAAAGCAATATGGTAGAACTTTCCTTGATTCGATGCCGCCATGTCCGATTCTGATAGAGTAGCGTGAAGTCAGAATAGAGATAAGAGTCAGTTAGTGCTACTATCAGTAGAGAAGCACTAACTAACTAAAATCTGCTCCATCTGTATTATTAAGAAAGTTTTAAATACTTGACTATTTCTGAATATGCAACTTCAGTTTGATTTCCTGATTTCATGTCTTTTATAATAACTGTATTTTTTGATATTTCGTCATCGCCTCTTATCAGGACTTTTGAAACATGGTCTTTATCAGCAGAGCGCATCTGGGCTTTCATGCTCCTTGCTTCCAGTTCCATCAGGACATTTAAGCCGTTTTTTCTAAGTTCGGAAGCAAGAAGGAAGTTCTTTTCTCTTGCATTCTCTCCAAGGCTGGCTATGAATATAAAATCATCCTTTAAGATAGGGAGCTTGGCGTTTAAAGAGTCCTGAACCATTATTAATCTCTCCACGCCTGCGGCAAATCCTACGCCGGAGATTGATTTTGAAGAACCTGGAACTGCTATAGAGTATCTTCCTCCGCCAGCTATGGCATTCTGAGCTCCAAGTCCTGAGTGAGTAACTTCAAAGACAGTATGTTGATAGTAATCCAAACCTCTGACAAGGCGATTGTCAATTTCATAACTTATTCCTTGTTTAGTCAGCAGTTCGGTAACTTTTTTGAAGTAATCTTTCGAGGATGTTGTAAAGAAGTCTTTCACATCCGGAGAGAGCCTTATAGACTCCTGGCATTCCGGCATTTTGCAGTCAAGGATTCTCCAGATATTTTTATTGAATCTCTCTTTGCAGTCTTTGCACATTTTATCGATATGAGAAGAAAAATAATCTCTTAATGCTTTTTCGGCCGGAACTTTGTCTTCCTGGGCGCCTCTTGTATTTATAAGGAGTTTTGAATCACTTATTTTCAACTCTTCAAGAAAATGCATGAGCATCGAAATAGATTCTACATCATGCTCAGGAGAAGTTTTGCCAACATTCTCAACACCTACCTGATGAAACTGGCGCTTTCGTCCTGCTGCAGGTCGTTCACCTCTGAACATCGGGCCGAGGTACCAGACTCTTGTTTCCACTCCATTGGGAGCGTCAGTCTCCATGAGGGCTCTCATTACACCGGCAGTTCCTTCCGGGCGTAAGGTAAGTTCCCTTCCCCCTCTGTCTTCAAATGAGTACATTTCCTTCTGAACAACTTCCGTTTCCTGACCGATACTTTTTTTGAAAACTTCGCTGTACTCAAAAACAGGAGTCCTGATTTCTCCGTAACCATAAAGGGAGAAAGTTTTTCGCGCGATAGATTCTATAAAATTCCATCTTGGTATTTCGTCAGGAAAAATATCCGAAGTGCCGGGAGGCGGTAAATATGATGACATAGTAATGTAAATCCTAAATCCTAATTTCTAAACTCGAAACAAACCCAAAATTCTAATTCCAAAGTTTTGAAAATTAAAGATTTCTTAAATTCAAATTTGTTTAGAATTTCGAGATTAGTGCTTAGCTCTTGATTTTAAATAAAAAAAACCCCGCCTTTTGAGCGAGGTTTATTCTATCATAAAAGCTAAAATTACTTTTTAAGGAGCTTAGCGATTCTCTGCTTGAGCTCTTTTCCGGTTTTGAATTTTACTACAAGTCTTTCCGGAATTATTACTTCGTCTTTTGGTTTATTAGGGTTTCTGCCTTTGCGGGCTTTTCTCTTCTGCACTTCGAATACTCCGAAATCTCTGAGTTCGACATTTTTGCCTTCTACGAGTTCGTCGGCTATGTAGTCAAGAGTCTTCTGAACTACAAAAGCAATTTGATTCTGGGTGAGATCGCAATCTTGAGCGACTTTTAGAACGATGTCTCTTTTTGTCATTTTGTATATTTCCTCCTAAAGAATTAGCACAAATTTGATGAAGTCAGAAAATAGAGTCTGATATATGCAAGTCAAGCACTATTCAGAAGATATTGCGAAAAAATATGTTGCAAATCTTGGATTTTTCAATATATGAGAATGACGATTGTATTAATATGAAATAATAAATGAGTTTGCTATCATAGGTATTGCTGAATGTATTGAAGAGAGTTAAAATTAAAACATGTAATGATTAAAGAGATCAGACTTATGAACAGAAAAAATTTCACTATTATCGAACTTCTTGCAGTATTCGTTGTAATCGCAATCCTAATAGGGATTACTATTGGAGTTTATTCTCTTGTATGGGAAAAAATGAAGAATTCAAAAACAAGAGCCATAGTAAAACAGCTTGATATAGCCTTGCAGTCCTACAAGATTGACCAGGGGTATTATTTCACCAATACTACTTCTTATGCAAATCCACCTAGTGATAACAATAGATTTAAATTTGACTATGGAGTAACAAATAAAGATAAAGATTTTATCAAGTGTTTTGAATATCAGTCTCTTGTTGGCTCAGGTAATATAAAGGCACAGGGCACATCCTATGAGTATATTGTTGATGCTTGGGCGAATCCACTTCTGTATAAATGCCCCGGTGAATTTAATCCAGAGATGTTTGATATTGGTTCATTAGGAAAAGATGGGAAATATGGAAGTAACTCAGACGATCCAAATGATTTTGGTCAAGGCGACGATATAACTAACTTTAATAACAATTGAAATATGGTACTTTTATATGGAATCCAGAAAGTTTACCCTTCTCGAGCTTCTTGTAGTTATAACAATTATAGGGATTCTTATAGCAATGCTTCTTCCTGCGGTGAACATCGTTAAAAATAATGCCAAAAAAGCTCAGGCAAAAGCCCAGATGAACGCAATTGTCACAGCTATAAAGACTTATGAATCGACCTATGGCGTTTTGCCGATACCTTCAGCTTGGGCAGATGCAAACACAACGGATAAATATGCGGATCTGATGTCATTGCTTACAGATGTTGCTGCTCCACTTGCAGAGGCAGCATACACCTCAGGCAATTCAAGAAGCATAAGATTTCTTGATGTTCCGACTAATTATACGACTCTAGGCTATCTTGATCCTTGGAGCAATAAGTATCTGATCTACATGGACACAGATTATGATGGAGAGGTAAATAATGTTGGACCTGCCAGCAATGACGATCTGTATGGGACTGTATTCATATATTCAACCGCAGGACAAGATAATACTTCTGACAATTATACTGGCAAAAAATTTTCATATTCATGGCAATAATTTATGTTTAAGAGATTTTCACTTGTAGAGCTTATGGCAGTGGTGGCCATTATTGGAATAATAATGGCTATAACACTTCCGGCGTTTCTTACTATGACAAAGGGGCAGGCTGTTGAGCTTGCCACCCGTGAAATAGGTTCAAAACTAAAAGCCGTCCGCTCATACGCAATAACAAAAAGAGTATATTGTGCTCTGATATTTGTTACAAATCAAACAGTATTATCACAGAATTATCCTTATAAGAGTTATCGTGCATGTATTGTAAACAGTAGCAATGTGTTTCAAGGATGGGTTCCTGATGAAAAATGGGATTTTTTTCCTACCGGGACAATAATTCAGGACATAAGCACTACAACTGCAGGGTACAATGGAGGAACATTCGTAGGAGCTGCTGATATAACTTCTGTTACAGATGCAAAAGTTTTAAGCTCATCTCAAACATTCAAGGGAATCATTTTTAGATCCACTGGAGATGTAGTTGGCTCTGATGCATATCTGGTAATAGGAGAGGGAGAATACACGAGCAATACAGTAGCTAGGCATAATACGGCAAACATGGCAATAATTCATGTAGATAATTATACAGGAAGGATTTCCTACGGAACGCAGTAAAGGTAGGGACGGCTCTCCGCAACCGTCCGAAATGAATGGTCAGCAACGCTTCTCTGCGGTATAAGCTTCGGAGCTTGCCACGCTGCTCTGCGTGAACCTGCCCTCTACCCAAAGACACAATCGTGTTTCTAGCATTTCTTAAGAATATTTTTAATATCCTTGTAAGTAAGCTGTTCCTTTTCTCCAAGCTTGGTATTTCTTTCCTTGAATCGTTTTGAAATTTTTTCTGCAGCTTCTTTGGCATCAATGCCATAATCAGAGAGTTTTGTTTTGATTCCAAGGCTTTGGAAAAACTCTTCGGTTTTGTTGATGGCTTTCTGAGCAGTTTTCTTTGAATCTTTTCCTTTGATATCGAAGACTCGTTTGCCGAACTGGATGAGTTTGGACTGTTTGTGTTCTATATTGTGTTTCCAGACTCTTGGCAGAACTATTGCGAGCGATTGAGCATGATCTATTCCGTAAAAAGCAGTAAGTTCATGTCCAATCATGTGAGTAGCCCAATCCTGGGGTACCCCACAGGAAATAACGCCGTTCAGTGCTGAAGTAGCGCACCAGAAAAAATTGGCTCTTGATTCGTAATCATTTTGCTTATTGATAACATCATTGGAAATTTCAACGATTGTTTTAAGGATGGCTTCAGCCTGCCTGTCCTGAAGAGGGGAATTGACATCGAAAGTAACATACTGTTCAACCGTATGCACGAAGGTGTCGACAAGTCCGTTTATAACCTGTTTTATCGGAAGTGAATATGTAGCTTCAGGATCTATAATGGAAAAATTTGGAAATATTTCCTGGCTGTAAAATGCGAGTTTTTCATTTGTGGCTTTTTTTGAAATAACAGAATATGCGTTCATTTCAGACCCTGTAGCAGGTAGAGTAATTACTGAGCCTAAAGGGAGGGCGGATTTGATTTCAGCTTTCTCAGCGAGAATATTCCATGGATCGCCATCGAATTTTGATGCAGCAGCTATGAACTTTACTGCGTCAAGAACTGAGCCTCCGCCTGCTGCAAGAAGAAATCCTACATTCTGAGCTTTAATTATTTCTACTGCCTTCATGCAGGTTTCATAAGCAGGATTGGGTTCGATTCCGGCAAATTCTACAAAGTCAAAACCTTTGAGTGAGTTAATTATCTGGCTATAAACGAAATTCTTTTTTATCGAACCTCCTCCATAAACAAGCATTATTTTTTTATCTTTTGGAAGAACTTCTGATAAACTTGTTATGGTTCCTTTGCCGAAAATTAGTTTTACAGGATTGAAATAGACGAAATTATTCATATTTTACCTACCTTTGTTAAAAGTTTTAATTTCGAGCTTCATATTTTATTAGCTCTTTAATATACACTAACTGCACTGTTAGCGCAAAAATATATGAAAATTGCTTTATTTTCTGATATTCACGGTAGAACACAGTATATAAAATCTCTTACTGAGGAAATCAAATCTGTAGATCTTGTAGTTGTTTGTGGAGATATAACCCATTTTGGAAACACAGTCGCAGCTCAGGCCATATTAAACAGTTTTTCTATAATAAATAATAAATTACTGGCAGTAGCAGGAAATTGTGAGCTTCCGGAAGTCGAAGAATCTTTAAGGAATGACGAGATACAAACTTTTTGCGGTATAAATTTTATATGTATTGGCGGTTCATTGATAACCCCTTCAAAGACTCCCAATGAGCATTATGAATCTTACTACGAACAGCTGTTGAATCTTTTTGAGGAAAAACTTATTAAATCAGAAACCCCATTAATCCTTATTTCGCATCAGCCTCCTTACGGCACTATCAACGACAAACTTCCGACAGGTCTTCATGTGGGCAGCAAAAGCATCAGGCGCTTTATTGAGAGGGTCAAACCAATTGCATGTTTGACCGGACATATTCATGAAGGAAAAGGGTGCGATATAATCGGGACTACAAAAATTATAAATCCAGGCCCCTTCTCCGAAGGTTATTATGCAATTATCGAAATACCATACACCCCTTGTGAAGTCAGGCTTGAAATGAAACGCGCAAGCTTATAAATGCGCGTTGCTGTCTGCCGTTATCCGTTTCCTGTTTACCGTTTACAGCAAAGACAAAAAACAGGATTTACCTGTATTCCAAAACGGCAAACAGTCAACTGTTAACGGACACACTTTTAAAAATTATTTATTCCCTGGTATATATCTCCACAGGGGCAATTCCCTGATTATAGATCCCAAGTTTGAGAGCTGCCAGGAACGATAGATCAATAATCCTTCCTTTTACATAGGGGCCTCTGTCATTGATCCTGACATAAACTGCAGATCCGTTGCTCCTGTTAACTACTTTTGCAACAGTTCCCAGGGGGAGAGTCAGGCTTGCTGCCGTTACATCCCATGGATAGTATCGTTCGCCGCTTGCTGTCTTCCTGAAATAGAATCCATATCCGTAATAAGATGCTATTCCCTGTTCTTTAAGTTTCCATGGCCCCCAATGAGAAGGAGGATGAAATGTCAGAAAGCAAACTAGAATTAATATAGGGGAGAGCAGTCTTTTGCTTTTTACAGATCTGTCACTCTTATCAAGGAATTTACGGCATAAATCGAAAATTTTTCTAAAAAGCGGTTTTAGGGATGAATTAAGTTTTCGGGAAAAATTGTTTATCGCAGGAGCTATTTTATTAAAAGGCCAAAGCAGAGATATTAGAAACCATATTGCATATAAAACTTTACATATGAAAATGCATATGACTGAACAAGCACTTATCAGAAACAGAAAAATCTTCCAAATGAATGTACAAAGAAGATCATAAGCTTTTAATAGGTGTTCTTTCATAATCTAACAAATAAACCCTTCTGGAAAAGAATCAAAAGAAGAATAGAATTTCCAATGGAGAAGTTATTTATGGAAATAAAACTTTCAACAATTATTAAAGCATATCCGGAACCGAAATCTTTCACTATGGATTCGGAAATAGCAGGAATTGGCTCTTGTTTCTCGCAATATGTAATGGAAGAACTAAGAAGGTTAGGTTTTCATACTTCATCAAATCCAAACGGGATAGTTTACAATTCTCATTCAATACTTCAATCATTGAAGTATCTGGAAAAAGATTATCCTGAAGAAACTTTTTTTCAGGATAACAGTCTGTGGCATAGCTGGGAACATCATGGTTTCTTTTCTTCAAAAAGCAAAGAGGAACTCATTTGGCAGGTTAATGAGGCTAAGAAACAATTTGTTGAGAGATTGAAGAAGGCCAGGCTGTTTATTTTAACTCCATCATCTTCGGTAGTCTATGTTCTTAAATCATCTGGGAGAATAACGGCCAACTGTCACAAGGTTCCCAACAATAACTTTTCTGTCGAAATTCTTTCAAATGAGGTGAATCTTGCAAACCTTAAAGAAAGCATATCACTCATTAAAAATTATAATCCTGATTGTTCTGTTATAATAACGCTTTCTCCTGTCAGGCATTATCCTGGGAATTTATGTTTAAATTCCAGAAGCAAAGCGAATTTGCTTTCGGCTATATGTGAATGCGTTGAGCAGACTCAAAACTGCATGTATTTCCCATCTTACGAAATACTTCTTGATGAGTTACGCGATTATAGATTCTATGCGGATGACATGCTGCACCCGAGCAATCTGGCTAGGCAATTAATTCTTGATAGATTTCTTGAATCCTATTTTGACCAGTCGTCGCTTATAGAAATCAAAGAAAGAAGAAAGAATCTCAAACTGCTAAATCATAGGATATTACAATGAAGAGAATTATATTTGCCGTCTCATTTGCCCTTATTTTAACGAGTTCATTGAATTTATTAGGAGACAGCAAAAAGCTTGTTACTGCTTCTGTTATATTCAGGCATGGAGATAGGACTCCTACAAAACCTATAAATATCAATTCGTATGACTGGGGTCTTGGCCTTGGCGAACTTACTCCGCTTGGAATGAAACAGGAATATGAACTGGGGACATTTTTTAGAAAGAGATATATAGAAGAGTTAAAACTTATTACCAAGAATTATGATGTTAATTCTCTATATGTAAGAACTTCTAACATAAATAGAACTTTAATGAGTGCGGAGTCTGTTCTTTACGGTCTTTATCCTGCAGGGACGGGACCTGTCCTGAAAAATGGAGAAGAAGCTTTGCCATATCGCTATCAACCAGTTCCTGTTAACTCTGCTGAACTCAGCTCAGATATCTTGCTTCATTCTGATCATATTTATGAAAAGCTACTTAAAAAAATAATTACAAAATATGTATTTGGCAGTAAGACTTGGCTAGATAAACAGAAAGAAGTTGAAAAATATTTTCCTTTATGGTCGAGAATTTCCGGACTAAGAATAAAAGAACTTGATGATGCAGAAAGCTTTTCTGCTTATATGTATATATGCTCTCTGAAGGGTGTTATCCTGCCTAAAGAAATTGATACACCAGAACAAAAAGCAATTATATTACCGCTTGCTGCCTGGATATCAGCTCAAAAATATGAGCCTCAAATTACAGGATATATTGTTGCTAATAAATTGATTGAAAGGATAATAGAAACCAGCAATGAAAGTCTGGAAGGATATTCAAAATATAAACTTTTTCTATATTCGGCGCATGATACGAATATTCTGGCTGTTATGAGCGCTTTGAAGGTTCCATTAAATGAAAACCCACATTACTCCTCTTTTCTTGCTTTTGAGATATATCAGGATGAAGCTAAGTATTATCTTAAAGTTGTTTATAACAATGACGATGTTAACCTTCCCATAAAAGACGAAGGTGGCTATTATGAGTGGGAGGACTTTATCAGATATTACGCTGAAATAGACAATGCCATGTCGGAAAAACTTAAGACATTGACTTCAATTAATAAGTAAAAATGAACATCAAGAATTAGTCTTTCTTTGAGTTATTTTTTCCTATAATCCCAGAAGGTGCATTTGAGTTTTGTAAATAGACTTAAGTTATTTAATTTTAAGCTGTTTCAACTGTAGCTCAGTTGAATAAATTATATTATTTGATTTACAAAACTCAAACCGCAAGGGGTTGGCTATTGAGTCGCAACTACTTCCCTGGCGGGCGCGAGCGCCCACTCGGGCAAAGGCGTCAACTTCGAATTGCAGTGGTCACCACAGCTGCATCTTGTTTCCTAGTATTCACGGCTTACTAGCCAACTGCAAAATCTGGGATAATTTTATCTCCATGTTTAAAAAAAGAGAATGAGATAGTCTTTTCTCAATGCTTTCACAAATTTGTAATAAATTGGTATTTTTAAAAATGTGCCTTACATTTTTGTAATAATTTACCAAACAAAGAAAGACCAAGAGTTTATGAAGTGCCAAGATTATACTGAATTAGATATTATACATCATGTTAGTCATACGATACTAATGCATAAAAAGAATGTTGATCTTCTGATGAATGAAATCTTTGATGTTCTACAGAAAGATATGGATCTTAAAAGAGGGGCTCTTACCTTGAAAAGAGATAATTCTTTGATTATTGAAGCCTCAATAGGATTATCTGGAGAAGAGAAAAGCAGGGGGCATTACAAGATAGGAGAAGGCATTACGGGAAGAGTAGGAGAAACAGGTGATTCGGTAATTATCCAGGACATATCCAAAGAACCTGCTTTTCTGGCAAGGACAGGGACAAAACGCTCAGCAAGAACCGCATTTATATGCGTACCAATAAAATATCAGGGAGAAATAATAGGCACACTAAGTATAGACCATGTTGCTGAAAACATGGAAGTCCTAAACAGAAAACGCAGATTGCTTGAAGTTGTTGCCAATATAACAGCTGAAGGCGTGGCAGTTCTTAGAACTGAAATTGAGGAAAATGACCATCTGAAGGCTGAAAATATGCGCCTGAAGAATCAGCTTGAGATCCAGTACAGACCTGACAATATTATAGGCAACTGCAAGTCGATGAATCTTGTTTACAACATGATTAATCAGGTAGCAAAAAGTCAGGCAACCGTTCTGATAAGAGGTGAATCAGGAACAGGGAAAGAGCTTGTGGCAAGAGCCATTCATTATGCTAGTCCGCGGAGATACAAACCTTTTGTATCTGTTAATTGTGCCGCTCTTCCTGAAAATTTAATAGAAAGTGAACTTTTCGGACATGAAAAAGGGGCATTTACCGGTGCCAATGTTCTTCGCGTAGGCAGATTTGAGCTAGCCAACGAAGGGACACTCTTCCTTGATGAAATAGGAGATATAAGCATACCTGTTCAGGTAAAGCTTTTAAGGGTTCTGCAGGAAAGGACTTTTGAAAGAGTAGGAGGAAGTTTGACTTTGAAGACAAATGTAAGGATTATTGCCGCAACCAGCAGGAACCTTGAAGATTCAATAAAGGCAGGGAAATTTAGAGAGGATCTTTATTATAGGCTCAATGTATTTCCTATTATGATTCCGGCTCTGAAAGACAGAAAATCGGATATTATACTGCTTGCTGAGCATTTCCTTGAAAAATACAACCGTTTATACTCAAAGGATGTAATGCGTATTTCAGCTCCTGCGATAAATATGCTCATGTCATACCATTGGCCCGGAAATGTCCGCGAACTGGAAAACTGTATTGAAAGAGCACTCCTTGTCAGCAGTTCAGGCGTTATAAACGCATATCATCTGCCTCCGTCACTTCAAACCGGCAAGGAAAGCCACACCTCAATTATAAAAGAAGATACCGCAGATTTTAAAACTCTTGTCAGTTCATTTGAGAAAGAACTGATTGTGGAAGAGCTAAAAAATACCAAAGGAAATATAGCAGCTACAGCAAGAAATTTGAAAACAACGCAGAGAATCCTTCATTATAAAATGCAAAGACTTGAGATAGAGCCTGAGAAAATATCCAAAGAATAAACCTTTATATGACAAATTTGTAACAAGCTGGATATTTAAAAATGGAACAAATTTGTAATTGTGAGTCTGAATTTGCAGATTAAATCTATTGGCATGCGAAATGCTTTTAAACCACGGCATATAGAAAATTTCCAGTATTAAGGAGTATTCGTGGATATTATTTATAATGTGAGTCACGCGATTCTGGCTCATAAAAAAAGTGTAACTTCTCTTATAAATGAAGTGTTTGATGTCCTCAGAAGAGATATGAACCTTCAAAGAGGTACTCTGACTTTGAAAAGAGATAATGCTCTTATTATAGAAGCTTCTATAGGGCTGTCTGCTGATGAAAAAAAACGGGGATACTATAAAATTGGAGAAGGAATTACAGGCAGGGTTGGTGAAACTGGAAAATCTATAATAATCCCCGATATATCAAAAGAACCGGCATTTTTAGGAAAGACCGGAAAACGCTTAGGGAAAACAGCTTTCATATGTGTTCCTGTCATACATGACAATGAAGTCATCGGAACAATAAGCATAGATAGCCCCTTTGCCAATGAAACAGAATTAAACGATAAGAGAAAACTTCTTGAGATTATCGCAAATATAACTGCTGACGGAATAGCAGTGCTTCGAAATGAAATTGAAGAAAGGGAAGCGCTCATTGCCGAAAATCAAAGATTGAAGGCGGAACTGAACAATCTAAATAAACCAGACAGCATTGTAGGCAATTGCAATAGAATGAGAATGGTTTACAGCTTGATTTTCCAGGTTGCGCCAAGTCCTGCGACAGTTCTGATTAGGGGAGAATCAGGAACGGGAAAAGAGCTTGTCGCAAAAGCCATTCATGACGCAAGCCCCAGAAAGAGCAAGCCTTTTATAGCTGTTAATTGCGCGGCACTTCCGGAAAACCTTATAGAAAGTGAACTTTTCGGGCATGAGAAAGGGTCTTTTACAGGAGCAAATTATGCTAGAAAAGGCCGGTTTGAGCTCGCTGACGGAGGAACTGTTTTTCTTGACGAGATAGGAGACATAAGTTTGGCTACACAGGTTAAACTTTTGAGGATTATACAGGAGAAAGTCTTCGAGAGGGTAGGAAGCAATACCCCCATAAAAGTAAATGTCAGAATTATTGCAGCCACAAGCAGAAATCTTGAAGAATATATGGGTGTCGGTAAATTCAGGGAAGATTTATACTACAGGCTTAATGTCTTTCCGATATATCTTCCGTCATTGAGAGAGAGGAAAACGGATATAATCCTCCTTGCAGATTATTTTCTTGAAAAATATAACAAATTGTATATCAAAAATATAAGAAGAATATCTTCACCTGCGATAAATATGCTTATGTCATATCACTGGCCGGGGAATGTCCGCGAGCTTGAGAATACAATTGAAAGAGCCATTCTTGTTAGCAATGACGAAGCAATCAATGCATACGACCTTCCTCCCTCTTTGCAAACGGCAAAGGAAACAAGGACTAATCTCATAGAAGAAGGAACTGCTGACTTTACGCAAATGATTGCTGCTTTTGAAGAAGAACTTATAGTCGAAGCTATAAAGGAAACCAACGGTAATATTGCCGCCGCCGCCAGAAAGCTTGGACTTACTCCAAGAATCATTCATTATAAGATAAGAATGCTTAAAATAGATACTGAACAATATAAATCTGTTAAGTAGCGGCACAAATATGTTATACACATTTTGACAAATTACAAAAATGTCATATTGAAAAAAGATTTTGCTATTTTAAAAATATATTCAGATAAAAAATGAGTTAAAAATATAAACAGGGAATAAATCTGGCATGACATAAGCTTATTTTAACAGGCATGTCGCCGGATAACCCCCAATAAACAAAGAGAGAAGAAATGAGTAAAGAACAAAGAGTGAGCGCCATAAGCAGTATTGCTAGAAAGGCAGCATCTGCATCAGAAACGGCAAAGTCTGTTTCGGAAATTTATGGAGAAGATGTATTCAGTTTAAAAGCAATGAAAGATTATCTTGCCAAACCTGTCTATAAATCTCTTTTGCTGACGATACAGAAAGGAGAGACTCTGAAGACAGATATTGCTGACGAAGTGGCAAATGCAATGAAAAGATGGGCCATAAGCAAAGGAGCTACTCATTACACACATTGGTTTCAGCCTCTGACTGGTACTACAGCTGAAAAGCATGATTCTTTTATAGTTCCTGACGATGAAGGCGGCGTGATTATGGAGTTTTCGGGAGATTCGCTAGCCAAAGGCGAACCTGATGCCTCCAGTTTTCCGTCAGGAGGACTGAGAGCTACTTTTGAAGCAAGAGGATACACGGCATGGGATCCAACCAGTCCTGCTTTTATAAAGAGATCAAACAAAGACGCATTTCTGTGCATTCCGACAGCTTTCTATTCTTATACCGGTGAAGCTTTGGACAAAAAAATACCGCTTCTCAGGTCAATGAAAGCTGTAGGTGAACAGGCCAAAAGACTTCTGTCCTGTTTTGGAATAGATGTAGAAGGCAGAGTTATTACGACTTTGGGAGCAGAGCAGGAATATTTCCTTATTGATAAGGAATTCTACTATGCAAGGCCGGATCTACTCCACTGCGGCAGAAGTTTGTTTGGAGCGCTCCCTGCAAAACATCAGCAGTTGGAGGATCATTATTTTGGTTCCATCAAAAAAAGAATTCTCAATTTTATGGTAGATGTCGACAGGGAACTCTGGAAACTAGGTATTCCTGCAAAAACCAGGCACAACGAAGTGGCTCCTTCCCAGTTTGAAATAGCATCACAGTTCGAAGAGTGCAACCTGGCTGTAGATCACAACATGCAGATTATGGAAGTTTTAAAGGAAATAGCTAACAAGCAAGGTCTTATATGTTTGCTTCATGAGAAACCATTTGCAGGGATTAATGGTTCTGGCAAGCACAACAACTGGTCGATTGCAGTTGACGGATTGAATCTTTTAAATCCTGGAAAAGATCCAATTAACAATGCCATATTCATTACTACTTTATGCGCGATTATTAAAGCTGTTGATACTCATGCCGATATCCTTAGAGCCACAGTAGCCAGAGCCGGCAATGACCATAGACTTGGTGCAAATGAAGCTCCGCCTGCAATTATCTCTATATTCCTTGGAGATCAGCTTACTGATGTAATAGAGCAGCTCGAACAAGGAGGTTCCAAGTCTGCAAGGGGCGCTGAAACAATTAAGATCGGCGTTGATACACTGCCTGAATTCCCGAAAGATTTGACAGACAGAAACAGAACAAGCCCATTTGCTTTTACTGGGAATAAGTTTGAGTTCAGGGCTGTTGGATCAAGTCAGAACTGCGCGGGTCCAAATACTACACTTAATACGATAGTAGCTGAAGCTTTCGATGAAATCGCTACAGAACTTGAAAAGGTAAAAGGAGACCAGGCAAAAGTTAATTCTAAACTTCAGGGTATTCTCAAGGAGATTATAAAGAAGCATAAGAGAATTCTCTTTAATGGTGACAACTATACACAGTCATGGCAGAGAGAAGCCGAAAAGAGAGGCCTTCCAAATCTTAGAAACACCCCTGAAGCCCTTGAAGCAATAGTTACTACGAAAGCTGAAAAACTCTTTAGCAAATATAAAGTTCTCAGCAAGACCGAACTTCATTCAAGATATGATGTTTTCAAAGAAGAATATGCCAAAACTATCCTTATTGAAGGGAATCTGGTTTATGATATCGCAAAGACTATGGTGCAGCCGGCGGCAATTAGATATCAGAACATATTGTTAAAAAATATGTCCAGTCAGAAATCCAATTCTATTAGTTCAGGGTTGAAGACTATTACAAAGAAAATAACGGAAGTAGGTGCTGCTCTGGATGAACTTGAGGAAAATCTCACAGTGCTTAAGACAAATATCTCAAAGCACAATCTTCCAAAAATCATTGAGTGTATGACCAGTGCCAGACATAATGTTGATCTGCTTGAAACACTCGTAGATGATGCTATGTGGCCAATGCCCAAGTACTCAGAGATGCTGTTCATTTCTTAACTTATAAAATTAAATTTCATTTATTTTTAAACGGCCACCATCGCGGTGGCCGTTATCTGTATATATTAAGGTATTTGGAAATAACTTTTCAATCTAGATAGCGAGGCAATTTAAGCTATGGAAAATGTGTCAAATGAAGATATCCCTTTCCAAAGGGGACTATATGATTTTACAAACGAGCACGATGCTTGCGGCGTCGGACTTGTGGCTAATGTGGACGGACAATCCACACACAGGATAGTCCAACAAGGCATAGAAGTTCTAATAAGGCTTCTCCACAGGGGAGCTGTGGGAGGAGATATCCACACAGGTGATGGAGCAGGGATTCTTCTTCAGATACCATTTGAGTATTTTTCAGCGCTTTCTGCTGCTATTGATATTTCTCTTCCTGACCCGGGAAAATATGCTGTAGGAATGGTTTTCCTTCCAAAGGATAAAAATGAGTCGCAATTCTGTTCAAATATTGTTGAAGAAACCATTAGAAAAAATGGTTTCAATTTTCTCGGGTGGAGGGAAGTTCCTACTGATAATGCAACTCTTGGAGAACTGGCAAAAAAAACTCAGCCTATAATCAGGCAGTTTTTTTTATCCAGGGATGGAGTAGGGGCTTTCTCTGATGAATTTGAGTCTGATGTATATGTTCTCAGGAGAGAAATAGAAAATTTAATAAACAAATCCAAACGCAGTCCAAACGGTTTTTACATATGCAGTCTTTCGTCCAGGACAATTGTCTATAAAGGGCTCCTGATGGCTACTCAACTGCCCGAATTGTTTGGAGATCTTACTAATGAATTGGTAAAGAGCGCCTTTGCAATAGTACACCAGAGGTATAGTACCAATACTTTTCCCACATGGCCTCTGGCTCAGCCTTTCAGATACCTTGCTCATAACGGTGAAATTAACACTCTAAAGGGTAATGTAAACAGGATGAGAGCAAGAGAGAAAGCTCTGAAATCTGAAGTTTTCGGTAACAAAATATCACATATAATTCCTATAATTCAGGAAAATCAGAGTGATTCAGCCTGCCTGGACAATGCTTTAGAGCTGCTTATTAGAGGAGGAAGGTCTCTTGCTCATTCAATCATGATGCTTGTGCCTCAGGCATGGGGCGAACAGTTCCATATCGGACATGATCTGAAAGGTTTTTATGATTATCATTCCGGTATTATGGAACCATGGGACGGCCCTGCGGCGCTCGCCTTTACAGATGGTATTGGCCTTGGAGCTCTGCTTGATAGAAATGGTTTAAGACCTGCCAGATATACAATAACTAAAGACAATTTCATTGTCCTAGCTTCTGAAACAGGTGTTCTTGATTTCCCGCCGGAAAACATCAAAGCCAAAGGACACTTGCGGCCGGGACAGATGATTTTTGTTGACTTAAAAAACAAGCGTATACAGTTTGACGATGAAATAAAGAATTCTGTGGCCAGGCATCAGCCATACAGAAGATGGGTTGATGAAAATCGAATAGCGCTTCACGGATTTTTTGATTCGGTAGAACCTCCTGTCTTCGGAGAAAGAGAACTCATTGAGTTAATGAAACTCTACGGCTATAACCGCGAAGAAGTAAACATGATTCTCAGGCCGATGGCTGAAAATGCCCATGAAGCTGTGGGGTCTATGGGCAATGATGCGGCTCTTGCTGTGCTTTCTGAAAAACCACAATTGCTGTTTAATTATTTCAAACAGCTTTTCGCCCAGGTGACAAATCCTCCGATTGACCCAATAAGGGAAAGGCTTGTAATGAGCCTCATGACATTTATTGGAAATCACCCGAATATACTTGAAGAGAAACCTCAGAATGCACATTTGTTGAAATTGCGGCATCCAATTTTAACAAATGAAGATGTAGAAAGAATAATGATGTCTCCTGTGAAGACTTTTAAGGCGCGCAGGATTGAAATCAGTTTCGAGAATAAGCCTGATGAACCAAGAGCTCTGGAAAAAGGAATTAACAGAGTTCTTGCCGAAGTAGATGACGCTGTTTCAAACAGCATTAATGTAATAGTTTTGAGCGATAAAAGCTTGCCTAAAGAAAAAATTCCCATTCCATCGCTGCTGGCAGTAGCCGCAGTCAATAATCATCTTGTTTCTAAAGGAACCCGTATTGGAGCAGGCATTGTCATAGAAACCGGCGAATGCAGGGAAATCATGCATTATGCTCTGCTTCTTGGCTATGGAGCTACCGCTATTAACCCGTACCTGGCTCTTTCGACAGTTGTTTTCCTTGTAAATAGAAAATACATCGTCGACAGGACTACCACGCTTGCAATGGAAAACTATATCAAAGCTGTTTCAGAGGGACTTCTTAAAATTATGTCCAAAATGGGGATTTCGACATTGAGAAGCTATCGCGGAGCACAGGTTTTCGAAGCTATCGGGCTTAATGAATCTGTAGTTTCGAAATATTTCCCGGGGACTGCCTCACGGATTGGAGGCATAAACATTGAAGATATACAGAGAGAAGCTTTTCAGAGGCATACAAATGCCTACAGTAACAAGCAAGGGGTTCCGCTACTGCTTGAACCTGGCGGAGAATACCACTTCAGAATTGGCGGAGAAAAGCATCTTTGGACTCCCGAAACTATTAGCAAATTCCAATTCGCAGTCAGAAATAACAGCTTGGTGCACTATCAGGAATACGCTCAGTTTATCAACAATCAGGAAAAACATCTTTGCACATTGAGGGGGCTTTTTGCTTTCAAACCTAAAAAATCAATTCCACTGAGTGAAGTAGAACCGGCAACTGAAATAGTAAAGAGATTTGTAACAGGAGCTATGTCATTCGGTTCGATCAGCAAGGAAGCTCACGAATCAATTGCAATTGCCATGAATCGGCTTGGAGGCATGAGCAATAGCGGAGAGGGCGGAGAAGATCCCGAAAGATATAATCCTTTACCTAATAATGACAGTCTTTGCAGCGCTATCAAACAGGTTGCTAGCGGCCGTTTTGGCGTTACCGCGGAATATCTGGCTCATGCAAAAGAGCTGCAGATAAAGGTCGCACAAGGAGCAAAACCTGGAGAAGGAGGTCAGCTGCCGGGACATAAAGTTGACGCTACAATTGCAAGAGTAAGGCATTCTACTCCTGGGGTAAGTTTGATTTCTCCGCCGCCTCACCATGACATTTATTCAATTGAAGATTTGGCTCAGCTCATTTATGACCTGAAAAATGCAAATCCTGAAGCCAGAATCTCAGTTAAACTGGTTTCTGAAGTCGGCGTAGGAACCGTGGCTGCAGGAGTAGCTAAGGGTCATGCTGATATGGTTTTGATAAGCGGCCATGACGGCGGCACTGGAGCATCTCCACTTACCTCTATAAAACATGCCGGAGTCCCATGGGAACTGGGTCTTGCTGAGACACAGCAGACCCTGGTGCTCAACAACCTGAGAAGCCGCATAAGAGTTCAGGTTGACGGACAACTTAAAACCGGTCGCGATGTAGTCATAGCAGCTTTGTTGGGGGCAGAGGAATTCGGTTTTGCCACGACAATCCTTGTTTCACTTGGTTGCGTTATGATGAGGAAATGCCACTCAAACACATGTCCTGTCGGAGTTGCCACTCAGGATCCGGAACTTAGAAAGAAATTTACCGGCAAACCTGAATATGTTCAGAATTTTCTTATGTTTATTGCAGAGGAGGTCAGAGAGTATCTTGCTCTGCTGGGTTATAAGAAACTCGATGAAATTATTGGAAAGTCAGAATTGCTGGACTTCAATAAGGCAATAGGGTTCTGGAAGACTAAGAATCTGGATTTCTCAAAAATTTTTGAGAAAATTGAGGATAAAAAACTTCCTGTTAAAAGAACTCAAGCACAGGATCACGGCATAGATAAAGCGTTCGATTTAAGGATTATTGAGAAAGCCAGGACGGCCATAGAAAGCGCTACAAAAATCAATCTGGAATTCCCTATTGAAAATGTACATAGAACAGCAGGCACAATGCTTTCTTATCATGTGGCAAAAAAATACGGGAACAAAGGCCTGCCTGAAGATACTATCAATGTAAAATTCAAAGGCTGTGCAGGTCAGAGTTTCGGTGCTTTTCTGGCAAAAGGCATTACTTTCAACCTTGAAGGAGAAGCAAATGATTATGTCGGAAAAGGACTTGCAGGCGGAAAAATAATTATAAAACCATATTCACATATTACTTACAATCCATCTGAAAACACTATTGCCGGAAATGTAATTCTCTATGGAGCTACGAGCGGAGAAATATATATCTATGGGAGAGCCGGAGAAAGGTTTGCTATCAGAAACAGCGGAGCATGCGCCGTAGTTGAATCTGTCGGAGACCATTGCTGTGAATATATGACAAGCGGCCGCGTGGCGGTTATAGGGCCTACAGGAAATAATTTTGCCGCAGGAATGAGCGGAGGTATAGCTTATGTATTTGATGAGCTTAATCTCTTTGACCAGAAATGCAATCTGGATATGGTTGACCTTGAAAGCGTAGTTTTTGAAGATGATAAGCGTGAACTAAGAAATATGATTGAAAAACATTACCACTACACTGGAAGCAAAAAAGCCAAATCCATCCTTGACGATTGGGAAAACTGCCTTCCTAAATTTGTCAAAGTCTTTCCGATGGAATACAGAAAAGTTTTAGGTCAGATGCTCAAAGAAGATGCTGATATCAAACGAGTTCAAATGAACTATTAACTAATAATTGTTTGCCGTTGACAGTTGACTGTTAACTATTTGAGTATCTAAGACAAGAGGAAAGAAATGACTACATCTTTTGAAGATCTGGAAGTTTGGAAAAAGGCATGCAGGCTCTCGGTTGATATTTATAATTATCTGAAAGCTGTTCATGATTACGCTTTAAAGGATCAGATATGCAGATCAGCAGTATCTATTGCGTCTAATATAGCGGAAGGACAGGAAAGAGGAAGCAATCGAGAATTTATACGGTTTTTAAGAATAGCACAGGGGTCTGCGGCAGAACTGCGTACTCAACTTTATATCTCAAGAGAAATAGATTTAATTTCCAAAGTTGATTCAAACGATTTTATCAATAGAGTAAAAAGCATTTCTCAAATGATCCAGGCATTAATAAGGTCTTTAACTGTAAACGGTAAACAGAAAACTGTAAACGAATAAAAATAATAACGCTAAAAAGGCTAAGTTATGGGTAAACCAAGAGGATTTTTAGATATAGAATACAAGGGAGCTAAATACCGGGGCGTCGAAGAGAGGCTTAGGGATTTCAGCGAAGTTGAAGTATTATTGACTGAAGAAGAGATTCATGAACAGGCAGCAAGGTGCATGGATTGCGGCATACCTTTCTGTCATGGCAGCGGATGCCCGTTGGGAAATCTTATTCCTGAGTTCAATGAATATGTTTACCGAGGGCATTGGAAACTTGCTCTGGGAATACTTCTATCAACTAATGATTTCCCTGAATTTACGGGAAGGGTTTGTCCTGCCCTTTGTGAAGCTTCATGTACGGCAGGATTGAACGGCGATCCAGTTTCAATAAGGCAGATTGAAATTTCTTTGATCGAAAAAGGATTTAGAGAAGGATTTATCAAACCATATCAGCCTAAAAAGAGAACTAATAAGAGTGTGGCTGTTATTGGTTCAGGTCCGGCAGGGTTGAGCGTGGCAAACAGACTTAACAAGTTTGGGCATTCTGTAACTGTCTTTGAAAAAGAACAGTATGTAGGGGGCTTGCTTAGATATGGTATCCCTGATTTCAAATTAAGCAAAAAGATTGTTCAGAGGCGTGTAGATTTGATGACTCAGGAAGGTATCAAATTCGAAACTTCTGTCAGCATAGGACAAGACATCACTCCAAGTTTTCTGTTAAAAAAATTCGATGCTGTTTGCATAGCTGTAGGCTCTAGAAACCCAAGAGATATCAAAGTTCCCGGAAGAGAACTTAAAAATATCCACTTTGCCATGGACTATCTTACGCAACAGAACAAGATTGTCGGAGATGAAAAAATAGATAAGCCGATTATTTTTGCGGAAGGCAGAAAAGTCCTTGTAATAGGCGGAGGAGATACCGGCTCTGATTGTGTTGGCACAGCCAACAGACAGGGAGCTTCATCTGTCACCCAGATAGAAATTCTCCCCATGCCCCCTGAAAAAAGGAGTGATAAGACTCCCTGGCCACAGTGGCCCTATCAGCTCAGAACCTCCAGCAGCCATAAGGAAGGCTGTAACCGCGCATGGGGAATTGGCACAAAAAGTTTCTCAGGCACTGCGGACGGAAGAGTTTCCAGAATAAATGCGGTTAAGGTTAATTGGGACATATCAGCAGGAGGTTTTCCTGTGAATATGAAAGAAATTCAGGGATCTGAATTTTCCATAGATGCTGATCTGGTTTTCCTTTCAATGGGCTTTACAGGACCTGCAGATACCGATTTATTTAATCAGTTTAACCTTAAATTTGATCAGAGGACAAATATAAAAACTGATGATAATTGCTGCGCGGGACATGACAAAGTTTTTGCCACAGGCGATGCTGTTACCGGAGCTTCTCTGGTAGTAAGAGCAATGCAGAAAGGAAGGGATGTTGCCGCAAAAATTAATGATTATCTGTCAAAAAATTGATAGATGTGATATTATTGCACGAAATATTTTAAACTTATATCTATGACTTAAGGTTCAGTTTTTATGACAAAACATATTTTTGTTACTGGCGGAGTAGTTTCATCTCTGGGAAAAGGCATCACAGCCGCATCAATAGCCATGCTTCTTGAACAGCGCGGTTACAAAGTCAAAATGCAGAAAATGGATCCATATTTGAATGTTGATCCAGGCACAATGTCTCCTTTTCAGCATGGCGAAGTCTATGTTACTGATGATGGAGCTGAAACAGATCTTGATCTCGGTCATTATGAACGATTTGCAGGTATTACATGCAATAAGTCAAGTAATTTTACGACAGGTAGAATCTATAGCAATGTAATTAAACGGGAAAGAGAAGGCGGCTATCTTGGTAAAACAGTTCAGGTTATTCCTCATATAACTAACGAAATCAAATTGGCAATTTCGATGTTTGATACATCAGATGTCGATATTGTAATTACTGAAATAGGCGGAACGGCGGGAGATATCGAGTCGCTCCCTTTTCTGGAAGCCATTAGGCAATTTAAGCACGAATCAGGAAGAAACAACTCTCTCTTTGTTCATTTAACATTAGTTCCGTTCATAAAAGCTGCAGGAGAAATGAAGACAAAGCCATCTCAGCAATCTGTGGCAATTTTAAGGGAAATCGGAATTATGCCTGATCTTCTCATCTGCAGATGTGAACATCCTTTGACAGAAGAACATATAGAAAAACTTTCATTATTCTGTAATGTTCCGAAAGAATTTGTTATAGCAGAACAGGATGTACAAAACACTATTTACGAAGTGCCTGTTGAGCTTGCCGCCCAAAACCTCGACAGATATGTATTGGAACTGCTGAATCTCCCTGTTAACAACCTTGATTTAACTGATTGGAACAAGATGGTTGACAATGTCATTAATCCAGTCAATGGAGAAGTCAAAATTGGAGTTGTAGGCAAATATATCAGTCTGAGAGATTCTTATAAAAGTATATATGAGGCTCTCAGTCATGCCGGTATTGCAAACAGGGTAAAAGTCAATATAAAAATGATTGAGTCCGAAGATCTTGAAAATTCTTCCGAAGATGAAATTCTCGGGGATGTATGCGGGTTGCTTGTCCCTGGCGGATTTGGTTCAAGAGGCGTAGATGGAAAAATTAAGGCAATAAAATATGCCAGAACAAATAATATTCCTTTTTTTGGAATATGCCTCGGAATGCAATGCGCAGTTATCGAATTTGCAAGAAATGTCTGCGCAATGACAGATGCCCATAGTGCTGAATTCAGCACTACGACCACTCATCCTGTTATAGATCTTATGGAAGATCAGAAACTAATATCGGCAAAAGGCGGGACTATGAGGCTTGGCGCATATCCATGCAATCTTTCCGAAGGATCCAATGCCAGAGCTAGTTACGAATCAGCAAGTATCAGCGAACGACATCGGCACAGATATGAAGTTAACAATAAATATATTAATGAGCTTTTAGATAAAGGACTCGTTATTGCTGGCACTTCTCCTGACAAAAAACTAGTTGAAGTAGTTGAATTAAAAAATCATCCCTGGTTTGTTGCCTGCCAGTACCACCCGGAATTTAAATCCACCCCATTGAAAGCTCACCCGCTTTTTAAAGGCTTTATCGCTGCCTCAATGAAAAACAGAGTTAGGAAATGACCGGTTTAGGTTTTAAGCATTAAGTTTTTTTGACATTTATGAAAAAGATAAAAATTTTTATCAGCAGCGTACAATCAGAGTTTGCTGAAGAGCGTCAAATGCTTTTTGAATATTTGCATTCTGATCCGTTACTTGGAAAATTCTTTGAGCCTTTTATTTTTGAAAGGCAAGCTGCATTCAATCATTCTGCAAGGACTATTTATTTAAAAGAAGTTGAACAAAGCGATATTTACATTGGAATTTTTGGAAAGGAATATGGCTATGAAGATGTCGATGGAATTTCTCCTACGGAACGGGAATTTGATTATGCTACAAAGCATCACAAGACAAGGCTTGTATTTTTAAGTTCTCACAAACTTTCGCACAGGAACCCTAAAGAAATAGCTTTAATACAAAAGGCTGAACATTCTGTTGTAAGAAAACAATTTTCTTCATCTTATGAATTAAAATATGCTATATATGCTTCCCTTATCAGATACTTAGAAGAAAAAGAATATATAAGAACAGTCCCTTTTGATGCCGAACTGAATAATTCTGCAACGATTGATGACCTCGATACCGAAAAGATTAAAGAGTTTGTACGCCTTGCCAAAAGTAAAAGGAGTTTTCCACTTTCTGAAGAGTCCAAAAAAGAGGAAATTCTCACTCATCTTAATCTTTTTTCTGATGGCAGGATCACCAATGCGGCAATATTACTTTTTGGAAAACAACCCCAAAAATTTTTTATAACTTCCGAAGTAAAATGTGCCCACTTTCACGGCAAGGACATAGTAAAACCGATCCCTTCTTATCAAGTTTATAAAGGAGATGTGTTTCAACTTGTTAACCAGGCAGTCGATTTCGTGCTTTCCAAAATCGAGGCTTCTATAGGTGTCCGCGATAAAAGCAACGACGCACCGCTTCATTACGAAATTCCAAGGGCTGCGATTTCTGAAGCGATTGTTAATTCCGTAGTTCACAAAGATTACACAAGCAATGGAAGTGTACAGGTGATGCTGTTCAAAGATCGTCTTGAGATATGGAATCCTGGGCATTTGCCTTTCGGTCTTACGACAGTAAAACTCAGGGAAATGCATCCGTCTATTCCCTATAATCCGCTGCTGGCTGAACCGATGTATCTTGCAGGATATATAGAGAGAATAGGAACTGGAACAAGAGATATCATAAGATTTTGTACAGAAGAAGGGTTAAAGCCACCTGAGTTTATTCAAGAAGAAATATTCAGAGCCGTTATTTGGAGAAAAGAAGTTACTGGGGAAGTTACTGGGGAAGTTACTGGGGAAGTTACTGGGGAAGTTACTGGGGAAGTTACTGGGGAAGTTACTGGGGAAGTTACTGGGGAAGTTACGAAAAATCTGAAAAATCTTGTGGCTGTTTTGAATGGTGAGATGAAAAGGGTAGAGATTCAATCTCTAATAGGGATAAGGCACGATGATTTTTTTAGGGTAAATTATATTCTGCCTGCAATTGAAGGCGGTTACATCGAGTTGAAATATCCGGATAAACCCAACCACCCTCATCAAAAATATCGGCTTAGCGATAAAGGTGTAAAATTAAAAAACAAAAACAGGTAACTCATCACGATGCAAAAGACAGATTGGAAAAAACTCAGGGCTGAATCAGCCACACTGGCTTTGGAAGATGGTACGATACTGAAAGGTTATTCTTTCGGAGCCAGGAAGGATATGCTCGGAGAGCTTGTTTTTAATACCGGTATGTCCGGTTATCAGGAGATTATTTCAGATCCTTCCTACGCTGGCCAGATTGTTGCAATGACCTATCCAGAAATAGGAAATACAGGTATAAACAGCTCGGACTATGAGTCAACCTCCTTATTCCTGAGCGGTTTTATTGTTCATAACATTAATCAGCCCAGTAATTGGAGATGCGATAAATCCCTGCAGGAACTTTTAATGAAAGAGGATATTCCGGCAATTTCCGGGATTGATACGAGATTCCTTACGCATCTTCTGCGCTCCAAAGGGACACAAAAAGCTTTTATTCATTGTTCTGATGAGATAATTACTGAAGAAGATTGTGTGAAAAAGGCAAAAGAGTGGGAAGGGCTTGATGGGCAGGATTATGCTTCAAAAGTCAGCTGCAAGGACGCTTACGATTTTGATAATCTTGAAATGACCAATGGAACTTATTGGGGTTTATCTGATTCTGAAATCTTGCCTCAAATCGAGTATAATATCGTAGCCTATGATTATGGCATTAAATGGAATATCCTTAGAGGTCTTCGACTTAAAGGAATTGGAGCAAGAGTTGTTCCCGCACAAACTTCTGCGGAAGAGATTGTAAGATTAAAGCCGGACGGAGTTTTCTTTTCTAACGGACCTGCCGATCCGGCTGCGGTTACCTATGCTATAGAAAACGCAAAAAAGTTAATAGGGAAAGTGCCTATTATGGGAATTTGTCTTGGGCATCAGATTCTTTCTATTGCCTGCGGAGCAGTTACATCAAGGCTGAAATTTGGCCATCACGGCTGCAACCATCCTGTAAAAAATTTACTTAATGAATCAGTTGAAATAACTTCCCAGAATCACAACTTTGCCGTTACGCCTGAATCAATAAAGAATACACAGCTTGAAGTTACTCATATTAATTTGAACGATATGTCCGTAGAAGGAATGAGGCATAAAACCGAACCTCTCTTTGCGGTACAATACCATCCTGAAGCAGCTCCAGGCCCTCATGACCCATCATATCTGTTCAAAAATTTTAAAACTCTGATGTCCCGATAAATGTTTTCAAGAATCCGTCCAATATCAATCAGGAGTAATAAAAGAAAAGAGCGTATGGTAGATATTTCATACATATAGTTTGATATTTCAATAATTGATGTGATTTTTAATTTAATCTTTCGTCTTAATAAATGAAGCAGGTCAGGATCGAATAACTGATGATAAAGAGAATAGAAGATATTCAAAAACTAAAAGAGTTAATAAAGCTTTTTCCGGTTACAGCCATTCTCGGAACCAGACAATGCGGAAAAACTACTCTTTCAAAAGAACTCAATTGCGACTATTACTTTGATCTTGAAAACCCCAAGGATCTTGCCAAGCTGGAAAATCCAATGCTTATATTTGAACACCTTGAGGGGGTGGCGGTTATTGACGAAATACAAAGGAAACCCGAACTTTTTCCGCTCCTACGGTATCTTGTGGACAATAATCAGAAATTAAAATTTCTAATACTCGGAAGCGCCTCAAAAGACCTGATAAATAAAAGTTCGGAATCGCTTGCCGGCAGAATTGCTTATTACCACTTGAGTGGATTTAGTTTATGCGATGTGGGAAATGAAAATGTTACCGCGCTTTGGACAAGAGGCGCATTTCCTCTTTCGTTTTCGGCGCAAAGTGAGAAGGCAAGTGTTTTGTGGAGAGAGAATTACATAACAACTTTTCTTGAAAGAGATATTCCTGTTCTTGGCATAAAAATTCCATCAATGACCTTGAGGCGTTTTTGGACTATGCTCAGTCACTATCATGGACAGATTATGAATTACTCGGAAATGGCAAAATCTTTTGGAATATCAGATATGACGGTGAGAAAATATATTGAAATTCTAGAAGGAACTTTTATGGTGAGAATCCTTTTACCATGGTATTCAAATACAGGAAAAAGGCTTGTTAAAAGTCCAAAGATATACATTAGCGATTCAGGAATTTTTCACTCATTACAATCTATCGAAACATATTCTTCTCTTTTAAGCCATAATAAGCTCGGAGCTTCATGGGAAGGATTTGTTATTGAGTTATTGATCAGAGCAACAGAGAAAAAGAGCAATGATGTTTTTTTCTGGAGCACTCATTCTGGCGCTGAAGTGGATCTGTTCTGGCATAAGGATGGCAAGAATTTTGCCGCCGAGGTCAAATACTGCGATGCCCCGAGAATTACCAAGTCCATGAAATCCTCAGTAAGTGATTTGGAATTGGAAAAACTATTTGTTATTTATCCAGGCGACGAATGCTACAAACTTGATGAAAAAATTGATGTTTTATCAATCGCTGCCATCGATAAAATACGAGAAGAGGTAAATTAGAACTCAAGCAATACAAATAAGGAAAGAATTTAATACTATATTAGATAACCGCTAAAGAAAGTTTATAAAACTTAGTTATGCCAAAAAGAACTGATATCAAAAAGATAATGCTCATAGGTTCAGGCCCGATTATAATCGGACAAGCCTGCGAATTTGACTATTCAGGAGCCCAGGCCTGCAAAGCTCTCAAGGAAGAAGGATATGATCTTGTACTGGTAAACAGTAATCCTGCCACAATCATGACAGATCCCGAGTTTGCTGACAGGACATATATTGAACCCCTGACAAAAGATATTCTGCACGAAATAATCAGGCGTGAAAGGCCTGATGCGCTACTACCAACTCTTGGAGGTCAGACGGCGCTTAATCTGGCGATGGAGCTTTATGATTCTGGGATTCTTAATTATTACAGAATTAAAATGATAGGCGCTCAGGCTGAAGTTATAAGAAGGGCAGAGGATCGCCAGCTCTTCAAGGAAACCATGAAATCTATCGGCCTGGATGTACCTAAGAGCGGTTCAGCTCATTCAATGGAAGAAGCAACAAAGATAGCCGAAGAAATTGGCACATATCCTTTGATAATCAGACCTGGATTTACACTTGGAGGAACCGGCGGTGGCATAGCTTACAATCCTGAAGATTTTGAAGCTATTGTTGAGCGCGGACTTGATGCAAGTCCGACAACTGAAGTCCTTATTGAAGAATCTCTTCTTGGATGGAAAGAGTTTGAATTAGAGGTCATGAGGGACAAAAAGGATAATGCCGTTATTGTATGCTCAATTGAAAATATTGATCCGATGGGCGTTCATACAGGAGACAGCATAACCGTAGCTCCTGCTCAAACTCTTACAGACAGAGAGTATCAGAATATGCGTGATGCGTCACTCAAAGTGATGAGAGCAATTGGAGTGGAAACGGGCGGATCGAATGTCCAGTGGGCAGTTAATCCTGATAATGGCAGAATGGTAATTATCGAGATGAATCCCAGGGTATCTCGTTCAAGCGCCCTGGCATCTAAAGCTACTGGGTTCCCGATTGCAAAAATCGCTGCCAAACTTGCTGTGGGCTATACTCTTGACGAAATAAATAATGACATTACTAGAAAAACCCCTGCATGCTTTGAACCGTCTATAGACTATGTTGTTACTAAGATACCAAGATTTGCCTTTGAGAAGTTTTCCAACAGCAATACTACACTTAATACATCTATGAAATCAGTAGGAGAGACAATGAGCATCGGGAAAAATTTCAAAATTTCCCTCCAGAAAGCTCTAAGGTCTCTTGAAATCGGACGATACGGTTTCGGTGCGGATGGAAAAGATACTCCTTACTCGCTGAAGACTGATGAAGAAGTTAAGGCTGAGCTAATAAGGCCGAATGCTTTCAGACTTTTCTATATCAGAGAAGCTTTCAGAAGAGGATGGCCGACCGATACAGTTTTTGAACTGACCAAAATTGATAAATGGTTTCTCCGTCATATGCATGAACTTGCATGCTTTGAAGACGAAATTGCATCTGCAGGAAATATTGAAAATCTAAAAAAAGATTATCCTCTTTTCCTGCAGGCAAAAGAGTTCGGATATTCAGACAGGCAGATTGCATGTATTCTCGATGTTCAGGAAGCGGAAGTCAGACAATCAAGAAAAGAGATCGGACTTCTTCCTATTTATAATCTCGTGGATACTTGCGCAGGAGAATTTGAAGCTTTTACCCCTTATTTTTATTCTTCCTACGGTATGCTTGATGAAAAAATGCCCGAGAAAGGTAAAAAAAAGATAATGATTCTTGGGGGAGGGCCAAACAGAATTGGACAGGGAATTGAATTTGACTATTGCTGTGTCCATGCCTGTTTTGCGCTAAGGAAAGCCGGATTTGAAACTATTATGGTAAACAGCAATCCTGAAACAGTTTCCACCGACTACGACACAAGCGATAAACTCTATTTTGAGCCATTGACACTGGAAGATGTTCTTAATATTTATGAACGAGAAAATTGTTACGGCGTAATAGTTCAGTTTGGAGGGCAGACCCCTCTAAATCTGGCTAAGAACCTTGAGAAGAATGGCGTAAAAATCATAGGCACTACTCCCTCAAACATAGAAAAAGCTGAGAATAGGAATGAATTCAGAAATCTTCTTTCAGAACTTAATATTAATCAGCCTGAAAGTGACACGGCAACAAATGAGGAAGATGCTGTCAAGGTAGCAGAAAGTCTGGGATATCCGGTTCTTGTAAGGCCTTCTTATGTGCTTGGCGGCCGTTCGATGATGATTGTTTACAAAGAAAAGTATCTGCGTAAGTATATGCAGGAAACTATAGAAGTAACAAAAGACAAACCTGTTTTAATTGACAGATACCTGGACAACGCTGTAGAGGTTGATGTGGATTGCCTTGGCGATGGGCAGGAAGCTGTTATTGCGGGAATAATGGACCATATTGAACTTGCAGGAATACATTCAGGAGATTCGGCATGTATGCTTCCTTCTATAACGCTTGACAAGGATGTTTTGAAGACTATAAGGGAAAATACGCTAAGCATGGCTAGGGCTTTGAATGTGATTGGACTAATGAATGTCCAATATGCGATTAAGGAAAATAAGGTTTATGTGCTTGAAGTAAATCCGAGAGCTTCGCGAACTGTTCCGTTTGTAAGCAAGGCCATCGGTTTGCCTGTCGCAAAGATAGCGGCTCTTCTGATGGCAGGGAAGACTCTCAGGGAAATAGGATTAACCAAAGAATACATTCCTTCTCATATATCCTGTAAAGAAGCTGTTTTTCCTTTTACCAGATTTCCGGGAGCAGACATTGTACTTTCTCCTGAAATGAAATCTACCGGTGAGGTTATGGGAATTGATTTCAGTCCGGGAATAGCCTTCCTTAAATCACAAATGGCCGGAGGGACGACCGTCCCTACCAAAGGCAATCTTTTTTTCAGTTTAAGCCCCCAGGATATTGCCCGGCCTGAGTCCGTTAAAATGGCAAAAGATCTCATTGAATTAGGATTCAAAATTTATGCTACTCCCGGGACTTCAACATACCTATATGAAAGAGGAATCAGAACCAATACTGTTTTCATGATAGGACAGGGGCGACCTAATGTAATTGATCTGTTGAAGGAAGGGGAAGTAGAATGGGTGATTATAACACCTGCCGCAGGTCCTTCTCCTATGGTTGATGAAATTGTAACAAGAGCCGAAGCTGTTATTCGGGGAATACCGGTTCAAACTACTTTATCCGGACTTGCAGCATCTATCAATGGCCTGAAATTTCTTAAAGGAGTAGAACGACTCGATGTATGTTCTATCCAGGAATACCATAGACATGCTCCAAAATTAAATTTAAGCTGTTAATATCTGACTGAAGCTCTTTTATTTGAGCAAACTTGTTATACGATTAGCTCATAAATATTTTATAAATTTACTGAAAATTTGTTGCGTATTCTATCATGGACTTGAAGGTTAGCAAATCGTCTCTCAGCGGAGAAATAGTTGTTCCAGGATCAAAATCCCACACTATCAGGGCTATTGTAACTGCTCTTATGGCAAGCGGAACATCTGTTATTAAAAACCCGCTTATATCTGATGATACCGAGTCTGCTTTGTTTGCATCCAAGAAGCTTGGAGCAAAATTTATAGACACTATAGAAGATGGCGTTCTTACCTGGAAAATTACAGGAACAGGCGGAAAAATAACCAATCCGAATGATGAAATCATATTTCTTGGAAACTCAGGAACATCAATGAGGCTTCTTGCTGGGCTCGTCGCGACCTCCGATCTGAAAATATGTTTCGACGGAGATGCATCCCTTCGCGGCAGGTTAATGGCTCCTCTCCTTTCTTCAATCCGCAAGCTTGGCGGCAGAGTTTCCTATTCAGAAGGCGGCAAATGCCCTCTCTCCATAAAAGGGCCAATTATTGGAGGCGAAACCATAGTTGAAGGTAAATCTTCTCAATTTCTGTCAGCTCTTCTTTTTGCTGTCCCTCTGGCAAAAAAAGATACGATAATTCATGTGATAAATCTCAATGAGAGACCCTATGTGGATATCACGGTTGATTGGCTTAAATCTTTGAAAATTAAATTTGAATATGAACCTGATTATTCAATTTTCAGAGTCAAAGGCAATCAAGCATATAAAGCTTTTAAAAAAACAATGCCTGCAGATTTTTCGACTGCGCTATTCCACTTGATTGCCGCAGCTGTTACAAACAGCAAAATATCTCTTAAAGGTTTGGATTTTGCGGACAATCAGGGAGACAAGGAAGTTTTTGAAATAATGAAGAAAATGGGGATGACTATCGAAGACCTTCTATCAAAGGTAAATGTTTTTAGGCAAGGAGCGCTGATTGGAGACAGAGAGATTGATATGAATAACATTCCTGATGCAGTGCCTATAATGGCTGTGGCAGGATGCTTTGCAAAAGGGAAGACCATTCTTAACAATGCCCCGCATGCAAGAATCAAAGAGTGCGACAGGATCACAGCTATGGCGCGTGAACTTAAAAAAATGGGCGCAAAAATAGAAGAGCTGGAAGACGGACTAGTGATTGAAGGCTCTGATCTTCACAGCGCTAGAGTTAATGGTCACGGAGATCACAGGGTAATCATGGCTCTTGCGATTGCCGGAATGGCTGTGGAAGGCACAACTATTGTGGAGAATGCAGGCGATTATACCGTCACATATCCGAATTTTGTTAGAGATTTCAAAAAACTGGGCGCAGAAATAGAAAGAATCTGATGAAATATGGAGAATCAAGTCCCCATCGAAGTAAAATCTCTAGGCACTCTTTATGATTCAGGCATCTCATCTGTTAGTGCCGCAATAGGTGTTTTTGACGGCATACATCTCGGGCACAGAGCGATTATTTCAAAACTTCTGGAAGTTTCTTCAGAAAATAATTCCGTTCCTATCGTAATAACTTTCTATCCCCATCCAAGAGAATTGATAGGAATCGAGCACAATATCCGTTTTTTGCGTTCGCCGGAAGATAAATTGAAAACACTTGGTTCTTTAGGAGTCAAAGCTGTAGTCACAATTCACTTTACAAAAGAAATTGCTTCAATGTCACCAGAACAATTTATCGGTCATCTGACAGATAAAAGTTTATGCAAACTGAAAGCTGTCTGTGTCGGAAGGAGATGGAGATTTGGTTCAGGAGCACTCGGAACAGTGCATGTGCTTATGGATATTGCCGCAAAGAAAGGGTTTGAAGTCTTTCCTGTTAATGAGGTTCACCTTGAATGCGGGAGAGTCAGCAGTTCAGCAGTAAGAAAAGCCCTTGCAGAAAATAATATTTCTCTTGCAAGAAGAATGCTTTCTGATCCCGCGTATGGCTTTTAGCTGACGCAGAGAAATTTTAAAGCTCAAGGTTTGATTTTCTTAAGTACTTCCGAACTTTCCGTGCACACGATGCCCACATCAGTCATATCTCTGATATTGGAGTCGGCTATATCCTGATTCTTGGCAGAAGTCGCGTCTGTAAGGACTGACGCGTAATAACCGTAACAAATAGCATCAAAAGCTGTCGATCTTATGCAGCTTGGGTACTGAGTTCCGCAGATTATCACATGGTTTACATCAAGGCGCCTTAACATGAAGTCCAGCTCGGTGTTCATAAAAGCGCTGAAGCGGTTTTTGATAATTTTATATTCACCTGGGCGAGGTTTTAGTTCCTCGACAATTTCGCAGCCTCTTGTTCCGGGGACTAATCCTTTGGTATGCTCAATAAAGTTGGCCAGTCTTGTTATTTCAATATCGCTTCCATCTGGTCTGTATTCTCTGATGCAATGGAATATAGGCATCTTAAGGTCTCTGAAAGTTTTAAGTACTTTGGAGATAACAGGTATAGTTGACTTTGCTCCGACTACTCTCATCGGGGAACCGGGCATAACAAAATCATTCTGCATATCGACAATAAGCAAAGCATATCTCTGGGCAACCTTAACCATAAAGAAAACTCCTGAAAATCTTCAGATTTTAATAAAAATAAAATTCTACAGCGATTCTTATTCTATTTTGATGCACCGAAAAGACAATACTCAAAGAGGATAAATATACTCATTTCTTATTAGCGGCCTGAATAAACGGCCTGATATTTTTCATCAATGATGCAAACTGTTCCGGAAAAAGAGACTGGTAGCCGTCTGAAAGGGCGTTTTTCGGATCGTTATGAACTTCTATTATCACCCCGTCGGCTCCGCAGGCAATTGCTGCTTTTGTCATAGGTTCAACGAAGTCTCTGACGCCTGTTCCATGCGAAGGATCTACAATTACCGGCAGATGGCTGTGTTTTTTGATATAAGGAATAGCATTAAGGTCAAGGGTATTTCTTGTAGCTGTTTCAAATGTTCTTATCCCTCTTTCGCATAAAATCACATTGGGATTGCCTTCTGAAACAATATATTCAGCAGCAAGCAGCAAGTCGCTTACGGTTGCTGCCAGGCCGCGCTTGAGAATAATTGGTTTTTTGCTTTGTCCCACGATTTTCAGAAGCCTGAAATTCTGCATGTTTCTTGCTCCAATCTGGAAAGCGGAAGCGTATTTTTCTACTGCTTCGACATCCTGCACTTCGAGTACTTCAGTAACTGTCGGCAAATTCGTTATTTTTGAAACCTTATTGAGAATTTTTAGCCCTTCAATTCCCAGTCCCTGAAAACTATACGGGCTGCTGCGCGGTTTAAAGGCGCCGCCTCTCAGGGCATTGCCTCCATGAGCTTTAACTATTTCAGCGACCTTTAACATCTGTTCTTCGCTTTCTACAGCGCAGGGACCGGCAATAACTGCAAAATGTCCGCCTCCTATAGGAACATTTCCTATCTTTACAACTGTATCTATAGGATAGAGATCTCTGCTGACAAGTTTGTATGGAGTAAGGATTTTGTCAACTCTTTCTACGGCAGGATGATTTTCCAAATGCAGTTTTTCAAGTACGCGTTCATCTCCTATTGCTCCGATAACTGTTCTTTCCACGCCCGGCATATAGAGAGGTTTTAGCCCCATTGAGGCAATCTGGCCTACTATTTCGTCAGCGTCAGTTTTGTTTGCGCCATATTTGAGAAGAATTATCATAATAATCAACCGGAATTATTGTTGCTATATTTTTGATTCAGGGTTTTTCTGATTATATCTCATAAGAAGGAATGCGTGAATCAAATTCCATATTCCAAGAAGTAAAATTATTGAGAATATTACGATTGTATCAAGTGAATGGGACGCTGCCTTCAACATGGCAATCGGGAGAATTGTAAATAAAACACCTTTTATGAAAAAGGAACGCCGACCCACAGTGTATATAGTTCCAGACTTTTTTGAAGTTAATTTAAGAAAATCCGATCTGGTTTTATAAAAAAGATAAATAACAACCAGGCCTATTACTCCTGCTAAAATAAAGTCAGTGCCGTTTTTCACTAATAACTCCTTGCTAAAACTTTTTGGTATATTGAAATATTAATCTATTGCTTTAATAATTCCAAAATGAATATATAATTGATTCATTTATAAATTTGGAAAGTCATATGTCAGGAATAAGTCTTTTAAAAAATTTTATTAAATCTCCTCAGGCCACTGGTGCAATCTGGCCAAGCTCAAGTTTTCTCTCCAGGGCTATGATCTCCCGTATCGGAATAGAAAAAGCCGATTCTATTGTCGAACTCGGTCCCGGCACAGGTGTAATAACAGGATATATAATTAAACATATCAAACACAATGCCAAGTTCTTTGTCGTAGAACTCAGTAAAGGTTTGTGCGACATAGTTCAGGATAAATACCCTTCCGTAAGAATTTACAACGAAAATGCCGCCAATCTGGTAAAACTCAAGGATGGCGAGGAGATAGAACATATTGATTTAATAATCTCAAGCCTTCCCTGGGCCGCTTTCCCTGAACATCTTCAAAAGAGCATACTTGATGCCATCCACGCATCTCTTAAAGACGGTGGAATATTTACTACTTTCGCCTATCTTCAGGGAGCGCTTCTCCCCTCAGGCCTGAAATTCAAAAGAATGCTTAAAAAATATTTCAGAAAAGTCCAAATCTCCGAAGTAATCTGGCGCAATCTTCCCCCGGCCTTCGTTTACCGCTGCACGAAATAAGTCTTCCGTAGATTTTTTGAGAGATAAAAAAAACCAGGCAATTGCGAGTTGCCTAGTTTTTAGTAAAATTCAGAGAGAAGGTTATTTGTGAAATTTAAATCCTTTTAAGTAATCATTTCCGTAAACTGTGACTGATTTCCAATAGATAATTTTCTTATTAGCCCGACCCCCCGCAGAGTCTGCACTTTCACAGTTAAACTTTTATGAGCTTGTACCATGGGTGTCCAGCCCATGGTGCCAATCGGCACATCATTAAACACGGGCGAGCCTGCACGCCCGTGACAATACAGAAAATATTGAATGTCCAACACTGAACACGAAATATCCAATGACACAGGGGAGACTTTTTGTATTGCATTTGCCTTAAAAATTGAGCGTTCCTTGTTGGGCGTTGGTTATTCGCTTTCATATGAGAGTTTTAATGAAGGTTTCAAGGCCTTCCGAGTTAGTAGTGGTTACAAATATTTTTCTATTTAACATTCAAGCAGTTAGCTCGAGAATCCTATTCTTGACAAACCCCCACTTTTAAGCTAGAATCTCTCGTTATTCGTGAACATGAACCGTTGGCTGCAAACTTATATGAGACTTGTGCGCCAAAACCTATTTAATGATGAATATGAATTTTGAGAAAGTAATAAAGATTTTTGAGAAACATGGACATAAAAATTATTCCAATATTTCTGACTATTGGTTTGGAAATGAACATGCATTAAAGGATATCCTCAAAAAGTATAGTCCTTGGTATTATCCAACATTTGAACTTCTCGTTAGGTGGAAATCTGAAATAGGAAAAGCTTGTCAAAGTGCAGTTCGTGAGCATATAGAGTCAGTTCAAGAAAAATGGATAAACAACAACAATGTTGCCACTCCTGTACCATCTAAACTAATAATTGAATTTTCCCAATTTAGCTTTGAGTATAATGATAAGTACTATTCACTTGATGATTTTGCAAAGTCTTTTAATACTTCTCATGTGGGGGGATTAACAGATTTAAGAGGAATTGATTTATCAGGAATTGTTATTCGTAACTGTAAGATTGCAAATTGTTTTTTTGCCAATGCAAATTTTGATAAAACGAATTTTGAACAAGTTTTTCTATATAATTGTAATTTCGTAAAAGCTTCTTTTGTTAATGCCAGATTGGTCTCCGTAAAAATGGATAAGGAGTCTGCTTTTAGTAATGCGAATTTTACAAATGATTTTAGAAATCCAGAAAACCAATCTTTAAAAAAATATATTGATTGGTATTTATATGTTAACAAACAGCTTGATAATTATAATAGCCTAAGACTTCATGAGAAGTTCTTCTTAATATTTAATATCGTCTTGACAAAATACTGGACTTCTTTTGCTGTTCTTGCATTCAATTCAGTATTATTAATCTTAGCATTTGCCTTAGTATATTATTTTAACCATTGTAATTTGATTTTTAACAGGAACATTCCTCAAAATTTTCTTTCAATGGTATATTACAGTGTCTCGATTTTTGTATCATTTGGATTTGGAGATATTATTCCAAAGACTAATTTTATGCAACTAATTATAACTTCAGAACTTATCTTAGGATATTTTGTGCTGGGAATATTTGTAATTTTAATAACGAGAAAACTTGATAGTAAATACTAAAAGCCAGGCGCTAACACAATGGCGGGGATTGTTGTAAATTTAAGCACTGTAGCCCTCCTCGGGCTTTTGTCTCGGAGGATAGGACCACTTGCCATATTGTCAAATGTTAATTCAGCTTAAAATTAAAGATCATAGAAGATAGCTTATCAAAGTCAGGCGGGGAGAAGAAGTCATTGGTCATAGGAGTAATTGATACGGCGCCATCGTTTCGGCATTTTCTTAAAACAGGTGTAGCCAACCGAACAATGTGTAGTATAATATAACTAATTATTAAGGATTATATACTACATGAAAACAAATAATGCAGAAAGTGCCCTTTTCGAAACAGCTTCCACACAAGGCGGATATTTCACAGCGTTTCAGGCTATACATGCCGGGTTTAGCAATAAAAATCACCTGTATCATGTTCAAGCCGGAAATTGGATTCGCGAGGAGCGAGGGATATACCGGCTTGCAAGATTTCCTCTCCAGGATGATGCGCATTATTCTCTTTGGGGTGTATGGTCGATGAACAGAAAAGGTATCCCTCAGGGAGTGTATTCACATGAAACGGCACTTTCGCTTTTTGAGCTGAGTGATGTTCAGCCGGAAAAGCTCCACATGACGGTTCCTCGCGGTTATCGCCGGCATAGTGAAATTCCTAAAATACTTCTTCTGCATCATTCAATAATTGAACCATCCGAATATGAAGAAAGAAATGGTTATCGCGTCACCAAGCCGTATAGAACTGTGGTTGATCTGTTACGCTCCATGGCGACATCTCCTGAATTTATAAAACAAGCTGTCGAACAGGCTATTAACAGAGGTTACCTGACGCACGAACAGTATTGTATGCTCAAAAAGATCAAGAGAGTCGGCTCTCGCCTGCAAGAGATTATTGGTGATTAGAGATGAAGCCTAATCTGAAATATCAAACCCCTCAAAGCATGCGCACTGCGCTAGAAGAGCGATTGAATCAAATGGCTCGAGACAAAGGCATAGATGTCATGAGATTGCGTCGCCATGTTGCTTTCGATCGCTTTCTTATGCGTCTGTTCTCTGCAGGCGCAAAGAACTTGATAGTTAAGGGTGGATACGCTCTTGAACTCTGGATAAACAACGCAAGAACGACTAAGGATATAGACATTTCTTTTAATGGAACACTCGGAGGGATTTGGAAAGGCCAGGGTTTTTCTGATCCGAAGGCACTCCAAGATTTTCTCCAGCGTACCGCAGCTATTAATACAAAAGATTTCTTCGAGTTTATTATCGGTAAGACTATTCTTGACCTTGAGAACGCTCCTCATGGTGGATATCGATTCCCAATTGAAGCTAGAATGGCAGGGCGGGTATTTATTAAATTTGAGATTGATATTGCAGCAGGGGATGCATGGATTGAACCGCATGAAATGATCAAACTGCACGATTGGTTTGGCTTTGCAGGAATAGAATCAACGGCCATCCCGGCTATTTCAAAAGAACAACAGTTCGCGGAGAAAATACATGCTTATACCTTGCCGCGTAAAATCCCAAATTCTCGTGTTAAGGATCTTGTTGATATTCTATTACTGATAGAGAGAGGCAATTTGGAAGAAGACAGGCTTTGGAGTATGCTTGTTGAGACCTTTCGGAGAAGAGAAACGCATACGATTCCGCTGGAGCTGCCTGTTCCGCCAGTTTCTTGGAATATCCCGTTTAAGAAAATCGCTGAAATATGCGGAATCAATAGGGATATTCAATCAGCGTTCGATATGATTCAGCAGTTTTACATATCAATTGTTGCCGAATTAAATGAAAACTACAGCTAACAGCACCTACACGCAAGAATATGTAGATTTTTGAAGGAAACTAATAGGAGAATCATGAAAAGTTCGAAATCAATTTATACGGAAAAAGATCGTTTTATCGTTAACTATTGCCATCCCAAAAGTCATGATTATTTACTTTATGAGTCAATAATTGACATCAAACCGGAAAATAAATTGCCAATTGAAATAAAAATAATATTTATATGAAGAAAATAAACGATAAAGATGAATCTCCAAAAGCTGTTTCAGAATTGAATGGTTTTAAGATGGGAGATTTTGTAAAAGTTAAAGACGGAATAAAAGACCCCGATGATGATAAAACCACAATTGGCAATTGGTGTGGAAGAATTGCTGAAATTTATGATAACGGTATCGCCCTGATAAAATGGGATAGTATCACAATTCGGGGAATGAATATAAAAAATATTAGAAAATATGAAAAAGAAGGATTTTTATGGGGAGAAATTAATCTGGGCTTGTATGAGCTTGAAAAGACTACTCCAAGAGATAATGAAGATGATGCAGATGAGGAAATATCAAAAATTCTATGGCAATGTTTCCGTAAAGAATATTTTCCTGAGTATTATGATTGATTGGCAATAGAAATCGTATTGATCCCATTACTTTTAAAAAAACCAAGAACGCATGACAGAAAAAGACATGCAGACATCAAGTCAGCTTAAAATTAAAGATCATAGAAGATAGCTTATCAAAGTCAGGCGGAGAAAAGAAGTCATTGGTCATAGGAGTAATTGATACGGCGCCGGATTCTATGCAGTCCAGATCGCTGTTTTCCATATTATTGAAGAAGAGCTGATCGGGGTAGAGAACCGAAGCGTAGGAAATCCCGTCTTTGTCTTCAACATAGATTGATTCGTTATAGAACCTCAGCCCAAGTTTTGTCAGGCGAAGTTCTTTAAAAAAGTGTTTGCTCGGGAAATTAATATTGAGAATCATTTTTTCTTTGAGCAGAGTATCCGAAATCTTATCAACTAGTTTAGCTGTTAAATCTGCCGCCGCAGAGAGTTTCTCCTTATCAACAGGCCTGCACATCGAAACAGCAATTCCGGGTATTTTGTTAATCAGTCCTTCTCTGGCTCCGGCGCAGGTGCCTGAGTAAAAAACATCTGTTCCCAAATTGCAGCCATCATTTATTCCGGAAAGAACCAAATCGAATTTCACATCCTTGAACATGCCGTAAACAGCTACTTTTACGCAATCTGCAGGAGTCCCTTCTAGAGCAAATCCGTGTGTTATTTTCTGAAGTTTCATAGAACGGTTAATTGTTATGCCGTGCCCTACGGCGCTTTTCTGGGATAGCGGGGCAAGGACAAATACTTTATGTGATTTTGACAGGATATTATAAAGAGCGTGTATCCCCTCTGATGTATATCCGTCGTCATTTGTAAGCAGAATATTCATAAAAATTACCTGTAATTTAAGTTTAGCTAAACTATAGAGAGCTTTCTTTAAATAGCAAAGAATACGAGCTTGTTAAATGAGTTTTGGAATGATAAATTAAAACTAATTTTTTTAGAACTTGCTCCAGCTTTATCAAAAAACTTGTTAGGAGTTGCACATAAAGATGATAGATTCGACAGTAGATGTTACGCTAAATGACATTCCGGTAAATATTGAAGATATAATGCATACTGCCTATCTGCAGTACTCTCTGAGCGTCAATGTCGGGAGAGCCATTCCTGATGTCAGGGATGGGATGAAGCCTGGCAACAGGCGCATTCTTTATGCTATGAAACAGTTAGGGCTTTCCAAATCCCATTCCTACACAAAAAGCGCCAAAGTAGTAGGTGAAGTTATCGGTAATTATCATCCGCATGGCGATTCATCGGTCTATGACACGCTTGTTAGAATGGCTCAAGATTTTGCGATGCGCAATCCTCTTATTGACGGGCAGGGAAATTTCGGTAGCATTGACGGGGATCCTGCCGCTGCATACCGTTACACCGAGTGCAGGATGGAGAGACTTGCTGAGGAGCTCCTTGCTGATATTGATAAAGATACAGTGGACATGGTTCCGACTTTTGATGAATCTACTTTGGAACCTCTTGTGCTTCCGGCCAAATTTCCTAATTTGCTGGTCAATGGCACTACAGGTATCGGCGTCGGCATGGCTACAAATATTCCGCCGCACAATCTTGGAGAAATAATAGATGGGACAGTCGCGCTTCTTGATAACCCGAATATTTCGATTATAGGCTTGATGGAACATATCAAAGGGCCTGATTTTCCCACAGGAGCTACTATTCGCGGGATGGCTGAAATCCATAGACTCTACCACGAAGGAAGAGGTGTAATAAAAATCAGATCAAAAGCCAAAATCGTAGAAGATAAAGATAAAGAGCAAATAATAGTTAATGAAATTCCTTATGCCGTAAATAAGGAAAACATGGTTAAAAAGATTGCTGATCTGGTCAGAGATAAAAAAATTGTAGGGATATCAGCGCTCAGAGATGAAACAAGCCGCAGGGCAGGCATAAGAATAGTAATTGACATAAAAAAGAATGCCATGGCAAATATTGTTCTTAATCAGCTCTACGCTCACACCCAGCTTGAAACTACTTTCCCTTCATGTTTGCTTGTTGTAGACAGGAACAGACCCAGGGTAATGAATCTTAAACAGATTCTTCAGGCCTATGTTGATCACAGACTGGAAGTAGTTACAAGAAGAACGCAATTTGAACTGGAAAAAGCTGAAGCAAGAGCCCATATCCTAGAAGGTTTATTAATCGCCGTACAGAATATAGACGAAGTTGTTAAAATCATCAGAGAATCAAGAGACAGGAATTCTGCCTCTGAGGCTTTACAGTTAAGATTCAATCTCACGCAGATTCAAACTAATGCAATTCTGGAAATGAGACTGCATCAACTGACAGGACTTGCTATTGAGGACCTTCAGAAAGAGTATGATGAACTCATGAAACATATTGATTACCTCAAATCGCTTCTGGCAAACAGGCAGCTCAGGATAAACATCATCAAAGAAGAGCTTTTAGAGGTAAAAACAAAATATGCCGACGAAAGAAGGACGATGATAGAACACTCTGATGAAGATTATTCTATTGCAGATCTTATTGAAAGACACGAATGTGTAATTACAGTCTCAAATACAGGTTATATACAGCGCGTTCCATCAACAACATTTAAATCTCAGCACCGGGGCGGAAAAGGTGTTCGGGGAATGGATACAAAAGATGAAGATCATGTAGAGCATCTTTTTGCTGCTGACAGTCATGACATTGTATTCTTCTTTACTGATAAAGGGAACATGCATTGGCTATATGCGTATGAAATTCCTGAAGGTTCAAGGACAAGTAAGGGAAAAGCAATAATCAATCTCATAAAAGTAGAGCCAGGGGAACAGGTTAAATCGCTTCTCACGGTCAGGAAAGATGATATTGAAAGAAATGATATGTACATTGTTATGGCTACTAGGGCAGGCTTGGTCAAGAAAACTATGCTGTCAGCTTTTAAACATCTCAGAAAGGGCGGTATCAGGGCAATTTCAATTGAAGATGGTGACGACCTTGTTGATGTGGCACTTACCAATGGAATGTTCGAAATCCTGATGTCAAGCGCAGTGGGAATGGCCTGCAGATTTAAAGAATCAGATGTTAGGGCAATGGGCAGAACTGCCAGAGGGGTAACAGGTATAAGATTTAAGATAAAGGGTGATTATCTTGTAAGTATGCTTGCCATAAAGACAGATAATGAAGAAATTGTTCCCGTCCCTGAGGAATTATCAGCTGTTATCGAAGGTGAAGAAAATGCTGCTGCTGCAGAAGAAGAAATACCAGAGGCAGAGCTTCCGGAAGAAGAATCAGATGAAATTACTGAAGAAGAAGTTGTTGATGATGAAGTTGTAACAGGAGAAGGATCCCAGATACTTGTGGTAAGCGATGGAGGAATGGGAAAAAGAAGCTATATAAGCTCATACAGATTGACAAGAAGAGGCGCAAAAGGCGTTATGAGCATGAAGCTTCCGCCTGGAGAAAAAGTTATATCTGTAATTCAGGTTGACAATGAAAATGACCTTCTTATTACTACAAAAAGCGGCCAGACAGTAAGGATTCCGATTAATGAAATAAGAACTATCGGAAGAGCTTCCAAAGGCGTAAGGATAATGAAACTAAAGGATATAGAAAATGATTCTATTTCCAGCGTAGCTAAAATTCTCAATACAGATTCAGAAGAAGTAGGTCTTGAGCAGGGAGAAGAGGGAATCTCATCCGAAACTGCTGAGACAGCAATTCCACCTGAAGAATAAATGAAAATCCTTTTAAAGGATAGAACAATTGAATCAAACGGGCGTATGCTTGTTATGGGAATCCATAACGCTACGCCCGATTCTTTTTCTGACGGGGGAAGATACTCGAATATCAAAGATGCCGTGAAGCATTGTCTGCAAATGGTTGATGAAGGAGCCGATATTATTGATATAGGCGGGGAATCAACCAGACCTGGAGATATTTCTCAAATAAGCCCAGAGGAAGAGATAAATAGGATTCTTCCTGTTATAAAAGGATTGAAAGCAGCAAGACCTGATTGTCTTATTAGTATTGATACGATGAAGTCGGAAGTTGCAGAAAAAGCAATTATGGCAGGTGCTGACATTATTAACGATGTAAGCGGTTTAAAGTATTCTTCCTTAATGGCAGAAATAGCTGCAAAATATCGTGCAGGAATTATTCTGATGCATATGAAAGGGGAGCCAAAATCTAAATTAACAACTTACGAATATGGCAATCTGCTTGAAGATATCTGTAAAGAATTGGGTGTTATTTCCGAAAGAGCGTTTCAAGAAGGAGTAAGAAAGGAAAGCATTATTCTGGATCCAGGATTGGGAGGAGGTTCCTTTGGCAAAACAAAAGAGCAAAGTCTAACGCTCCTTGCTAAAATTGGAAGATTAAAGGAGTTGGGATACCCTGTTATTATTGGAGCGTCCAGAAAAGGTTTTATAGGAGATATCATCGGAGAAAGTATCCCGTCTCAAAGAGTTTTTGGCAACCTTGGAGCTGCAGCATGGGCTCTTTCCCGAAACCTTGATATAATAAGAGTGCATGATGTCAAAGCAACAGTTCAACTAATAAAAGTCTACGATAACATCAAAAAATATTCTTAGATATGTTCGGAATTTCTATACCTCAGTCCTGCAGCGCTTCTTCTGATTTTATAAAAAGTATTGATCGGGATTTACTGCAGTGCATAGAATTACAGGGAGATTTGATTCAAGATGCTAAGCTACTAGATGCTGTTAATATCAGTCAGCTTTATTTGATAAATAGTTATGACTACATTAAGAATTCTACCATCGTAAATTCTTTGGAGCAGCCTGAAATATTCCATGATGAAGTAATAGCTACTATCAATTCTCTTCTGGGGGAAAAGCAATACGCAATTCTTGAAAATGTCACTATAGATTTTGGTCTGTTAAAAGACAGTGAACAGGAAAAGACTTTTAAGTTCATTAAAAATCTCTATTACAAAATCTTTCAATCAGGCAAAAACATATGTCTTCCTGTGACTATTCCTGGCATGGAACAGAAAGAAGAAATAATCAGGACAGCTTTTTATAAATTAATGTTAAGTAATTTCCGAGTTTGCCTGAATATATATCCCCATGAGATAGGTCGAGATGAAGATTTTTCGGGATTTATAAATGCAATCAACCTTAGAACCAGCCTTATAAGGATCTGCTATGATGCAATGCTTGGAAATTATATTACCGATAACCTCCTGATGTATTGGAGAGAAAATTTTGTAAAATACGAATTGAACTGTCCTGTATTATTTGCTCCTTCTGTGAGCAATATAGAAATGATCGAGCATGAAACTAAGAATATTTATGAACTATTAAAGAATATTAAATAATTTTCCAGAAAATCTCTTATTAGAAAATAGGGCATGTGTACTGATTTTAATTATAGTATTAAAAATAATTTCTCAGGGCTGCAGGAGTTCATGGAAGAGTTCATTGCATATCTGAAAATAATTTCTTCCAACCAGTCATCATCAAGGAAAGTGAGGCTTGTAGCTGAAGAACTTTTAACCAATATAATTAAATATGGATATGCTGACAGTACTGAAAAATTAATCGATTTTACCTTGCACCCCAATAAAAAATCCTTCAGAATAGTTATCGTGGATGATGCAAAACCTTTTAATCCTACTATAGCAAGAGAGAAACCAAATGCAGATTCTGCAGAGGGTTTAAAAATAGGAGGGTTAGGCCTGATAATAGTGAAAAAATCGTGTTCAAGAATGAACTATAGAAGAGACGGCAATAAAAATAAACTAAGCATTACAGTTCCAATATAAACTTATAAGATATTACAATATGAACAAATACGATATATGCGTGATAGGCGGATGCGGGCATGTAGGACTGCCATTGGCTGCGGTTTTTGCAAATGGAGGGAAGAGGGTAATTATTAATGATGTGAACGAAAATGTAATTGACCTTGTGAAAAACTGCAAAGTGCCTTTTATGGAAGAAGGATTGGAGGATTTGCTAAAGAATACTGTAGGAAAAACTCTTTTCCTTTCAAAAGAAAAGAAAGTAATATCAGAAGCTGAATTTGTAATAGTAGTTGTAGGAACACCTGTTGATGAACATTTGAATCCTGTATTTTCTACTTTAAAGAAATTTTTTGATGAGATTATTCCCTTTCTTTGCAATGGGCAGACTATTATTCTGAGGAGTACTCTCTATCCTGGCTTAACGAAAAAACTAAATCAGATGCTTAAAGAGACAGGAAAAGAGATAAGCGTATGCTTCTGCCCTGAAAGAATTCTTGAAGGTAGATCAATAGAAGAATTGCACAATCTTCCGCAGATAGTATCTGGCTTTGATCAGAATTCTATTAAGAAAGTTTCAGATATGTTCAGGATTGTAACTAAAGATATTATCATAGTGGAACCTATCGAAGCTGAGCTTGCAAAACTTTTTACTAATACTTGGAGGTATATTCAGTTTGCTGCAGCAAACCAGTTCTATATGATGGCAGAAGACTTCGGTGCTGATTTTTATAAAATACATCACGCTATGACCTATAATTACCCTAGGACTAAAAGTTTTCCAAAAGCTGGTTTTGCCGCAGGACCGTGCCTTTTTAAGGACTGCATGCAGCTTTCAGCTTTTACAGATAATACATTTTTTCTAGGACATGCCGCTATGCTTGTAAATGAAGGTCTGCCTAACTTTATAGTGTCATGTATTGAAAATAAAACTAATTTATCAGAGAAGTCGGTCGGTATTCTGGGAATGGCTTTTAAGTCGGAAAGCGATGATATAAGAGAATCTTTATCCTATAAACTTAAGAAGATACTTCAAATAAAAGCCAGACAAGTTTACTGTTCAGATCATTTCGTAAAAGATGAAAGGCTTATACCTGAAGATGAGCTCATAGAGAAGTCAGATATAATTATTATCGGGGCTCCTCACGAAAAATATAGAACATTAAATTATAAAAATAAACATGTTGTAGATGTCTGGAATATGATCAGGGGAAAACAATGAAAATTCTTGTATCAGGATCTAAGGGTTTTATAGCAGGGTATTTAATTGAAGAACTTCTTGCTAAAGGCTGGGAAGTAGTAGGAATAGACAATTTATCAAAATACGGCCCTGTGGATAAGAGTTATGATAATCATCCGAATTATCGTTTTGTAAAAGGCGACGTCAAAGATACTTCATTAATGGAAGAACTCCTCTCGGCCTGTGAATATTTTGTAGCTGGAGCTGCAATGATAGGAGGAATATCTTATTTTCATGAGTTTGCTTATGATCTTTTAGCTGAGAATGAAAGAATTACAGCATCGTCTTTTGATGCGGCAATAAAGGCTTTTAAAAAGGGCAGACTGAAAAAGATTTCTGTTATGTCTTCATCAATGGTCTTTGAGAGCACTGCCAAGTTTCCGACTCCTGAAGGAAACCAGTTCGAATGCCCTCCGCCGTTATCTACATACGGATTTCAGAAACTTGCGACTGAATACTTTGCTAAAGGCGCATGGGAACAATACAAACTTCCATTTACTGTGATTCGTCCTTTTAACTGTATTGGCACAGGCGAAAAAAGAGCTCTTTGCGACAAACAAATAAAATCAGGTAATGTGTCTTTGGCAATGAGCCATGTGGTTCCTGATTTGGTACAGAAAATTCTAAAAGGCCAGGATCCTCTCCATATTTTAGGTAATGGTAATCAAATAAGACACTATACTTACGGAGGAGATCTTGCTAAAGGGATAGTAGCTACGATAGAAAGCGACAAGTCGATAAACGAAGATTTTAATATATCTACTCGGGTATCAACATCTGTGCTAGAGCTTGCTGAGATCATTTGGAAAATGCTTAAAGGCAGCAAGCCTTTCAAGTACACTTCAGATAAACCCTTCCATTACGATGTGCAGAATCGTGTGCCTGATGTCTCAAAAGCAAAAAAATTATTAGGCTTTGAAGCAAACACTTCACTTGAAACAGCTCTCAATGAAATAATTCCCTGGATTGCAAACCAGATTAAAATCGGTGGAATATAGAATTTTATCAACGAATTGGACGAATGGAATTCAACAATGAAAGAAGAAGATTATAAAATTGACATCATCATACCTGTGTTTAATGAGAAGGATGTAATTGTTTCGACGCTGGAAGAGGTGGAATCCAAAGTAAAAACTACTCATGAAATATTTATTGTTTATGATTTTGATGAAGACAATACGCTTCCTGTTGTAAAGAAATACATAGAAGATACAAAAAAACTAAATATCAAACTTCTGAGAAATAATTACGGTCGTGGCGTCGTCAATGCTTTAAAGAAGGGGTTTGATACAACTGAATCTTTGGCCGCGCTAGTGGTGATGGGAGACCTTTCTGATGACCTGAGCGTAGTAGATAAAATGTTTGAAAAAATTCAGGAAGGTTATGATATTGTTTGCGGTTCCAGATATATGAAAGGGGGAAGGCAGATTGGCGGTCCGTTATTCAAAGGCTTTCTTTCAAGAATGGCTGGCTTATCTTTGCATTGGATAACAGGAATTCCCACTCATGATATTTCCAACAGCTTTAAAATGTACAGAACTTCTAACTTAAAATCATTAGTCATAGAAAGTACAGGAGGATTTGAAATAGCTCTTGAAGTGCTTGTAAAAACCTTTGTTAAAGGAGGCATGATAACTGAAATTCCATCTACATGGAAAGATAGAGTAGCAGGAAAATCAAATTTTAAGCTCTTTAAATGGCTGCCGAAATATTTGAAATGGTATTTTTATGCGATGACTAAGAAAACATGTTTTAAGCAGACAATACATTAACGGAATTTTTAAAATTTAGAGGTATTTATAAAAACGCTTTTTACTTTTATCTGAAGAAATGTCAATTAAGTTTTTATTATAGAAGCGAGAACCTTTATAAACTATTATTTAAAATACTAAGAGATCTTTTACTTAAAAAATTTTAAACCAAAATCTAAAACGAGTTAATTAACTATGAGAGCAATAAACCTTTTTATTAAAACAGTAATAGTAATTCTTATTCTAATTGTTATTGCCTATTTTATTGTCACATCTTCATTTTTTATCAAAAAAGTACTGCTCCCCATTGTGGAATATCAGACAAAGGGAACCGTAGCACTTGACTCTGTAAATCTTTCGCCGCTGAAAGGAGAAATTGAATTTGGCAACCTGAATCTGGACACTGAAAACTTCAAAGCCAAAATCAAGCGTTTCGAATGCAGGTTTAATCTGTTTGACTGTTTTACTCATAAAATAAATGTTAGTAAATTAGTTCTTGAAGATTCATATATCTCGATTGTTTCCAAAGTTTCAAGTGTAGGAGGTTTACCGGTTAAAAAACATGAACCGGAAACTAAAACAGTCTTGGCATCAAATCCTATTAATCTGAATATCAGGAATGTAAGCATAATAAATTTTAATCTGAAATATTCTGTAACCAGAGACAATGCTTCTGAAGATACTGTTTCAGAACTGAAAAACTTCAATCTTGCAATTCCTTATTTTGAAATGCCAGGGAAGGCACGAGCTGAATTTACATCAAATGTAATAACTTCTGCGGGAGATGAAACTTTAACAGGTTTTATACAGGGGAAATTGAACGCTACATTTAATGACAAATCTATCCCGAAAGAACTCGTTTTTGATAGCTCTCTAAAGCTTGGGGACAATGTTTCTCCTCTAAGTATAAAGTTCAACTCTGAAAATGAATTGGGAAAAACTCCTTTTGAAATGTCAGCTGAACTCTCAAATCTTCCACTCCAGCCGTTCTTTCAGACTTTTCTTAAAGGGGACTATAAGAAAACAAACGGGTATATAAATAATTTCCAGTTTAAAGCCAATGGTGCTGACATGACATCTATTAACAACCTGGAGGGAATGGATGGCATTTTTAGTTTATCCTTAAGCAATGTCTACATTCCAATGGAATTGGAAAATAATCAATATATAGGACTGATCTTTCTACCGTTGAATGTTATCGGTAATTTGGATAAAAGTATCTCCACAAGGGCTTTTAATAATTCCCTTACAAATGTCCTTGATATCTCAAACTCAGTTCTTCATGGAAGCAATATTCTTGAATGCAAAAGCGGAGAAGTTAGGGCAAATATATCTAACGGCAATATAAATATTAATAAATTTCTTTTCCTGGGAACTCAGTCCAGTGCAGTTAAAATGATGGATATTACAGGAGCGATAAATAAGGATCAGAGTATTGATATTCAGACAAAAACAAATCTTTCCGGCATCGTAATACCGATTCACATTACAGGCACTCTTAAAAATCCTAAACCCGATACTGTTTCTCTGGTAAATTCAATGGTTCAAAATACAGCTCAGACTGTTGGAAATATCATCGGTACTGCTACAAACAACAATAATGTAAAAAATACTACTAATTCTATTATCAATGCGGTGGATACTTTTACAGGAAGTCAACAGTCAAACGACAATGACAATACTGTAGGAAATTTGCTGAATAGCGTTAAACAAATAGGGAAATAGCAAACTATGAGAAGAATAATAGGAAAGTTATCCCCAATTATAATTATTTTTCTATTCTTATTTATAACATCGTGTTCTTCTACCAATTCTCCGGTTGATCCTGAAAAGATCCAGAAAATAACGACTCAGGAGCAAGCTGAACTTTGTACTTTTGCAAAAAAAGTTCTTGTTGCTTACAATGAAGGCTCTATTACAAAAGAAGAAAAAAAAACAATTATTCTAACCGAACCAAGATTCACCGCAAATTATTTTTCTGATAAAGCAGGAAATTATTACTTTTCATGGGTTATCAAAGGGAAAACTATTAATTACATGGGAAATGGAGACATGACTGACCCTCAGAAAAGTTTCGACAGAGTTATTATAATAACCACTGCAATTGAACCAGCCCGAAAATAGAGATGCCCGGAACAGATAGTTACAACATAGAGCTGCCAGCTTCCTGCAGGAAGCTTTTACTCCATTCATGCTGTGCCCCATGCTCTTGTGAAATTATGCGGCGCCTTAAGGAAGCCGATATCGAGTTTGCTGTACTTTTCTACAACCCCAATATAGATACGCAGGAGGAATATTTACTCAGAAAAGCTTATGTGATGAAGTTCTCCTCCAAGCTTTCTATTCCATTTTTTGATCTTAATTACGAGCCAAAAACATGGAAAATTCGTATTGAAGGATTGGAAAATGAGCCTGAAAAAGGCAAGAGGTGCACTGCCTGTTTTGATTTACGCATGGAGAAAAGCGCTTTTTTTGCACATGAAAACGGTTTTGATATTTTTACTTCATCGATAGGAATATCCAGATATAAGGATTTTGAACAGATAACATATTGCGGAAAACAGGCCGCCTTAAAATACCCTGGATTGCAATATTGGGATTTTAACTGGAGAAAAAAAGGCGGACTGGAGAGAAGTGAGCGCCTTTCAAGAGAGGAAAGATTCTACCGTCAGAAATATTGCGGTTGCGAATATTCGAAAGTATAATGAATTTATAAAGCTTTCTGCCTATTGCGAAACATTTCCAACTATTGTAAAATTCAATAAGTTTCGCATATATCAATATACAAAAACAATATTCAAAATGAGCAATTTGCGTATTATTTCACTATGTATTTTGTTGGTTGTTTCAGGTGCGAATGTCTCCACGGCAGACGCTCCGCCTGAAGTGAAAACTGATTTTTCTGCAGTAGAAAATCAATCTTCGGACATTTTAATGTATTATGAAGCTCCTGACTCAATAGAGGGTTTCAATAGAGTTATCCACTCTTTCAATACATATTTAATGGGTTATGTGATTAGACCTTTTTCCCGGTTTTATTCCTGTTTGATTCCTGATTATGGAAGAAGAAGAATTGCGTTGTTGGCTGATAACCTTGACATGCCAGGGAGGCTTATAAATTGTATGCTACAGGGAAGATGGAGGAGATCCGGGATTGAGCTTTCAAGGTTCGGTATCAATACGACAATAGGTGTGGCAGGACTTTGGGATGTAGCTGATTCACAATTTGATATGCTCCCGCAGGTTAACGGATTCGGCATGACATTCGAGCATTGGGGGATAGGATCAGGCTGTTATCTTGTTATTCCAATAGAGGCAAGTTCCACGGTCAGGGATGGAGTCGGGCTCATCTTTGATCTTGCAACTGATCCGCTGACTTATTTGCCTTTTAGCAGTCCTCTGATTGTTCTCTTAAAATTAAACGATGTGACAAATGTTTTGGATGAATACACTGTTATTCAAGAATCCAGTGTCGATTCTTACGAAACATTTAAGGGGCTATATTTTGTAAAAAGAATTGTATCTATGCAGGATTTAAATACAAATGGCATAAGAGGTGAAAGTATAGATACTTCCAGAAATGGAGATGTTAAATAAAATGAAGAAAATATATAAAATAGCGATTCTGTTTATCTGTACATTGACTACAAGTGCTTTAATTAATGCATCTAATTTTCAGCTTGAAGGCTATCCTACACAGGGTCCCGATATTGATACTCTGCGTTCAGGATTGTTTTTCCCTGAAAATGGAAAGTTCTCTTTTATGTATAAATGGTTCCATCTTAAAGATACATTTTATAAGTCCGGCCTGGTCTATGATATAGATATTCTAGAAAACCATCCTCCTCTTAAATACAAAATCTGGCTGCAGCCGCAACCAGCTGACATTGTAGTTCTTCTTCCTGGACTCGGAACTAATTATGCAAGCCTTAAAATAGCAGCTTTTGCCGAACTATTTTATAATAATGGTTACTCGGTTTTAGCTATAAGCGATTCCTCCAACTGGGAATTCTCCGAAGCTGCTTCAAGTGTATTAACTCCTGAATTTATACCTGTTGATTCCAAAGATATATATTTTGCACTAACTAAGATTCTTAATCATGTAGAAACAACTCATCCCAGCAGAATGAAAGAAAAAATGCTCGTAGGGTGGTCTCATGGAGCTTTGAACGCTCTATTCATCGCAGATCTTGAATCCAAACTTGGCGACCAGCAAATAGGTTTTTCAAAATATCTGGCCTTAAATCCTCCTGTGAACCTTCGCCGAGGAGTCGAAATATTGGATTCTTATTACAAAATCGGCGGAAAATGGGATAGAAAGCAAGCTGATGTTATTGTCAATAAAGCATTGGCCGTTATCAGAAAAATACTCAGTAATAAATTTGATTCAAATGAGAAGATACCTCTAACTGATGATGAAGCGCGTTATTTTATAGGGTATGATTTCCATTCTTCTCTCATTGAATTAATTTATTCGATCCATATGAGAGAAAATCTTGGAATTTTAAAAGCTCAATATTCATGGTTTTCCAGGGAGGCTCTCTATAAAGAAATAGAACAGCTTAATTATTTGGCCTATGCAGATAAATTTCTTCTGTTTTATTATAAGAATACATATAACATAAAAATGAGCATTGAAGAATGGAACAAAGCTTCGAGTTTGCCGGCTATTGAAAATACACTTCTAAATAATGACAAAATAAGAGTAATAGATACACAGAATGATTTTCTTGTTTCTGATGAAGAGCGAGCATGGCTTGCTAAAACTTTAGGAGATAAGCTTACTAGACTTTCGGCAGGCGGACACCTTGGATATCTGCATTTTAAACCAGCCACCAGTCTTATTGTTAGTAAACTTTCAGAATAAATCCAAACTACATATTTCTGAATCAAATCATGAAAAATACATTTGGCTGCTTTCCAGTTTTGATGTTCATTTTGTTCATTAGCAATTTTGCTTATGCTGATCCTCCTCGTGTTGGTGATATCGCTCCTTCATTTATTGTCAGGGCAGGTGACAACAAAGCTATGACCCTCGATCAGCTTAAAGGGAAAGTCATAGTGATGTTCTATAATTCAAAGGATACTACAGGTCAGGATTCTGTTCTTAGGCAGGAGTTAAACAAATTTTACAATGATCAGCCTGAAGACCGAAAACAAAAGGTGTATAAACTTGCCATAGTAGATTGTTCATCAGCTTTTTTCCCTGTTGACTATATATGGAAAAAAAAGCTTATAGATACTTCGAAAGAAAAAAAAATGGATATTTACGGGGATTGGGACGGCAATGTAGCCAAGTCATATTCTTTTAGTCCCGACTGCAGCAATATTGTTATAATAGACAAAGACGGGATAATCAGATTTGTTGCAAGAAAAGAAATAAGAGATCAAAAAGAAATAAATGCAATTGTCGCTCTTTTAAATAAGATAACTTAAGAGTAGATTCAAGTATTATCTTGTCATGAGAAAAATAGGATAAGGAGATAGATTCATGAGAATTAAGACTGCAACAGCTTTTGTCCTTGGTCTTACTATGTATTTGAACGGGTTGTTTGCAGATGAGAAGCCAACTGTAGCAATTCTGGCTACCGGCGGAACTATTGCAGGGACTGGTACCTCTGCATCATCAAATGCGTATTCAGCGGGAGATATGGCCATCAACACTTTGATTGCAAGCGCGCATGGAGTTGAAAACCTTGCAAATCTCAAATTTAACCAGGTAGCTAATATACCTAGTCCGGATATGAATGACGAGGTTTGGCTGAAACTTGCCAAAGCAGCTCAGGAATATCTGGATGACGATTCAATAAGCGGCATAGTCATTACACATGGTACTGATACTATGGAAGAGACGGCATATTTTCTTAATCTCGTACTGAAAACTAACAAACCAGTAATTATTACAGGAGCTATGAGACCTGCTACAGCATTAAGCGCTGACGATCCTATTGATCTGTACAATGCAGTAGCCGCTGCCGCCTCTGAAGAGGCAAAAGGCAAAGGAGTTCTGATTGTGATGGATGACAGGATTTTTGATGCCAGGGACTGTTCAAAGACAAATACTTCTACTCTTGATACATTCCAATCATGGAATTCGGGTGCTTTAGGATATATTGATTTCGGGCATATCAAATTTTATAAAGCTCCTCTTCGCAAGCATACGATGGATACAGAGTTTAACATAAAAGAAATTAAATTTTTGCCGAAAGTGGATATTGTTTCCGAATATGAAGGAGGAATTACAGATATTTTAAAATTTGTAGCCTCCAGGCCTGATGTGAAAGGAATAGTTGTAGCCGGAGTGGGTGACGGAAATCTCTATAATGGATATCGACAAGCTTATGTTTAATACTTCAGACTCTTTGAATTCAGAGAAAGCAAGAGTGCTTCTCAGACTGATTCTTACTAAGACAAACGAATATGACAAGATTAAAAAAGCTTTCGATACATATTAAGTCAACTGGAAATATAAAGAGAGGGATCCTATGGATGTATGTGGTAATGGCGGAAATCAGGTAAAAACTAGTGCGATTGTCGCCAGTTCGTTTTTAGTTTTGGGAAATGTATTGGGAGTAGGAGTTCTTGCCCTTCCGATAGCAAGCGGACTAGGCGGATTTATTCCTGCTATATTGGGAATATTTGCAATATGGCTTGTTATGTTATTTTCTGCGTGGCTGATAGCCTACAGAATGGAAGCCAGCGCACACCATGATATGCCCTCATTTTACAATAGAGAGCTGGGAACTATAGGCAAATGGCTTGCGATTATATGCAATTTAATAATCCTGTATGGGGTATTGGTGGCATATGTCAGTGGAGTAACCACGATGGTAGCAGGACTGTTTCCCAAAGTTGCTTCGTACAAGTTTGTAGTAATGATAGTATATTTTCTGATAGGTTCTGCTTTAATTGCGTTTGGTCTTAAAACACTAAGGAAAGGTATTTTAATAGTAATTTCAATTATCTGGATCAGCTTCTTTATTATGGTCTTTTCGGCCTTATCTCAATTCCATGCTCATCTTCTGACCTATACGGACTGGAGATATCTGCCAGTTTGTATGCCCCTTGCTGTATCAGCTTTCCATTTTCATAATATCATACCGACTGTATCTAAGAGTTTAAATTTCAATAAACTTGCTACCTGCAAGGCGATTTTACTTGGTGTGGCACTGGGACTGATAATTAACGCAGTATGGATTATTCTTGTACTTGGCTCAATTCCAGAAACAGGCGTAGGTGTCGATACAATAGTCTATGCCAATGCCCATAGTCTGACTGCCAATGTTCCCCTTTCTCACCTTCTAAAGAGTGAAATATTTACTACTTTCGGTCTGATTTTCGGAATTTTTGCAATCACATCTTCTTTCATGACAAACGGAGCAGGGCTTTGGGGTTTTGTTGATGATATGCTTTGCCGATATTTTAAAATTAATGACAGATATCTTGTTACGACAATTACATTTCTGCCTGTTATCGTGATAGCTTTAATCTATCCAAATATTTTTATATCAGCTCTTTCAATAGTTGGCGGTATCGGTGAGGCAATCCTTTTTGGCGTGTTGCCTGCAATCATAATAATAAATATTTCTAAGAGCGCCCAGAAGTATAAGGCAATGCTGAAATGTGTTGGAGTATATATGCTTGTTCTGAGCGTATTAGTAGTTCTTTATGTAGCATATCAGAAAGTAATGTATTTTGCTAATCTTCTATAAGAAACATTGTTCATAGGGCAGATCTGTAAATCAGTTTCTGTCCTTTTTATTTCCTTTATCAGTATTTTTTCTCTCTTTTTCTTTATTTCGAGCCAGAAAATCAATATCGTCTTTGTTAAGTCCCCTGATTAGAGGATGCCTTGTATATCCCCAATATATAAAAAAGAGCCCTATAATTATCATCGGAATCGAAAGGATCTGTCCCATAGTAAGCCATCCGAACGCAATATATCCAAGCTGAGGATCAGGGAGTCTGACAAATTCAACTATGAAGCGGAATATTCCGTATAATGCTAGAAACATGCCAGAAACAGCCATTCGCGGGCGCTCTTTTGAAGAATAAATCCACAAAACAATAAAAAGGATTATTCCTTCAAGGATAAGTTCATATAGTTCAGACGGATGCCTTGGAAGTTGAGATGGGTCAGCAGGAAATATCATTGCCCAGGGAAGATTTGACGCCTTCCCCCAGAGTTCACCGTTAATAAAGTTTCCCAATCTTCCAAGCGCAAGACCTATGGGGACTGTAGGCAGAATCAGATCGCCTACCTGAAAGAGGTTTTTTCCTTTCTTTTTAGCATAAAGTATAAAAGTTATGACAACTCCAATTGTCGCGCCATGGAAAGACATTCCTCCTTCCCATACTCTGAATATTTCAAAAGGATTTGAAATATAATAGGGAAAATTATAGAAAACAATATAGCCTATTCTGCCTCCAATGAGGACTCCTGCCATGGCATAAAAAATAAGATCTGATATGTCATCTTTCTCCCAGAGACCATTTATTCTCTTTGAACGCTTTATCCCGAGAAACCATGAAGCAAGAAATCCCAGGAGGTACATAATTCCATACCAGTAGATTTTTATCGAGCCAAATTTTAGCGCGACAGGATTTATATTCGGATAGTGAAGCATAATAATTACTTTGATTTGATTTTTTTTAATATTTTTTCTGCAATAGTTTCAGGGGTAATTCCTTCTCTGGATTTGATTCCTTTGACTGTTCCATGAGGGATGATTTTATCAGGCCATCCAAAGTGCATAGTCCCGCAATTTTTGCAATTAATAAGAATTTCATCTACAATTGAAGCTAACCCACCGATAAGTGAATTGTCTTCAACAGTAACTATAAGTTTAGTTGAAGCTGTGCTGATAAGTTTATCAGAATCAAAAGGTTTAATAAAAATACAATTAACAATTTCAGCATCAATATTATGTGCTGAAAGTATATGAGAAACTTCCAGTGCTGTAGAAAATTCAATGCCTGTAGTCCAGATGGAAATGTCCTTTCCTTCTTTGAGGGTAATGGATTTGCCCCAGGAATATTCGACTGGGTTATTTTCGAAAGGATATTTTATTAAAGAGGCTTTGGGGTATTTGATTACAACAGGCGAAGCGGCTTTATAAGCCATGTCTAAAAAGAGATTCATCTCATTTTCTGTCGATGGATAAATTATAGATAAATTAGGAAGCGCTCTGAGATATGACAGATCATAAATGCCATGATGAGTCGGCCCGTCGTCGACTATTCCTGTTCTGTCAGCACAGATAATAACAGGCAGATTCTGAAGGCATATATCGTGGTACAAACTGGACATTGCCCTCTGTAAAAATGTAGCATAGACGGCATATATGGGTCTAAGACCGTTAACCGCCAGCCCTGCTGCAAAAACCATGCCATGCCCTTCATTAATTCCGACATCAAAGAACCTGTCAGGGAATTGCCGCGAGAATTGATTCAGGCCTGTGCCTGAACACATTGCAGCAGTAATTGCTACTACATTTGAATGTTTCTCGGCAAGCAAGACAGCTGAATGCCCGAACGCTTCAGAGAAGCTCTTACTCTGTTCGCTTTTCTTAATAACTTCGCCGGTAGAAGGATCAAATTTACCAAGTCCGTGATATTTATCAGGATACATTTCCGCAGGTTTATATCCTTTGCCTTTCCCTGTCAAAATATGAAGGAGGACTGGCGTGTCAAACTCTTTTATTTTAGAAAATGTATCAACAAGACCTGCAATATTGTGCCCGTCAACAGGCCCTATATAGCGAAGGCCGAGATTTTCAAAAAATGCGCCGGGCACTATCATGCTTTTTATTCCATCTTCGATTCGGTTAACAAGATCATAGATTCTTTGACCGACACGAGGGATTCTCAGGAGGTGTTTTTTGAAATACTTTCTGAAATTATTATATGTTCTTTTTTGTATGAGACTATTAAGGTGATTGGTCAGGCTGCCTACATTTCCGGAAATTGACATTTTATTATCGTTTAAAATAATAATAAGATTTTTTGTGCAGGTAGCTACATTGTTGAGAGCTTCAAGCGACAGGCCGTTTGAAAACGATGCGTCACCCACGACAGCTATTACTTTTTCATCAGTTTTTAACCTGTCTCTGGCGGCGGCTATTCCTAATGCGGCTGAAATGGCAGTACCTGCATGGCCGGCGCCGAAAACATCATATTCAGATTCAGATCTTGAAGTAAATCCCAAACATCCGTCATTCTGCCTTAAGGTATATATGAGATTTTTTCGTCCTGTCAGAATTTTATGCGCGTAACACTGATGAGAAACATCCCAGATGATTTTGTCGTGAGGCGTGTTGAAAGCATAATGAAGTGCTATTGTAAGTTCGACTATTCCTAGATTTGAAGATAAATGGCCGCCATTTTTTGAAGTGACCTGCAGAATTGTATCTCTTATTTCTATAGCCAGAGTTTCCAGCTCTGCAACAGTTCTTTGTTTCAGATCTGCCGGAAAATTGATAAAGTCAAGAACAGGCATATTTAAACCATAAAAAGAATAGTAAATATCAAATTGAAAAATAATTTGTTAATAGACACTTTCAGAAATATTTTTCAATTTGATATTTTTAGAGTAGATTTTATTGTTTTAATTTAAATTTTCAAAAAACTATATGAATCATCAAGGAGTTTATTATGACTAAAGAGACAAGAAAATTCGAAGCGCAGACACAGAAGGTTTTGGATCTGATGATCCATTCACTCTATTCTAATAAAGATATTTTTCTGAGAGAGCTTATAGCCAATTCTGCAGACGCAATAGATAAGGCACGGTTTTTATCTCTGTCACATAAGGAGGTTGCTCAGGAATGGAGCATAAGAGTCGATTCTGACAAAAAAGCTAAGAAACTGACAATTAGTGATAACGGAATAGGAATGACCCGTGACGAAATAATAAAAAATATCGGAACAATTGCACACTCAGGCACGAAAAGTTTCCTAGAAGAAATGACTAAGTCTGACACCATGAATGCCCCGGAACTTATCGGGCAGTTCGGAGTTGGGTTCTATTCAGCTTTCATGATTGCCGACTGTATTGAGATAGAAACGAAAAAAGCCGGCTCTTCAGAGCCTTCTGTAAAATGGATTTCTACTGGCAATGGAGAATACGCAATAGAGGAAAGCTCCAGAATAGAACAGGGAACAACTATTGTCCTGGAACTTAAAAAGGATGAAGAAAAATACCTGGATGCATGGAAAGTAAGGGAAATAGTAAAGAAATATTCAGATTTTATTGAGTACCCTGTCAGAATGAAGGACACTGTAAAGGAAGCTAAACCAAAGAAAAATCCCGATGATAATGATGAAAAGACAGAATACATCGATATTGAGAAAGACGAGATATTGAATTCACAGAAGGCGATCTGGCTAAGAAATCCCAAAGAAATCACTGAAGATGAATACAAGCAGTTCTTTGATCATCTAAGCCATTCGTCAGATGATCCTCTTAAGACTATCCATTTTTCTGCTGAAGGCACTTCGGAATTCAAAGCTCTGCTCTATATCCCGGGCAAAAATCCATTTAACTTCTTTGCGCCCGATATGAGAAAGAAGAGCCTGCATCTCTATATAAGAAGAATTTTTATTACAGATGAGTGCCAGGGATTGCTCCCTGAATATCTCAGATTCGTTAATGGTGTCGTCGATTCGAGCGATCTTCCTCTTAATGTTTCCAGAGAGATGCTTCAGGACAATCCGGCTATTGACAAGATATCAAAAAACCTTGTCAAAAAAATAATTACCACTTTAACACAGATAAAAGATAACGAACAGGAAAAATATGTCTCTTTCTTTAAGGAGTTCGGAAAATTCATTAAGGAAGGAGTCCATGTAGATTATGCCAATAAAGATAAACTTCAGGATCTTCTGCTTTTTGAAACAATGAAGAGTGAGCCAGGCAAGCTTGTAAGCCTTAAGGACTATGTTTCAATGATGCCTTCTTCGCAGAAAGACATTTATTATATTGCCGGCGAAAGCAGAGCTCTCCTTGAGAATTCTCCACACCTTGAAGTCTTCAAGTCGAAAGGATATGATGTAATTTTCATGACTGAGCCTATCGATGAGTTTGTGGCTATGAGCCTCTATGAATATGACAAGAAATCTCTTAAGGCAATAGGAAAAGGCGAACTTGATATCGATACTGAAGAAGAAAAGAAAGCAAGAAAAGACAAAGAAGAAGCAGCAAAGAAAGAGTACAGTTCACTTCTTGAATTTATACAGAAGAAACTTGATGAGAATATCAAGGAAGTCAGATTCTCTCACAGGCTTACTGACAGCGCATGCTGTTTGGTAGGCGGAGCGTATGATCAGAGTCCCTATATGGAAAAGATTATGAAGGCAATGAACCAGAATGCTCCTAAGACAAAAAGAATCCTTGAGATCAATCCTAATCATCCTTTGATAAGCTCGCTGAAAAATCTGTTTGAGAAAAACAACAGCAGTCCGAAACTCGGAGATTATGCCCAATTGCTCTATGATCAGGCTCTTCTTGCAGAAGGAAGCCCGATAGCTAACCCACTTCAGTTTGCAAAGAGAGTATCGGAACTGATGGTTATCGGACTTGAAAAAGAGTCCATTAACTAAGGAATTTAAATGCGGGCGATTTACCTGATTCTATCACTCTCAGAATTTGCTACCGCGCTGGTTTCGCCCGTTTTTGCCTTCCTGTTTTTTTCAACTACTTCTACGCTCTTTCCGGCAGAAGCTTCAACTGCTGAAAGGGCGTTTACTTTTGGTATCTTTATTGCTCTTTACAAGTTTGGGGGAATGATCTGCAACCCTATTTTCGGAGCCATGTCCGATATAATGGGCAGAAAACTCACTACTATCATTACTCTTGGCGGCATTATTATCCTCGCGATAGCCTCAATTGGAGCAATTATCCTGCATAGTGTCTGGCTCTTTATAACCGGCTGTTTTTTCTTTGCATTATTCTTTGCCTCTAAACCTGTTTGCACTGCGGCAATTAACGATCTGTCCAAAGAAGGAAGCGATAAGGTAAAAAACCAGGCGCTTGTTCAGTTTTTTATTGGAATTGGCGTTGCAATAGGTCCTGTCGCCGGCGGATATATTGCAGATGTAAATATCTTTAATTACGATTATATGTTTCCCTTTATTATTCTTTTGATTTGCGGTATCTATCTGATATTTCACGCAAGATTTTTTATGCGCGAAACTCTCAGGAGAAGAGAAAGGTCTAATTTGGATGAACAGTTCAAATTTGGCGGAATCAAAGTGATTTTTAAAGACAAACTTCTTATTTCGCTCCTGGCAATTCATATCCTGAATCAGCTTTCATGGGGTACATATTATGATTTTCTTCCGGCAGTGGCAAAGGCGGTTTTTAACTACGATATAAAGAGCGTAGGAATACTTGTAGGATTTGTGGGGTTCTGGCTGATAATTGCTTCCGGAATTATTCTTCCTTTCATTTTGAAAAACATTTCCGGGAGAAATCTTATAAACATTTCCTGCTACCTGGGGTTTGCGGGTGTTCTGGCTGCCTATCTGGCTTCATTTTTCCCTGAGAGCAGCATTGCCGATTTCATTTTCTGGGCATCGACTCTGCCTGTGGCTGTAGGAGATGTAATACTTTTCTGCTATCTGATAAGCCGTTTTTCCATGTCAGTAGAAAAGAAATTTCAGGGAGCAGTCGTTGGTTTTATCTATATAACAGGTTTCGGCATGTGGAGCTTGAGCGCCCCTCTGGGAGGATATTTAATGCAGTTTCATTTGAATGCTGCTCTATTGATGTCACCTGTTTCTATGGCTATACTCATTTTATTTATTTTTGTAATTAGAAATAGAGAATTTTATAAGTCTCTGGATAACAAATAGGTTTATTATTATGGATGAAGAAAAGACAAATAATCCGGGTGAACAGAAGCCCGATGACAATAAAGACGATAATAAGGGATTTTCCTTTGAAGAGCTTCAGAAACAGATTCAGAATGCCCTGAAGAACATTGGAGGAAACAATTCATTTATTATTCCAATCAGCCCTCAGAAACCGCCGCCTGGTCCGCAAAAACCTCCTGAGCAGAAACAGAAAGAAGATGCAGACAAAGTCCTGGAGATAATAAAGAACTTCAACTTCAAGCCGAAAGAAATAAAAGAATATCTTGACCGCTATGTAATCAAACAGGACGAAGCCAAGAGGGTGCTCTCAGTGGCTGTATGCGACCATTACAATAATATTCGCAGATGTCTCTCCGGAAGCGAAAGCTCCTCCAATCCTCTGGAATATGTAAAACAGAACATCCTGCTGCTCGGCCCAACTGGAGTAGGAAAGACATATCTGGTAAAATGTCTGGCTAGCCTTATTGGCGTACCGTTCGTAAAAGCTGATGCTACCAAGTATTCCGCTACTGGTTATGTAGGCGGGAATGTCGAAGATCTTGTCCGAGACCTGGTCAAAATAGCCGATAGCAATTCCGAGCTTGCGCAGTATGGAATTATTTACATAGATGAAATTGACAAAATTGCCTCACTCACAGTCGATGACGGCAAGGATGTATCAGGCAAAGGTGTTCAAATTAATCTCCTCAAAATCATGGAAGATTCTGAGGTAAACCTTGTTAGTCAGACTGATATGTTCAGTCAGTTTGAATCTGTTATGGATATGATGCATGGAAAGGGAGGCAAAAATAAGAAACGCACGATTAATACCAAAAATATACTTTTTATTGTTAGCGGCGCTTTTGAAGGTCTGACAGAAATTATCAAGAAGAGGTCTTATGGCACGCAGATAGGTTTCGGCAAGGAAGGAACAACAAACAAATCAAAATCAGCTTATTTGAAAGAAGCTGGCACTGCAGACTTTATTAAATACGGTTTTGAACCTGAATTTATCGGCAGGCTTCCTGTCAGAGTAGCTTGTGAAGAACTCGAGCCAGAAGATCTTGAACTTATTATGACCTCATCTGAAGGGAGTATTCTGAGACAATATATTTCCGATTTCGATGGATACGGAATTAAATTTTCACTCGATAGAGAGGCGATAGCCCATATAGCAAAAGAAGCTCACAAACAGCAAACCGGAGCACGAGGGATAATGACAGTAATCGAAAAAATATTCAGGAACTTTAAATACGAACTTCCTTCAATAGGAGTAACTGATTTCAACGCTTCCCATGAAACTGTAACAGATCCCGAGGCAAGTCTGAAAAAAATAATTTTTGAATCAACTGATTCTCATTATATATCTTTAAAAAATGATATTGACAAGTTTGTCCAGCAGTTTGCGGTAGACAACGCCGTAATCCTGAAATTCAATAAGCAGGCAGAGAAAGTTCTTATTGATGAGGCAATCTCATCAGGGAAGACGATTTATACCCTCTGTTCGATGAAGTTTAAGGATTATCCTTATGGACTTAAACTCATTTCAGGATCACTTGAAGGAAATACTCTCAATGTAACAGCTAAAATGATAAAAGACCCTGACAAAGAACTATCTGCAATTATTTCCGATTTTTATAAAAAAAACGGCAATTAGTACTACTATCCGTAAAAAGCATCTAATACAAACAAGCTTTTTATGTATAGTAGTCGTTAGCCGTTTGCAGTTAACCGTTAACAATATAAAACACGGTAGTTTCTCTTGAATTTGCATTTCAAGACACAAACGGTCAACGGTTAACCGTTAACGGTAAATGTCTTGTGTCTTGTCCTGATATAACATAATACTTGGTTCCGGCTTTTGCTGCGATAGGCTATTTTGGAATTGGCTTACCAAGTACTCTGGAGCTCGTTTTTGTAACAATCACATCGTCCTCTATCCTGATTCCTCCGAATTGTCTGAAGGTTTGGAGTTTGTCATAATTGATAAAATCTTTGCATTTATTTTCTGATTGCCAGATATCAATGAGCTGAGGGATGAAATAAATTCCTGGTTCTATTGTCAGGACAAAACCTTCTCTTAGTTCTCTTGCAAGTCTGAGAGAACGAAGTCCGAACTGTGAGCTTCTCTTCAAGCCTTTACCGTACCCCACAAGGTCTTCTCCGAACACTTCCATATCATGCGTCGTCAATCCCAAAAGATGTCCAATCCCATGAGGAAAGAATAGAGCATGAGCTCCTGATTCTACAGCATCCTGAACATTTCCGTTCATCAGACCTAAAGATTTCAAACCATCGGCAATTGTCAGGCAGGCAGTTTTGTGGACTTCAAGATTATTCAAACCTGGCTTGACTGTATCAATGGCTTTAAGCTGAGCATTAAGGACTATTGAATAGATATCTTTTTGCAGGGAAGTGAACTCTCCACCCACAGGAAAAGTTCTGGTATTGTCTGAAGCATAGCCTTCTTTTGAAAAAATGCCGAAATCTATCAGGAGAAGGTCATTTTCTTTAAGTATATTTTCTCTTGATTCATTGTGAAGTGTTTCTCCTCGGACTGTAACTATCGGGGCAAAAGAAGTAGTAGTTTCGGACAAAGCTGTTTTATAGAGCATGGCCGATAGGATTTCTGATTCTTTCTTTCCCGGAATTGATAGTTTCCTGGCAACATCATAAATTTTTCCTGATACTGTGATAGCATCTTCAATTTCGTTGACTTCTTCTTCAGATTTAACAATGCGCTGCTCAATTATAGAGTCAACTAAAACCGAAGATGGATTATAATATCCCAGGAGTCCAGTAATCAGATTTATATTTTCTGCTCTTGCGTAGGGAATGTGATGTATTAATCTTTTTTTTTCGATTTGCGAGGAAATGTAAATTTGCAGCTCTCTGATATTTTTGGACTTTTCAATTCCTGCAGAAAATGCAAGCTCATTGAGGTCAGGGAGATTGCTTGACCATATTTTATCTTCGATCGTATATTTATTACCAAACAGAATTTCCTCTCCTGAATCAAGATCTATTACACCTGCATAGTCAGCTTTGTTGATTCCGAAATAATAACGGAATGTATCATCCTGATGGAAGGGGTAACTGTTTGCCTTGTAGTCAAGAGGCGAATTAGTGTTGCCTATGAGCAAAACAATTCCATTTTTTATCTTTGAAGAAAGTATATTCCTTCTGGATTGATAGATAGTTGAAGTAAACATGAAAATCTTATAGGGTTATAGATTCGCCAGGGCTTAATTGGATGGCTTGGGAAAGTTTGGATTCGTTAATTTCTTTAATCCAATGAACTGGGTTTTGTTTAATTACATCGAATGTATTGAAATGCATAGGGATGACTTTTGAGGGTTTTATCATGGCTATTGCTTTCAGGGCATCATCAGACCCCATCGTGTAATTGTCGCCTATAGGCAAAAGGGCAAGATCAATTTTTTCTTCTCCGATAAGTTTCATATCCCCGAAAAGTCCTGTGTCTCCGGCATGATAAATCTTTTTACCGTCAATCTCAAATATCATACCCATGGGGTTTCCCCCGTACGAACCATCAGGCATTGGAGAACTGTGAAGAGCCATAGTCATTTTCAGTTTTCCCCATTGAAATAAATATGAACCTCCAATTTGCATTGAGTGGTTCTTTTTAGCTCCCTTGTTTGCCAGCCATTCGCAAATTTCCGGATTTGAGATGACAACAGAGCCGCAGCGTTTAGCTATTTCAACACAGCTTCCCACATGATCTGCGTGTCCATGTGTGATGCATATGTAATCAGCTTCAATATCTCCGGCAGAAATAGGGCAAAGTTTATTCCCTTCTATGAACGGATCTATAGCAATTCTGACTTTAGAACTTTCAATGGTGAAAAATGAGTGACCGAACCATGTGACTTTAATTGACATAAGTTGAACTCCTTTAATGAAGTTTTTGCTCTTGAAATAGAAAAAAATAATATATATAATCTAATCAAAGTTTGAAAATTTTCGCTACCCCAATAGTTTATTAATCTTTTCTAAATGCACCCGTAGCTCAGTTGGTAGAGCAGATGACTCTTAATCATCGGGTCGAAGGTTCAAGTCCTTCCGGGTGCACCATTTTACCTCTTATAATTCTTGGTTTTTTTGCATCTTCGCCCAAATGATAAGTAAAGTTCATAAATCAGCCTCAGTTTTAGTATTTGGGAGATTATAGATTTTGAGGATGAAATATTCCTTATCCCTGA
>MHBE01000050.1 GCA_001803205.1 Lentisphaerae bacterium GWF2_38_69 | reverse complement strand
TAAAGCTCGGGTTCAAACTGTCTGCCAAGATTACTCTTTGCTGACTGTGATAACCGTCTAAGCCCCAATATGGGTTATGCTTGACGCTTACATTTTAGAGAGATAAAATGAGGTGCTAGTTTTCTACTTGTATAAAATTAACCTGAGGATTGGGAGCTTGAAGAAGATTAGTTCTGAGGTATTGCTGAAGTGGTAATTGCGGATCAAGGAAGTGGAGTCGAACGGTTCATCGGTCCGGGAATATTGTTTAAGAAATGGTTTTACGGGGAGACAATATTATTATTGGTACAGTAAAATCAAAGGCGGCAATAATCAGGCTGAATCTGCTCCGGAGGGATTTTCAGAGCTGACGGAACTGAGCCCTTTCGCTTGGACAGTTGGTTGGAGCATCGTCTCCGATATATGGATATAACCACAGACAGAACACCTGAAAGATTTGTTTTCTGAAGCTCCCATTACCTACCTCATATTGTTTCATTTTATATTTAATTTCCCTTAATTATCGGCAAGCCGTGACCTGGCTTATTGGAATAAATCAGATAATACGCAAGAGGAATGATAAAAAGTGTAAAGACAGTAGATGCAAAAAGTCCGAAAATCAAAGCCCATGCCAGACCTGAAAAAATAGGGTCAATAATGATAGGAGCAGCTCCAAGCATTGCCGTGACTGAAGTAAGCAGAATTGGGCGCAGTCTAATTACGCTGCTTTCCATGATAGCTTCAAAGAGTGAATTCCCTTTAAGTAGCGATAAATGAATAAAATCAATAATAATTATTGCGTTACGAGTAACAATTCCTGATAGCGCGATCATTCCTATCATCCCTGTCGCTGTAAAATAAATCGGGTCTATATAACCACCTACAAGATGTCCGCCAAAAACATTAAGCAGCCAGAATCCAGGCATTATTCCTATCACGGTCAGAGGTATGGCAAGCATTATAATAAGCGGTATAATAAACGATTTTGTCTGGATGAGCAGCAGAATATATATAGCTATCATTGCAACCCCGAATGCGATCCCCAGGTCTCTGAAAACATCAAGGGTAATATTCCATTCTCCTTCACCTGAAAATGTCACCTCTATGTTATTTGGAACGCTCCATTTGACATTGCTTCCGTTATTTGCAAAAGTACGCCAGTTCGTGGATTTTGGCTGACTATCGGAAACAAAATCTGCCGGCTTGCCAGGCTGAGGACTGATTTTATCAGCCTGAACATCAATGACTATTTCAGCAGGAGTCCTTCCTACAGCTTCAGCAAAGACATAGGCAACTCTCTGAAGATTCTTATGATAGATTGTTTGATCCGTATAAGATGTATTCCATTTGCCAAGTTCAGACAAGGGAACCATTTGCCCTTTGTTTCCTTTCACATAAATTTTTGAAAGGTCATTCAAGTCGGAACGATATTGAATAGGCGGTCTAACTTCAATGGAAAGGGGATTCCTTTCTGTACTGCTATGGGCAAGACCAGCCTGAGTTCCTGAAAGAGCTGTTTCCAGAGTCTGCGCTATATCCTGAACACTTACGCCATTCAATGCAGCTTTTTCTGTATCTGCGACAAAGACATATTTAATTCTTGGGATTTCTCTTACATTATCAATATCAGATACGCCAGGTTCCTTTGAGAGCCTTTTTGCAACAGTATCTGAAGCTTTCAATAAATCATTATAACTATTTTCGCTTTTCCCGTAAATTTCAGCGACTACACTTGAAAGCACAGGCGGACCTGGAGGAGTTTCAACTATTGTCATTTTGCAGTTGTTTCTATCAGCTATTTTCTGAAGGGCATCGCGAATCCTAAGCCCGATAGCATGACTCTGAAGTGACCGGTTTTCCTTAGGAGCTAAATTGATTCTTATTTCTCCGTAGTTCTCAGCGTTCCTCAGATAATAGTGCCTGACAAGCCCATTAAAATCCATTGGAGAAGCAACTCCGGCATATCCGATATAATCAACTACTTCCGGGATAGAAGCCAAATATACTTCAAAATCTCTTACTACGGAATCTGTTTTTTCCAGCGTAGTTCCTTCCGGCATTTTAAGGACTAGCTGAAGTTCATTTTTATTATCATATGGAAGCATTTTTAGCGGCACTGCTCTAAAAAGCGCAAGGCTCATAGCAATCATCGCTAGAAACGCTATTACTCCAATGAAAATCCATGAATTCCTCTTTGATCTTAAAAGCGGTTCCATCAATGGATAGAAGAATTTATAGAGTTTAGTGTTCTTAACATTGAACTCTTCATTATGTGAAGAAGCGAAGTTACCCTCATTGTACCTTTTCTTTAGCATATGGTAAGCAAAATATGGAGTTATCGTAAATGAGACAATCATGGACATAATCATAGTTACAGGTACATTCAATGCCATAGGGCGCATGTAAGGCCCCATCATTCCGGTAATAAAAAACATAGGAAGAAAACTGGCGATAACTGCCAAAGTAGCGATAATGAGCGGCGGCCTTATCTCAGCAACTGCTCCCAAAACAATGTCGCGCGTAGCTTTTCTTGCGTTACCGAAATGCCTTGAAATATTCTCAACATCGACAATCGGATCGTCAACAAGCAAACCCAAAGCAAGAATCAAGGCGAAAAGAGTTACTCTGTTTATCGTAAGACCAAACATCATATTTACTGCCAGAGTAAGGCCGAAAACAACAGGAATAGCAAGAGCAACCACAATTGACTCACGCAGTCCAAGCCCAATCAAAAGAAGAGCGAACATTATTACTACAGCGGCGATTAGTCCCCACATAAGTTCGTTGACTTTTTCATTTGCAGTAAGCCCGTAATTACGGCTGACTATCAGCTGCATATCAGCAGGAACAATCTGTTTCTTTAATGTTTCAATTTTGCTTAAAACTTCATTAGCCGCACTTACGGCATTAGTCCCTTTCTTTTTTGCTATGGCTATAGTTACTGCGTTTTCCAAAGACAAATCTTTACCTTCTGCTTTTTCTCCGATAATGGTTCCAGGAGCGCCTTCATGAAGATGAATGTTTCTTGCGGCTCCCCAGCCGTGGTTGACATAATTTACAGGTTCTGCAGGGCCATCGACTACCCTTGCCACATCTTTCAGAAAAATAACTCCCTCTTCTGAAGGTTTTGTAGAGTACATATAATTAGCCATAGCAGCTACATCTTTCGGAAAAGCGCCATTTCCCCTAATGGCAACGACTAGATTTTCAAGCTGTTCTGCATTCTTGAAGCCGTTACCGATTGCTACATCTATCAGCATATCCTTATTGCGAAAATCCCCGGCTGTTTCCTGTATATTGGAAGCTTTTATGGAAGATATGATGTCCTGCACAGAAACATTATAAGCTGTCATTTTATCAGGATTGATATAGACATGAATGACTCTCGGTCTGCCGCCTACGACATAGGCTCTTGATACATCACTAATTCCGGAAAGCTCATAAGTCAGTTCTTCAGCAACTCTGCGAAGCTGCGTATCGTCAGCTTTCGCGGAAACCAAACTCAGCGTCACTATCGGAACATCATCTATTTCAACAGGTTTTATAACCCATCCTTTTACTCCAGGAGGAACTATATCGAGGTTTTCATCAATTTTTTTGTATAGTTTTACAAGGCTGCGTTCTCTGTCCTGACCCACATAGTACCTTACAGTTATTATTGCCTGATTTTCCCTGCTCATGGAATAAACATATTCCACTCCGTCAATCTGATAAAGAATTCTTTCAAGCGGAGTTGAAACAAGTTGTTCAACTTCTTTTGCTGAATGTCCCGGAAAGTTTACATAAATATCAGCCAGGGGAACAACAATTTGAGGGTCTTCTTCTCTTGGTGTCATAAATACAGCAGCCAGGCCGACTACTATTGCAAGTATAATAAGTACTATCGAGAGGTTGGATTCCAGAAAAACTCTGACTATTTTGTCAGTAAAAGAATGCTTAGACTGATTCATTTTCTTATCCGGGCTGAATTAGTTAATTTGATTTAAGGCTACTGTTTCGCCGTCTTTAAGTCCGGAAAGGACTTCTACATTATTATCGAATGTTCTTCCTGTACGGATATAACATTTTGCAAGGGTTCCATTTTCAATAACATTTACAAGTTCGAGCTGACCAGCATTTATAACAGCCGTTTTGGGGATCACAAGAACTTCTTCTTTTCCAAGAGGAATATAAATTCTTCCAAACATTCCGCTGTAAATTCCTTTCGGGCATGGACCGGTTACTTTTACCTGAAATGTTCTATCTGTAGAATTTGCTTCAGGTACTATCTCATAGACCTTTCCTGTACAGATTTTGTCCAACGAATCGATTTTGACTCCAATATCCTGTCCTGGAGTAAGTTTATTGGCAAGAGATTCTCTCACATTGGCTACGAGCTGCATGGCTGTATTATCATAAAGTTTCATAAGGACTTGCCCAGGTAAAACCGTATCGCCTACATCGACTTCTTTGTCTACTACTAACCCATCGATAGGAGAAACAATATTGGCATATCTGATAAGAGACTCAACTTCATTTACCATGCCGTTTGCCTTGAGGAGCTCGGATTTCGTATTCTTAAGCCTAGTCGCTACATTTTCAAACTCCTGTCTGCTTACAGCTCTGGTTTCATAGAGCCCAGAATATCTGGTATAATCACTCTCTGCTTGTTTTATATTGGCCTCAGATAAGGCAATATCTGCTTTGCCCTGTTGAAGCTTGCCCTGCAATTCAGTATCATCAAGTTTTATAATCAGCTGACCTTTTTTAACTATTTCCCCTGCTTTGACACAAACTTCTATCACCCTCGCAGTAAGCTTTGATGTAATAGTAGTTTCACGGATTGCCTGTACCGTTCCTGAAGCTGTTTCAGTGAGAGGGACAGTAATCAGGGAAACTTTCGCGGTTTTTCCTGAATAAGGCTGAACTGTCGAAGCTTCAATATTCTTATAGTCAATTTTTGAAGAAAAGGTTCCGGCAAGCCAGAGCAGCAGAAAAACAACCACCAGAAAAGCAGTTACCGGTATTAATACTTTTTTTGATTTAAACATGTCGAACATATTTCTGATTTTAGGAAATAAATTTTTCATAATCCCTATATATTTTTTTGTTTATTCTGTAAATCTGCCGTCATCTCTTGCAGTTTGGATTTTCAATTGTTTCTTTTCAAACCATCCTGTTCTTTCAGCTTCTCTAACATCGAAAGCAGGAACAAAAGGCTTTATATCCAGCAACGGTGTATTGTCAATTATATCAATATTCCGCACTATCAACTTATTATCGCATATTTTAAGCAGTTTGACAACAGAAAAACCGATAGGATTGGGCCTTGCGGGGGAGCGTGTCGCAAATATTCCTCTTTCCTGAGTATCAAGAAAAGGAATTACTTTGAGTTTGGGCTCTTTTACAAGATGCATATGAAATATCAAAATTATATGTGAAAAACCTTCAATATCCTGTAAGCCATCAGAATATTCTTCAAAAAGCTCTACAGTTCCTTCTGATTCAGCTGAAGCGACAGGTTGAATCGGCGTCCCTTTTGCTTCTTTGAAAGAAGTTCTGATTATTCCAATTTGTTTATAAGAAATATTCATCGAAACTTAAGTTAAAAGTGAAAAAATAAAAATGAAGAGTTTTGGCTTCACAATTATACACTTTTAGTTATTAAATATTTGTTGATTACTGCCCGTGATGATGCCCGCCGCAGCCGCCTTCATTCCCGTGTCCCTGACAAACACCTTTTGCATCGATGAGACTGCCATTTAGAAAAGCTTCTGCCGCATCTCTTACATTTCCGCAGCATCCCCTGCATACTTCTATACCGCTGTCTAACAGCATATTTACTGCTCCCTGACCAATATTGCCGGTGAGAATTATATTTACGCCTTTTTCTTGTAATTCAGGAATGATATTGCTTCTGCAGCCGCATCCTGCAGGAGAAGCGATAAGTTCTGAGGCAGTGATCTTATTATTTTCATCTACTGTAAAGATAGTAAATGCTTCGCAGTGCCCGAAATGTTCATCTATCTGATTTTCTCTTGTAGTAACGGCAATCTTCATTTTCGCTCCTAATTGGTTATTATTTTTAATTTTAGTTCTACTAATTATCTATATATTAATGTTATTTTTCCGCAGTCATCAGAAATAGAGGGAACGCTTTTTTCTCTCCTTTTGATACTTCTTTTACAATTTCAGTAATAGTCTGAAATCTGATATTTTTAAATCCAGCTTTGAATACTTTGGCTTTCAGATCTTCTCTGTCAAATCCATTATGTCCTATAAACCCTTCTCCATGAAAAGAACCGTCTTCTTTATCTAAATCAGCTATAAAAAACATTCCTCCCGATTCAAGTAATTGATGAAATGATGCAAGAATTTTATCTATGTTCATAACATGATGAAGAGTAAGCATGGAAAAAATTACTTTATAGTTTTCATCGGGAACTTCATCTTCTGTCAAATCTAGTTCAACAGGAAAAACATTCTTGATATTTTCCTGAGATATTTTGCTTTTCAACACATCAAGCATTCCTGAAGATGTATCTGCACAAATCAATCTAGAAAAAGACAAATGCATATATAAGCCAAGCAGACCTGTGCCGCAGCCGTACTCAAAGGCCTTGCATGGAGTAATGTCTCTGATTTCGTTCAATATCGCATCTCCTACTTTTTGAGAACGCAATATTTTATCAGCATCCATATCCCAGGTCTTCGCTTTAGAGTCAAATTCATTAGTCATAATTTTCAACTTATATTTTTGTTAATGTGTTCAGAAACCAATAAAAATATATATGGATCAATAGATGCCTCTTTCATTGAATCCCATATTTTATCTAGGTACTTCTCATTTTTTATGCGCCTGGATGTAAACGAGAAATTTATATCGTATATCCATGCAAGCTGCAGAATTTTAAAATCATTGAGGCTTTTTACATCCTTAAAGCTGACAATTTTTCTATTAATTACAGCCATGACTACTTCATCAGAAACGCTTTGAGTGTCAGGAAGATCAAGTTCTATTGCTTTATTTTTCCTTCCCTGCTTCTGTTCTGCATAATATTCCGAAACAACTCTGTATATGTCAAGCTTGTCAGCATCTCGCACAAGTCTGGAAAATAAAAGACATTCTTCGTTTTCACTTTCAGGCAGCCTTGCCTGATTGTGGTATCTTATTGCCTTAATAATCAGGTCTTTGGTTTCAGAAGCAATGATATCAAGAACTTTTTCTCTAACTAAAACTTCTATCCCCAGTTCCGAATGATTGACAGATTTGCTGTCCATAAATGTGCCAAATCTTTTGTATTGCTCAAAACGACCTACATCATGGAAAAGCGCAACAGTTTCTGCCAAAATGAGCTCTTCTTCATTTAAAAAAATAGATTTTCCGATATCCAAAATCGCTTCGCAAACTTTATAGGTATGCTTCTCCTTTAAATTGGTATTTTCAGTAAGCGCAGAATCATAACCTTTAAAAGAAAAAGCGTACCCAGAGAACCAATTCTTAAATTTCTGAAACTCAGTTTGGTTTATTGCTAAATTCATAGTGTTCAATTTTATCTCCAGTTCGAACTTTTCCTTCAGTAATTACTTTGCAGAAAAGTCCTTCATGGAGCATTACTGATTTACCTATAATTCGAAAAACTCCAGAGCCGTCTCCTCTGTAAACTTCCGGTTTTCCTATCTGGATAACTTCAAGTTCGGCAGTTCCTATCCTGAAACAGTCATGAAGTTTAACTTTTGTTAAATCCAATCCGGATGTAGTTATGTTTTCAGCAAACTCACCTGGGTTTATTTTTGTATTTATTTCTTTTGAAAATTCCTCTATGCGCTCAATCGATATTATGCTCAAATGTCTATCAGAATGGCCATAATGAGCGTCGCCTTCTATCCCCTGGGATTTAATCAATATTTCAGGAAGAGCATATTTAATTGTTCCGCGCTCTTTCGAGGTATTAACAGAGAAAATTTTCCCAATGTGTTTTATCATGTCAAAATTCTATTCCTTTTCTTGCCTGAGTTCCTTTGCCGTAAGGATGTTTTACTTCTCTCATTTCAGTAACAAGATCGGCTTTTTCTATAAGGGCTTCTGACGCATATCTGCCAGTAAGGATAAGTTCCACTGTAAAAGGTTTGGAATCTATAAACTCGATGAGCTTTTTCTCATCGACAAGTCCGAACCATACAGAAACGATTATTTCGTCAAGTATTACTATATCATATTTCCCTTCCAGCATGACAACAAGGCATTTGCCTAGGCCATCTTCAATAATACTTTTGTAAAATTCTCTGACTTCATCTTTTCTGATGCACTCCTTCCATCCGAACTGTAATATATCTATATTTTTATAACCTTTAAGAGAAATGTTTTCTCCATAATCAGTTCCTTTCATAAACTGGGCTATCAAATTTTTTTTGCCATGGCCTGACGCACGCAGGGCAAGTCCGAAGGCTGAAGTGGTCTTACCTTTGCCGTTGCCTGTGTATAATTGAACCAAGCCTTTCATTATTTATATTACAAGTGAATTAAAATTATTATTTTAAGACCGATTGTTTGCTATGTGCAGATTATTAACTTATTATGGGAATAATTTAAGTGCTAGTTCCGCTACTCTTCTTCCTGTGTTTTTTGCTGTTTCCAGCCCAAATGTATCGGCATTTATTCCAAGTTTTGCATCATTAAAAAGTGTAGCACCGAAATGAGCTGTAGGTTTACCATCACTGACACAAACCATATCCTGACAGAATAACGCTGATTGTACACATTGAATGGTTAGCTCCTGACCTCCATTTCTGACTCCCCCTACTGCAATAACTGCTCCTATTCTGTCTTTAAACTTCCAGCCATTCCTGCGAAACATTACACTGCGTTCCAGAAAAGCTTTACAAAGAGCTGCCATAGACCCAAAATACACAGGAGTCGCAATAATCATTCCTACAACTTCAGAGTCATCCAGAGCAGGGATAAGACTATTAAAATCATCATTGATACTGCACTTTAATTCTTTAGCACAAGCTCCGCATGCCTTGCAAGGCATAATAGTTTTTCCAGAGAGGTCAACAATTTCAGTTCTTATCCGTTCGGAATATTCAGCACATGCCTCAAGAGATGCCTTCAAAGCTGTATACGAACTTTGATGTTTTCTTGGGCTACAGCAAATACCTAATATTTTCATCTCATCTTTTTCCTTTAGATTAATTTTTATACTTTGATTTTCATAAACCGAGCGCTGCCTTCAACCATGATTTCGTCATTGCAAATAATATAAGATTTCATGTAGTAGAGATTCTTTTTTTGTGAAACAAGTTCGCCATAAAGATCAAGCATATTATTTATCGGAATGGTTTTTTTGAATCTTATATTCATATCAGCCGTTACTGACTTTACATTATGATGGAAGAGGCAGTGAACCATCGCCGCGTCAAGAAGAGCGCACATCACTCCGCCATGAATAATTCCTTTGTACCCCTGAAGAAGCCGACTTCCTCTTAACATGGTATGAACTCTTCCATCGCCTAATAATACAAATTTCAGGCCAAGTCCTATAGGATTGCCTTCTCCGCAAAGAAGACAATTGCAATGGTCGTACTTATTACTTATTAAAGAATTGTCTTTATTATCCTGCATAATTAGTCCTTGAGCGGTGACTTATCTTGATTTTTTAGTATGACATAATCATTAATATTGCAGTTGAGGTCTCGAGCTATTACAGGACATTTGGCTTTAAGAAGGAAAAATATGTTTTTATCCTTTTGTTCGCTGAGAGTTTCATAATTCCCCTGTCCTTTCGATATTATTAAGTCCGCTTTATCAAAAACTTCTAAAAATTCTTTCGAGCAGTATTTTAGAACTGTTCCTGGGAGAGAGGCTCCATTGCTGATTACTTCAACTATCTGAGTCAGGCCGATGTCTATTGCATCTTCCATAAGCGCATCATTAAGAATTGCGCCTCCGCGGACAACAAACTTTACTTTCTCTCTAGGCAGCTGATTTATAAAAAGTTTATCAAAAACTATTTCTCCTGCGTTGTCTCCGAGATAAAGTATCTTTTTAGCCTTGAAAACTTCATCTTTAAGCTCAGTTAAATCTATATTTTCTGCAGCTAGAGCATCCTTTATATTCTGATGGATATATTCATTTTTAAATACATGATTTGCTCCAAAGTCTATCACATTACCTGCTATGGCAAGACGCGCGGCAACATCAAATGGGTTTGGTGATGAATTTACTGTGCTTATAAGTTCATCATACATGCTCATTACATAAGAATTGGAGTGCTTTTTTATATCACTATAATGATCGTAAAAACCGTGATGCTTTTCGAAAACATCAAATACCTTTTTTGTCAGCTCCGGAGGAGAGTTGCTGAAATCAGCTTCAGAAAGGGTAAAAAGCACTTCCCTCAATACTTTTTCATGATGAGGCGATTCCTTGCTACTGATCATTCTCAGAGTCTGATTTACAAAGCAGGGAATACACTCATAATAAGTCTTCATTTAAAATCCGTTTTGTTCCTTTAAAATTAAGTATAATAGCCAAAATTAAGCAAAGCAGAGCCTTCTTAAATTTGTCATAGCGGAAGCTCCTGCGATTGTTATCCCGTAGAATATGACTTTATTTCCTGCATGAAAGATTATTCTATCAATCGTTCCGTTAACAAGAGTCGAACCTGTGGCAAGGACTAGTTCCGCCGAAGATAGTATCTCTCCTATACCGCCGTCTCCGTTTTCAATTTTGACGCCGAATTTTTCCTTGCCGATATTATCCGCATCGAGATCAAGAACCCTCAAGTCGTACTCTTTTGACAGTACATCTATAATAGCAGGCTGGTATCCCACTATAACAATATTTCTTATTTGTGGATAATTTTTGTGTACATAATCTTTAATTTTTGAGGCACATATCTTGGGCGTTTCGTCTTTGCAGTGTTGAGTTTTGTCAGCAAGGTTCCAGTACTGTGCAAGAGCGTTTACCACGGCTACCTGAAGAGCTCTTCTGAAATTATTTGATGACTTCATTTTAAATATACTTTCTAGTGAGCCTTTATAGCCTCCGAACATATCAGTAAAAGCCTGCCCTTTAAACCCCCTGAATTCAGCCTCCATAATTTTTTCTTTCCCTTTGAGTATCGGGAAGTCATACTCTTCAGGATTGCCAATAGCTTCCTGGGTTGACAATACCTTGGCTTTTATGGCGACATCCTCTTTTAGGAGGTTTTCCTTTTCAAGCCGAGCGAGTACATATTTTATTACGCTGTCAAGTATTCTAACCATAATTGAGGCTTCCTTTTCAGAGCAACTTTAATGATCACAGACATTTGCGCCTGGAACAAGCGATCCATCCAGATAAGCCTTGATTACAGATTCAGGATTCTCAGCCGGAGCTCCTGTGACTACTTTGACCCCATTTTCGGCGAAAAGCTGTTGAGCCCTGCTGCCCATTCCTCCTGCAATAATAACATTAGCACCGAGTTCTCCAAGCCATTTAGGAAGGACTCCCGGTTCATGGGCGGGAGGGACATTTGTCTGAACAGACTTTATAACTTTATCCTTGTCACAGACATCATAAATGGTAAATATCTCACAATGTCCAAAATGCATACAGAGTTTTCCATTTGCGGTAGGAATTGCAATTTTCATTTTAAACTTCCTTTTTTTAGTTGGTTTTTGAAATTATTTGCGAAACTATTTTTTTTAATTCTTCTGCTGTAGATGCTGAAACCTTATTCATTAAAGATTTACCTGAATCACCTGAAATAACAATTTCTCCTTCTATAGGTATTCTTCCCAAAAAAGGAACTTTAAAATCAGAGGCCATTTTCTCTGCACCGCCTTCTTTAAAAATATTTGATACTTCTCCACAGTTTGGGCATTTGAACCCGCTCATGTTTTCGATGACTCCCAAAATCTTTAATTGCAAACTATGACAGAAATTTATTGATTTTCTTACATCGTTAATAGCTACATTCTGAGGGGTAGTGACAATTATTGCTCCGCTGGGAGCTTCTATAAGCTGGCATACACTTAATGGTTCGTCACCAGTTCCTGGAGGACAATCAATCACAAGGTAATCGATATCTCCCCATCTTACATCTTTCAGAAACTGCTTGATCATATTCATTTTCATAGGGCCTCTCCAGATAACAGGATCGTCGTTTGACCTCAGGAAAAAGCCTATGGACATTATTTTCAATACGCCGTCTGTCACAGGAAGAATATCTTCTCCATCAGTCATGGGAGTAAGTTTATCTACTCCCAGCATCATCGGTATGCTAGGTCCGTGAATATCCACATCCAGTATTCCGACTTTTTTGCCTTCTGAAGCTAGCACAGAAGCTATATTTACAGCCATAGTGCTTTTGCCAACTCCACCTTTTCCAGACAGGACAAGTATCTTATTTTTTATTTTCTCTAATCTTCTGCGCAGCTGCAAGTTTTCATCTTTTTCAATGAATGAGCTTTCAGTTTTCCTTGAGGCGCACTCTTCTTTATCGCATTTGCTGCAGTCCTCGTCCGGGCTATTGCATTCGTTTTGTTTTTTATTGCGTTCCTGGTAGTCTCCCACTGCAGCTTTAAGAGTATTTACAGCAAGAAGCGCGCAATGCTTTGATTCTTCAGGAATATCTTTTGCCATACACAAAATATCATTCTGTTCGAATCTATATACATTGTCAACTGTGACGCCTTCAGCCATGTATGCTGCAATAAATCCACATTGGATGGAGTGTTCACACCCATCTGTGGTATATGAAGCAGCACAGATTTTATCATCGTCTATATATACCCAGAATTCCATTGTATCCCCGCAAGGCCCTGTAATGCGAGCGCTGCCATTAGCACCTTTTAGAGGGCCAAAGTTCAGCGGTAATTTTCGATATTGCTCTTTTAAATTTGTGAACATAATTTTTCCCATATATTTTTAATTTCTTTTGAAGCTTGACCTTGGTTCCATTCAACCACGCTCTTCCCGTTAATCTGAGCCTCTGTGACTTCCCTGTCATAAGAGATTCTTCCCAGTAGAATGGCTCCAAGTTTTTTGGCATTTTCTTCAATAATTTCTGTCATCTGGACATTTATGTCGTACTTATTTACGCATAGATAAAGCGGAATTTTGAAATGTGCTGCGAGCTCAATTACTCTTCCAAGATCATGCTTTCCGGAAAGTGTCGGTTCGGTCACTGCAACAATAGCATCAGCTCCTGTTATCGAGGCAATTACGGGACACCCTATTCCTGGAGGGCCGTCAATAAGAATCATTTCTGCGTTTTTTTCTGATGCCGCTTTTTTTGCTTCATTCCTTACCATAGTAACAAGCTTACCGGAATTTTCTGCACCTATATCAAGTTTAGCATGAACCATCGGTCCAAAACGAGTATCTGACAAATACCATTCACCGCATAAACGCTCTTTTAGTTCAATTGCATTGTAACGACAGAAATCGTGACATATACAGCATCCCTCACAGTCTAAAGGGTCAATTTGATAACAAGCGTTTTTCTTTTTAACAGCTTCAAAACGGCAAACTTTGTAACATTCCCCGCATTTCATGCATTTGTGAACATCTATTATGGCTTCATATCCGCTGTAAAATTCATTTACTTTTTGACTTTGGGGAGAGAGAATCAAATGCAAGTCTGCAGCATCCACATCACAATCGGCAAATACTGCATTCGTTGCAAGAGTCGCGAATGAAGCTGCAATGCTGGTTTTGCCTGTTCCACCCTTACCGCTAATAATAACTATCTCTTTCATCTGAGCATTCCGCTGTTAATCTTGTAATATAATTTTCCGTTATTTTCCTCACAGATAGCCGTTCCTTCTGAACAAAGGTGTTCAAGCAATTTAAGAACTTCACTGAAGTTTAGGTCAAGGCTGTCTGATATTTCTTTGCCTGTGCATGGACGCCTTTTAAGAAGATTTATAATAGAACTTTCATCAACAAAAAAACTCTTCTCCTCTTTTCCTCCTTTGAAATCGGCAATAGCCTCAACTTTTCCAGAAAAACATTTACATAAATATTTTAACTCCTGAGAAGAAAGGCCTTCGGCATACTTTTCGCATGGAGGGCGGGCAATTGTATTGAGTTGGGTTTTAGAAGGATTAAGCCACCGGACAATAGATGAAAGTTCCCTTATGTGCTTCTCTTCAGATGAGGCTCCTTTTAACAGAAACACCTCAAGCCATGTTTCACCTTTGAATTCTTCAATAAACGTAAGCGTCAAGCATAACCCATATTGGGGCTTAGACGGTTATCACAGTCAGCAAAGAGTAATCTTGGCAGACAGTTTGAACCC
>MHBE01000049.1 GCA_001803205.1 Lentisphaerae bacterium GWF2_38_69 | reverse complement strand
TTTTACATTTTCCTCAATCGCTTTTACTTCTTTCTCTGCAAAATTTATACTATCACTTTATGCGCTATATACTTCTGTTGGCAAATCTACTTTTACGGGTAAGGAGTTCTGAAGTTGTTTTAAAGCAGTAACTACGATGCTGTCGAATTCATGTCCCTTTATTGTAAGGAATGAAATAGTCCAGATGACCTGTATCAGTGCCAGTATGCCTATAATATAGTTGGCATGCTGGAATATGGATGGAGCCCATATATACATAATATGATCACGGTACATATCATTGATATTGTTTAGAATATACGATTCTTGCATTTTATATTTCCGTATTTTAGATGTTTGGGATTGCTCCCTGGCCTTCATTCTTGTAATTCGGATCGATTTTATCGATACCGCTGATGAATCTCTTGTTGGATTCTACTTCTATCTGCTTCTCCTGTACTTGATATGCGTAAAAAGCTGACGCATCACTGGCAGCTGACATTTGGCTCATCAGTATGGATTGCTCCGTATTCAGGATATTGCCCTGAATCTGGTTGCCTTGTTCGGCTGCACTAAGATGCCCCTGAACAAATCCCTGTGCCTGATTGAGGTGTGTAAGAGTGCTTTTGAATTCAGTAAGCGCATTCCCAAGTCCCTGAACTGCTCCAAGATTCCCTCTGAAAGTGCTTAGTGTTCCGGAGCTTCTCATACTCATTTCTTCGAGATAATTTGCAGTTTTACTATCACCTGGAAAAAGCTGAGCAAAATTCCAAACAGCATCTGATGTGGCCCATGTCATACTCTGTGCCATATTTGCAGCAGCATTGATAGTTGTTATCAGATTGCTTATATCGCTCCAGTTGGAAATATTTAACATTTGGGAGTTTTGCTCTGCCAATGCAAGGGTGTTGTTGACTGTGGAAAGCTCTCTTGTGGCTGTATTCAATTGTAAAATTGAAGTTGTCCCATTATTGATAACCTGGGCGCAAGTTGCCGGATCATGGACAATAAATCCGAAGGAGTTATTGACAATAGTAATAGCTATTAGTGGAATTAATATCTTTTTCATCGAACAATCTCCTCTAATTGAACATTGTTTTTCCATTGACTAAGCCCTTTATAATCAAGCCATTCGTCGATCCATGAAGAATTTTCTTTTCTGTAGATTGAGTAGAACTTTTCTTTATCCTGTTTGCTGCTTATTCCAATGAATGCCAGGGCTAAAGGCCCAAGTCCCAGGTCAATAACTCTATTGCCGTAGGCATTAGTGACATAGTAGTCTCTTTTATATCGCATCTGGCTAATAAGCTGTATCTGTCTTTCATTAAGACCGAAATACTGATATGTGCTTTTAGATGACGAGAGTGCTTCGCTGTTTGCCAGATAGATTTTAGTCACGCAGCTTTCAGCAAGAACAGCACTAATTGACGAGGAAGAAACATCGCTCAAGGCCTGAGATGTGAAGATGACGGAGACATTGAATTTTCTGAGCGTTTTAAGCCAGTCTTTGAGTTTCTTGGATATGATTGGATTATCCAAGTAGAGCCATGCTTCTTCCAGTATCAGCAATGTAGGATAGTTCCTCTTAAATGATCTGTGCAGTTTCCGGAAGAGATAATTGATAACAGGTATATAAAAGTCCTCTTTCTGGCTCAATAGCCATCCAAACTCAAATCCCATCAGAGTGGAGGTCTCCACATTATCGGACGATTGATTGAGTATCTTGCCGATTATGCCGTCTGTAGCATAGACTTTAAGCGCAGATCTGATGTTAGTATCCTGGATCGAAAGGATAAAGTCTGAAAGTTTCCAGAACTTAGGATCAGAACTTTTTAGAGTTTCCAGAGTGTGACGGATTAACTCTTTTTTTTCTCCGTTGAGTACGATTTTCTGAAGTTCGCAAAGCTCTTCTATAAAAGTGCAACCCCACTCGAACTCTTCAGCATAATTGAGATACTGGAGTGGAGCAAAGTTGACATTAAACTTTGTATCGCTTCCTATGTCATAATAGTTTCCGTCAATCGCAAGGATTAAAGGTTTATTGGAGTTATCCTTGTCAAAGACAAATACCTGTGAGTTTGGATACTTTCTGTGCTGTGCCATTATAAGTCCCATGAGTGTAGTCTTACCTGTCCCTGTCGGGCCTATAATCATCGTATGGCCTACATCATCCACATGGAGATTGAACCTGTAAGGAGTTGATCCTGAAGTCTTGCTGTAAAACAATGAAGGGGCAGAATTGTAGTAGGGACACGGACAGTTTTGTTCTCCCTGGTAGATAGATGAGATAGGAGCAGTGTTGGCAAGTGTTATTGAGTCCATGAGAGGTCTTCTCAGATTGTAATAACCATGTCCTGGAAGACTTCCGAGATATGCTTCAACGCTATTTACGCTCTCATAACGGATTAGATAACCAAGCTGCTGCAGTTGCCGTCTGATAGTTCTGGCATCTTCTTCAAGTTTGGTTTTGTCTTCACTCATTAGGACTATGACTTTTGTGAGGAAACCGTATCTTACCAGACCTGAAGAGTTGCTTGCCATAGCATCCTGAGTCATATCTGCCATTGATAGAGCATCTCTGTCAAATCTGGTGTTCTCTATCCCTATAGCTTCCCTCATCAGTCCCATGAAACCTTTAGCTCTCTGATTCCAATGTTTAAGATGCGAACTCATGTAGTTTCTGGCCGTATCTGAGTCAAGAGGTATGAATCTACTTGCCCATCTGTACTCAATCGGCAGAGTGTTAAGTATGTCTAGGATAGTTGGATAACTGTGTGTAGGAAAATCCTGAAAGTCCAGAACCTTGATATGTTTATTTCCTATTGACGGCTGCAATCCTCCGATGAAATCATTATTTGAAAGGTACGAATCAAGAAAGATCGGGATTACAGGCATGCCTATTTGTTCATTTACTCCTGAAATGCAGTAGTGAAGGAATTTAAGTATTTCTTCTCCTTCAATTCGTCTTATATCAAGTACTCCGGCAAATGTGTCAATTATGCTTGATAGAGAGACTTCAAACTTATCAATGAACTCATTAAGGCTTTCTTCTTTAATCCCTTCCTGGGCTTCATAAACAAATTTCTTAACTGTTTTACTTAGTTCAGTACTTGGAGTACGGCTTATTGTCAGATAGTTAAGTGTATCGAAGTGCTGATTTTCTGCTTGATACTGCTCTCTCCTTTCCTCATCTATTAGTTTTGATACCATGTCCGGAAAAGGCCTTTCAGACGGATAATCCCTTGATGGAATCCTTATTAAGTTGAATTCCACCATCCAGTTTTCCTCAGTCAGGCGAAATACCTGATTGAACATGGCTCTTATATAATCGAGTCCTGCATCGGTTGTTGACTGGACATCTTTTCCACGATAGACGAAAAATGCCATGATTGCCCCGTCCTTGTTCATGATAATATTCTTTTCCGGCATCAGGGCGTAGTTTAGTAAATCCGAAAAGCCTTTGAGTTTGTTTCGTCTTGTAATGCTTCTGTGTATTGAATCTATTGTTTCCATACTTACCTGTTTTTGCTGATTGTTGGGCGTACTTCTACTAGCTCAGGATTCCTGGATGCTCCGCCTTTTGCAGGATAGAAGAGCTGATTTTGTTTGATGTGTCTTAGATACAGGGCAATCATCTGAGCATCCTTCTTTGCCAGCCATACGAAAAAGAGATGGCAGACCACGAAAAGGATTGGAGCGATGTATACTCCTGGTGATTTAAAGTTGGAAGCTGCCCCAATTACGAGGGAGACTGTTCCATAGATAATTGTGCTTTTTCTCTCTGCACCGCAAAATAATATTGGCCTCAGGAGAGCCCTGTTAACTTCAATTGGTGTTCCTCTTACATTCATTTCAGACCTACTTGATTAACGCGCCTGAAAAATTGAAGAGTGAGTTAAGCCAGGAGCTTGCTCCAAGTGCTACTCCGATCCCGAGCACAATCATTAGCATCCGTCTAGTCGCCGAACCAAATTCTCCGAAGGCCATCATGCAGCCTGCCACGACAATTGCCGTTATTGAAATTCCCCTGACTATCGGCCCGCTCATTGACTCTGCAAAGAGGTTCATAGGTTGGCTCCAAGGGAGTGAGTCGGTTTGTGCAGCTGAGAGCTTAAGTATGAAAACAAAAATTGCTGTCGTAAATAGTGATTTTCTGATATTCATGGTTTTCCTTTTTAAATGTATTCAAATTCGAATTGGCCCTCTCTGCATCCATTAAGACGACCAACATTGTTTATGATTCTTCCTGATGGGTTTTTGTTCGTGCGTTCAATGGTTACTACGACATTGACGCTCTCGCAGATTAACGAGATTGGAGGAGAGGAAGTCCCTTCAAGAGACAGGTCTATGCACCTCTGAATTGCGGCTTGACAGTTTGCAGTGTTGGAATGGATGGTTGCTATTCCGGAGCATCCTACATTCCAGGCTTTCAGAAGTTCAAGCATGGCTTTATCCCTGACTTCGCCCACAAGAATCCTGTTCGGTCTGCTTCTCAGCGTAATCTGCAAAAGGATATTCATATCGATGTTAGCATGTTTATTGGTGTACATGGAATAAACATTGCTGGCATTGCACTGAAGTTCAGGAACATCTTCCAGCGTTATAATCCTTTCAGTTTTATCGCAAACTTTTGTAAGTGTATCTACGCAGGCATTGGCAAAAGTAGTTTTGCCAGTTCCTGGAGCTCCGCAAATGAGAATTGACTTCTTTTCAATCAGAGATTTTGTTATAAAATCAGCCCATTTTTCGCTTATGATTCCAGATTCGATGTAGTCATTGAGCGTATAGATAGCTTTTGCCCTTTTCCGGATCGTAAATGAAGGCATGTCTGATATAGGCGGAATTGTGGCTTCAAAACGGGCTCTCCCAAAAGGAAGTTCAGTTTCAAGATAGGGTAGGGCCTTATTGATTGTTTTGTCCTGCAATCCAGCTACTGTGTAGATGAATGATGTTGCCTGAGATTCCGGCATTCTTCCTGCCTTGTACATGCCTCTGGTTCTATGTTCAATCCATAACGATGAATCAGGATTAAGCATGATCTCTGTTATGTCGTCATCATCAATAGCTGACATAACCATTTCTCCAGCATCAAAAGTCAATTTACTGAGATCAATGTTCATAAAGCTACCTCTAACTCTGGTGTAGGCTCGGAATTTTTCTCCATGAAACTCCTGAAAAGCTGCCCGTATGGCGAAGGTATTGTTGAGGAAGATAGGAATTCCTGAAGTTTCTTGTGCTTTTCACGGTAACTGTAGATTTCAAAAAAGCCTGATTGTTCAATAAAGGTGTCGAAATCCTTAGTTCTCTGCTCCATATCAGTTTCCTGATAATATTTTTTGAACCATTGAAGCAGAGAAATAGTAGATTTTTTTGCCTGGATTTCCTCTTCGAGCTTCTTTAAGATTTCTCTTGCTTCCTGTATTCTCTTCTGCTGTCTTTCTTCAAGATGCTGAGAGTATCTCTTTTTGGCTTCATCCTTGATCTTGTAACGGATGAAAGCACCGCTGTAATATCCTTTTGCGTTAGTTACTATTTTCTCCAGATAGTTTTCCCAATACCAGACCAGTCCATCTTCAGAACCTGCATACTCCACAAGGTCTTTTATCTGTCCGGTATATCCAAATTGGATTAATTTGTTCTCAATGCAGCTAACCATTTATTACTCCTTCTATTATTGGTTGGTTGGTCTTTCTTTAGTATTCTTATTATTTAGTAAGCAAACGGCATTCCGTAACACGGTTTTCCCTGTCACGGCTCTCTGGTTCACGGAAGTCGCTCTGCGGCTCCCATTCCTGAAGATGCGGTGTTTCAAAAACATCGTAGATCATCTCCGAGAATCTCTGGCTCTCGTCCCTGATTTGAAAACGGACGATATAACCGCTTTTTACAAGCTCCTGTAATGCCGCTGAGATTGATTCAATCCCGTTACTGAAGTGTCCTGTTAACTCCTTTCTGTTTATTTGCCAGTCGTCTGGAAGCGATAGCAAGTAGGCTAGAAGACCTTTGGCTCTCATAGACATATCAGGCCGCCTCAGAAACTCCTTATTTATCGTTACATAGGGATTGTCTTTATTCTTGTTTATCCTATAGGTTGACATGGCGGAAACTACATGGCTTTGAATAATCTCTCGGTATCAGATAAACGGTAACGCACACCGCATTCTGAGAAGTCAACTCTTTCGATAAGCCCTTTTCGTTCAATCTTATCTACGCTTTTTAGTGATTTATAACCTAATATCGTAGCGACTTCTCTTTTGCTGATAAGTCGTTCCGGTTCATGAAAGATTGAGCTGGATTTTAAAACTTTTTCTTCTTCATTCAGCTTACTGATTACTCCTAAGTACTGATCATTAGTTAAAACTTTGGCTTTGACTAGGTTTGTCAGATAGGATTTAACCAGATCGACAGAGCGCTTTGAAACATTTTTCTTAGGCATCTTCTTCTCCTTTTTTTGTTGAATTTCCCCTTTTGTTGGGATTTTGATGCCAAAGTTAAAACGCTTAGGATTTGTGATACTTTTTCTAAAGCTCACATACGAGATTTGTGCGGTTTGCGGGATTTGTGAAGATTCAAATGAGGCTGGATTTGTGGAATTCGCAGAAACTCACTTCAAGGAAATATTGAGAAAAAAGAGTAGAATTAGTCCATGTTTTTAATATATCAGGTCTTAAAAGCAGTCTTAACAATTTTAATTATTATTGAATAAAGCAATATTAATAATATTATTAGAGTGTGTAAATATATGTGTAAAAGGAGACAGAACTATGCCTACAAATTTACTTTTAAATGATGCTTTAATAAATCAGGCTGTTAAATTAGGGCATCACAAAACAAAACGCGAAGCAGTAACTGCTGCTCTCAGCGAATATGTAGCTCATAAGAAACAACAGGAAATCAAAGGCTTATTCGGGTCTATTGACTTTGATAACAGCTATGATTACAAAAAGGCCAGAAGCAGGTGAGAGTTTTAATTGATACTTGTATTTGGTCTCAGGTATTGAGAAGAAAAGACCAGAACCTCGAATATTCTGCAAAAGTAGCTGAACTTATAACTCAGTCTAAAGTCGCCATTATTGGCCCAATCAGACAGGAATTACTATCAGGAATTTCAGATAACAATCAGTTTATCAGGCTAAAAAAGCATCTGGAGGCTTTTCAGGATATTTCTCTTAAAACTGAGCATTTCGTAAAAGCATCTGAATTTTCAAATCTATGCCGTTCAAAAGGAGTCCAAGGATCAGCAATAGATTTTCTGATTTGTGCCGTAAGTGTAAATGATAATCTAACTATTTATACAGACGATAACGATTTTGAAAGCTATTTAAAATACTTACCAATAAACCTTCTAAAATAGCATTATTTAAAGGTAAAAAAGTTAGAAGAACGCTGCAGCAGAATGAATGGTGGTTTTCAGTCGTGGATGTATGTGCGGCATTGACTGAAAGTGTTGATGCAAGCGCTTATTGGAGAAAATTAAAGCAACGATTGAAAGATGAAGGCAACGAGGTCGTGACATTTTGTCACGGACTGAAATTAGAAGCATCCTACGGCAAAAAATATGAAACAGACTGTGCAAATACTGAAGGGCTATTCCGTATAATTCAATCCATCCCGTCTCCGAAAGCTGAACCTTTTAAGCGTTGGCTGGCAAAGGTAGGTTACGAACGGATTCAGGAGATAGAAAATCCGGCATAAGTCTTTTTTAACTTGACTCGTTGCACCTTTTATCATTCATCAAGCATGAGTTTTTTAGGAGAGTTTTTAAGCTTTTTTAATTGGGCTCGCTCAATGGCACTGATGCTTTTTCTTGGAGTGATCAAGTCTTCCGGCATTGTACCGCCCACTCGTTCAATAGTTCCCCGCACTTCTCTGCCAACGATAAAGTGAATTTCATTAGCGGCATCGGCCGTTGCGGCTTTATCTTTCTTCAATTTCTCTTCAGTCTGAGATATTCTGAACAAATTTGCAATCAATTCGGAGCTGCTCATAAAGTCAAGAATTCTTTCGCTTTTCTTTAACCCTTTCTTTCTATGAATATCTTCGACTTTCATTCCGCCATAGAGTCCCATATACCCAGCGTTCTGAAAAGTGGCATATTCTTCATCGCTCATAACCCCTGCATTGTGAGCGGCCTCGACAAGCATCTGGTTCCATTGCTTAATATCGCCCCTTATTACCAACCGCTTGTTATCTTCATCAAGTTGATTAAAGCAGTCTGCTACTTCCTGCCGTCTTGTTTGAATAGCAAAATAAGTTTGACCTAATGCGATAACCTCTTTTCTGGGATCTCCATTCTGAACGATCAAATAACAGGCATAACGGGTGAGTTTATAATCATCAACTTGTTTTGTGGCAGTTTTAGGCATTTCTATCGTTTTGCTGACCTCAGCAAAATGATCGGTAATCGCATACCCGCTATTCTTACAAGAAAGCTTTGCCCTGTCTAATACTTTAGCAAAGTTTCGCCACTGCACATACTCAAGCGCAATTGCAAGTTCACGGGCATACCAAAATTCTTGACCATCCGCTGAAAGATGTTTTATTCCTTCAAACGATTTATATTCTCTCGCTATTAAATTACTCATATGCTAAACTCCATTTTCTCCTTTTTTTCTTCTGCTGCAAGCTTCGCCTTCCATCTTTCCACAGCAATTAGATACATATTGTCTTATTTTTTATTGCTATCAATTTTATCGTCTTGTTTACGCAAACATTAAACTGTTAAATGCTTTAATTGTATATGCAATATTTATAAGAATCAATAAATTCTACAGCAAGCATTCTTTTCATAAGTGTTCAGATAGGACGCGATTTGACCTATTCTTGGATTTATAATCTCTAAAATATCGCTTCAATTTTAATCATGACTAATAAAAAAAGGAGATAGCACCATGGGAGCATTAATAGCATACGCAGTAACAATGGTTGCCTACATCATTACCGAAATAGTAAAGTGAAGGAATTCCGTTTTCTTAGAAGATATATTATTTCTGTCCACGAATCTCACAAACGGACACGAAAAAATACGAATTACTTTCTTATCCCTGTCAGGCTGTCTATCAGGAGGCAATGGTATCATTTCTAGATAGAATCATGCTCAATTGGGCAACAACTTGTTGCACAAATTCCATGGGGACATAAGATAGCCCTTATTTCAGATATCTAACTTAAAAAGTTTTGAATGTTCATATTCATTCTGCATCTTTAAAATAAGGCAGTCTAATGATAAAATATTTATTAATGGGAAGATAGAAATAAAAGTCAAATTAATATATTTGCTGAAGTGGATTTATCTTTTTATCTCGAACATAAGATTTTATTCATAACTATTAATGTAAAAAATGGATATAAATCCAAGGAAAAAGTTTTAAAAGGATTATAAGCTCATGAGTCTTAAGAAAATAACGGTACAGGTTACAGATAATGCATTACACAAATACGAAAACTGTAGTGTTAATGAAGCGTTATTACAGGTAATATGGAATTCAATTGATGCTGAAGCTGATAATATTAATGTAGATATTGAGAAAGTTAATGACCCCCTAAGCATTGACAAATGTAATCCATTTACAATACCCGCTCAAGTTATCATCACTGATAATGGTGAAGGAATTCCTTTTGATAAATTAGAAAATTATTTATCACAACTTGAAGATTCTTGGAAAAGAAAAAATACAAGGAAAAATGGGAGAAAATTTCATGGTCGGAAAGGGTGTGGAAGATTTAAATATTTCGCAATAGGAGAGGATATTATTTGGGAAACAACATATTTAAAAGAAAATGAGTTTTTTACTTATTCTTTCGCATTAAGACATAAAGACCCAAAAAATTTTACATTGATCGCTAGTGAGGTTAAATCTAAAGCAGTAAAAACTGGAACAACGGTAACAATAAAAAACCTTAAAGATAAAGCTATTAATTTTTTTAATAGAAATATAGAAAAGGAAATTATTGAAGGGCTTATTTTATATCTTGAAATATCACCATCTCTACAGATCAAAATTGATAATAAGATTATTAATTCTAAAGACTATATTGATGATACTGATGATGGCTTTTTTTATTGTGAATTTGATGAGCTAGGTAAATTTAAGTTTTCCTATAAATTTATAGCATGGAGAAGAGACCTTGATTTTAATGAGCATAAACACACTTTTGCTTTTGATAGTCATGAGAATTTTGTCTATCAATATCCATCAGGAATTAATGCAGGTCAAATAATTCCTTTTCATACAATCCTAATAGCATCCAACTTTTTTGATAATTTTGATGAATATAATTATGAGTTCAAAAATATATCTAATGTTTTAAAAAAGGCATACAGAGAAAAGTTATTACAATTTTTATTCAAGGTTAAACACGCTAGAGCAAATGAGGAGTTTAAAGGTTTTTTAAAAGGACCATATTATCCTTTCTCTAATACTGAAAATGACCCAATAGTAAATACTGAAAAAAACTTATATAATTTATGTGCTTTTTCTATACTAGAAAATGATAATAAAGTTTTAACTAGTAGAACTCATTCAATTACTCTACTATTTAAATTGTTAAGAAAGCTAATTGATAAAGATATCAACATCGCAGATAACTTAGCTGAAATACTAGAACTTAATGATGAAGAAGCAGAAAATTTCAAATCTATCTGCAAAAGTAGCAGTCTTCCTGCAATTATTAATCACTATAAAAAAATAGTGCATAGATTAACTTTTTTAGAGACACTTGAAACATTAGTCCATGAGGATAGTTACAAAGAAAAATTAAAAGAGCGAACACAATTACATAAAATAATAGAAAGAGAAACATGGATATTTGGCAAGGAGTATGATTATGATCTTATAACAAGTGATCAATCGATCTATAATGTTATAAGAAAGTTGTGTCAATTCAAAGATATTTCTCAAGAAGAATACAAAGACATAGAAAGATTTGTTAAAGAAAACTCAACAGATTCTGCAAGCTGCCTAAAAAAAATACCTGATTTAGTAATGTTTAAACGGTTTCCTGAAATCACAGGTAACAAGTATATTCATTTAATTGTTGAACTCAAAGCACCTGCTGTTCCTATAAACTCTGAAATGAGATTTCAAGCGGAAAGTGTTTACAATGGATTATGTAACGCTCAAGGTAATGGTGTTGAAATTTCTGATAATAACAAATGGATTTATTATTTGTTATCCAGCAAAATATTCCCTGATGTAGAAAGATATTATCAAAATAGAGAAACTAAGAATCTATATTCATATCAAGGTGGTAATTTTAAAGTGTATTGTAAAACATGGAGAGAAGTTATTGATAGTGCAAAATTTAGATTAAATGAAGAGAAAAATAACCTTGAAATTGAAATAAAAAGACACAACCAGGAAGACCTTCTACAGGAATATAAAATTTTATACAATATAAAGTTGAATGAAGAAGTTGAGCCATAACATGCCATTTAAGGAATATAACAGGTGCAGAAAATTATATCGAGCTGGAATATGAATGGACATTTTGTGCTCCAGAAACTTAAAATCACTTTAACTTTGACCAAAGATTAGGGAACATATATTATGAACAAACAGCAATTAGCAGCGAAAATATGGGAATCTGCTAACCAGATGCGATCAAAAATTGAAGCCAACGAATACAAAGATTACATTCTCGGCTTCATCTTTTATAAATACCTTTCAGACAAACAACTACAATTTGCTAGAAAAGAAGATTTTTCCGTTGATGACATAAAAGCTCTTTCAGAAGAAGATACCGAAACAGTAGAACATATCAAAAGCAATATTGGCTATTTCATTGCCTACAAAGACCTTTTCTCAACATGGATTAAAATTGGTAAAGACTTTGATGTGTCTAATGTAAGGGATGCTTTGTCTGCTTTTAGCCGTTTGATTAGCCCTGCACACAAAAAACTGTTCGATGGCGTATTTGATACCCTGCAAACCGGATTGAGTAAATTGGGCGATAGTGCAGCTTCGCAAACAAAGGCAATAAGCCAGCTCATTCATTTGATTAAAGACATTCCTATGGATGGCAAGCAAGATTATGATGTGCTTGGTTTTATCTATGAATACCTGATAAGTATGTTTGCTGCCAATGCAGGAAAAAAAGCAGGTGAATTCTATACTCCACACGAAGTTTCTCTATTGATGTCTGAAATCGTTGCCAATTATTTAAAAAATAAAAAGGAAATACAGATTTATGACCCGACCAGCGGTTCGGGTTCTTTGCTAATTAATATCGGCCAATGTGTTGCCAAGCATATGGATGATGAAAACAATATCAAGTATTATGCTCAAGAGTTGAAACAAAACACCTATAACCTTACCCGTATGAATTTGGTGATGCGTGGAATGCTGCCCAACAATATTATTACCCGCAACGGCGATACCCTGGAGGACGACTGGCCATATTTTGATGAAAATGATAAAATCAATTCATATTCTCCTCTTTATGTTGATGCAGTGGTTTCCAATCCACCATACTCACAGAAATGGGATCCCGACCATAAAGAGACCGACCCTCGTTATGCCCGATTTGGGCTTGCACCCAAAACAAAAGCCGATTACGCTTTTCTGCTTCATGACCTGTACCACATTAAACCCGATGGCATCATGACCATTGTTTTACCTCATGGTGTGCTATTCCGTGGCGGTGAAGAGGGTGTTATTCGCAAAAAACTGATTGAAGCAAATCATATTGATGCCATTATCGGCCTTCCGGCAAATATCTTCTTTGGCACGGGAATTCCTACCATCATAATGATTTTAAGGCAAAAGCGTAAAAATACCGATGTGTTAATCGTGGATGCATCCAAAGGTTTTATTAAGGTTGGAAAAAACAACAAGTTAAGAGCCTCCGATATTAAAAGAATTGCCGACACAGTTATTGGAAGAGAAACAAATCCGAAATTTTCAAAGGTGGTAAGCCGTGACGAGATCCGCAAAAATGAGTATAATCTGAATATTCCGCGCTATGTTGATTCATCAGAAAATGCCGAAAGCTGGGATATTTATGCTTCTATGTTTGGGGGTATTCCTGAAAAAGAACTCAATGATCTCAACCCGTTTTGGCAAGCCTTCCCCTGTTTACGGGATGCTTTATTATCAAAAATTTCAAGCGATTATGCAGCTTTAAAGGTGGACAATGTAAAAAAAGTCATTACCCAACATGCCGATGTGAAAGCGTTTGCGAATCGTTTCTCTGTATCCTTTGCCGATTTCGATAGTTTCCTTAAAAACGAACTGCTCGCCAATATGCAATCGGTGAACATCCAGAAAGAAGAAACAATACTGAGCGATGATATTTTTAACCGTTTAAAAACCATTCCGCTGATTGATAAATATGAGGCATACCAACTACTCGACGACGATTGGACAAAAGTAGCAGTTGACCTTGAAATCGTACAGTCCGAAGGTTTTGAGGCAACTAAAAAAGTTGACCCCAATATGGTAATGAAGAAAAAGGACGGCAAAGACCACGAAGTGCAGGAAGGGTGGAAAGGCCGCATTATGCCCTTTGAACTGGTGCAGGAAACATACCTGAAAGATGAATTACAGCAGCTAAAGCAGAAAGAGAACCGCCTTACAGAAATTATTGCCGAATTTGAAGAAATACTCGACTCACTAAGTGAAGAAGAAAAAGAAGCTGACACGGTTAACGATGCTAAAGACAGTTTTGTAAATGCAGCCGTGGCAAAAGAAGCCAAACAACTCAGGGCTGATGCGAAGAAAAACGGCGCTTATTCCGAGGATTTCTACGAAGCTAAAATTCTGAAAGTGGATGAACTGATTTCCGAAGAGAAAGAACTGAAAAAACACCTAAAAACCGAAGTAGCGAAGCTACATTTACTAAGCAAAGAAACCATTGAAAAGATGACCAATGCACAGGTGCATGAACTGTTAGAGCTCAAATGGATTAGCCCTTTGGTTGCATCTCTAAACCAACTCCCTACTGTGTTTATCCATGAACTGACTGCAAAAGTCCAGGCACTTGCCGATAAATACGCTACCACCTATGCCCATGTAGCCCATGAAATACAAGAAACCGAAAGCGAATTAGCCACACTCATTGACGAACTTACAGGCAACGATTTCGACATGAAAGGTCTCAGCGAGTTTAAATCATTCTTAAAAGGAGAATAAGATGGCTGAGAAAAAAAACATACCGGAGATAAGGTTTAAGAGGTTTAGTGAAGAGTGGGAAGAAAAAGAATTAAAAAATTGTTACTGTTCAGTCATTCCTAGTGAGACATACTAAAGTCGACAGGGTTACCTTTGACGGCTGCCAATATTGACTCCCATACATTCA
>MHBE01000048.1 GCA_001803205.1 Lentisphaerae bacterium GWF2_38_69 | reverse complement strand
TCTTTTTCCTCCTGCTTGTTAAAATCGAACATGAGAAAAATTATCTCTCAAACTCTAGGAAAAAAAGATGGGTCATATTTGACGCTTACATCCCTGACTGTTAAGTCATCAACATGCAGAGGGTTTACAGGAGGATACTGATTCGGCTGCCCGATATTTGGAAAAAGCCTGTTCCAGAGCTTTCCCGATTCATCGGAAAATGAAAACCAAAAGCCCTTTCCGTTCAAATCCATCCACTCATTCAGCCCTTTCATCCCCAAAGGCAACAGTATAGATTTCGGATATCGGATTTTTGATTGCAGATTTAGCATATTATCCTAGACACTGAATTATTTTGTAGAGCCACAAATAGTTTTATTTTTCGCTGAACAATTACTAACATTCTGAGTTTAATTTTATTTTATTCGTAAAGGATTTTCTTACTTTGAGCACAGTTTTATATTTTAACCTTTTACTTTTCCATTCAGTTAAGTTTAACTCTTTACTCAATAGGAATTCTAAAAATGATTTATCATTAAATTTGCATGTCTGTGCAATACTAAGGAGGCGAAGGTATGAAGGAGTTAAGTCATTACCAAAAGCTCCTGAAATTTTCCGTTGTATAGCTAAATGCCTAATTGCTCTCTCGGCAGTATTATTATTCCAAGGTATTTCATTATGAGACAAGAATGTAAACATACTTTCTCGATAGCGCTTTAGCCTTTTCTGGAATTTAATGACAGTTTCTGAATGATAATCGGTATGATCTATGAACTTTTTATAAAACCTATCAATAAATTTATTATGTTTGTAAAGAATTTTTTTTTTAGCCCATGATGTTCTATATCGGAAAATATAGGAAACAAAACCTGACGGATAGAACAAGAGAATTCTTCGAGTTCCTTATTATTTGGTTCTTTCCATAGGTCATCATTTAAATCTCTAATAAAATGAGATAAACATTTTTGTTGTCTCCATGGCATTGAGTCATATCCAGCAAAAAAATCGCTGATCAGAACTCCATCGAATCCATTTAGAGTGTTTAATACAATAGAAGCATCTCGGGTTTCAGTTTTTAGAAAAAGTACAAAGTTTCCGTTAGTGAAGACCCAAACATATTGATTTATGCCTTCTATATTAATTTGCGTTTCATCGACATGCACAAAGGATGAAGTTCTAAGTGAAGATATTATATTTCTCTCTGTGTCTTCATGTAATTTGGCACAAGACTTTATAAAGTTACAAATGGTTGTTTTACTCATACTAATAGCGTACATTTCGGAAAGACTTTGGCATATAGCGCTATAAGGCATTCTAAGGACTATTCGTTGATTAATAGTCCAAGCTACAAGACCTGCTCCATATTGACTATTTTTTAATAAATCGATAATTGCAACTGGAGAATAGTATTCTCGGCAAATTGGACAACGGATTTTTGATCCAATATATTTTGTCACTAATCTCCGACATCCTTGTTTCCCAAAAGTAAGATCCACTACTTGAGCAGTAGCTTTTTTCTTATTTGGAAGATTAATTTTTCTATGGCAACGCGGGCATTTTAATCTTCTGCGGACATATATAATTTTATTAGGATGTAGAACAGGAAAAATCCTTTTTCTAATTTCATAGCTAATTTTTGATTGAGGTATATTGTCTCCTCTAAAGCTAATTTTATGGCGATTGTAATCGGCGTGCGCATACTTTACTATATTATCGAATGTTCCATGCAATATTTTTCCAGCTTCAGTCGATTGTAAACAAGCTCTGCCAATATAATCGATATTGACTGTTTTGTTAGGTGTTTTAAGCCTTGATACAAATTGAATAAGATTATGTAATGCAAAACAGTCTTCTCGATTGTAGAGGAGTAATTGTTGTTTAATATCATAGTCATTATTCTCCAACCAACGGTGCCACAAAATTAAAGCGTTTAGACCACTTGGATTTTGCATTGTCCATTTAGCTCCAATTATTGGCGCGATATCTTTAAGCCCATGCCCGAAAGAAGGGAAATAAATTTTTCCATGTAGAACTGAAGAGAAGTTGATAAATCTGGAAAGAATATCTTCTATATCATACTGATATTGGTCTGCAAATTTATGAATTACTTTTTCATCAAACGATCCGAAGTGATAGATAGGAATATTTGGATATTTTCTTACTTCTTGAAGAAAATTTTCATATGTTGCAATTTGTTCTTTTGAATTCCCTGCCCAAAAATTAATAAATGTCTCATTATCTGAATTTATCTGTAGTAAACCGATTAAAAAAAATGTGTTTCTATTTAAATCTCCCTCTATGTCAAGAATGAAATATTGTCGAGAATTCAATATTTCAGGTGTAACTTGGACGAATACTTTATTTTCTTTAATAGCTAAAGCATGCAACTGAGGTTGGTGAGGATAAACTGCGTTCGGGTTTCGTTTTTTATTTCTTCTTCTTGGTCTATAACATAATGCGAGCTGATCAATAGTCGAAATACCTTTTTTAAGCCATTTTGAGTATAGTTTTGGTGTAATGCAGGGAAGTAAAGAAATGGTGCAAGTTTCTTTGGCGATAATAAAACAGTCCTTTGAATAATCGCAACAATGACAATGTTTTTTCCATATGACAGGAGGTCCTGGAGTAGAAAGTGAAATTGCGCATAAGTTATTAATAGCGCCAAGTACTTCTTGTCTTTTAGTGTTAGCTTTGATTCTAATGAGTTTTTTATTGTCTATGTTATATATGTACCCAATATTTAGAGGGTTCTGATTAATCATAGATTGCACAATTGAAAAAAACGCTACAGCTCGAAGATAATATTCTTTTGTTTTATACCTTTTAAAGAAGAATAATGGCGCTTCTACAATTTTATTTGAATTAGTTTTTAGCAAAAAATCATAATTAGCTATAAAACGGTCATGTGATATGAACATATTAGGCTGAACTTTAAGACTCAATTTGAATTGGATATCGTTAATATGTTTTCTTATTTCAGCCTGTCCTATCGCTGACAAAATTGAGTCATATTCGCAGGGCTCTTTAGGTGGAATTTCTAATAGATCAAAATATCCTCTTCTATTGCATTCTACAAAATTACATAAAATTTCGGTCGTTATCTTCTTCATGAAGTAGTGCTTAAATTTAGCTATTTTAATCGAAAACTATATCACGAGTTCTATGTATTATAGTTTAAAATGCTCTTGTGATTCAGTTATGAATTACGGTTATATTCCCAGAAAATTAAGCTAGTTATGTGAACTTCCGAAATCATAAATCTGCAATCCGAAATGGAGTTACCTTTGCACTCTTCCCGAAGCATCCCCTTTTACGAGCGTGTCAATCTCTTCCCTGCTGACGAGGTTAAAATCGCCGGGGATGGTGTGTTTGAGGGCTGATGCCGCTACTGCGTATTCGAGAGCGCCTTTCATGTCTTTGCCGTCGAGCATTCCGCAGATGAGGCCTGCTGAGAATGAGTCTCCGCCTCCGACTCTGTCAACGATATGGATGTCATATTTTCTGGACTGATAGAAATCTTTGCCATCGTAGATGAGAGCTGACCAGGTGTTGTCGAAAGCTGAATGGGATTCTCTGAGAGTGGTAACAATGAATTTGAATCCGAATTTCTCTTTCATTTGTTTGAATATGCTTTTGTATCCATCGAGTTCCAAGTTTCCTGAATTTACATCGCTATGTCCGGGTTTGAACCCAAGTACTTTTTCCGCGTCTTCTTCATTTCCGATACAGATATCGACATATTTCATAAGGTTTGTCATAACTTTCTGGGCTTCGGTTGGAGTCCAGAGTTTTTTCCTGTAGTTAAGGTCAACTGACACGGTTACACCGTGCTTTTTGGCAGATTTGAGAGCTTCTTCGGTAAGGGAAGCTGCTTTTTTGCTTATTGCAGGAGAAATTCCAGAGAAATGAAACCAGGAAGCGCCATTAAAGATTTTATCAAAGTCATATTCATTGACATCAGCCTCGGCTATCGCTGAATTTGCTCTATCATAAACCACTTTCGAAGGTCTCATTGAGGCACCATTTTCAAGGAAATAAATACCGACTCTGTCTCCGCCTCGAACTATGTAATCGGTTTTAACACCATAATTTCTCAAGGCATTAACTGCGCTCTGCCCAATCTCGTGTTTCGGGAGTTTGGAAATGAAATAAGCGTCAAAACCATATTGGGCCAGTGCCACAGCAACATTAGCTTCTCCGCCCCCATAGCAGACATCAAAAGCATTTGACTGTACGAATCTTGTATAACCTGGACTTGAGAGTCTTAACATAATTTCGCCTAATGTCACGACTTTCTTCATACTCTTATATCTCCTTGGTGTGTTAATAGGATTTAGCTTAATTCCTCAATATCGGCCTTATCTTTCAATCTCTTGGTTGATAGCTTGTTTTTTATCAGTTCTTTTCTGCCAATAAAAGAAACTGTGATATCTCCGTAAATACCTCTAATTATTTTTGGGAAAGCTTCTTTAAAAGAAACCCCGTCAATCTCATTGATTAGATCGACTCTTATAGGTTCGACACCGAAAGTAATTACATTTCCTGAAGTCGAAAATAACTCTTTATCCAGTTCTTTCTTATTGAACCCGAATTCAAGAAGCGATTTGATTATTTTCTGAATATTGTCATTTGAAGAATCAAAGAAAATATCGATGTCTTTTGTAAATCTAGGATAACCATGGAAAGCAACAGCATATCCGCCTACTATCATGTATTTAACGCTGTTGTTTTCCAGTAACCTTAATAACTCTTTGAAGTCTTCCTGGATATGCATATAGGAATTTTCCTGCTTCTAAACGAAGTTTTTCCAAAACATCAAGCCTGAATTCAGGCGATTGAGCTTGCCAATAAACCCTGTCAGAAGCCTGCTGTTTTTTGTGGTTAGTTATTGTTATGCCTTTTTGCATACTATTCAGCTAAACAGGACTTTGAGGTTCTGACGGATTGTTTCCCAATCATGTGAAGCAATCTTTTCTTTTGGGGCTATCCATGTACCGCCGACCGCGCAAATATTAGGAAGAGCGAGAAAGTCTTTGTAGTTTTCTGCAGAAACGCCCCCTGTCGGGCAGAATTTCACATCTCCGTAAACGCTGGCATATGTTTTGAGGGCATTAATACCGCCAGCAATTGAAGCGGGGAAGAATTTCTGTATTGTGAAACCATGCATTTTAAGTTTCAGGATTTCACTGGAAGTCATTACTCCGGGAAGATATGGCGTTTTAGATGTAGCCGCATATTTGAGAAGGTCTTTTGTTGTACCTGGGGATACTACAAAATCGACTCCGGCATCTTCGGACATCCTGAACATCTCGGAACTCAGCACAGTACCGGCTCCCACTATGATATCGTAATCCTTATCTTTAAGCAATTTAATTGAGTCTAGAGCTCTCTCTGTCCTGAGCGTTATTTCAATAATTTTGCATTTATTTTCCAGGAGGATGTCAGCAAGCGGCAGAACATCCTGATAATTGTCGATTACTACAACTGGAACAATAGGGTTACTGTTGAGTGTTTTTAGAAAAGCATCATATTTATACATAAATTTATTCTCCAATCCTCTTTTTGGGAAAAGGGTTATTTTTATCCAAAAAATTCTCTATTCTTTTCTACTGATCTTTCGGAAGAGACCTGATATATTCTGCAAGTTTAAGATCATGTTTTTGAAAATGGTCAACATACCATTCATATATAAATTGTCTGAGTTCTCTTATATTGTCATTGCTAAAGCCATCAGAGGTTCTTATTTCTTTTGTCATTGTTTCTAATTTATTGCAAAAATATTCGTGACATTTCTTGTGTTCTTTATATGCAGGATAATTTTTCCATCTCATCAAGTACTCTTCGGATTCAAAATGTTCGATGGAATAAGACTGAAAATAATCGAGATATAAATTGATTTGATCAATGTCAATTCCCTCTTTGCAGGTTGCCAGAAAATTATTTAACCTTTCTATATACATTTTATGGCTAGTGTCAATAATTGGCAATCCTGTTTCAATCTCTTGTGAAAATTTAATTTCCTCAGTATCCATAATAACCTACAAAAAAAATCAACTCCCCCTGTGAATTTACCTCTACAGGTTTATATCAATATATTTACATATGCGTTTTATGTCAATATCGTCACATAAAACGCATTGTACTTATAATTACAATCTCTGCCACTCTTCGACTGTAGCCTCTCGCCCACCGGAGATAACCGGTTCTTTTTCTTTTACAATGTTTTTCACTTGAGCTAAATCATTATGAGAGGTTTTTATACACTTTTCAGCCATCAACCAATAATGTAGGTCAAATCCTGTCTTGCGGCCGTCTTTTTTCCATAATGTATATGCTTTTTGCATAATGCATTCCTTTACATCGGCTTTACAACAATTATTCTTACTCATGATACATTTCCTCCTATTTTGTCTTATTCTTGAATATGCAGCAGCATTATGTATGCCATTCTATTTTAACTCGTCGTATAATCTTGAGATACAGTTACATGTAAGCATTTGCATCAGTATTTAAAAACATTGAGCATTCAACCAAAGTTGATACATTTACGCATGGTTGGATTCATTAATAAAGAGGATTTGAGAAGAAGGTGATGTAATGAAGATAACAACTTGCCATTGATATATCAACTTAAATTGAGGTAGCTAAACTGATGTTTAGTAGTCTATTTTAAATTTAGCTGGCATCAGCAGTTGGAATATATATATCAAAGGTAGTTCCCTTTCCAGGCTCGCTGTTTAAAGTGATGGTACCTTTGTGATTATTCAATACCCGTTTTACCACGCTAAGACCTAAGCCTGTTCCTTTCGCACCCTTTGATGTGAAGAATTTTTCAAAAATCTTTTCTTTTATATCGGGCGTTATACCGCGTCCTGTATCTCTAATGGTAAGCTTTAGATATGAGCCGGATTTAAGTTCTTTTAAGGGGAGCTTATTCGGTAAGAGCGAAACTTCATCCAGAATGATATCCAGCTTTCCCCATTTCCCTTCCATGGCATCGCGCGCATTCAAGATAAGATTCAAAAGCATTTGTCCAATCTGTGAAGCGTCACCTATAATGGGGCGTCGCTGTTTTGGGATGACCGTGACAGAAGTTTGGGCAACATGTTTAAGAGAAGATTCAAGCATTTTCAGTGTTTCATGAATGATAGGAAGTATATCTATTACTTCATATTTTATCTCATTAGGTTTTGAAAAGGCAAGGATCTGCTTAGTTAGCGATGTTCCTCTTTTTGCGGCTGTATTTATCATTTTTATATATTCTATTTTCGTGTAATCTTCATAGTTTTTGCTCAGGAGAATATCTGTCAAACCTAAAATCGTGGCGAGAATGTTGTTAAAATCATGAGTTATTCCGCTTGCTATAGCTCCTATATCTTCTATTCTCTGAGAATGATAGAGTTGTTTTTCAAGATCCAGTCTCTCTTGTTGTTCCTTTTTAAGCAAAGAGATATCACGCGAAATAGTTGAAAATACCTCTATTTCCCCTTTAGCATTGTTGTGAGAAGAGATCACCATTGAAACCGGTATCTCATGTTTATTTTTTATGTTTATGAATGAGCATTCGCCCTTCCATGTGCCGTCACGGATGACAGCTGGAAGCATCTCCTCACAGATTTTTTTATTAGCCCATTCGGGATGGATTTCTGATAGCTTGAGGTTAGAAACATCTTCGTTTTTTCTGATTCCGCACATTTCTCTGCCGGCTGCATTTAAATAGATGATATTTTTATCCTTTGCATCCGCAAAGCCGATAAAGTCAGAACTTTTTTCAATTATAGAAATAAGTCTTTCTCTCATCTCCTCGGTCTTCTTATGATCAGTGATGTCATTACTGTAGATCAGGATGCGGCTGTTTGGGGCACTATAAATAAATTGTCCATACCATTTGTCGTTGTATTCAATTTCGCGATATAATGACTTTACTTTTTGTTTCTTTATTTTTTTTATGATGTCATTTAGATTTGCAAAAAATTCACATCTTAGGCAATTTTCATTTTCTAAAATGGGCAAAATACTTTTTGCTTCGGGATTTAAATAGTATAGATTGCACGCCTCATCAAGCTCAATAATTAATACAGGGCTTAATTGGGGAATTGAGGCAAGCTCTGCAATTCTTTTTTCAGCTTTTTTGCGTTCGGTAATGTCTATCCCCATCTCAAGTATCATCCTGGAGCCGTCCTTTTCAATGAAAGGGTAATCGTAAATCTCATAGTTACGGCCGTCTGGCCCAGTCCACTCCCAGAAGTGAGAAGAATTGGTTTTCATAACTTTGTATGTTTCGCAGTTGTCACAAGGGGCGTCTTTTTTGAAGAGGTATTCATAACAGCGCTTTCCATGTGACTCTCCGAAACGATCGCGGAAGAATTTATTGGCGAAAGGAACTCTATAATCCTTGTCCAGGAGAATGACATAAACCGGCAGAGTTTCAAGGACATCATAAAGCCTCTGGCGCTCTGAATCAAATTCTTTTGTTCGCTGTCTCACTCGATCTTCAAGTTCTTCATTAAGCTTTTTGAGTTGATCTTCTGCTATGAACCTTGACAGAGCCACAGACAGATATTCAGCCAGATATTCCAGGAAAGAAATAGCGTTACTGGAGAAATGTCCCTTGCTCTTGTCGTTGAACTGCAGCAATCCAAGAGACTCCCCTCTAGCATGCAGGGGGATTAGAGCTACTGACTCGTAACCCTCTATGATGCATCTGTTGCGGACGCGGATCTTGCGGTCTGTTTTACTGATGCTATTACATAATTGCGTAGCGCTGTTTGTCCAGAAGCTTCCTTTTGATGTAAAGTAAGGCGTGGAGGAATTGGACATGTGGCATATTACCTCACCGCATATACATTCTAAAGCGGGGTTGCCGGTATTATCGCGCAGTAACTGCCCGTCCTGATTCCTGGCGAATAAACTGTTTTCAAGGCAGACGAATTCTTTTGGAAAACCCCTTGTTTCAAAATAAGGATAGTCTTCACCGCTTTTTATCCTGATACCGACGGCATCGCAAGCTGATAGCTTCTGAAGAAAATCTGTAACTTCATGGATAAAGCTTTTAATATCAGTGTGAATATTCGCTATATTAAGTAATTTAGTTACAGCCTCGCGCTTATTTTCTTCCAGCTTCTGCTCTGTAATATCCTGTGTAAAGCCAACAGAACGGATAATCTTTCCTGTATTATCCTTGATATGCTCGCATCTTTCATGGACATAGCGTATTTCTCCTGTAGCTTTGAGAATAATCCTGTGAATGATTTCATAATTATCTTTTCCTTGTTTTATAGAGTTAGAGTATGCATCATTCACAGCCTTGCGGTCATCTGGATGGACGATCTTCAGAAATGCTTCGTAAGTGGCTTCAAATTCATGTGGGTGAAGCCCAAAAATACGGTAAGATTCATCAGACCATAGAAGGATATTATCTACAATATCAAGCTCCCAGCTGCCGAGATGAGCAATTGCCTGTGATTTAGCCATGAATTCTTTTTCTGATAACAGCAATTCCTCTGCCTTCTTTCGTCCATTTATTTCCAGTTGCAGTTTTGCCGTGCGTTCCTTTACCAAATTTTCAAGTTCCTCGCGGTGCTTCTTTAATTCTTCCTCCATGAGTTTGCGTTCTGTGATATCTTTAAAATTCAGAAGCACATAATCCTTTTTGTCAGTTCTTATCAGAGATGGGGTGATATCAGCAAAAAAAGTGGTTCCATTTTTCCGCCTGAATCTGACATCTTTGATTAACGGTTTTTCTTCCATATGTAATTTATCTATTTGTTCAAAAATGAACGGCAGGTCTTCCTTCGGATGAATATCAGATATATCTAAAGACAAAAACTCCTCCTGCTTATAACCCAGCATTCTGGCGCACGACGGATTACATAGAAAAGGTGTTCTGGTTCCCAAGTCAAAAACAAACATTCCGTCTTCTGCATTATTAAAAATAGCTTTAAATTTTTCTTCCGACTCTATCAGTACAGCATTCTGCATTTCTAATTCAATTTTATGCATTTGAAGTTTATGCAGGAGTTTTAATGTATTTCCTTCGGATATAGGAGTTGCTTTCGCTAACTGATTTTTTTTAGATTGCTTCTCTAGTTTCTGCCTTAGAGAAATGTATTCAGCCGATTTCTTGTTTCTTTCTTCCATAGTTTTCTATTTCCATACTGCATCATATGCACAGCGACATTCCAATTTCAGAACTCCTTACCTGGATAAACAATTTAACCTTAAGACAGGACATATAGCAGGAAATTAGACATGACACTTTTTCTATTTGGGCGCCTTTCTCCGAAAGCGCCGAAATCAACGAACGGCTGCTGAGAGCCATCCCACAAAAACCAATACAACGATGCGTCCAAAGGAGCCCTTCCTCCATTGGTTTAGTGTCATCCTTGTTGCCATCGGATCAAGATTCCTGAATTTAGGTTGCTGATTTTTTAATTTGTGGAAATTTCCTCATGTTCTGTTTAAGTCTAATACGAGATTCGTATTCTAGTGTATCTGATTATTCAATGCAAATTTTATGCTGAATGTTATAACTCAAGTTTCGGATTTGTAAATTATTTCAATTAGTTTATGTATAAAATATAACAAGAATTCAATGTCTTAATATGTTGCCGCTCCGATGAAGAGGAATTCCCTGCAAGAGGGCTTGGGTTGGGTAAGGTGTATTGCACACAAATACCCCGCTGTAATTGCAGCGGGGCGTTGGTGTTTATTTGTTCAATTTTTCGTTCAATAGCAACAGTCCTGTTTGATCATCACCAATCATTTTCAATTGAGTCATTACCTCATTGGTGCTTTTCTCTTCTTCAATTTGTTCAATTAAAAACCAATCCAGAAAAGATACTGTTCTCAAATCGTTTTCTGATATTGCTAACTTTGCTATTTGTGTAAGATAATGAGTAGTTTTTTCTTCAGATTCATATGCGCAAGTAAATATTTCTAACGCCGTATTCCATGACTTCCTGGGTTCCTGCAATGGCTTAAGAACTACCTGCTCATCTAAATCGGTAATATATTTCATTATCTTGTCTGCATGACTCTTTTCTTCATCGCTTTGTTTTTTAGTTAACTTGGCAAATCCATCAAGATTCTTGTAAGCAAACCAGTTTGCCATATCCAAATATAGGTAATAGCTGTTTAGTTCCTGGTTTACCTGAGTATTTAAAGCATCTAGTATTTTTGGGTTTATCATATCAGTCTCCTTTCTTATATTGATTTGTTAAAATTTCGGTTTTTAGATTTTAATAATTCCAGCTAACCGAGGAGAGAGTTGGCATTATCCCAATTTACAAGATACTTGAAGAAAGCATCCAGATAGTCTCCTCTGCGGTTCTGATAGTCGAGATAATAGGCATGCTCCCAGATATCCACGGTCAACAAAGGCTTTATATTATGAGCAATTGGAGTATCAGCATTGGATGTTTTCATGATTTCAAGCTTATTATTTTTGAGTACCAGCCATATCCAGCCACTACCGAATTGAGTTAGACCAGCATTCTTAAAGTTTGCAATAAAAGTCATATAATCCGCGAAATCAGTATTAATCATCTGCTCAATACATCCTGTGGGTTTTCCCCCGCCATTAGGCTTCATGGATTTCCAGTAGAAGTTATGGTTCCAGACTTGGGCTGCGTTATTGAAGATTCGGGATTGGGCTGTATTATTTGCTGTTTTTTTAATAATTGTTTCCAGTTCATCATTGGCAAAAGCTGTTCCCTCTATCAACTCATTCAGGCTTCTAACATAAGCGCTATGGTGTTTCCCATGATGAAAATCCAAGGTCTTTGCGCTGATATGGGGTTCGAGGGCATCTTTCGAGTATGGAAGTCTAGGTAGAATAAAAGACATAGTTCTTCTCCTTATTTTATTAAACTACTTTTTCATGTTGTTTATTCTCACAGCCAAAGATCTAAGCATTATGCATGCCAACAAGTATTATTTAATGTATATTGTTTATAGATAGTAAATAAAGACTGATCTAATGAGCTAAAGATTCAGAATCTTACCTAAACTAAAGTTGATATAAATATTGATTTAGTTTATGTTTCAAAGATTACTAAAGGCGGTAGAGAGGAACAAAACCATTTGTGCGTAAGGTTGAATTTGTGAAGATAATAAAATAAAGCTACATGAAAATAGAAAACAATTTAGTTATTGGTATAAGGATTATCGTGCGTGAATAATAAATTGAATATTACAGAAGATTTACTCTGCTCTTTTTTTAATTCTTTTACCTAAGGCCTGAGGAGATATTCTGAGTAGTTTGGATGCTTTTTGCTGATTGCCGTTGGATCGCTTCAATGCTTCATTACAAATTATATTATTGATTTGTTTAAAGGAAGGAAGGAAATTTAACTGCGAAACCCATTCGGCGCACTCCTTATCTTCTGAGTCAGATTGAGCATTTAGCTCTCTCTCTTCTTGTAAGTCTGTATCAATATATTCTCTGAAAGATTTAGCTGAAAGCATATTTGATTTGTTCTTGCTTATTGCATTATAAACCATTCCCTGCAGTTCCCTTACATTGCCCTGAAAGCGATAAGTCTTTAGGAGAGTTACAACATCAGGGTGATATGAAGGTGCTTTTATTCCCATATCCTCTGAAGCTTCAAGAATGAAAGTATTCAATAAAAGCGGAATATCACCAGCGCGTTCCCTAAGAGGCGGAAGATTGATCTGATGTGTGGAGAGTCTATAAAACAAATCTTTTCTGAATCCATCCGACTTCTTAAGTTCCGACACTTCTTTATTAGTTGCTAATATAAATCTGGTATTTGATCGCTTAGTAGTGTCGCTTCCTAACGGGGAATACTCGCGTTCTTGCAATAACCGTAAAAGCTTAACTTGAGATTGAAAATTCAAATCACCTATTTCATCGAGAAACAAAACTCCATTTTCTGCGTTATTAACAAGTCCTTCCCGAGAAGTCGATGCTCCGGTATAAGAGCCCTTGACATGTCCGAATAGACTATCAGAAAACATGTTATCATCAAGGCCTGCAATATTTACAGAAACAAATTTACCCTGAACATTATAAAGTTTAAAAAGAGCTTTTGCTATAAGTTCCTTTCCAGTTCCTGTTTCTCCAGTAATAAGAACAGGCTGCTTGCTGCAAGATATTGCTTCACAATATTTGAATATGGATTTCATCAGGTGGCTGTTTGTTATAATACCGGAAAATGCTTTATTAATATCTGAAAAATCAGAAAAAAGCTTTTTCTTTAATTCTAGGTTCTCCTCCTTCAATTCAAGGTTTTTAATAGCAGTAGTAATAATGCTGAGTAATCTATCTTTCTCGATGGGTTTAGTGATATAATCAAAAGCACCTTCTTTAATACATTTGACAGCAGAAGAAATATCATTCGAACCGCTTATGATGATAACTGGAATTAATGGATAGAGTGAGAGGATCTGATTAAGTATTTCATTTCCTTGAATGTATGGCATATTCAAATCAAGAAGCACTAATTCAATATTGTTTTTCTTCAGAATATCCATGACTTGTCTTGGATCGTCACAGCTTATTACATTCTCATACCCCGAAGAGAATAATAAACTCTTCAACATATCGAGAAAATCAGGATCATCATCAATTATTAAGATTGAACTCGAGAGATAAGCTTTATGCTTTATACCTGACATAATAATCTTTTCCTTAGTCTCTGATATTTAGTTAGTGCTATTATTTTGTCACTTTCCTAACTCATGAAGCACTATTATCGCAAAAGTATAGTTGCCAGCTAAGGAATCAAATATACTCTCCCATAATAGTTTGCATTAATGATATCTGAAAGAACAGGTAAAACAAGTTCTGTTTCGATAATACTCTTTCAACCTAAGTTGATATTATAGACTAAGCCACAGATGTTTATTTCATATCAGTCTGAAGAAATAAATTTTCAGACACACGAAAAATAGAGTTTCACATTCTATTTATCTTTATTTTGAAACAGGAACAAAAGTCTTCTTGTATCAACTTAAGTTTAGATAACTCTAAGAACTACGAAAATGCTCTAAATGGCTAAAATATCTTGTCTATAAGTAAGATATGACAAATAATAATTTTTGGCATGTATAATGCTTATTTATTTTCTCGGTTGTGTAGCGATACTAAGACTGAAAAAGCTAAGGAGTTGATTGAGGAAATCAAAAACTTGGAAGTCGATGAAAAAATATAAAAAATTAATGAGAAAAGGAGAAATTATGAGAGCAATGACAGAACAAAATCTTATTGACGCATTTGGTGGAGAAAGTCAGGCACATATGAGGTATCTGAAATTTTCTGAGGTTGCAAGTCAAGAAAAACTACCAAATGTTTCCAGGCTGTTTTCTGCGATTTCCCGCGCAGAAATAATACACGCGCACAGTCATTACAAAAACTTATCACACTTAAAGGGTGGAAGGACAGCTAATAGTGGAGCCACCTTCGGCCCTGGTGATACATTGAAGAATCTTGAACTGGCATTAATGGGTGAAACTTTTGAAGTCGAAGAAATGTACCCTGTTTACATTGAAGTAGCAAAATTCCAGAAGGAAGCGGGCGCATCCACCAGTTTTGAAAGAGCTTTTGCTACGGAACAAATGCATAAGGCGTTATTTGAAAAAGCGATAGCTGCTGTGGGAAAAAGAAATGATGTCGAGCTCAATAAAGTACATGTATGCTCGGTCTGTGGTTATACATTGGAAAATGAAAGCGCGCCAGAGATATGTCCTGTCTGCAGCGCAAAAAAGGAAAAATATATTAGTTTTTAGCAACTAGATAAACTTGAGGTAACTAACTAAAAAAGGCGGAGTATTTAAGGTGATTCTGCCTAGGTCTTAAAAAGGGAAGCAAAAATAGAAATAAAAATTGAGTGAATAAAAGGATAGAGGTGATTTATATGATTAAAGATATTATCCCATTGTTCAAAAACAAAAGCGATCTGGTTAGAAGAAATGATGATTTCTTTTCAGACATGTACACTTCAATGAACAAAGCATTCTCAGATATAGTCAAAGAGTTTGGCTCTTATGAATTGTCCAGAAAAAAATTTGATTTCAATCCTAACTTTGATATCAAGGAAACCGCTCACGGTTATGACATCAAAGCAGAGCTATCCGGGATGGATGAGAAAGATGTAGAGGTCTCACTTGAAGATAATGTCCTTAGAATCTCTGGAGAAAAGAAAGAAGAAGTTTCAGACAAGAAAGGCAAAAACCATATTTCTGAAAGGAGATTTGGCTCCTTTGAAAGAGCTTTTACATTGCCAACAGAGGGAGATTCTTCAAAGATTAAAGCTTCTTTTTCCAAGGGAATCCTTTCTATACATGTTCCTAAAACACAAAGAGCAAAAATACATTCGAAGAAAATTGATATAAAAGCTGAATAATCAAAGAGGAGGAGACAAAATGAGTAATAAAAGAAATCAGGGATTAAAATTATGGTAGGGGCAACCCCGCATCCAATCGAAGATAAACATTATATAGAATGGATCGAAATAATTAATGTAAAATCTTTTCTTCTAAAAGGAAAAATATCTGAAGTTGTTTTATCGCAGGCTAAAGAATATGACCCTGACATGATTATTATGGGATCACACGGGCACGGTCCCATGTCACAGGCATTGTTAGGAAGCATAACAATGACTGTGTTAAAGAACACCAAATGTCCTGTATTGATAATCCCGTCCAGAGCTAAAAAAATAGAGTAGTGAAGGGCACATAAAAAAAGTGGAGATGGTGGCATGAACCCGAAAATTGAAGAAGCATTAAATAGACAGATTAATATGGAATTGTATTCTTCCTACTTATACATGGCAATGTCTGCATATTTAAAGAGATTGAACCTGCCGGGATTTTCGCATTGGCTGGAAATTCAGGCCAGAGAAGAGCTTGGGCATGCTCTCAGGCTGTCTAATTATGTATTAAACAGGGGAGTTTCAATTGTTTTTGAAAAAATTGCGAAGCCTCCTCATTCCTGGGAATCGGCGATGGAAGTTTTCAAAGCAGCGTATGAACATGAGCAACTTGTTACATCATGTATCACCGAAATTACTGATCTTGCCATCAGAGAGAAGGATTATACTACCAGTTCTCAATTGCAATGGTTTTTGAAAGAACAGACTGAGGAAGAAGCCAATGAACTTGAGATATATCGGCAGCTTAAGTCTTCCGATAATTCTTCTGAAGTGATTATAATGCTGGATAGAGAGCTGGCCAAAAGAGTATATGTAGATCCCAACGCACCTGTGATAAATGCCCAACCTTAACAAAATGTCAAAACAAGGAGAAATAAAATGAAAGTAAAAATTGATGCTGATATATGTATTGGATGTGGTCTTTGCGCAAATACCTGCCCGGAAGTTTATCAAATGAAGGAAGATAAGGCGGTAGTTGTCGTAGATGTCGTGCCTAAAGAAGCCGAAGAGAGATGTCAGACGGCACTGGATGACTGCCCTGTTACAGCAATAATGTCGATTGATTAAACTTAACAAAATTTAGTCTAAATCATAACAATCACAGGACGGAGGAAGTTAAAATGTTTTGTTATCAATGTCAGGAAACAGCTTCAAACAAAGGATGCAAATTTGCAAAAGGTGTTTGCGGAAAACCAGCTGATACAGCCGAACTCATGGATGTGCTTGTTCATGTCTTGAAGGGAGTCTCGCTCGTTCTTGAAAGAAGAGGAGAAGACAAGATCGACAAGGAAGTTGGCAGGTTCATGACCAAAGCCCTCTTTACTACAATTACCAATGCAAACTTTTCAAACAAGGCAATAATGGCCTGCATAGAAGATGCTTTTGAAATCAGATCAATGCTCATTAAGAAGTATGGTACATGCGGAGGCGGTTGCGATCCATTCATATGGTATGCCACTACTGAATCTGATATGCTTGCAAAGGCAAAATCGGTCGGCGTCCTTTCTACAGAAAACGAGGATATCCGTTCTTTGAGAGAACTTCTTATTTACGGAATGAAAGGACTTTCTGCTTATGCTGAACATGCCTCTGTGCTTGGGTATGAAGACGAAGAAATATATGCTTTCCTTGTAAAAGGACTTGCTTCGACGACGAAAAAACTTTCAGTAGATGAGATGATTGCTCTAGTACTAGAATGCGGCAAAACAGCCGTTACTACAATGGCTCTTCTTGATAAGGCAAATACAACAACTTATGGCAATCCTGAAATCACAAAGGTAAATATCGGCGTAAAAAATAACCCCGGTATCCTTATCTCAGGGCATGATTTGAAGGATATGGAAGAACTCCTTGAACAGACAAAAGATACGGGAGTGGATGTTTATACTCATAGCGAAATGCTCCCTGCCAATTACTATCCGGCTTTCAAAAAGTATCCACAACTCGTCGGAAACTACGGCGGTTCATGGTGGCATCAGAATTCCGAATTTGAAGCATTCAACGGCCCAATTCTTATGACTACTAACTGCATAGTGCCTGTTAAAGATTCTTACAAGAACAGAATCTTTACCACCGGAGCAGCAGGTTACCCTGGCGTAAAACACATTATCGACAGAAAAGAAGGCGGGCGAAAAGATTTCTCAGAAATCATAGCTCTTGCAAAGACATGCCCAGCTCCGACAGAAATTGAAAAAGGCGAAATCATAGGCGGGTTTGCCCATAATCAGGTAATGGCTCTGGCTGACAAAGTTGTCGCAGCAGTCAAGTCAGGCGCGATAAAGAAATTCGTTGTAATGGGCGGATGCGACGGCAGACAGAAAGACAGGTTATATTTCACGGAAGTAGCTGAAGCTCTCCCGAAGGATACAATCATCTTGACCGCAGGATGCGCAAAATACAGATATATTAAGAAAAACCTTGGTAATATCGGCGGTATTCCGAGAGTCCTTGACGCAGGGCAGTGCAATGACTGCTACTCACTGGCAGTTATAGCTCTCAAGCTCCAGGAAGTTTTTGGACTAAAGAACCTGAATGATCTCCCGATTGCTTTCGATATAGCTTGGTACGAACAGAAAGCTGTAGCTGTTCTGCTTGCCCTTCTCGCTCTCGGAGTAAAGGGACTCAGACTTGGACCAACAATCCCGGCTTTTCTCTCTCCGACTGTCGTTGATGTCCTCGTTAAAAACTTTGATATCAAACCAATTACAGATGCCAAAAGCGATGTGAAAGCCATGATGGATTGATTGAGATAGGGACGGCTCTGGCATCGATAAGCTGTTAGATATGATTATTCTAGCTTAGAATTTAATTAAACTACCTCTCTTTTGCTTGAAAATAGTGAGCTATTTTTTTGAAATGATGCTATAATAGTAGCAAATATAAAATAGGATTATTAATTATGGAAAATTTAATAGAGAATAAGTGTGTTCCATGCAGTGAAGGAGAAGAGAGGATTCAGGATTCTGAGCTATCTGAGTATTGCCTTCAGATTCCTGAATGGAAGATAATTGAAGAAGATGGAATCAAGAAACTTAAAAGAAATTTTAAATTTAAAAACTTTATTGAAGCGTTAAGGTTTACAAACTTGGTAGGAAACGCGGCTGAAGAAATGCATCATCATCCTGTTATTCTTACACAATGGGGTAAAGTTGAAGTGACATGGTGGACTCACAAGATCAAAGGGCTTCACAAGAATGACTTCACCATGGCTAATAAAACGGATATGCTTATAAACTCATTTTTTCAGTAAAAAAGTAATGATGGGAGGATGCTATGAATAAGAGAAAAATAATGGATAATATTTTTTGGATGGGTGTTATAGATTGGAATCGCCGGCTATTTGACGGTATGATCCCTATTCCTGATGGAACTAGCTATAATGCTTATTTGATAGAAGGTTCAGAAAAAACTGCGCTAATAGATACAGTAGAATCTGAATGGTCAGAAACATTGATGAAACAGCTTTCAAATGTAAAGAAAATTGACTTTGTCATATCTAATCATGCTGAACAGGATCACTCGGGAAGCATACCGAATGTACTTGAAAAATATCCTGAATCTATTTTAATTTGTTCGCTTAAAGCAAAGGACTTACTTACTGCTCATCTCAAAATAGATGCCGAAAGGATACAAACTGTGGAAGACGGAGAAGTTCTTTCATTGGGAAACTGGACTTTGAAGTTTATCTATACTCCTTGGGTTCATTGGCCGGAAACGATGTCAACTTACCTTCAGGAGGAGAAAATACTCTTCTCATGTGATTTTTTCGGTTCTCATATGGCTACTACTGAGCTCTTTGCCGGAAATAATCAGCAGATTTCAGATGCGGCAAAAAGGTATTATGCAGAAATAATGATGCCTTACAGAAAAATAGTCCAGAAGAATTTAGATATAGTTAAGAATTTTGATATCAAATATATTGCGCCTAGCCACGGTCCAATATACGACGAACCTGAATTTATCATATCAAAATACGAGGACTGGTCTTCCGATAATGTAAAAAACTTAGTAGTAATACCTTATATTTCCATGCACGGCAGCACAAAAGAGATGGTTGAATATTTGGCTTCGGCTCTGGCAGACAAAGACATTAGATACGAAATATTCGAGTTAAATGTAAGCGATATTGGAAAACTGGCAATGGCTCTGGTTGATGCGGCAACAGTTGTAATCGGTACTCCTACTGTAAATGTCGGGCCTCATCCGAAAGCTGTATATGTAGCTTCGGTAATGAGTGTTTTGAAACCCAAACTCAAATACGCGGCGGTGATAGGTTCTTTTGGCTGGACCGCCCATGCAGCACAAAATATATGTGACATAATAAGCAATCTGAAGCTTGAGATGTTGGGCAATGTGTCAGTAAAAGGAGTTCCGACAGCATCTACTTACAAGGAGCTGGATGCCTTGGCTGATATTATAGCAGGGAAACACTATTCTCTAATGTCTAAATAAGTATTTGGTGATTAATCAATGTCATTGAATTAAGAGCAGGTAGGGCGTGTCTCTCCGAGACCGCCGAAGAAGATTATATGTATTTCGGACGGCTACGGAAAGCCATCCCTACCTTAATTCAACCGCATTGGGTGATTAATAGTTAAAGGTGAAAAAATAGCTAAAGTTAAGCATTAACTTTTGAGATTATAGTATTTCAGTACTAAAAGGAGGCAATATGTCAAATATTTTTAATGAACTTACTATCATGCTGGCCGGTGAAGCAGGAGCTGGCGTGCAATCAACAGAGGCGATACTTCTTTCATTGATAAAAAACGCAGGGTACAATGTTTTTGCAACGAAAGAATACATGTCCCGTGTAAGAGGAGGGACAAATTCTATAACCATAAGAATATCCGGCGATCGAATATTCAATCAAAATGGTGAGCCTGATATATTCATACCTTTTGATTTGAACGCTTATGAAAGGTATAAAAATGATTTGTCAGCAAATACTTTGACGATTGCCGACAAGAAAGTAATAAATAATGAAAATATTTTTGATCTAAGTTTTAACGAAATTGCTTTAACGGTTGGCGATAAAATATATTCAAGCATGGTTGTAACTGGAACTGTTTGCGGCATCATAGGAACCGAAATAGAAGATCTTAAACTTCATATAATCAAACGCTTTGAGCCAAAAGGCGAGCAAATAGTATCAAATAATATAAAAGCTGCTGAGGCAGGTTATGAAGAAGGACGCAAGATTGTTAAAAATTCAGAAATGGAAATTCAAATCAAAAGAAGCAACAATGTAAGAGATGAAATTCTTCTTTCCGGTTCTGAATCAATTGCTCTTGGCGCTTTAGCTGGAGGATGCGACTCAATTTTCTCATATCCTATGACGCCTGGAACTGGAGTTTTCACAGCTTTGGCTTCGTGGGCTACACAAGCAGGAGTTGTTGTAGAACAGGCTGAAGATGAAATTGCGGCAATTAATATGGCTATTGGCGCATGGTATGCGGGCGGCAGAGCAATGGTATCAACTTCCGGAGGCGGTTTTGCTCTGATGACTGAAGGAGTTTCTCTTTCAGGAATGACTGAAACTCCTGTAGTGATTCATTTGGCTCAGAGACCCGGCCCGGCTACAGGATTACCTACGAGAACTGAACAGGGGGACTTGAATTTGGGTCTCTATGCAGGGCATGGAGTTTTTGCAAGAGCTATTTTTGCCCCGGGTTCCCTTGAACAGGCGTATGAACTAAGCAGACATGCTTTTGAAATTGCAGATAAATATCAGTCTCCTGTTATTATACTGACAGATCAGTACTTGACAGATGTTTTCTACAACTCACCTGAATTTAAATTATATCCGTCACCTAAGAAGCATATAATTGAAGCTTCAGAAGGATATAAGAGATACGACATAGGTCAAGGAGTTTTATCTCCTCGCGGCATTCCAGGTTATGGAATAGGCAGAGTTTGCGTCGACTCAGACGAACATGATGAATCTGGAAGGATAACTGAAGACCTCAACGGAATCAGCCTTAAAATGAAAAATAAGCGCTTTATGAAGCTCAGCTTGCTTAAGGAGGCTGCTCTAGTACCGGATCTGTACGGCTGCGATGATTATGAAACACTGTTTGTTTGCTGGGGATCGATTCTTTCGATAGCCCAAGAAGCTGTTTTAAAATTTGGCAAAAAGAGCGCACTGCTTCATTTTAAACAGGTTTTTCCAATATCAGGCGAAGCTTCGGATTTTTTCCGAAAAGCAAAACAAATTATTATGATAGAAAATAATCAGACTGCTCAATTCAAAAATCTTCTTGAGCATGAGATTGGAATAAAAATCCCGATCTCCATTTTGAAATACAACGGGCTGCAATTTACTGCTGGCGAACTTTACGACAGAATAAAGGAGGTGGTATAATGAATGCTAAACCTTTTGATATTACCACTGATGTGGCATGGTGCCCTGGCTGCGGAGACTATGGACTTCGCAATATTATGCTCGATGTTCTGGCTGACTTGCATTTAAATAGCGAAAACCTCTGTTTTGTATCAGGTATTGGGCAGGCGGCAAAGTCCCCTCAATATTATGATGTAAACTATTTTAACGGTCTGCATGGCAGAGCATTGCCGGCAGCAGTTGGTATCAAAGCTGCTAACCCTGATATGAAACTCATTGTCCAGAGCGGAGACGGAGATATCTATGGTGAGGGAGGCAATCATCTCATCCATACAATTCGCAGAAACCCTGATATGACTGTGATTGTTCATGATAATATGGTCTATGGCTTAACTAAAGGGCAGGCCTCTCCAACCAGCAACCAAGGAATGAAAACTCCTATACAAACTGCCGGGGTTTCTGCTTTTCCCTTTAATCCGGTAGCTCTAGCCATAACAATGGGTGCTACTTTTGTAGCTAGAGGTTCTGTAGGCGATAAAGAGAAAACAAAAGAGGTCATTAAGGCGGCTATTCTACATAAGGGTTTTGCCCTTGTGGATGTATTTCAGGCATGTGTTTCTTTTAATAAGATAAATACTCATAAATGGTATAAGGATAACACTGGATATATTCCTGAAGAACATCAGAAAAATGATAGGTTGAAAGCTTTGTCTCTTGCTTTTTCAGAAGAGCCATTTTTCTTGGGTATTTTTTATCAAGTAGAAGGTATCAAGATCTTTGAAGACTTTATAAGCGTATATGAGAATTTACATGAGCCTCTCTATAAAAGGAATAGGAATATGAGTGTTATTAAAGAGATAATGGATCAAAAGAAATGAAGTATTAAATGAGGTAAAATCATATGAAACCTTTAACTTTTGCTGCTGAAATTGAGCTAGAAGGTGCAAAAATATATCGCAGACTTGCAGATAATTCTTCAAGTAGCGAGATTAAAGCTCTCTTTAACTTTTTGGCTGATGCAGAACAGGAACATTATAAGCTATTTATAGGCATGAAAAAGAATTCCAATATTGAATTGATTGATGACAGCACACTCGTTCAGGAAACTAGCGAAATACTGAAGAAAGTTGAAAAGAAGAGCTGTGGCGAGGGCTTTTTTCAATCGGATATTTATTTAGATATTCTGGAAGTAGAAAGAAAAGCGGCTGATTTTTATGAACGAAAAGCATTAACTTCCATTAATTCAGATTTGAGAGAAATTTATGGAAAGCTGGCTGCTGAGGAGAGGCGCCATCAATACCTGATTGAGAGTTTAATAAGGTTTGTCAATAATCCTGAAATTTGTCTCGAAGAAGGTTTTAAGGAGTTGTTAACATATATTCCATTGGGTAAAGATGAAGTTATATCCTGAAAACAAGTTGAGCAGAAGTTCATTTCTCGGCAAATTAAAAAGGGGAAAACATGAGTTTTCCCCATAACATTTTATAAAGATCGACAAAATTAATTTACGATATGCGTACCTGTTTCGCCTTTGATAGCTTTGCCTAGGAATTCGGGAGAAGTAATAATTGCCTTCATTCCGCCATTTTCAAGGTACTGCACAGCAGCCTGAATTTTTGGAAGCATGCTTCCGGGAGCAAAGTGACCTTCAGCCATGTACTGCTTAGCTTCAGAAAGAGTAATATTTTCAAGGGCTTTCTGATTTGGTTTACCGAAATTGAGATAAACTTTTTCTACGCCAGTAGAGATGATCAGAACATCTGCTTTGAGATTAACCGCAAGCAAACTCGTGGCAAAGTCTTTATCGATTACGGCGTCAACTCCAGTAAGAGATTCATCCTGGTTTTTGAATACCGGGATACCTCCGCCGCCAACTGCAATAACACAGAATCCTACTCCAAGAAGACTCTTGATAGCCTCAAGCTCTACAATTTCTATAGGTTTAGGCGAAGCTACCACTCTTCTGAAGCCTCTTCCTGCATCGCTTACAAATGACCAATCAGGGTTTTTTGCTTTGAGTTCGTTGGCCTGAGCTTCAGTTACGAATCCCCCTATGGGCTTCGAAGGTTTCTTGAAAGCTGTATCGTTTTTGTCGACAATTACCTGAGTCACGACTGTAACAGCAGATTTGAGTTTACCTCCATCCATGAGCTTTCTTTTCTTAAACTCATTATCAAGAGCCTGTTGAATCTGATAACCGATAGCGCCTTGCGTATCAGCATCGCAACTGACTAGTGGTACATCATGCATATGAGCTACTTCAGCTGCTATTTCTGAACGCCTGAGAATAAAACCTACCTGAGGTCCGTTGCCATGAGTTACAAGTACATTGTAACCTTCTGCGATAAGGTCTGCAATGTGATTAGATGTTTCACAAATTGCACTATATTGGTCTCCGACAGTCTGATGTTTACTGTCTGCAATCAGAGAATTGCCTCCGATTGCAACTATTGCTAACTTTTTCATAATACACCTCTGTATTTTTATAACAGATTACTTGCAGTATTTGGCGGTATAAATATCCGGAATAGCAGCATACATTGCGGCAGCTTTGACAAGCTCGCTCTTCCATGTGCATTCATTAGGAGCATGAGCCTGGTCTTCATGTCCGGGGCCAAAGCCTACAACTGGTATTCCATAGCGACCCATAATTGATACGCCATTTGTTGAGAATGTCCATTTATCAACAACAGGTTCTGCGTTGAAAAGGCCTCTATAAGCTTCGACTGATGAAGCGCAGGCCGGGTGATCAGCAGGAATAACCCATGTCGGGAAGAAGCATTCTGTCGGATAGACTAAACCTGTGTATGAAGGTCTGTCATACTGATACATAGTAACTTCGGCATTAGCTGCTTTAACAGAGGGGAGGTTTTTGATTTCCTGAATAGCTGACTGCCAAGATTCTCCGTCTGTAAGCCTTCTGTCGATAGAAACCCAGCATCCGTCTGCTACAGCGCATCTTGAAGGAGAAGAAAATCCACATTCGGAAATCGTAAGTGTTCCTTTCCCTAGGAATTCATTGTAATGGAGATTTTCATTTAGAGCCTTAAGTTCATTGATAATCGGACCCATTTTATAGATTGCGTTTTCGCCTCTTTCGGGAGCTGAACCATGGCAGCTTATTCCATGTGTGGTAACCTTTATTTCCATTCTGCCTCTGTGTCCTCTGTATATCCTGCAGGAGGTCGGTTCTGTACTTACTACAAATTCTGGTCTGATTTTGCTCTTTTCAACTATATATTGCCAGCAAAGTCCATCGCAATCTTCTTCCTGAACTGTTCCTACCATAAGAACTGTAGCATCTTTGGCTAATCCCAGATCCTTGATTATTTTGCCTGCGTAAACCATTGAAGCCATACCGCCTTCCTGATCTGAAGCGCCTCTGCCTATAATTATGTCGCCCTCTTCATGGCCTTTATACGGATCATATTTCCAGTTTTTGATTTCTCCGACGCCTACTGTGTCAATATGTGCATCAAAAGCTATTAGATGTTTTCCATTCCCCACATAACCCAGAACATTGCCCTGAGGGTCAATCTCAACTTTATCGAAACCAACCTTTAGCATTTCTTCTTTGATTCTGAGAACAACATCTTTTTCCTGGCAGCTTTCGCTAGGAATTGCAATCATGTCTCTTAAAAACTTAGATATCTGTGGTTTGTATTCTTCTGCTTTTGCCGCGATTTTCTTGTAATCAATATTCATATCTCCTCCAATTGTTTCTAGTTATTAAAAATGCCCTTTTTTTATAAAGATAAAATTTATAAGATAGATGCTAAGTTACTTTGAACAAACAAAATACTAAAAAAAACAAGAAATTTATGAGTGAAAACTAATTGCTGCGATTAGACATTAAGTCTGGGTTCAATATTCTTCCTTTTCCAATATATTGATCTTCTTGATCTTTTGTTCCGGCCTTAATTGTTTCAATAATTCGTATGTGCCAATCTGACTTCTACTCTCGATGTTTCTGAATTGAGATTTGTGGTAAGTGCCATTTTGTTTAAGTTTTCTTCCGTTGTAAGAATCATTGAGTTGAAGATCAAGAATTTTCCAAAGGAAATCCTGAATAAATTTTTCTTCTACAGGATAGAAAAGCTCTATTCTTCTATCTAAGTTTCTATTCATCCAATCTGAGCTGGACATGAAATACTCAGGATTACCGTTGTTTTCAAAATAGTAAATCCTGGTATGTTCCAGATAACGGTCAACTATGCTTATTACATTAATATTTTTACTTGATTCCTTGCAAGGTCTCAGACAGCAAATACCTCTTACAAGAAGATCAATTTTTACACCGGCCATGGCAGCCCTGTGAAGATGTTCGATAAGCTCTGTGTCAACAAGTGAATTCATCTTTGCGATAATTCTTCCTGGCTTATGCCTGGTAGAATTCCTTGCTTCCCTGTCTATAAGGCTAAGGAATTTCTCTCTTAAGTTAAACGGTGCAGCAGCAATTTTCTTCCATATTGGAGGTTCCGAGTACCCTGTCATTACATTGAAAAGTGAAGATATATCACTGCAGATTTCAGGATCATTAAGAAATAATCCCATGTCAGTATAGACTTTTGCTGTGGTATCATTGTAGTTGCCTGTTGAAAGATGCAGATAACGCCTGATAGTGCCTTCTTCCCTTCTTACAACAAGGAGCGCTTTGCAGTGGATTTTAAGCCCGGCTACGCCGTATATGACATGAGCTCCTGACATTTCCAGCCGTTTTGCCCATTGAATATTTCTATATTCATCAAAACGGGCTTTAAGTTCTACTATAACGGTAACCTGCTTGCCATTTTCAGCAGCTTTTAGCAGGGCATTTACTATCGGTGAATTACCGCTTACCCTATAGAGAGTCTGTTTAATGGCAAGGACATTAGGGTCATTGGCGGCTTCTTCAAGGAATTTTACTACATAATCAAAACTTTCGAAAGGATGATAGAGAGGGATGGCATGCCATTCTGAGATGGCTTCAAAAAGGGATGTATAATTTTCGAGAGCCGGAATCTTGAGAGGTTCTATTTTTTTATCAACGAGACCTTCTCTTGCTACCTGAGGTATGAATTCAAAAAAGCTGGCAAGGTTTAAAGGTCCGTCGTATTTAAAAATAAGTTCATCAGTTATGTCCAGTTTTTCCTTGAGCCATTCTTCAAGCAGCGCAGAAGAGCCTTTTTGTATTTCTAGCCTGATAGCGCTTCTTTTTCTTGTTGATTTAAGGGTTTTTTCCATGTACTTAAGAAGGTCGGACTGTTCTTCGTCTTCAATATCGAAATCCATGTCCTTGGTAATTCTGAAAGGAAAGAAATCAAATATTTCGCATCCTTCGAAGAGTTTTCGCAAATTCACCATGATAAGCTCTTCAAGGAAAATAAATGCTTTCCCGGGTTCAGTATGATTTATTGGCACAAAACGGGATATTGCAGAAGGTACTTCGACAAAACCGTATGATTCGAAATCTTTCGAAGGTCTTTTGAGCCTGACGGCAATTTCCAGAGCTTTATTATTAAGAACAGGAAAAGGATGCGTAGGATCAATTCCTATTGGTGTAAGAATGGGCATAATTGAATGTTCAAAATGTTCCTTGAGCCTGGCTTTTTCCGTGGCAGAAAGGTCATCATATTTCAATATGTAAATGTTGTTTGCCTCGCATTCCGGCAGTATGTACTCTTTATAATGGTTGTACTGTTTTTTTAACAGCATTTTTGTTTTTAAAAGTACAGCAGAGAGCTGCTCTTCGGCATTCATGCCTGTATTGTCATTGATGTAAATGCTTGACTCAAGCTGTTTTTTCAATCCGGCTACTCTAACCATGAAAAATTCGTCCAGATTATTACTGAAAATCGCAGAAAATTTAAGTCTTTCAAGAATAGGGTTATTCTTGTCGAAAGCCTGATCGAGAACTCTCGAGTTAAAACTTAACCAGCTTAGCTCTCTGTTTATGAAGTGATCTTTTGTAATTTTGTAATCTGAAAAATCTTCTTTCATCTTCCTGTAATCCTAACTTTATATCCAAAAACTTCTTTAAATAAATTAGCTTTCTGTTTAGCTGCCCAGTTTTCAAGAACGGCATCGACGATCCCGTCAAGAATAATTTCCATTACTTTTTTTCTGTGATCAAATTTAATTTTGGCAATCTCAAACTTATGGATAAAGTCTAGGGAATCAGCTATTCGGAGTATTGCCGCCAAAGCATTGACTTTTACTTTGTCTTCGGAACCGAGAATCTGATATTCAGAATGAGTATTTTTAGGAAAACCTCCTCTGTGGTATCTAGCTATCAGGGAAATGATTTCTATATCCTTTGATGAAATTCCTGGAATGTGCGCGTTTCGTATGAGATAATAGCTGTGCTTATGATGTTTTCTGCTGCTGACATAGAGCCCTATGTCATGAAGATAAGCAGCCACACTAAGGAGCAAAGCGTCCTTTTCATTCAGGCCATGAAGGAAATGGGTATTCTCGAAAATGTGCATTGACATCGAAGCAACCATTGAAGCGTGTTTAGGATCATAAAAAAATTTCTCTCCAAAGCTTTTTACTGACGAAATAATATATGGAGTAAACGGGTCATGTTCATTTTTCAATTCTCTTATGAAATCACTGACAATAGCGTCTCTGGTACTGATATCAGGAATGATTATTTTTTCAGCGTTGGACGCATGGAAGAAGTGATATAGAATTGCGCAGCAAGGTTCGATACTCTGCGCTAAAGTATCTGAGATTCCCAGTTTTCCTGCTATTTCATCGGTTTTCATCTCTGAAATCTGAAGATAAAGATCATCAAAATTTGCTATATCGATAAAACGCATGCCATTTTCATCTAGCTGCATTTTGTCTGATAGTCTAAGAAGAGCCCGTACAGAAGAACCTACTCCAATCATTATACCGTTTTTGAAATTAACTGTAGAATGAGCAAGCATATCCTTTGCAGATGATTCAACAAAAGGTTTGATGACTTCTTTGAGATGGATATTCGCCAGAGGTCTTTCCAGTTCCTCTAAGAGCCTTAGAGAACCTAATCTTGTATTTTCTGAACTTTTAAGAATGCCTTTTTCTACAAATGAGACAAGTGTGGCTCCTGTTCCTACAGAACATATTAGTGCATTCTTTTCAGTAAAAAGAGGCGATTGCATGAAGGAATTCTTAATTGCCATAAAGAGGAGCCGCGACTCGAGAGTCGAATCAAGCTCCTGAAGCCTTATGCCGCTTAATTTTTCTACTCTTTCAATAAAAATATCACTGTTTGAGGCCTCCCTTACAGCCGAAGTAGCAACAGCTTTGATATATTTCACATCATATTCTTTAATTACAGCAGAATAATCTTTAAGTATTTTTCCTATAAGGAAAGTGTTTTGAGTGCTTATTTTTCCTCTGGTAAAAACATCAATTCCAAGCGGCGCTACATTCGAAAGTTTCTCAAGAGTTTCGTATTTTTTCCCTTTTGAGGAAGCCTGAACTATTTCTAATCTGGCGAAATGGGCTCCTACATCTATTACGGCTATTGGACTTTTAAAATTAACCATAGTTTTATTCTTTAAAATTTATTCAAACCAAATATCATATCATATCATATCATATCATATCATATCATATGGGAAGCAATCTGACAGCAATTTTTCAAATTAATAATTTTCTGAAAGCAAGGAATAAGATAAGAGTGAAAATAAAAAGCCCGATCCAAAGACCGGGTTTTCTATTTAATAATAATGAAATTTTATTGAACCAAGTAGACTCCTGCCGCAACAGCTAGTTTTTTCCCGTTTACTTCGACAGATTTCACATATAAATCTTTAGGTTTTATATCATTTGTTCCAGGTACCACAGCTGCGCTTCTTACCCAGCCAGAGTTAGAATCCTGTAACAGCGCGTAAATATCTTTTATTGGCTCAATGTCGCCGACTTTAAGATTAATCAGATTTTTTCCAACTATATCAGGATAATTAGGATTGTACAGGCAAGTCACATTATCAGCAGATTTGATTTCATATACGAATATGTAAGTGTCTTTAAATCTGAATATGCTGTTTTCTCTATTGAAGAAGCTAAAAGCTTTTTCTGTCCCATATTCCTCAATAGTCTGGCAAGCCTTGTCTACAAGTTTAGAAACAAAAAGTCTCTGTAAATCAGAATCATTTTTGCCGATTGCAAGAGCATAGACTTTGCCCTCCAAAGTTATAGCTATTTGAGTGATATAAGCATTGTAGACATCTCCCAGAGATTCCAGCCAGTTATCCCAAGATGATCCATAAAGAGAGGTATAAGCTTTTAGAATAGCTTCTTTTGCAATGGCTTTGCCGTTTATGTCATTACTATTTAAAGCTCCATTGCCTAATGATTTTTCTGAAGGGCTTACAAGGATTTTGCCGCTTTTTGGATCTATTACAAAAATACCGTTTTCATTTCCATCTTTGTCGTTATTTGCTTTGATAATTTTAAAAGCTGCTTCACCTTCTTCGTTTATTAGTTTTCCAGCTTCATTTAATTTAAGTTGAATTCTGTTGTACTCTTTTTGTCCTTGATTGAAATGAGACAAAGACTTTAGTTCCCACTGTGGATTTAGAGCGTATGCTCCTGTTACCAAGATGAAAAAAGCTAAAATCATTGAAGCTTTTAAGGCTGTTTTCATATAACACCTCTTAAAATATTAATTATGATTTCTTTGATATTTGATTGTAATTATATCTCAAGAATATTCAATAAAATTGCTTAATCTTTGGTATAAAAATATTACAATCAGATATAAACTGAGAAGTTTACAAAGCAGTATAGATAAAAAGTGTGCCGGGAGTAAGAACCATTAGGAATTTAAATTATGAAAAAAGCTTTGAATGATCTTATAGATATTGTTAATAAAGAGTCAAGAAATAAGAAATACGAATTCATAAACCATGAAACACTTAAGGAATTTATGACAGATAAAACGCAAAATACTTCTGTTAGAATCACAAAAAACAAAACTCAAGTTCCTAGAACTGCACCTTCAGAAGAACAAAATCTCCATTCTGGGCAGGCAGAAAAAATGCCAAAACTATCAACTGTGCCGCCAGTACTTACGGACATGACTTTTTTTGCGGAACTTATGTCTAGTGTGGAAAATTGCAAAAAGTGCTCATTGTGTAATTCAAGAACAAATGTTGTTTTTGGAGAGGGTAGTTCCCATGCAGAACTAATGATAATAGGAGAGGGGCCAGGCAGGGATGAGGATGAGCAGGCCAGACCTTTTGTGGGCAGATCTGGGCAACTTCTTACGCAAATGCTAGGAGCTATGGGTTTTAAAAGAGATGATGTATTTATCGCAAATATTGTAAAATGCCGCCCGCCTAATAATCGTGTACCTACGCCTGAGGAAGCTAAAACCTGTTTGCCGTTTTTGCTTAAACAAATAGATATTATCAAACCCAAAGTCCTGCTTCTCCTCGGAGCTACACCTTTGAAATATATCCTTGACAAAGTGGGAATTACCAAACTTCACGGCACATGGTTTGAATTTCATGGTATAAAAACATTGCCGTCATTCCATCCTGCATACCTTTTGCGCGACCCTAACCAGAAAAAGTACGCATGGGAAGACCTCCAGAAAATTATGCTATTTCTCGGAAAGCCTATTCCACAAAAAACACAAAATTCTGCAAAAAATCATGAAAATTAGTTGCTGAAAATTTTAAGGAACTGACCTACAATTGTTATACCTATAACGAAATGATTTTGAATTTCATGGAGCTTTATTAGGTAGGGTCAGATCTCCGCCTTGCTATTCAGCATGGTAGTAAAGCTGACCGTAATGGACGGACACCTACGGAGAGGCGTCCCTACCTGTAAGTTCTAAAAACAAAACGGAACTGGTATAATGGCTCCAAGAGTTAGGGGATTTTAAAACTTAAAAAACCAAGGAGAAAGCTATGTCGAAAGCCCAAGACCAGAAAAAAGAGAACAAAAAACAACCAACTAAGACATTGAAAGAAAAACGCGCTGAAAAGAAAGCCAAGAAAACTGGCAAGTAATACTATCAGGATCAAGGCCTGGCTGAGCAAGTCTATTCAGTCAGGCTTTTCTTTTGGGCTATATTATCTGTAGAAAAGAGGTTTTACTTCTTTGCATACATAGCGGCGGTATTTTTGAAAGTCTTCAGATTTTTTTCCTATGCAGATGGCTTTTTCCGGGCAGAAATTGAAGCATTTTGCACACAAAATACATTTTTCCCCAAATGAAATAAAGTTGTCATATCCTAGTTTGATATTATTGACAGGGCAGAGCCTTACGCATAGATAGCATCTTGAACATCTGTGATTAACAAGTCGTAAATACTTATAGGCAAATTTATTTTTAAGGAAGAAAAAGAACCTCTGAAGTGCGTAAAGATTGGAGATTCCGGCACCTGGAAGATATTTATTTACATCTGACAATAAGTCTTTGCATATTTCCTGTAGTTTATTAACTGAATCTTTCTTGAAATCGGATATTTGGCTTTCAGAAGTATCTTTGGCAAGGACTGATATATTGCAGTTAGATGGCATTTTAAGAATTGCCGTATAGTGAACCCTGTGCCCGGATTTTATTAGTTTATTTTTCCAGAAGTTAGGACTGGTGTCTGCTCCAGTTGCGCAATTTCCAATAATAAAGAGGTCTTTTTTGTTCTGTTCTTTTAAAAGTAAATTGCAGAAAACCTGAAGATGATCCGGCATATTTGACATCCAAACAGGGTAAAATATTCCGAGAGCGTCGCACGAGATAATTTCATCGTATCTTGAATTTACTACATCAAACAACCCTATTCTGTGTCCAGCTTTTTCGAAGAAATACTTTGCACGGAGAGCCAAGTATAAAGTATTTCCTGTTGATGTGAAGAATACTATATTAATCTTCATTAATGTGAGTCTATTCCCTTAAGCATGAAAAGGCAGTGTTCTATTGTGCGCATGATTTCCTGAACATATTCACGGGCAGCCTTTACACTTCCAGGGATGGCATAAACCAATTTCGATTTTGTGACGCCAGCTATTGATCGGGATATTAGCGCAGATGGAATGCTCTCTCCATATTTATTTCTGATATAATCCATTATGCCTGGTATTTCCTTATCGATTATCTTTTCAACTATATCGCTTGTTATGTCCCTGGGGCCAATCCCTGTCCCGCCTGTAATAAAGACTACATCTGATAATTCAACGGAATCTCTAATGGCATTTTCAAGCTGATCATATTCATCAGGAACTATCAGCTTTTTAAAGGCTAGTTTCCATGGTTTGTCAATAAAGAACTGTTCAATCTGCTTAATGACTTCAGGTCCGCTTTTATCTTCATATTCACCCTTGCTGGCCCTATCGCTTGCTGTTATTACTGATATTTTTAAAGGGATGCTTAAATATTTTATCTGGTCACCTATTCTAATTGAACCTGGATGAACTACTCTGCAGAAAATCCCTTCATGCGGCATAACGCATTTTCCAACTTCCCTGAAAATTGCGCATCCTTCTCCATGACACTTTTTACCCAGCTGGGTTACTTCCAGGATTAAGGAACCTGCTATAAAACGATCAAACAGAGTGACAGACTTCAAATCAATTCCTTCTGTAGTGATATTTTCCGCGAACTCACCAAATTTAATGTTTTTCCCGATTTCTCTTGAAAATTCTTCAATGCGTTCGCTTGAAAGAAGGCTTATCTGTCTGTGCCATGAACCGGAATGCGCGTCTCCCATAATTCCTTTGCAGTCGATGTGCGCAATGCCAGATACGGGCTTCTTAATTGTTCCCTTCTTTTCAGAAGTATTTATTGAAACAATCTTTCCTACGCTCATTTTCTATCCTCCTTCAATGTCCAGTATTGAATACGGAATATCCAATTATCATTATAAATCTCTTCAGTATAGCTTAGAGTTTTTTTTGACTCTTTCAATACTTGTGAGAAAAATAGAAATAAGCTGCTTTGACTTATGAAGTTCAAATCGTATTACCTTTGTAATTAATAAGTGCTTCTTGTTTACTTAACATTCGCTTTTGTTTTTTCAATTAACTTTATGTTTGCAATTTCCATAGTTTTATCTACAGCTTTGCACATATCATAAATAGTTAAAAGAGCAATGCTTACAGCTGTCAAAGCTTCCATTTCAACTCCGGTTTTTCCGATACATGAAACTTCGCTTGAAATAAAAACCCCATTTTCTTTAAGTTCAGCCCTGACTTTGATGTTAGTAGTATTAAGAGAATGACAAAGTGGAATGAGGTCTGGTGTTTTTTTTGCTCCCATGACTCCGGCAAGTTCAGCCGTAACAAGCACATTTCCTTTCTTTATGGTATTATCTGCGATGAGTTTGACAGTTTCAGTTTTTAGTTTAATAAAACCTTCAGCTTTGGCTACTCTGTGCATATCAGGTTTATCAGAAACATCTACCATTGAAGGATTATTATCGTTTCCGATATGCGATAGTTCATTCATATTTTATCCTCCAAGTGTATAAAATTCATTGCCGGCTCTGTCTCCTTCTTTGGGTTTGGATCTGATTGCTTCCTTCAAAGCTTTTTCTATGCCTAGTTCACGAATTGAAAATACTTTATCACTGAAAAGACACGGATATATTTTTCCATCGCTAGAGAGTCTCAGTCTTGAACATGAACTGCATTTTCCTCCCTCTCCTCCGATAACAGGCCAGAATTTACCTTCTTTTATATTCATCTGCCTTATATATCTTATATTGAAGCCTTTCTCATGGCAGAAGACCGCAACTTTTTTTGCATCAATTTCATCAGGTGACTCTCTGATAACGCAATTTATTTTAATCGGGGAGAGTCCTGCTTTTTTTGCTGCTTCAAGTCCTTCCAAAACTTTTTTCAGTTCTCCTCCTCTTGTAATTTCTCTATATTTATCGGGGTCAATTGTATCCAGGCTTACATTTATTCTGTGCAGGCCTGCTTCTTTGAGCTTTTCAGCAAACTCAAAAAGCATTATTCCGTTAGTTGTCATCGAGAAGTCTTTAATGCCTTTAATTGAGGCTAAGAGTTTAATAAGGTGAACAATATTTTTCCTTACCAGAGGTTCCCCTCCGGTAATTCTTACTTTATCTATTCCATACTCAACAGCTTTAGCCGTGAGTTCATAGATTTCCTCAAAGGAAAGGATTTTATCTGATTTGATGAAGTTAAACTCATTTCCGCACATGCAGTAATTGCAGCGAAGATTGCATCTGTCTGTAACAGATATTCGAAGGTAGCTGATTTTTCTATTGAATCTGTCTAACATTAACAAACTTGCCTTTTTCTATCTCTTTTACTCCCTGGGGGATCGAGATAACAAAACTTGTTTGGGCTATGGCGTTTATATGCGCTGAACCATGATATTCAAGAGGATAAACTTTGCCATCTTGCAGTTCGACGGGAATTATAGACTCTCTGGTAGTATTGTGTCTCTTGAATGAAGTCCCCATGGGCAAAAGAAATATTTCAGGTTTAAATTCAGAGCCCATCATCGCGAAGAGAAAAGGTTTTACCAGAAGTTCAAACTGCATAAAAGTCGAAACCGGATTGCCCGGCATACCGAAGCATGCTTTGTTTTTTCCAATACCAAAGTTGACTGGTTTTCCAGGTTGAACTGCTACCTTGTCGAAAAGAATTTGTATATTGTTTTTTTTGAGACACTGAGGAACGAAATCATAATCTCCCATTGAAACTCCGCCCGATATAAGGACTATATCATTATCGTTAAGAGCTTGTGTTATTGTATCGGTTATAGCTTTTTCGTCATCTTTGACTATTCCGTAGTAAGACGGGAGAGCTCCTGAATTCAGAACCTGGGCAATCAGCTGGTGACCGTTGCTGTTTCTTATCTTTGACTGTGAAAGTTTTTTTCCAGGTTCGACCAGTTCTGAGCCGGTAGTGATTATCCCTACAGAAGGTTGGGCTGACACTGTTACTTTTGAGTAACCGGCAGTGGCCAGAACCGCAATATGCTGGGGTTTGATCTGTATCCCTTTTTTTATCAGGCAGTCGCCTTTTTTAATGTCTTCGGCTTTGAAACAGATATTGCATTTTGCATTTTTCTTTGTGAATTGAGCTCTTTCTCCGGTAAATAGAACCTTGCCTGGTCTTTTAATTTCTGTTTCTTCGACAATGATTACGCAGTTTGCTCCCTGAGGAATCATTGCTCCGGTCATTATTTTTGAACATTTTCCAGTGGTAATCTTTTTCTTTGGTGTGTATCCGGCAGGGATAGTCTCAAGGATTTCAAGTTCTTCTTTCAACTCTTCTAACCTGCAGGCATACCCATCCATTGCCGACTTGTCAAAAGGTGGCATGTCTATATCCGAAATTACATCTTCAGCCAGAATACACCAGAGGCTTTCGACAAGTGGGACTTTTTCAGTTTTAGTCCTGAATACATTGGACATTACAACCTTATAAGCTTCGCTGAATGGTATCATAAATATTATAGCCTCAGTTTTTGTTCTTTTTAAAACGGTTCATAAATTTATCCAGCCATTTCCATGGTTCATCTCCCGGCCAGCTCAAGAGTACTGCCAGAATTACAAAGATTCCAGAAAGGTAGGAGTAGTAAGAGTATTTCATTATAGTCAGAGGAGATAGAAGATTCATTCCGACAAAACTTACGCAGAGGAGTATTTGCGCTCCATAAGGTATAATTCCTTGCATCGCGCATGAGAAAATATCTATCAGACTTGCTGTTCGCTTCGGTGCGATATTATAGCGTTTTGCAATATCCTTAGCCAAAGGACCGGTAACGATAATAGCCACAGTGTTATTTGCTGTACATATGTCAACTAAACTTACCAATAAGCCTATGCCCAGTTCCGCTCCTTTCTTTGTTTTTATATTTGTCCTCAGAATGCCGAGTATCTGCGCTATTCCTCCGTTATATTTAATAACTTCAACTATTCCTCCGAGAATTGCTGAGATTAGCACAAGATCCATCATACTTGTTATGCCTTTTTGTATTACATCTAGCAATTGCCATATGTCGAATGAATGAGCTATAAATCCTACTGCAATCGAAAGAATAATACCTGTAATCAGAGTTATAAAAACATTCACGCCGAAGATCGAAATTACTATGACTACCAGATATGGAATAATTTTATAGAGCTGATAACTGTCATGTCCGACAGCAGTGCTGGTCTGATAGAGACTTGCTACGAAATAGAATACAAAAAAAGATATTATTGCAGCAGGCAGCACTATAAGAAAATTCATTTTGAATTTGTCCTGCATTTCGCATCCTTGTGTCCTAGTGGCTGCAATTGTAGTGTCGCCAATGAAAGAGAGTCCGTCCCCGAACATGGCTCCGCTTAGTACTGCACCTAAAACTAATGCTACAGGGAATGATGTATGAGCGGCAATGCCGACTGCTATAGGCCCCAGTGCCGCTATTGTTCCCATGGAAGTTCCTATCGCAAGAGATATAAAGCAGGCTATAAGAAAAATTCCAGGTATAAGCACTTGAGGCGGAAGAACTGACAGAGCAAAATTTACTGTGGAAGCTACAGCGCCTGTCTCTTTTGCCACACTCCCGAAAACTCCGGCAAGTATGAAAATGATGCACATTATTATAATTGTCTGATTCCCTGCGCCCTGAGCAAATGTATCGAGTTTCTTATTAGTTTCCTCATTGTGATTCATTATAATGGCCACTACTGCTGCAAGCAGGACTGAAGCAGCTATTGGTACTTTGTAGAAGTCATTTATTATCAGCGAGGTAACGAGGTAAGTGCCCAGAAAAACGACAAAAGGCAGAAGCGCCCAATATCTTTTAATTCCTTTATATCCTACAGACATAAAATCTTTCTCGCTTATCCTATGGTTTAATACTGTTTTATTTGAAAAGATAGTTTCTATTTTAATTGATTTAAAATTAATCTCTTTATCTAAAACTAAAATAGGTCTAACATATTATGAAAATTTATGATTACTGCGTGGTTGTAACTACTGTTGATTCCATGGAAAAAGCTGAAAAACTTGCGTCTGTTATTATTGAAGCTAAACTCGGCGCATGCGTTCAGATTTCACGGACGACAAGTTTTTACTTTTGGGACGATAAAGTCAATAATGACCTTGAGTGTAAGCTTGAGATAAAGACTAAATCCTGCCTGTATGAAAAACTCGAAGAGCTAATAATTAAAAACCATTCTTACCAGACACCAGAAATCATTCAGATTCCTCTTATGAACGGAAGTACGGCCTATCTCAACTGGATTCAAGAGAATTGTCAGTAATGTCCTTGAATTATCTGGATAAAAAGAATACTCATATTCTTCAGTACCAAATTATAAATTTACACATGCGTCATAGGAGGATTTAAAAATGATGAGATCAACAGCTTCAATTCTAGTATTCTTTCTGACTATTGGGTTTTGCGGCCTTTTTGCTGCTCAGTCTGATAGCAAACTAACAACAACTAATGATAAGGTAAATTCAATGCAAACAAATGACACATCGGACAAAAGCCCTAATCCCGTAGTGGTTATTCAGACTAACCTCGGAGATATAGAAGTTGAATTAAACCAGGAAAAAGCGCCTAACACTGTAAAAAACTTCCTTCAATATGTCAAAAGCGATTTTTATTCTGGAACAATTTTCCACAGGGTTATAAAGAATTTCATGATTCAAGGAGGCGGATTTACTAAAGATATGGTTCAGAAGAAAACAAACCCGCCTATAGCAATTGAGTCTGACAACGGACTTAAGAATGATAAAGGTACTATCGCGATGGCAAGAACAAGCGATCCGAATTCTGCTACTTCGCAATTTTTTATCAATACAAAAGATAATTCATTTCTCAACTACACCTCGCCTACTGCACAGGGATACGGTTATGCTGTTTTTGGCAAGGTTATAAAAGGTATGGATATAGTAGATAAAATTGAAGATTCAAAAACAACATCGGTTGGCTATATGAGCGATGTTCCTGTTAATGCGATAGTTATAGATAAAATATATAAAAAATAAGGCGAAAACAGCCTTATTATGAGGTCAAATAAAAAAAGTTAAAAATATTTTTTAAATTTGATTTGCTATAATTAAAATTTCTGGCAGTTTAAAAACTCATCGCAAAAAACAACTGACGCAAAACGAAAGCTGAAAATGCGGTTAAAGAACAAAGTTCTTTGAAAATTTGAGAATGTCGTGAAGCCCGTAAGAAATTACGGTATGATATAATCGAAGAGCGCCCTCTGCGAAAGCAGCAGGGATGCTGAAAGGGAACTTATCAGAATAATAAGAGTAACAGCGAAAACTGCGAAAAACTGAAAGTTTCAAGATTTCAAGCCGATGAATGCTGAAACCATGAAAAACCATGGGGTAAAACAGCAAAAACTGTGAAAATAACAGTATCTGAAAAGATATGGAGGGGCAGAGAAATCTGTTCGGGAGCATTCAGGCTAAAGAATTTCAGTATAAAGAATAACCAAGGTATATACTGAAAAATTCCAGGATTAAACAACTTTGTTCGGAAAACCCGAAGGAAGATTGAGGCAGATTTAAGATGGTAACTTAATATGCCGGAGTATCAGGACAATGCAGGATAATGGCATGACTCCCAATGAGTAAACCTTATTGATTTCAAATACTCCAAGGTTCAGGCGTGGTGATCTGCACAGCACAGGACAGAAAAAACTGTCAAAAGGGTTGTGCCGAAGCAGTAAAAGCTGCGGAAAGAGCTAAATGTGACGGAAAAAACGGCGCATGAGAGCGTGATAATGCGAAAAGGTTATCAGAGAAGGATAAAACCTAACCTCAAGACACAAGCAGCCTAGACAAACCGAATGGAATGCCGAAACTGTTCTATATTGAGATATATGGAATAAGACGAAGCGACTTAAGCGAATATATGAAGTTTGCTGGATGCAGGAATGCATATCAGATAAGCCCGAAACACCAAAACAAACCCAATATGGTAATCAGGGCGTCAGGGTGACCTGAGTGTGTACAGAAATAGTACCAGGGAAAGAACTTTCCGAATAAAACATGATATGGTAGCTTTGGACGAAGATGAAATACTTTTTAAAGATAGTATCAAAAATAAGATATTTCAGGCTATGCTATACAGTTAAAGTATAAATAACTTTAATATGTGGCAGAAGCTAAAACCGAATATCAGGCAATTAACAGGATATCCTGCCAAAGCAATACCTTCACGACATTCTCTTTTTTTTGCTTTAAAAATGTCTAATCAAGCGACTTCTCGGTACTTCGCTACGCGCTCAACTCTATGGAAAAGAATTAAGGTTCCTGAGTGAGTATCAAGACAGCCTAGCTAAGAAAAAATTTCCAATAAACACTATTTTTATTGAATCATTGTATAACAAAGACAGCAATCCTTTTCTGGCGGGGAATTTTATATACCCAGCAATTGTTTCAAGCAAACAGGGAATTCGGGACGGCCTGTTTTTCCTGAAATTGAAGTAATAGTAAAAGTGCCAAGACAGCATATTTTGCCATCGGATTTGCGTAATACTTCCTGTTCCATGATTGCGCGGATTTTTCCCTGCGGAACTAACTTTGATGTAACAGTATATAAGTCACCTGATCTTAGAGGCGCTCTGAATTTGATTGTAGCTTCAGCAAGCACCAGGTCGTGACCTTCATCATGTGTTTTTGCAAAATCTAGACCTAGGGCTTTGAGATGCTTATGCCTGGCATGCGCGAAAAAAATAAAGTAGTTTGCATTATTTACTATTCCCTGGATGTCCAATTCGTTATCCCTGACTTCACCTTCAATTGAGAAAATTTCATTTATCTGCATAATTGCCGGATCCTTTATTTTATTATTCTGATTATTTTTAGATTTTAGTTTTGCATATTGTCGAATGCAAGTCTAAACTACTCCTGTTTGTTTTTTATAGTTTTATTCGCAACAGGTTTCTATCTGAATCAGGACTTTATTTCAGGTTCTGTGATTTTCAGAAGAATTATCTATTAAACCTCTTAATCTTAAAAGTAAGCTTAATATGGCGATAGACAGGCATTCAGATGACGATTACTACGCTGACTCCAAATCGGGAAGTTCATACTTCGGAACAAACTCAACTCTAAGCTCTTATTTCAGGCAGATTTCCAAGTCTTCTCTTTTGAATGCTTCTGAAGAAGTTGAACTGATGACTCAATATTTTAGCAATATCGAAAATATTCGCAATGCTATTTATGACTTTGCCTTTGTCATTGACGAGCATATAAAGCTTATTGATTCTATAGGTGAAGAAATCGATGAGATAGAAAATGTTTTCTTTACCAGCATCAAGTGTAAGAACAGTGAATCTTCTGAGCATATATATCTGAGTTTACCTGATTGGAAAGAAGCCATCCTGAAATCCAAAGGTGAGCTTACAAGATGTTTCATTAAGAAACAGCCTGCTAAACTTATCGAAGCAAGAAAGAAAATGCGCGAAACTTTAGCGCGCCATAAAGTCCTTTCAGAAAAACTTGAAGAATGGTATGATGTGGCAAAGGAATATTATGATATTCTGAATAGTCTTTCAGAGCAGGACAGAAGAGGCAGAGGATTTATTCATGAAAAAAACATGATGACGCCTGAAGAATTCGAAGCGCATATGGAAGCAATCGCATCTTATAGAAGATTGTCTCTTGCGGCTCGGGATAGGATTGTAGAAAGCAATTTGCGCCTTGTGGTAAGCATAGCCAAAAAATTTAAGAGTAGGGGCGTTCCTTTTATCGATCTCATACAGGAAGGCAATATAGGTCTTATGAAGGCCGTTGATAAATTTGACTGCACCAAGGGATTTAGATTCAGCACTTATGCCACATGGTGGATCAGGCTTCATATAAGAAGAGCAGCAGAGAGACAGGGAAGAATTGTAAGAATTCCAACTCATATGCTTGAAACTATTAACAAAATGTTCCTGAAAGAGCAGATATTTATCCGTGAAAATGGTTTTGAGCCTACTATCGAAGACCTCGCAAAAATACTTGAACTTACTGTGGATAAAGTAAGGGCTCTCAGGAAAATGGCTATGCAGCCATTATCGCTGCAGGCTTCCCTCACATCCGATGAAGATGATAAAACTTCTCTGGAAGATATATTAGAATCTACTGCCAAAGATCCTGCCAAACAGGCTTTGATAGCCTCCAAACAGGAAACATTCAAGCAGGTTTTAGCTTCACTGATGGAAAGAGAACAGCTTATTCTGAAGATGCGCTATGGGATTAATGATGACAAACCCAAAACCCTTGAAGAAGTTGGAAAGCATTTTTCTCTCTCAAGAGAGCGTATAAGGCAGATTGAAGTAAAAGCTATTCAGAAGATGAAGAGACTTACTGCTGAACTTTAGTGATCTATTTTTCGGAAGGCGTAAATTTTTGAGTGAAGTTTTAATTCCAGAAAAAACTCTTTTCCATATAAGATTTCAATATACCTGTTCTTAATCCGTTTGTAGTAAGTATAAACTCTTTTGCATTCAGAAATTTTATTGTATCATATAGTATATTAAGCGCTGTGGGCAGGGTGTGAGCCCTCTCAGGATCAATTCCGGGGATTTTTTTTCTCTCTTCAAGATTTTTTTTACTAAGCGAAGCATAAACTTTCATAAGAGTTCTAAGGCTGCATCTCTTGCCTTCCATGTTTGCTCTGCTATGAACTGATCTTCCTGACAGAACCCCATAGAATATAGAAGCAAGAGTTCCGCTGCATATAAAAAGAGGTTTACTTCCTTCCAGCCAGGAAAAGAGTTCATTTCTAAAATCAGAGATTTCCTCGCTGACTGTTGCTCTTAATTTCGGGTTTAAAAAAGAAAGAAGTCCTTTGAATTTATTCGGATTGTCAAAAATATGAAAAGAACCGATTTCCATTATATGTGATTTAATTATGGAGCCTTTCCTGCCAAACGCTATATATGTAGTATCTCCGCCTACTTCTATTACTACAATTGGTCTTACTTCATCTATAAAATTAGTAGATGCGCCTTTGTAAATTAGTCTGGCTTCTTCCTGTTCTGTAAGAATGTTGGGGAATATATTGAATCTGCTTCTGCATTCAACAAGAAATTGAGTTTTATTAATTGTATTTTTAATACCGCTTGTCGCTGTGGCAATAATTTTTTCAACGCTTTCTCTGGATGCTATTTCCACTATTTCTTTGCAGAGCTGAAGCGTGGAGTCAATGCGGTCTTTGGAAAGGGTATTTGTTTTATTAATGCCATAGCCAAGCCTGGAGATGCCTCCAAACTCGTTAATAATTTCAAATCGCCCTGATTTATCGCAGGAAACTATCAGAAGCATTACTGCGCTCAGGCCGATATCTAAAGATGCAATTATTTTTCCATTTATCATAAGGCTGTGCCTATATGTATTCACACAATGATAAATCTTTTATTCTTCAAAACAAGAGGTATATATAAAATATGTTTTTTAGAGTTAGGTTAGTTGCTTTGCGCTGTTTTCAAAGAATAATAAGCTAGGAAAACAATAAATATTAATCACAAAAAACGCGAAGATATTATGATTATAGTACTCAAACCCCACTCAACTGAAGTAAAAATCAAAGAAATAGCAGACATTACACAGAAGCTTGGTTATGAACCCAAAATAATCAAAGGCGTTGAGCACACTGTAATAGCAGCTGTCGGCGATGAACGCAAACATCAGACACTTGAGATATTAAAAAGCCATCCGTCTGTCCAGACTGTTCTTCCTATTCAGAAACCGTACAAACTTGCAAGCAGAGAGTATCATCCAAAATGTTCCAAGGTAAAGATAGGCGATTACTATATTGGCGCCGGTCATTTTCAGGTTATTGCAGGTCCATGCGCGGTTGAGAGTTATGAACAAATGCGCAAGGCCACAAAAGATGTTTACAAAACAGGTGTAAGGATTATAAGAGGAGGAGCCTATAAACCAAGATCTTCTCCATACTCTTTCCAGGGAATGGGCAAGGAAGGCCTAGAGATACTGCAAGCTATGAAAAAAGAGTTCGGCGTAGCTGTAATAACAGAGGTAGTAGGAGTTACTCATATTGACCTTATTGCAGAAGTGGCGGACTGCATTCAGATAGGCGCAAGGAATTGCCAGAATTATCACCTTTTAGAAATGGCGGCAAAGGCTGAAAAACCTGTTCTGCTTAAGAGAGGAATGTCCACTACTGTAAATGAGTGGCTTTCTGCAGCAGAATATCTTCTTGTGAACGGATGCTCAAGCGTGATTTTGTGCGAGAGAGGCATTAGGACTTTTGAGACGGCTACAAGGAATACTATGGATGTCGGAGCCATTGCCGTAGCTAAACAGGAATCACATTTTCCGGTGATTGCAGATCCTTCGCATGCTGCAGGAAGAGTTAACCTGGTTCTTCCTCTGGCAAAGGCAGCAATAGGAGCAGGAGCAGACGGACTGATAGTTGAGGCTCATCCAGATCCGGTAAATGCTTCCAGTGATGCTGCCCAACAAATAAAATCATCGGAGTTTCATAAGTTTATGGAAAGTATTGAACCTTTTATAAAAATTTGTTCTCAGAAATGAATGATAAATACGATGGGATTGAAGAAGTAGAACAAACTCCATGGCAGATTCTCACTAAAGAAAGAGTTTTAAATACTCCTGTCTTTGACATTTATAGGGAAAAATCCATATGTCCAAGGAACGGTAAAGCCGGAAACTTCTATGTGATAGATTGTCCGAGATCATGGGTAAATATTGCAGCAGTAACCAAGAATGATGAACTTGTTTTAGTAAAACAGTACAGACAGGGCTCGAGAAAATTCGAACTTGAAACTCCAGGCGGTTGTATTGAAAGAGGGGAAGACCCTTTGACTGCCGGTATAAGAGAGCTTAGAGAGGAAACAGGTTATGTCGGAGAAAATCCCAGAATAATTGGAAGAGTTTCTCCAAATCCTGCCCTTCAGGGTAATTACTGTTATGCTATGCTTATAGAAAATGTAGAAAAAACTGCTGAAACTGAATTTGACGACGGAGAAGATATTTTTTGCATGAAAATTCCTTATAGGAAAGTGAAGGAAATGATACTTTCCGGAGAGATCGATCATGGGTTGGTGCTTAATACCCTGATGTTTTATGAATATATAAGAAACAAAACTACAAAGTAAGGAAATATGAAAAGCGCATACGAACTGGCAATGGAAAGAGCTGGAATTGAACCTGTCAAAAAATTAACCGAAGAACAGAAGAAACAAATTACCGAAATTGAGGTACTTTATAAAGCAAAAAGAGCTGAAGCGGAAATGTCGGCAAGCTCCAGGAAGCTAAAAGCCAAAGTTATTGCTGAGCTTGAGCAAATCAACAATGACCTTGTTGTGGAACTGGCCTCTATAAACTCAAAGCTTGAACGGGAAAAAGAAAAAATCAGAAACTCATAAAATATTTCAAACAATAAAATATGGAAAACACAGTTAGTCGTATTACATGGCTTTCGTACCTGATATTCCTGTTTATGGGATGTGTTTTTATTTCCCAGGGAGTTTTGATTTTATATGTTTCGAAATCATATAATTTTAGCGTTGCGAATGTGGGATATCTGCTCTTTATTCCGACTTTCATACAAGCGATAGTCACCTACTTTAACGGTTATTTTCTTGAAAAGACTAACCTGAAATACCAGATAAATATAGGGCTTGGATTTGAAACATTGAGTCTGATTATGATAATCAGCGGTTATTATCCACTATTTATTTTAGGGCTTATTTTTCAGGGGTTTGGAAATGGTATACTAATTTCAGTGCCCAATTATCTGATAATAACTCTTCACAAGGAAGACAAATTTCAGAAATTGAATATTATCAATTTCTTCTTCAGTGTAGGAGGGATAATCGGTCCTTTTTTACTTGGGCAGCTTCTTGACATAAACTGGCCATGGCAGTTGGCAGTTTCTCTCGGATTTATCTTTCTGATTTTACTTTTCTGGCTGAATAAAGTAATTGAATACTCAAGATTTAAAGACGAAGATATCACACAGGAAGACTCATCGCGAAGAGACAGCTGGCATATAAGTATATATCTTATTGCAGCGGCTCTATTCTTTTATGTTCTTTCCGAATGCATTTTTTCAGCCTGGATAGTTTCCTATTTTAAAATGATTTGCGGTTTTTCAATCGGGAAAGCTACTTTGGGGCTTACTATTTTCTGGTTATTTATAACTTTTGGCCGTTTTGCTTCCGACAAAATTGCCAGATATATGAAACTTCATCAATTTATATTGATTTCCAGTTCTCTTGCTTTTATTGCATATCTCCTGATATTTATAAACAGGAATACAACTTTTGACCTTGTGATGATAGCTATTATGGGAATGGGTTACGCAGGGCTTTACGCTTCAATTTTATCTTACGGAATTGACCAATTGCCTTACAGTTGCCCTAAACTTATGAGTTTTATGATACTCGCAGGCACAATTGGAGGCGTGCTCGCATTACCATTTTCAAGCTTCTTCGTAAACCATTTCAGTATATTGAGCGCTCTTATGGTAGGGTTGATAATACTTGCTCTGGTTATAATTTGTATCTATGTAACTCTAAAGGACAAGAATAATAAAGTCAAAGATATAATCGGTAATAAAAATGTGAGTTATTTAGTCCGTTACTCAAGGTATTTCATGCGAAAATACTGGCGCAGGCTTACAGATTTCAATTAACAGAAATTAGGCGAACCTTTGCTAGAATTCCAACATGGTATCATATCTATGAAAAGCTGGAATTTGAGCGATAAGTGAAACTACATTTCGCGGGTTTTTATATATGCCTGATAAGTCAGAAGATACTGGGCGTAGCTCCATGTATAATTGTGAGCGGCGGTTTGTTCGCCGGTGTTTCTATCAATTTGTTCTGACATTATGAAAGATTTTCCTGAAGTATCTTGCTTTTCTTTAATGTATTTAAATATCAGTTCCATTTGCCTGTCTCCCATTTCGGCATACTCGATTTTTTTAATCTCATAAGCTACTGTGTAGTAATAGTGGGCTAAGGCAAGAGAGGTAACAAACCATGGGTTGCCTTGGTTTAATGGATCATTCCAGGTAGTTCCATTGTAAATATCTCCAGGGTAGCGTCCGAGCAGATTTAACCCTCTTGGTAGTTCATTGTTTACTTTATATGGATCAAGTCCTTTTTCAGAGAATGCTTTTTCTGCCAACAGTCTGACGCTCTTTATAACTTCAAGAGAGGTAGGGAAGAGATCTTCTTTTGATGCCTTTAGTATTATATCTAATTTATTAGAAAGAAAACTATCTTCTTTAAGAGACATGTAAACCCATGATGAGGGGAGAGAATATTCAAAGAGGTCGCCATATAGAATTCCTAGGACAATTGATGAATCAATCGACATTCCCCTGTATTTGGAAAAATCATTTTTTTTGTATTTCGGATAAATTGGAAAGGATAGATTAGGAGGAAAATTTAATCCTTCACAATAAGCTTTAAATTGTTCTTTGCCGTATGTAAATATCTTATAGTGTTCGAGCGCTTGATAAGTAAGATACTCAGCTGTGGAAATATATTTTGTAGCAAGAGAAAGATTGTCAAAATTAGCTGAAAGGGCAGCTCCGGCTGTCAATGCTTTTATCTGAATCATTGTAGTAAAGAACATATAGCCCGTACAAGACTCCCAAAGATCATAAGTTTTCTCCCTGGCATGATCTACTATATATGAAAGATTCTGGTTGATAAGTCCTTTCCCATCAACATTAAAAAGGTATTTACTTATAAACAGTTTATCTATTGTGATGCCTTCGGCTACTATCGGTTCTTTTTGTGAAAGAATAAGGGCGGCAAACTCTGTTAAGACGAGCGCCGTAAACGCAGGGCCGTCATTTTGAGGATTCTGCCAGGCAAATACCGGTTGCCCTGAAAGGTAGAATTTTGCAATCCCAGGGCTATAACTATCCTGCTTGGACGCAAAATCATAGAATTTTGTATAATTTATAAAAATAGTTCCATATTTGTCTATTGATTCCCTGTCTCCTGAACTCAAAGCTGATTTGAGTTCTTCAAGGAGTGATAGCATGGTGATTCCCGAATCGCGTTGCCACATATAAGTGTAGTAATTTGAATTTGTCAGAAGACCTTCTTTTTCCTTTTCAAACGGAGCTGAAACTATTGCTCCGGGAAGAGCTTCTTTTTCTAATGCAGAGTCAGGATAAAGAGCATTCGGAAAGCTGTTAGAATCAGAAGAAATATTGTCTTGAATATTAGCCGTAATGTTCCATATGACATCTTTTGCAAAGAATGGCATATCTGAAGGCTTTGCGAAAACAGAGAAAGGCAAGGACAATAAGAGCAAATAGGCAAGAGATATTTTTAAATTCATGTCTTTAGCTTTGAACATAGGTAAAAGAATCTATACTGATTCTATCATCTAATAACAAAGAGTCAAAAGTGAAGATATGGTAAACTATATTCTTTTTGATATAATTACTTTTATTTCTAATTTCATAAAATTTATTATTAAATGGGGGATTTATGGCTTCTACTGCAAATAGTGTATCTTATCCTGAAAAACCTTTTAAACCTTTCAGCCTGATATTTTTTGTTGAACTCTGGGAGAGGTTCGGCTGGTATGGGATGCAGGCTATTTTGATTTACTTTATGATAAAAGTAATGGGCTTTCCAGATGACAAGGCCGACCATATTTTCGGGGCATTTACTGCTCTTGCATATGCGTTTTTAAGTGTAGGAGGATATATAGGCGATAAAATTCTGGGAACTAAAAGAACTGTAATAGTCGGAGCCTTTGTGCTTGCATTGGGTTATATTGTTCTGGCTATTAACCCTCATGAAATGCTGTTTTGGGGTTTGGGTATAATTATAACAGGGAATGGTATTTTTAAATCTAACCCTTCAGCTTTGGTTACAAAACTTTTCAAGAGTGATGATCATCGCGTAGAGTCAGCTTTCACAATGTATTACATGGCAATAAATGTTGGTTCTTTTATAGCCTCGCTTTCTGTGCCCTATATAGGAAAACACTATAACTGGAATATTGCTTTCGGAATAAGTTTTGTTGGTTTATTTATAGCTATTGGCGCATTTGTATTTCTCAAGAGCATGGTAGCAGAAATAGGATCTGCTCCGGATTTTGAAAAGCCTAAATTCTTCGATTACATAAAAGTCTTTGCCATTATATTGTTTATTATAGTAATTTCAGCTTGTCTTCTTGAACATCTGGTAGTGGCAAAAGCTCTACTCATGGTGGCTATTATTCTGATAGTGGTTTTGTGCATCAGGCTTCTAATCAAGGCAGAAAGCTCTTCTGAAAGGAAAAATCTTGCAGTAGCTCTTATATTGATAATAGAGGCAATAAGCTTTTATGTGCTTTATCAGCAGAGAGCCACTTCAATAAATCTTTTCACTATTCGAAATACTATCCATTCTGTTTTTGGAATACCTCTTGATCCTCTGGCATTTCAATCATTTAATCCTTTCTGGATATTGGCAGCAAGCCCGATTCTGGCATATTTCTTCAATCGCTCTGCCAAGAAAGGTAAATCACTCCCGATTTCATATAAATTTGCCTTTGGCATGTTTCTTTGTTCTATAGGTTTTCTGGTTCTAAAGTTTGGAGCGGTATTTTTTGCCAACAGCGAAGGAAAGATTGCCGGAGAATGGTTGTTTCTCGGAATAGGGTTAATGAGTCTGGGAGAGATTTTTATAGCCGGTTTAGGCCTTGCTATGATAGCTCAGCTGGTTTCCCATAAGATAATGGGTTTGATGATGGGGATCTGGTTTATGTCCACTGCTGTTGCTATGATTCTTGGCGGATATGTAGCGGCTATTGCCAGTATTCCAAAAGATGTAACAGATCCGTTATTGACTTTGCCGATATATACTAGTTTGTTTTTTAAACTTGGAATAGCTACCTTGATTGGAAGCATAATAATGGCGCTGATTGCGCCGTTGTTAAACAGACACATTGCAACTAAAAACTAAAACTAGTTTTTGTATTATTTTTACTTTCAGTTAGATAGAGAATTCCCTGCGAATTTTCTCTGTATGTTCACCAACTTTGGGAACAGGTTTCTTATTTATAGAATCTGAATAACCTGACATTTTCATGGGATTTCCCGCAAGAGTATATTCACCGGCCTTACAAAGCATGTTTCTTTCTTTGATCTGTTCCATTTCGCAAGCCTGTTTTATGTTATTTACTACAGCGCAGGGAATCCCCTCCGCATGGAACAAGACCAACCATTCTTTAGAAGTTTTAGTTTTCATTATAGGCCGGGTTATAGCTCTGAACTCTTCTCTGTTTTGCAGCCGCAGTTCGTTAGTCCTAAATTTTTCGTTGTTTTCAAGTTCAGGCATATTGATAGATTTGCAGTAACTATGCCAAAGTTTGCCTCCAAGGACTGCTACGATTATTGCTCCATCTTTTGTGTAAACCACTCCAAAGGGTGAAATTGCAGGATGAGAATTGCCAGATGGATTTGAGATTCTTCCAGTATTGGCATAATTGGCTACCTCCAGAGATAATATTGAGAAGAGGCAATCTATTCATGCCAATGTCTATAAAAGTGCCGTTTCCACTCTTTTCTCTGCCATATAGCACGGTAGTTATGGCCATATACGCGTATAATCCTGCTATTATATCTCCGATTGAAATGCCTTCTCTTTCAATCTTGATTACTCTAGCTCCCTGGTCTGCCATGTTCATTGCGCAGAAGGGGCCTGAAAATGCTTGTGAAAAATCAATAACTAATATGCCATCGAGAGGTTGAGCTATATCCATAATTAAATTACTCCTTCATTTAGTTTCTATGAATCCATTGTAGCAGGAGCAGGGGAAAAATCTTTATTGAATGAAATCTTTACCTGAATCACGGCAAATAGAAAGATAGAAGCTTATGAGGTAGTGGTTAGTTACGGCATTTGATATTGAAGTCTATGCAAGGCAAACTACACTTGCTGTACAAAACGATATAAAATTAATAACTCACCTGTAAGAAACCAAGGAGATGAGATTATGAAGAAAATATTGAAATCAGTTATTGCGGCAACAGTTATAATTATGGGAAGTTCTCTTATGGCGGATTTTATTCCTGACGGCGAACAGAGCATAACAACTGTCGCACAGGCACTAAAAGCTTCGGACGGAACTTTTGTGAGTTTAACAGGCAGAATAACAGGAAGGATTGGCAAAAAAAAATACTCTTTTTCTGATTCATCCGGAGAAGTGACTTTAATTATTTCAAAAAGAGCATGGAGAAGATTAGATGTATCAGCACAGAGCACTGTAACAATTACCGGTACAGTTCATAGCGGTTTTTGGGATATGATAGGAATAAGCTCGAAACCTGAAGTTGAAGTTGACACTGTTTCTGTTGTTAATGGCCAGATTGATGTAGATTCTCCTGGAAGACATGAACCATTACGCAATGCCATAGGTTCACTGGAAGATGATATTTAAAATGAGAGGACATCAGAAAAAAGTTAAGAAAAAATTGAATGAAGAATTTCTAGGGAATACTACTGGAGTATTCCTATATAGTGCGGAACAATATACTTATGTTTTAGCTTCATGTTAATCAAAAAAAACAAGTTTTGTCATAATGCCTGGAATTGAATGAAAAGCCACTATTTATTATTTAAACACAGAAGATTTCTGCCGATATTCTTAACACAGTTTCAGGGTGCTCTTACCGATAATCTCATTAAGAACATGCTTATTCTAACTGCGGCATTTGAAATTTATGCAAATGCTCCTGGCCTTTCTGAGATGGTAATCGCCGTTTCAGGTGCTCTGCTGATGCTTCCCTTTTTTCTTTTTTCCTCAATATCGGGACAAATTGCCGACAGGTTTGATAAGGCGATTGTAACGAGGTTTATAAAGGGGTTTGAAGTTTGCCTTATGCTCCTTGCCGTTTATGGATTCATGAACAGGAGCGTGACAATCTTGCTGATTATTGTTTTTCTCCTTGGACTGCATTCTACTTTTTTTGGACCTATAAAATATTCTATTTTGCCACAACATCTTGAAGAAAGGGAGCTTCTGGCTGGAAATGCCTTTATCGAAGGGGGTACATTCATTGCAATACTTGCAGGATGCATTCTGGGGAATGAATTACCGCTTACATTAAAACTTGATACGATTAGCCAAGGAGCTGTCTATGTGGCTTTATTGGGAGCATGTCTCAGTGCTGGTGGCTTTTTTATAAGTTTCTTTATTCCTTCAGCTCCATCTATGCAGAAAGATCTGAAAATAAGTTTTAATATTTTTCGTTCGACGAAGGAAATTATTAAATATTCTCAGTGCAACAAAAAGGTTTTCAGGGCAATTATGGCAATATCATGGTTTTGGACAATTGGCATGGCTATAATGACTCTATTGCCTAATTTTGTTAAAGATTTTCTCAATGCTGCACCATCAGTTTACACATTCTTTCTTATTGTCTTTACAGTAGGCATAGCTATCGGCTCTCTTTTATGCGAAGTAATTATGAGAGAAAAAATACATACCAGATATGTGCCTGTTGGCGGACTGGGCATGACTATTTTTATTATACTTCTTTTCTATCTGTCTTTAGAATATAATTGCCCTGAAAATATAGTGACTTTATGGTTATTCCTGTTGACGCCCTGGAATTGGATAATTGTTTTGGATATTCTGGCGATTTCTCTATTTTCTGGTTTTTATGTAGTGCCTTTGAATACGCTTGTCCAGCAGCTATCTGAAAAAGCTCATATGTCAAGAGTTATTGCTTCTAATAATATATTCAACTCAGTGTATATGGTTGCAGGAACAATACTTTTTACCATTTGCATCAACTTAGGCATGAGCATTCCATATTTCTTGCTTTGTCTTGGTATATCTAATTTTATATTTACTACATTTATTATAAGACGCCCATAGATTTATAAGAGGATAAGCAAATTTACAGGAGAGACAATGAAAGCAGTTTTGATAAGCGGAAGCCCTGAAGACACGGCAATACGGAAATCTCTTTTCACTCAAAATCGGCGCGCCTGTAGTTGTAGCCAGGAGAGCAGGGCAAAACTTTACTTATGCGCAAATGGCATATTGGTATATTATTAATGATATGATTGTTCCAGGTTCTACTTATTGGAATATAGGATTTGCCGGTGCCAAAGGAGAAATTGAAAACGATAAAGAGGCGCTGGCTACGCTTGACCGACTTTGTGAAAATATCTACTGGCTTGCCTCTAAAATAAGCTGACAAGCTAGTCTTTTTTTGCCGCATACTGGAGGACTGATACAAGAAGAAGGATGACGCATGCTTGAATCAGGCAGACTGTGGCAGTGTATCTGTCACCCCAAAGCAGCGGAAGCACACTTAAAGAAATTATTATTGAAAGCAGATGAACACATGTAACAGCAGTTTTTCTAGTCATTCCCATCTTTGTGAATCTGTGAGAAATATGATTATTGTCTCCAATATAGATAGGTTTTTTTATCCTTAGCCTGATTATGACTACTGAGAGGAGGTCAAAAAGAGGAATGGCCAATACAAATATTGGTATAAAAACAGCAAGTTCAGATTGCGTGATTCCCTGTTGATAATAAGTGGCCATGGCACCTGTTACTGCCAGAATAAAGCCTAGAAAATGACTACCGCTGTCGCCCATAAAAATGCTAGCGGGAGATTTATTATAAAACCAAAATCCCATGCTTACTCCTAATCCTGAGGCACTAAAGCTTGCAATAAAATAGTGTTTAAAAATTATAGCGATAATCGTAAAGAAAAAGAAGGCTATTCCCGCTATTCCAACTGCGAGTCCGTCCATATTATCAAAAAAATTAAGGGCATTCACAATAAGGAGAATCCAGAAAATTGTTATACCCCATGTGAGGATTTCCGAATCTAGAAATAGAGAAACTTTTATATCAGCAAAAATTACTACGAAAGCTGAAATTATAAATTGCCAGGCGAGTTTCGATCTTGCTCTCATAGGGCGTTTATCATCAAGAAAACCAAGGAAAGTCATGCACAAAGCTCCCAGCGCTATTATGATGATTCTCTTTTGAGTCATGAAAATTCCGCTTATATCTCCTGTAATATACTGGGGGATGGATTCTCTAATGAAGAGTGGAACAATAAAACCTGCAATAATGGTTATTAGCCATGCCATGCACATGGCTGCTCCACCCATAAGAGGAATTATTTTTGCGTGATTTTTATGTCTCTCTTTAGAGGGAATATCGACAAGGTTAATTCTTACAGCAATTCTCTTAAAAACCGGGGTAAAAAGAAGAGATAGAAGCAGTGAAAACAAAAAAACTACTATATATATTAAAAACCAATACATTATGAAATATTACCCGGGTTTAGAATTAGAATCATCAGATTTTTGAATTTTAGGTTCCCTTTTTCCTTCTGCCCACCCTATTATTTTTTCCATCAGAACATAGAATGACGGGATACGCAATGTGCCTAGAATTGCGTCAAGGAGCATCCCTCCGAATACCGCAAAACCTATTGCTTTTCTGCTATTTGCTCCTGGTCCAGTCGCGATAAGAAGCGGAACTACTCCCAGAATAAAAGCTGTAGCGGTCATTATTACTGCTCTGAATCTTATTTTAGCAGCTTCATAGGCGGCGTCCAGAAGATTCTTGCCTGATTTATATTCTTTATCGGCAAACTCCACCATTAGGATAGCTGTTTTGCTGGACATGCCGAAAAGCAGCACAAATCCTACTTGAGCATAAATATTATTATCAATCCCAGCCAGCCACATTGCCGCTAGAGCACCGAGAATAGCCACAGGCACAGAAAGCATTACAGCAAGCGAAAGCATCCAGCTCTCGTACTTGGCCACAAGAAATAGATAAATAAATATAATTGCAAGCATGAAAACTATGATAGTCTGATTGCCGGCTATGATTTCCTGATACGCTGTTCCGGTCCATTCATACTGCATACCCAGGGGCATAACTTCTTTGACGACTCTCTCCATGGCATCTATTGCTTGTCCTGTGCTGTAACCTGGCGCGGCAGCTCCTTCAATTTCGGCGTTGGCAAACATGTTGTAATGGTAGATAATGTCGGGAGCTAGAACAGGTTTTAGTGTGAGCACAGTATCCATAGGCACAATCTCTTTTCTTTTATTCATCACATATGCGTTTTCAATATTTTGGAGAGTAGCTCTGAATTTTGACTCCGCTTGTATATACACCTGATAAACTTTTCCAAACTTGTCAAACTGGTTTACATAACTCGAACCAAAGTAGGACTGAATGGTGCCGAAAGCTTCATCAAGCGATATCTGGAGTTTTTTTAGTTTGTCAATATCAAATTGGGCATGAACCTTCGGAACATTGGATCTGTATAGGCTGTATACATGGGCTAGTTCGGGCTGCTGATTGGCCAGATAAATGAAGTTGTTAAGCACTTGGGTAATCTCTTGAGGATTATTGCCTGATTTTTGTTCTAACTCAAACTGGAATCCGTCGGCAGAACCTAAACCTGGGATGGGGGGGAGTTGATAGACATAAGTCATGCCTTCGGGAATATCTTTCTGGAGGATATTTCGAATATTACTGGTGATGGCGTTTATTTGCAATTCAGGCGTCTTTCGCTGATCCCAATCTTTTAGTACCACGAACAGCAAGGAGGCATTTGAAGTTGACATATTACTCATCAGCGAGTAGCCGTTGACTGTGATAGTGTCAGCCACACCATCTGCTTTCTGGACAATTTCGCGAATACTTTCCATAACTTTTTCAGTCCTGGTCAATGCCGCACCGCTCGGCATCTGCAGTTCTACAATAAACGACCCCTGGTCTTCGTTGGGAATAAAACCAGTTGGAAGATATGCATAAAGGAAGTAAATCATTGCAAGAAGCAGTACTGTGAAAATTACAACTGCCGGCAGATTTCTGATGGTTGCTGCGACATAGGAGAGGTATTTTTCGCTTATCTTATCAAAACCTTTATTAAACCACCGGAAAAGGATGAACTCCTTCTTTCCCTCAATTTTGGGTTTCAGGAATGTCGCGCAGAGGGCAGGGCTCAGAGTAAGGGCGTTAAAGGCTGAAATTCCTACCGAAGCGGCTATTGTTACAGCAAATTGCCTGTACAGTTCGCCGGTAATTCCAGGGATAAAAGCCACAGGGATAAATACCGCCCAAAGAACCAGTGAGGTTGCTATAACCGGGCCTGTTACCTGAAGCATGCCTTTTTTAGTTGCTTCAATTGGATCCAGATGCTCTTCCTCCATTATGCGATACACATTTTCTATTACGACTATCGCGTCATCCACGACTATTCCGATTGCCAGGATCATTGCAAAGAGAGTAATAGTGTTTATCGAATATCCTAGCGCCAGAAGAAATGAGAAGGTTCCCACGAGCGATACAGGAATAGCAATACTAGGAATTAGCGTAGCTCGCCAGTCCTGCAGGAAAATGAATACCACCAGTATTACAAGAATAATTGCTTCAATAAGAGTGATCACTACTTCCTTTAGAGATACGCTTACAAACAGCGTCGTATCATAGACTATTTCGGCAGCGACACCTTTTGGAAAAGATTCAGACTGCTTTTTGACTATTTCTCTTACTTTTTGTGAGATTTCAAGAGCGTTGGCAGAAGGCAGCTGATAGACAGCTAGATTTGCTGAGGGTTTTCCATTAAACTGTCCGAATGTAGTATAGGCCTGAGCTCCCATTGTAACTTTTGCTACATCCTTAACCCTGATCATGCTGCCATCAGGATTTTCACGGACAATAATGTTTTCAAATTGTTCTACGGAGTCCATTCTCGATTGTGAGAGAATAGTAATCTGGAACTGTTGGTCTGCTTCGGACGGCTGTCCGCCGATCTGACCTGACGGAACTTGTTTGTTTTGTTCATTTACCGCATTGATCAGGTCTGATGGCGTTATCTGCAAACTTGCCAGCTTATTTGAGTCTATCCATATTCTCATAGCGTAGTTGAGCGAACCCATAACCTGAGCATTTCCGACACCAGGAATTCTGGAAACTTCGTCAAGAAGATTCAAGCATGCAAAGTTTGTAAGGAAGATCGAATCATGTTCATCAGTCGGGGAATAGATATTGATAAGAAGTAGTATGTTGCTGTTTTGCTGCTTTACTGTTATCCCCTGGCGCTGGACTGTTTCAGGTAGCTGAGGAAGAGCTATACTGACTCTGTTGTTAACATTAACTACATTCATATCCGGGTTGCTTCCCACATCAAAAGATACAGTGATGGTCATGTTTCCGGAATCGGAGCACTGAGTATCCATATAGATCATATCTTCTACCCCATTTATCTGCTGCTCAAGGGGAATGACAGTGGTTTTTTCAAGACTGGCAGCATCAGCGCCAGGATAAGTTGTAGTTATCTGTACTTGAGGGGGGGTGATATTAGGGAAGATTGCTATTGGCATACTTTTTATGGCTATAATGCCAGCGATAACAATTATTATTGATAGAACAAAGGCAAATTTGGGTCTGTTTATGAAAAATAAGCTAAACATTTTCTTCTTTCTCCATCTGGATTAGTTATTTGGAGCTTTCTGCGAGTCAGAGGAGATTTTGGTATCCTGTTGTACAGATGTATGAGGGGAAGGTAAACTGCCGCGGTCTTTCATGAGCGTATAAATTACAGGAATCCCCGGCCTTACTTTGAGTATGCCCTGCGTTATCACAAGATCATTTCCATCTAAACCGCTTGTTATTACTACATTTTCACCTTCAGGCATTCCAAGTTTGATATATTTTTGTTCAACAATATTTTTGTCGTTGACTATGAATACATATGCTCCAGTCTGGTCTGCTTGCAGAGCAGACTGCGGTATGACCATGCACGGATTTTTCTTGTACGGAGTTATTTTTACCTGAACATATCCTCCGGCAATAAGTTTTTCATCAGGGTTAGGAAAGACTGCTCTTATCTGAATTGTACCTGTGAGAGGGTCAATTACATTGTTAATAAAATCAATTCTTCCCTCATGGTTATACTCTGTTCCATTCGAAAGGATAATTTTGACTGAAACTTTATCTCCTGCAAGCGCATAATTATTATTGCCTTTTGACGGTAAGATGTTTTGATAGTTAGCAAGTACTGTCTGAAACAGAGCTTCGCTGTAGTTGAATGTCACCCATATAGGATTTACCTGGGTTACTACAGCAAGTGGCTTGCTTTCCAGATTGACCATATTCCCTATGCTGTACTGATACATCCCTATTCTTCCATCAAAAGGAGTCAGGATATCAGTGTAACTTAGGTTCAATTCGGCAAGTTGATATTGAGATGTGGATCTTTCAAGTTTTCCCTCTTGTGAGATAAGCGCTGCTTCAGCTAGCTGAAATTTTTCCTGACTTGTGGCATTTTGCGAGTAGAGCAGTTTTAGACGGTTATATTCTATTTTAAGATAATCGAGCTGTGCCTGGTCTTCCTGCACTCTTCCTTTTGCACTAAGGACAGACGCTTTGTATTGTTCCTTCTGTATTTGGAAAAGCAATTGTCCTTTATTTACGAATTGGCCAGGCTCAAAGTTTCTTTTCGTTAGGAATCCTGACACTCTTGCTTTCAGCTCAACTTGTTCCATGGCTACAATCTGCCCAACTACAGAACTTATTTTGGATAGATCTTCAGTTTTTACTTTTGCTACTACAACTTCAGGAGACTTGAACTGCTGAGGGATTTTTTTTGAGCAGCTTGGGAGTATAAAAAGTGATGATAGCAAGGTAAATAGAACAAAAATAGCACATGAATTCTTAATCATTGACCCCTCTTGGATAAAATTGTTGGAAGTATAATTTCCGAACAGATTATATCTGAAAACGGGATTACTGAAAGAGTGTATTTTTATAAAATAAAAAAAAGCCTGCAAATCGCAGGCTTCTTGATAGAATCAAAACAACAATGTTAACTTATTTGTCATCTAAAGCAGTTACTCCTGGAAGGCTCTTTCCTTCAAGGAATTCAAGGGATGCTCCACCGCCTGTTGAGACATGTGTCATCTTGGAAGCAAGACCGCTCTGGTTTACTGCAGAAACCGAGTCCCCTCCGCCTATAACGCTGATTGCGCCGCTTTCGGCTACTGCCCTGCATATTGACATTGTTCCGTTTGCAAAATTAGACATTTCAAAACAGCCCATAGGCCCATTCCAAACGATGGTTTTGGCATTTTTTATTTCTTCTGTATAAAGTGCAACGGTTTTGGGACCGATATCCAATGCCATCCAATTGTCCGGAACTTCTAATCCTACTGTCTTTATAGCAGCAGCATTATCAAATTTATCAGCAATTACATTATCTATCGGGAGCATGAATTTAACGCCTTTTTCTTTAGCAGTTTTGAGAGTGTCCAGAGCTGTGGCAATCAGGTCTTCTTCAACCAGGGAAGCTCCAATAGTGTGACCTTGAGCTTTTAGGAAAGTATAAGCCATTCCGCCACCGATGATAATAGTATTGACTTTTTCCATCAGGCTCTTAAGAACTTCTAGTTTTCCTGAAACTTTAGCTCCGCCGATTATTGCTACAAATGGGTGCTGAGGGTTAGAAACAGCATTGCCGAGATATTCGATTTCTTTTTCCATGAGAAACCCTGCAACTGAAGGTCTTACATATTTGCAGATAAGAGCTGTAGAAGCATGGGCTCTGTGGGCTGTGCCGAACGCATCATTTACATAGACATTACCGAGTTTCGCAAGTTCTTTTACGAAATCGTCCTGAAGTTTCTTATCTTCATCAGTCTTTGCTTTCATGTCTTCCTGTTTATAGAAGCGCGTGTTTTCGCAGAGCATTACTTCTCCTGATTTGAGAGCATTTGCCTGCTTGACAACAGCTTCTCCTATACAGTCATCAGCAAAGATTACTTTTTTTCCAAGAAGTTCCTGAAGCTTTTCTGCAACAGGTTTCATAGAATATTCAACTTTCTTTTCACCGTCCGGTCTGCCCAGGTGACTGAGAAGAACCAGAGAAGCGCCTTTTTCGATGATGTATTTTATCGAATCAAGAGCAGCAACTATTCGTGTATCGTCTTTAATTTTTCCTTCTTTAATGGGGACATTGAAATCAACGCGCATTACCACTTTCTTGCCTTTGAGATCTATGTCTCTTATAGTCTTTTTGTTTAGACCCATTTTTAACCTCCTTGTAACTTGAAAAACAATTCTTCAATAAGCAAAAATGGCAGGTCTCCCTGCCATTAGAAGCTCAAATTTTACAGAAACTTATGCTTTCTTGGCCATGTATCTAATAAGATCGATAACTCTGTTGGAATATCCCCACTCATTATCATACCATGAAACGATTTTGAAAAATCTTTTTTCACCCTTCAGATTGTTCTGGAGAGTTGCCAGTGAATCATAGATTGATGAGCGTTGATCATGAATGAAGTCAGTAGAAACGAGTTCTTCGTCAGTAACTCCAAGGATACCTTTCAGATAAGTCTGAGAAGCTTTCTTCATCTCAGCATCGATTTCTTCTATTGAAGTATCTCTAGCTGCTGTGAAAGTAAGATCAACTACAGATACATCTGGGGTTGGCACTCTGAAAGCCATACCTGTAAGTTTGCCCTTTGTAGAAGGGAGAACTTCGCCCACGGCCTTGGCAGCGCCTGTAGTAGAAGGGATGATGTTGCAGGCAGCTGCGCGTCCGCCTCTCCAGTCTTTCTTTGACGGGCCGTCAACTGTCTTTTGTGTAGCTGTATAGCTGTGAATTGTGGTCATGAGACCTTTTTCAATTCCGATACCGCTCTTAAGGATTACATGAACAACAGGTGCCAGGCAGTTTGTTGTGCATGACGCATTTGAAACTATGCTGTGTTTGGCAGCTTCGTATTCGTGCTCATTTACACCCATAACGATAGTTTTAACTTCGCCTTTGCCTGGAGCTGAAATAATAACTTTTTTTGCGCCGGCTGCGAGGTGGCCTTTTGCTTTTTCTGACTCTGTGAAGAGGCCTGTTGATTCGATTACATATTCAACTCCGAGTTTGCCCCATGGGAGCTGGTCTGGAGTTCTTGTAGCTGCTACGCAGAGAACCTTGTTTCCATTAACTACGATAGTATCATTTTCTTCTTTTGAAGCGTCTGATTTGCATGTTTCAACTTTGTGTTTGAAATGTCCGTGAGTTGAGTCGTACTTCATCTGATAAGCGAAGTAATCAGCATCTGTTGACACATCAACTACTGCTACTACATCAATTTCTTTGCCAAGAAGTCCCTGGTCGCAAATAGCCTGGAAGGCCATTCTACCGATTCTTCCGAATCCATTAATACCAACTTTAATTGCCATAATGTGAACCTTTCCTTTTATTTTTTGAGGTTTCTTTTAGTTAACAAAAAACATTAATATGAGATTCTATAATACGATATAAAAAAATCAATAGTTGTTTATATATTAAAACATGTTGTTCTACCCATGAAAATGAATTGAGCATATGCGAAAAGAGCAAAATCCTAAAGACGCAACTCTATTCTGGCAAATATCTAATCTAAGAAGGGAGTCTCTGAAAGACCGCACTCTATACACTCCTGGTTTGCTGTAATTCTAGTAGTTCTGATTGTATTTGCTGAGAATTTCTTCATTACTTAAATTTTCATTGTAGAAGAGCTTGGTATCGAAATGGTTTAACCTTTGATTTTCTCTTCTTCTTGCTACACGCTGAATATTGATGAGATGTTTTGCCGTTATATTATCAGTAGTAATGTTTTTGCCAGTTGTTCCGCAGCCTAGAGTAAGTGAAGTGTGAAGTTTGTTGTATATTCCGCCTACAGCTCCTTGTGACGAAGGTGAATTTACTAGGATTCTTCCGGCGCTCATTTCTATGGCAAACTCTCTGATAATGCTTTCATCGTTCGCATATATGCTTGCCGAATGTCCCATTCCTCCATGGAAATTGAGGTCTATGCAAGTCTTGATTGCATCATTGAAATTATCAACTGAATAGAAAGCCAGAAGAGGACAAAGGATTTCAGATGAAAGAGGATAGTTGGTTCCGACTCCTGCCTGTGGCGCCAAAAGGACTCTAGTTGTGGCCGGAACTGAAATTCCTGCGAGTTTTGCTATCTTTTCAGGGGATTGGCCTACGACCCCTGCTGCCATAATTCCTTTTTTTCTATCGAAGGCGATGTTTTCTACTTTAGTTATTTCATCTTCAGAGAGGAAATATCCGCCTTGAGCTTTGAATTCCTTGATAACAGCTTCTGAAATTGATTTCTCAACTATAATAGCTTGTTCGCTTGCACAAATTGTACCATAGTCAAATGTTTTAGATATGAGAATGTTTTCTACCGCAAACGCAATATTAGCAGATTTATCAATAAAAGCAGGGACATTTCCAGACCCTACGCCATAAGCCGGAGTTCCTGATGTATAAGCAGCCCTGACTACTCCGCCTCCGCCTGTTGCTAATATCAAAGCGAGTTTTGGATGAGTCATGAAGGCCTGTGTCTCTGCATAGTATTCATTAATATCGAAAGTGGAAAAGTCGATAGGCTCTGTCCTTGTACACTGAATGCAGTTTTCAGGAGCATCTTCATTGATTGCAGCTTCATAGCATATTCTCGCAGCTTCAGCACAGCATCCTATAGCTTTTTGATGAGGGCTGATAATGATCGGATTACGGGACTTCAAAGCTATAAGAGTTTTGAAAATCACTGTAGAAGTCGGATTTGTCGTAGGGACTATGGCAAGAATCGGTCCCAGGGGCTGTGCTACTTCCATAATTCCTGTTTCTCTGTTGTCTGAAATAATGCCGGCTGTTTTTTCGTTTTTGATGTCTTCGTACACAAAAAGGGAAGCGGCAACATTTTTGATAACTTTATCCTGCCATCTCCCGAGACCAGTTTCAGCTTCGGCCATCTTGGCGAGTCTAATTCTGTTTTTAAAAGCCGCCTGGAATACAGCGTGCACTATTCTATCTACATGTTCCTGGGAAATCTGGTTGAAAATAGCGGCAGCTTGTTTTGCTGTGGCAATCATTGCATCAGCTTTTTGTTTTGCATTATCTAAAGACATAATTTCCTCTTTTCTTTAGTTGATGGTTTATATAAAAAACTTTAGTTGAATAATCGTCCTTTTATATCAGGATGATGAAAGCTGTCAATAGAAAAAGGATGCGGATTATAGTTATTACATCTGCAAATCAAGTCAGATTTTTTCTTTGTTCGTTTTTTCCTAGCTCAATTACCACTTCCTTCACGCTTTCTGATTTGTCCATATCTGCAATAAGAAGGACATCGTCTGTTTCAACTACGACAAGATTTTTAACTCCAAGCATCGCTACATATTTTCCGGAATTAATATAGTTTCCTGAAGAAGCCAAACTGAAGTTTTCACCCTTGACTACATTGCCATTGAAATCTTTCTTTGATATTTCATATAGCGCTTTCCATCCTCCAACATCGCTCCATCCATAGTCAACGGGTATAACTATACGGTTTTCTGCCTGTTCCATAATTCCTATATCAACAGGCATTTTAGGCATTCTTGCATATTGTTCGGAAATATCAGCGTTATAGCCTTTTAATTTCCAGATGGAAGATATTTCTTTCATCAGGGAAAAGACTTTTGGAAGAAAGTTTGAATAAGCAGTAAATATTTCCTCCAGAGTCCACATAAACATTCCGCTGTTCCAGAAGTAATTTCCTGCAGTCAGAAAAGCTTTTGCCGTTTCTTCATCCGGTTTTTCTTTGAAGTTTTTTACTTTTAATCCGTATTTGGCTAGATCTCCTCCTTCGACATAACCGTAGCCTGTGGCAGGGTAGGCTGGCTTTATTCCAAATGTTACAAGATTACCTAGTTTTGCGGACATTTCGCCTGGTTCAAGAGAATCAAGAAATCCTTGTGTATCGAGTATTTCGTAGTCAGCCCCACCAATGAAAACAATTTCTCTCTTATCGTATTTTTCTGCAAGATATTGCATACTCAAGGCTATGCATGGAGCTGTATTCATGCCTTGTGGTTCAATTATTATATTTTCATCTGCGATTCCTGGAATATTTTCTTTGACAAGCTTTGCCTGGCTTGCAGCTGTAACTACATAGATATCTTTTCTATTGATTTTTCCAAGCATGCGGTTAAATGTCATTTCAATCATTGAAAGATCTGAAGTTATTTTCAAAAACTGTTTTGGGAATTTCTGTCTGCTTAAAGGCCAAAATCTTTTTCCCGAACCGCCTGCCATAATTAATCCAATCATTTTTTGCTCCAATATGTTAGAGATTAATAAAATGTTTTATGAATAAGGTATAAGCTAGAAAAGTTTCTAAAAGCTCTTTTAAATAAAGTTAACTATTTTTTCTTAATATCTATACTTTTTACTGATTCTGATATAATTCCCATTGGTAAAAATTAACATGTTTTATCAATACTAAAAAGGAGTAATAATGAAAAAAGCAATAACCCTGGTTTTTGCAATTACTGCAATAGCATTTCTTGCAGGAGGTTGCGGTACTACAAATGTCGATATGAACTACAAAGGGGTGGAGACAACTAATGGCAAAGCTATAGCCCTTGTCAATACTACAGTTTGTGCATGCCATCTCTTTGGTGTATGGCCTATGTTCTGGGACGCTTCATATACAAACACATTTAATGAATTTATTAAAGAGTCCAAAAGGCTTAATGGAAACAAAATTGATATAGTTACCTCATCTTCTAATAAAAACTATATTATAGGCATGTTTACTTTATGCATATTTACTCCTGTGACAACTAGCATAGCAGGAGATGTATATTACTAAATATCTGTAAAGTTAGGATAAAAATAAAAGCCAGCCTAAAAGCTGGCTTTTATCTTTCCGGGACTGATGAAGAGAATTCTATTTGCTGTAGAATCTATCCCAGAAATTTTTAGCTTGTTTTCTGCTTTCGGCAAAAATCTTTTCTTCATCCAGGTAAAGAAGTTTTCTGTCCTGCATAAGGATTCTGCCGTTAACAATTGTAGTATCGACAATTGCTTCGCAGATTCCGAAAAGGAAATGCCCGAAAAATGTATTTTCTGTCAGTGGTGTCGGAGCTAGATAATCAAGAAGTATTATGTCGGCATAAGCGCCTTTCTCGAGCACGCCTATTTTCTTTGAAAAGTACCTGTTTGAGATTTTTGCATTGTTTTCAAGAAGGAGCTGACAGCATTCGCAGAAGAATACTCTAGGATCCTTGCAGTTGAGTTTGTGAAGATAATTTGCCACTCTGACATCGTCCTGCATTCTAGGACTCATTCCGTCGGTGCCTAGTCCTACGAGAATATTCTTGCTGAGCATTTTGAGAACATTGGCTACGCCGACGGCATTATTCATGTTAGACTGGGGAATATGCACTACTGCAGTATTTGTAGAGGAGAGCATATCCATTTCCTCGTCTCTTAAATGAATGCAGTGGATGGCGGTAGTCTTATCTCCAAGTCCGCCTGCGTCATACATTCTCTGAATGACGGTTTTGCCGTATCTGTCTTTATTAACAATCTGGTCGGCAATGTCTTCAGCACAATGAATATGAAAACCTACTCCCATTTCCTTTGCAGCCTGAGTTGATTCGGTTAGGCTTTTTTCATTAACAGTCATAAGAGCATGGATTCCGAACATCGGAGTAATCAGGTCATCTTTTTCTGTTTTAATATGCTTTTGGAGCTTATTTATAAACCTGATATTTTCTTCAATGCCTTCCTTTCCTCTGTTGTATCTGTCAGAAATTCCCATAGCAAGATTTGCTCTTGCCCCAACTTTTCGTACAGCTTCTTCTATGACATCCATAATGCCATTCTGTATTCCCTGGCTTTCATGGTGATCGAAAAAAGTAGTTGTTCCGTTTCTGATTCCGTTTATGACTGGTACTATAGTGCTGTAATAGATATCTTTTTCATTAAGTGTTTCATCAAGAGGCCACCAGAGCTTTTCGAGTATTTCTACGAAGTTCTGGGCTGGTGGCTGTTTTGGCATAATGCCTCTGGCAAAAGTAGAATAGAAGTGCATATGCTGGTTAATGAAACCAGGCATAATGAGTTTGCCTTTGGCATCGATAACCTCTGTAGATTTATCAAGACTACTGAAGTCAGATGATTTTCCTATTTTGCTTATTGTTTTGTCTTCTATTAAAACTGCGCCATTTTCAATTATCTGATTTTTCGGTCCGAGAGTAATAACTGTTCCGTTCTTTATAAGGAGTGATTTTTTCATAACTATACTGACTCCTCCTCTTTAGATTTGGGCAAACGGCATGCCGGGCATAGATTTTTTTACATTCTTAAGAAGCACATACATTATAGCGAAATTTTTCATGGAGAGAGTCGAAGAGTCTTTGCTCTTTGCATTGCATTCAAGAATAGAGAAATTTTTGCTCATTTTAATGTCTGCTGTTTCATTTGAACAGAAAATATTTGTTCCTGCAACTGAAAGACTGTGCAGTATTCCGTCAAATTTAGCCTGGATTGAAGTTCCGTTTCTAGATTTGCAGAGCATGAAAGCATTGTTGTTTTCGGCATCAAATTCTTTTTTATCAAGATAGAATCGCGGTTTGTCTTTGTAAGGACTGCCTGATGTCGGGCAAAAAGTGTGACATGTGCCGCATTCATTACAGAACGGAGTAAATATTGCTGTCTGGTAGCTCTGAGCAAGTTTGAAAATTTCTTCGCTTGTTAATGTAGTCTTATCAAGACTTATCTTGATAACAGGCAGTTTTATAGACTCTTCCTGAGTTTTGTAAGTGAAGATGGCCTTATTCGGGCAAACTGTGGTGCAGGTGCTGCAAAATTTATGGCATTGCAGGCATCTTTCGGCTTCTTTTTTTGCGGTTCTGTCAGAGAGAGTGGCAACTATTTCATCAAAAGTTTCTCTCTTTGCAGTTGAGAGATGCTGAACAGGAACCCTGAATTCTCTGAACATTCTCTTCTTCATCAAGGTTTTGTAATTGCATTTTATGTTTGAAATATTTTCTTCATGGATTGTTTTTTTAGCTTCAAGAGCAGCGATACTTACGGCTATTTTCTTTCCGTCTCCTGCAGCTTTGACAATTGTCAATGGTCCATTCTCGATAGCGTCTCCGCCAGCGAGGATTTCAAATATCGATGTCTGCATAGTTTTAGGGTCAACATCTATATAGCCTTTTTTGTTGTAAACTATCGGAAGGTCTTTAAGGAAATCAAAATTGGGTTTTTGACCGATCGCCATGATAAGAGTATCAAGAGGAATGGAAAAATCGGAATTTGGAATTTCTACAGGTTTTCTTCTGCCAGAATCGTCTCTTTCGCCGAGAGTCATTTTTGAACATTTGAGAGCTTTGATAATTCCATTTTCGGCTATTACAGCTTTAGGAGCTGTGAGTTCGATTATTTCAATTCCTTCCTCGAGGAGAGCGTCAAGCTCTTCCTTGTGAGAAGGCATCTCTTCTATAGTACGGCGATAGATAACAGATACTTTTCCGCCTGTAATCCTATTAGCTGATCTGGCGCAATCCATGGCTACATCGCCAGCTCCGATTACTCCTACGGAAGCACCTAATTCGAGTTTTTCACCTCTTTTTACAGTTCGCAGGAAACTTATGCCGTCTATTACTCCATGGGCGTTTTCTCCAGGGATTCCAAGTGTAATACCTTCCTGAGCTCCGGCAGCTACGACTATATATTTGTAGCCTTGCTTTTTCAGATCTTTAATCTGAAAATCCCTTCCAGCTTTTTTATTGGATTCAATTTTTACGCCAAGTTTTTTGATAGTGTTGACATCCATATTGATGGATTTCGATGTAGCCCTGTATTTGGGGATTGTCTGATAAACCATTCCGGCAGCGCCATCTTTTTCTTCAAAGAGAGTAACTCCAAATCCTTTCTGAGCCAGGAAATAACCAGTTGAAAGGCCGCATGGACCAGCTCCGATTACCGCTACTTTTACATTGTTTGGTCTTTCAATATCAAATTTTGCAGAAGTGACATTATCAGTAATGTACCTTTTTAGTTCTCTAATAGCTATAGGTTCATCATAGTGAGACCTTGTACAGGTTGTTTCACACTGGTGATTGCAGGCTCTTCCGAGAATATTAGGAATAGGATTGTCTTCTCTCATTATTTCAGAAGCTTTCTTTAAGTTGCCATCTTTTATAGCTTCAATATACTGAGGAGCTTTCTGGTTGACAGGGCATTCGTCTGTACATGGAGCCTTGATGCAATCGAAAAATTCAAGTTTCCTGGATGTTTTTGACTGTTTTCTCTCATAAGAATCTCTCATGTAAAGAGGATCGCTGATGACTGAATCAGCGTATTTATTGAGGTTGCTTAGAGCCGCTGCTGTAACTTTATCATCTGGGTTTTTAATAGCTGAAACAGCTTTGTCTTTTCTGGCTACTCTGGTAATATAGTCGGAGATGCTTGAAGCTTTTACAGATTCCATTGCGTCTTCTACATTCTTTATGTACTGAATTATTCTGCAGTAACCGCCAGGGCGGAGGACATCAGAGCTTACAGTAATAGTTTTTAATCCGCTACTGAGAAGTTCCGCTGCATTGTAGCAGTCAGCGCCGCCTGCAAAAGACATAAGAAGTTCTCCATTGAATTCATTGGAAAGCTTCTTTGCTACATTGACTGATATGGCATGGAGCGGACGACCAGACATATACATCATCTTTTCTTTTTTGTCGAAGAAATTCTTATGGTTTTCTACTTCAAGGGTGTTCGTGAGTTTTACGCCGAAAGTAATTTTCTTTTTGTCAGCTTTCCAAATGAGATCCTTGAGGATGGCAACTGCATCCGAATATTTAAGGTCGTGCTCGAAAGCTATGTCTGGAACTGTTATTTCCCTATAACCAAGACTCTTATTGAGTATATTTCTAAGCATATCAGGCCCAAGCAGAGTAGGATTTAGTTTTACATTTGTATTGAATCCCAGGTCAGTAATAAGGTATGTGGCAATTTTTCCGATTTCATCCGGAGGGCAGCCATGCATTGTTGAAAGCGTTATATTATTGCTTATAGAATAAGGGATATCAATTTTCTTAATTTCAGGATAATATTTCGAAACTGTTTCTACAGCTTCGTCTCTGAGAGAGCCGGCATTTCTGATTTTCTTGAGAAACCACTGCACATTGTCTTTCTGAATGCCTTCATAATTGTAACCTATGCTTGTGTTGAAGATCACACCTGGAATTTTTCCAGGAAAGCCCAATTTATGATGAAGCGCATATATAAGTACCCAGGCTCTTATATATTCATCAAAGGATTGTTTAATTTTCAGTTCCTGAGACCATTCGACATTGAACCCGGCATCCATCATATCGATACATGGTTTTGAAACTTTTAATTCATCAAGAGTTTGTATTGTTTTTAACTCAAGGAATCTTGCGCCTGACAGCCATGCAGTAATTAGGTTTTGCGCCATTTGTGTGTGTGGCCCTGCTGCTACTCCGAAAGGGGTTTCCAGTTGTGTTGCGTAAATGTCAACTTTGAATTTGTCTTTTGCTTTTGGTTTAAAAAAAAGCTCTCTGTTTATACCGAAAATGCTGTTCTTCTCTTCAAGTTCTGTGAAAATCCAGTTAGTTAATGATTCCATCGAAATCGGTAAGAATTTGTCTGACATTTCATCCCCCCTTATACATTAAAATATATTCAGTCTAATAAGCGCTAACGGAAAAAGTATAAAAGGGCATATAGTAGAGAGTAGCTTGTTTTTTTCAAGCATTATTGTAGATTCTTTGCTTAATTTACTAACCAACGGGGGTTTTATGCTTAAGTTTATTGTTAATGATAAGATTCTTGAAACCAATGCTCATCCCGGAACAATTCTGATTGATTATCTAAGAGACGAGTTGAAGCTCTATGGTACAAAGGAAGGCTGCAAAGAGGGTGAATGCGGGGCTTGTACTGTTCTGGCAGGAACCTTGGATGACAAAGGAAATATAAGTTATAAATCCGTTGCTTCATGCATTCTTCCTATCGGAGATGTTAACGGATCTCATATTGTCAGCATCGAAGGAGTAAATCAGGAAGAGTTAAATACAATTCAGAAAGCAATTTTTGATTACAGCGCTTCACAATGCGGATTTTGTACTCCAGGTATTGTTCTTTCACTTACCTATTTTGCTCTCAGCAGCAGTGAATTTTCATATAAAGATGCTGAAGATGCTCTTGATGGAAACCTTTGCCGATGCACAGGATATGTGGCAATAAGAAATGCTGCCAAGGCTTTATCTGATTTGCTTAAAACGAAGAGCAGAGATATGAATAAGAGAATAGATGTTCTTCTTGAGGCAGGTGTTCTTCCTTCTTATTTTGCCCAAATTCCTCAGAAATTAAAAAAACTAAATGCTTCTTCAGCTAGCTCTCCTTCTGCCAAAGCCAGAATTATAGCAGGAGGTACAGATTTATTTGTACAGATTCCTGATCAGCTTGTTGAATCAGACCTCAAGTTTATTTCTGAAAGAAAAGACCTTAATTACATAAGAGTGGACGGAAACTGCATTCGTATCGGAGCTGCAACAAGCCTTGAGGATTTTAGGAATTCATGTGCAGTAAATAAATATTTCCCTTTTATGAAAGATGATGTATTGCTTCACTCTTCAATGATCCTCAGGAATAAAGCTACTTTAGCCGGTAATATCGTTAATGCTTCACCTATTGGCGATATTACAATCATGCTTTTGGCCTTAAATGCTTCAATCGTAATTGATGGAAATGGAAAAACAAGAGAAATTGCTCTGGACAAATTCTATAAAGATTATAAGAAATTTGATCTTTCTGAAGGTGAAATTATCAAAGAAATACTTGTTCCTTTTATGAATGAAGGAGTCCTGTATAACTTTGAAAAAGTTTCAAACAGGAAGATTCTAGATATTGCTGCTGTCAATTCTTCAATTCTTATTGAAACAAACGGTATGGACATTGCCGCGCTGAGAATATCTGCCGGAGGTGTAGCTTCCATACCCTTAATGATTGGAGGCCTTGATAACTTCAGAGGAAAAGAAATCAGTTATGAAACGGTTAATAAATTAGCTGAATATGTTGTTTCGCAAGTAGCTCCCATCGATGATGTAAGAGGTTCGGCCAATTATAAGAAACTGCTTATAAGGCAACTTATATTTGCTCATTTTAATAAACTTTTTGGCGTTAAAGTATGCGCAGGGGAGGGTTGCTGATATGAGAAATGTTGACATGAAAATGCACATACGCGGCAGATCTGTTTTTGTTGACGATATTCCTGCCCAGGAAGGTTTGCTTCATGCGGTTCTCTTTCTGTCTCCAATAGCTAAAGGCACTATCGAGAAGCTGGATATTTCGAAGGCAAATAAGGCAGAAGGAGTAGCAGGGGTTTTCGTCGGGAAAGACATTCCTGGCCCGAACCAAATAGGGCACATGATTCCTGATCAGCCTCTTTTTGCTGAAAAGGAAATTCAATATGCAGGACAACCTATTGCAATGGTTGTGGCTGAGAGCAAGCACCTTGCTAAAAAAGCACTTAAACTTATAGAGCTTCAGGTCAAAGAAGAGGAAGGAGTTTTTGAACCAAGAGAAGCTTTTAAGAGCGGTATGATTCATGCTGCGCCGAGAGTTATTACTGCAGGGGATCTGGATTCGGCTTGGAGTAAGTGCGAATATATCGTAGAAGGCAAAGCTCATAACGGGCCGCAGGAACACTTTTATTTTGAAACACAAAGAGCTTTGGCTGTCCCTGGCGAAGATGACACAATGAAAGTTTACGCAAGCGTTCAGTCTCCAGGGGCTTTTCAACATCATATAGCTGAAATCCTCAATATTCCAATGCATAAAGTGGAACTTGAAATAAGGCGCCTTGGCGGCGCTTTTGGAGGAAAGGAATCGACAGCTATCTGGGCTGTTGCCCCTGCCTTAGCCGCAAAACTTCTCAACAGGCCGGTAAAAATGGTTCTGGGCAGAAATGAAGACATTGCTACTTCCGGAAAGAGGCATCCGTATGAGTTTGACTATAAAATGGGTTTGGACAAAGACGGAAAAATCCTTGCCTATCAGGTTGATCTTTACCAACAGGCAGGAGCTTTTGCGGATATTTCCCTGGCAGTACTCGGGAGGTCATTTTTACATGTTTCAAGTTCCTATTTTATCCCGAATCTGAAAGCTATGGCCGTTAGCTGCAAGACAAATCTTCCTTCTAACAACGCTTTCAGGGGATTTGGAGTGCCTCAGGGCGTTTTTGTTATAGAAACTGCTATTGAACATGCTTCAGAAGTTATGGGAGTTGATCCAAGCGTAATTAAAAGAAAAAATCTTCTCCAGGACGGAGACTTTTTGCCTTACGGAATGCAGCTGGAAAAAACTAACGCTATCAGATGTTGGGAAGAGCTTGACAGGCGTTCTGGTGGCATCGCAAGAAGAATTAAAACAATTGAAGCGTATAATAAAGCTAATACGGAAACTAAAAAAGGAATTTCTGTAGTCCCTGTTTGTTTTGGTATTTCGTTTGCACAAACAGCTCTTAATCAGGGAAGCGCGCTTGCCAATATTTATGCCGACGGTTCTGTCTCTGTTAGTACGGGCGCTGTAGAAATGGGGCAGGGTGTCAATATGAAAATTGCTCTCATAGCCGCAAAAGCTCTTTCTATAGGCAAAGACAAAGTCAGAGTGGAAACTACAAATACATCCAGAATACCTAATGCGTCTCCGACTTCTGCTAGTACCGGAGCAGACCTTAATGGTATGGCAGCAAAGATGGCCTGTGATACACTATATAAGAGGCTCCAGGTTTTTGCCGCCAAGAAATTTAATCATAACAATCCTGATGAAATATCAATCAGAGATGAAATAGTCTACCTCAAGAGCGCAAAAACGGATTATAAATGGGAGCAGCTTATCCATGAAGCTTATTGGGACAGAACAGATTTGGGATGCAGGGCATTCTACGCTACTCCAGGAGTTTATATCGATAGAAAAACTGAAAGAGGAAGACCTTTTGCATATTATTCCTATGGCACATCAATAACTGAAGTTACTCTTGACTGCATTAGGGGAACATATGATATTGACTCAGTTGATGTAGTTCATGATGTAGGCGTTTCACTCAGTCATAATATTGACAAAGGTCAGATTGAAGGCGCAATTATACAGGCTATTGGATGGTCTACAATGGAACAGATAAAATATAACAGCAAAGGTAAAATGCTGACAGCAGTCAATTCCTACAAAATACCTGATATTAAGTTCTGCCCTAAGGAATTTAATGTCTATATTCTAGAGAATTCTCTGAATCCTTATGCAGTAAGCAATTCAAAGGCAGTTGGAGAACCGCCTTTTATCCATGGTCTAGGCGCTTATTTTGCACTTGTCCGCGCTCTGAGGAGCTTTAGAAAAGACAAACCGTTGCCAGCATCTCTTCCTATTACTCCTGAAAAAGCATTCATGTATTTATATGAATAAACTCAATGGCGATATCTCTCTGGCAGCTATAGTACTAGCTGCCGGGGAAGGGAGCCGATTCGGCAAACCAAAATGGCAGGGGGAATTTCAGGGAAAAACTTTTCTTGAAACAATACAGGAAAAACTGATCCTTTCTGGTTTTTCAGATATTATATGTGTGAAGCAGAAGAGTTTTGATATAAAGATTGAAAATCTTCTCTATGTCGATAACCCAACGCCTGAGTTAGGGATGATTTCATCATTGTACTATGCTTTGAAATCTTACCCGGAATTTAAAGGTTACCTGATACTCCCTGTTGACCATCCCATGGTAGATGTGCATACTATAAAAAAACTTAAGAGCGCTTTTAATCCTGAAAAATGCCAGATAGTCCGCCCTGTTTTTAACAGTTTTCCTGGCCATCCTATAGTCATTAAAGGAAAATTATTTTCTATTCTTAAAACTCCTTGCTATTCAGGAGGATTGAGACAGCTTATCAAAGATTCAGGATTTAAAGTTTTAGATGTAAAAGTCAATGATCCCAATATCCTTAAAAATGTGAATTACTCATCAGATTTAGACAAATAAGAGCTCAGCTAATTATGCAGTAGTTTTTATTTTCTTTCCATAAATTTGAGATTCTATCACTCTTTGGAATAGACATATCTGATGTCTTTTACATATATCGAGGCAATCTTTGTCAGAAAACTTATTAAAAACAGCTATTTTCAGTTCATGAGGGAGTTTTCTGAAATGGTGCAGCTGGCAGCATTCAGGATTATCATTTGACAATGGGCATGAGTTAATGAGAGATCTTATGGAAGAATCTCGGAGATGGTTTATATCTACATATTCGCTCATATGTAACTCCTTTAAATCCAATAAATATTAACTGTAGCAGACATTTTATATATTAAAGAAATCAATTTGAATAGAATAAGAGAGAAATAGTTTTGTAATTGACCTTAATGTCAAAAGCAATTGACTGGAGAGTTTAAGTTTATGGAAAATAAAAATGATATCTACTATATTCGGTATAACATATACCTTTAACGAAATGATTTTGATATGAATAATATCTTAGAAGCTAATGACTTATTACCATGTGTTCGATATAACGCTTCTTGAATGATTTGCTTATATAACCTGATTTTAAAAAGTATTCTTTTTTGAATTGATTCATTAAGAATCAAGGGAGGGATATTGGGGTTTTGTCAGGAAGTAGCCAGGCTAAATTTCAGGAATCTTGATCTGGGGGACAAAAGGATGACACATGCAATCATGTTTCGCCGATTCTCTCATATCTTAATACCAGATTGGTACCAGGGTA
>MHBE01000047.1 GCA_001803205.1 Lentisphaerae bacterium GWF2_38_69 | reverse complement strand
GACAATGACGCTAATGCCTGGACGGATGCTATAAAAAATACAGGGCACAATTTAATAATTATATTACAGAATCTGAATGAGACGCCAATTATTATGTCCGCGGCGGCGGAGAATATAGAGGGAACGACTTACAAATCGTACAATAGCGGAGTTACACCAACAGGTTTGTTCATTCCTGCGTCTGCCACGAATGGTAATGCCTGGCATTTTCTAACAAATAACTCAGGTTGGATGATGGGTGCCCAATCGCCATGCCAAACGCAACAGATTACTCCCTTACTTGGCAATTACATGATACTAGCATCACAGATGGCGGCACCGATCGAATCATCGGTGATATTCGCGAATACTTTTTGGGTTAACAATGTAGACACTAAGGGAAATCTGGATGTTGGATTTAGCACCACCACCACCCCGGATCTTACCTTAATAACCCCCAGCCCCTCAACGGTTAATACACCTGTTTATTCATTTTCCAGTGCGCATTTCGACCGCTCCTCAAAGACCTTCGGAAACCCTAAAGGAAGACCTTTCATATTACAATACTATACTATCGTTGCGTGTCCGCAGCTGACCGCACAGTGTTGGTTACAGGTATTCCCCTTCGATTACAAAGCGTTTACAAAGGTGGTAACAGGGGGGAAGAATAGCTGGATGCAGGCAGTTATTCTTAGCATGAACCAAGCGAGCCCGGCGGGTTTTAAGTATATGGACGCTTGGGAGGTTGTGACCACCGGCAATTATAACACATTACCCCTACTATTTAACCCCGGGCAGCTCACACTCCCAAACACAACAGATGGCTCCGGCGGATTACTAGAGACATATTACACGAGGCAGCAAGGCTATACCCCCAACGACAATAGCAACGATAATTCTAACAACAGCCAACCAGCCACTCCGCCGGGTCAGAACAATAACAACTATAATCCAAATAATGATCTTCCCATTATTCCTAATGTTCCGAACAATAGCCAACCAGCCACTCCGCCAGATCCGGGGCAACCGGGCCCCGCGATATTACCGTAAAGAAATACATGGAATACAGGCATATAAAGATGGGATTGGAGGTCAAGGGAGTTGAGGCAACTTGATCTCCGAATGAATGTGTTCAGGCTTTTTTTTTAAGGGGGCGGAGTTACCGCCCCTTTTTAATAAAAATTATTCGAGAAATGGAAGTAAGCGTCACTATAAAAACAAGGAAGTATGACTGATATGAAAAGAGAGATTATGAATAAGGGAATATTGGCTATGCTGATTATGGTATTAGTTTGTATCGCTAATGGTGCGATGGCATGGGTTTATATTCCCCACAGTATAAGGGTTTTTAATACACTGGATTACGACTTAAATTTTGAGTTGATATCGAAGGTGCACGCAAAAATAGAGAGTCCGGAATCGTTTACCATCCCCGCCAATGGAAGTGCGGACATTGAATATAAATGGAGGTGGACTGATAACGGATCTGATAGCAACAATTTGTTAGAGTTTGTGATCTCATACGAAAATGGTGATGTATCTTTAGCCTTCCTGGAAATAGAGGGTATCTACACCGCTTTTTACCCTAACACAAGCGCCGAGCTGCACCAGATATATCAAAACACGACACTCCCTATTACTTTCTACTCCTATGCGGACGGGAAGAAGCAGCCAGTGCCAAGAGACAACAACACATCGTGGACAGACACCGCGCCCTGCTTATCCCTGCACCCGGTTAGACAGTGGTATACTGACTCCGGATCACCGGGAAATATATCGATGGAGGCACGACCGAATACGGCCTCAGGCAATGGGTCTAGCTGGATCAGCCATTATGCGGAGAAGAATGTGATGTACAGCATAAGCATAGGTAACGAGCAGATGGTAAACCCTGAACAGTGAACAGTGGGAAATTGAAAGTTGAAAATTGAAAATTGAAAATGAGTGAGAGAAGGGAGAATAGTTGAAAATTGAAAATGGAAAATTGAAAATGGAAAATGGAAAATTGAAAATTGGTGGTTGATGGTTGATGGTTGATGGGTCAAAATGGAAAGTTGAAAATGGAAAGTTGAAAGTGGGAAATGGATAGTTGTTATTGATTTTTTTTGTGATGTTTCTTCTCTTTTACTGAGAGGGCATATAATAATATGTAGTTATTTCATGTAATTAAACAAGAAGGTAATGCATATGTTCTATTGTCGAGCGTTTAAGAAAATCAGAAAAGAAAAGAAAATCGCAGCAGCAGAAGTCGCTAAATATTTAAATAAAACAAGAGAGACTATCTCTTCCTGGGAAAGAGGTATATATCGGCCCTGTGACGCAGACATAAGAATAATGGCACAGTTTTTAAATGTATCAGTTGATGTTATTTCAGATTTGCAGGAAAGACAGACGAATGACAATTATGAAAATTCCGATTTGGATATTAAGGATTTAGATCCCAATATTGCTCAAAAAATAAAAGCTCTTCATGATTATTGCTCTGAACTCCAGGCAACAAATACAGGATTAATGACAGAAATTTACAGGTTTAGGCTTCTGATGCAAAACCTGCCGTTCGTGGGATACATTAAAGACCACAAGCTGAAATATACTAATGTTAATGAGAATTTTCTTAATCTTTTTGGAGGAAGATATAATAAGGAGAGCATAGCAGGCAAATCTTCGAGTGATCTTTTTGATTTTAAAGAATATTTTCCCATATTGGAGCTAGAACATAAAGTCTTGCAAACGAAGCAAAGGATATCCAATTATCAGACTTATATTCCCGGAACCTGCAAGAAAAGAATAGGACTATTGACAATAACGCCTATTCTTAAAGAAGATAAAACTCTTCTAAGGATTGTCGGCACCATAGAGGATATCACTAATTATTGTGCAGATGGAGAGAGAAGAAAAGATTTGGAAGAGGTTATCAATAAGCTTCATACCATTCTTTGGATAGGGGAAACAGCGGATAACGATGAGGATTCGTTCAAATATACATTTATAAGTGATGCTATTTTAGAAATATACGGAATTACAAGGCATGATGCTTTTAAAGATAGCAAGTTATGGTTGAAATTAGTTCATCATGACGATATTGAAATCGTACAAAGCTGGATGGGATCTAAGGAATTCCCTAAAAAAATCAAGTTTAAAATCAATCATCCGGAGAAAGGAGTAAGATGGATATCCTCGGAAGTCTTCAAAATGAGAGAAAATAAATTTTATGGAGTTATTGCTGATATAACAAAGGAAATAGAAAAAGCAAGTGAAAGATATAATATTGAAAACTCTTGAAGTTGCTAATAATGCTATAGATATTGCCAAAGTCAAAGGACATGGAAAAAGAATATATCTATACTAATCGATGCTCCTTTCATGAGAAATCAAACCGAGATTATTTGGAGCTACCATATCTTAAAAGCAATATAGTTATGTCATCGAACTGTTCCATATTTTTGGCATGAGCCTGAACAGATTCGAGTACTTTATTGATTATAGTAGCGAGGTCTTTATCTTTATCTTTATTGTCATTTAGAACCTCGTTTAGTCTATCTTCAGAGAATAAATCGTAGTTTTTATTTTCCGCTTCAGTAACTCCGTCAGTATATAAAAACAACATATCTCCGGGTGAAAGCCTTATCTTTTCGCTTTTATATGCAACAGAATTAATAATATCTACTCCGAGAGGACATGATTTACTGGAAAACGCGTAGTCAAATCTTTCATTGCAATGAGAAAAAAGAGGAGGATTATGACCTGCGTTGCAGTAATCCAACTCATTTGTTTTAATATTAAGGATACCTATAAAAAGAGTTACAAACATACAAGATTGATTATTCTCTTTTAGGATTTCATTATTCATTGCATTCATTATTTTGGCAGAATTCAATGAGTCATTTATTTTAGCTCTCAGGAGAGTTCTTGTTACGGCCATGAAAATCGCGGCAGGTATTCCTTTGCCGGATACATCGCCGATCGCAAAACAAAAATGATCTTTGTCAATAAAGAAAAAATCGTAAAAGTCTCCACCCACATTTTGGGCAGGAATAAGTTTTGCATAAAGGCTGAACTCTTTTAGATTAGGAAAGTCATGAGGAATAAGACTTTCCTGAATTGTGCGGGCAACTTCCAGTTCTGCGTATAATTTTTCTCTTAATGCAACTTCTTTTTCCAACTTTAAAGTATATTCGACCAGATCTTTACCTAAAGAATTGAAAGAGTGCATCAGATCAGCAATTTCGACTGTACCTGTTTCCGCTATTTTTATGTTAAAATTTCCTTTTCCCATCTTCAAGACTTCATTTCTTAGAGTGGTTATAGGTTTCGTAATTGATGTTGTCAGCCAAAGTATTAATGGGATAGACAGTAGAAGGATAACCACAACAGAAATTATTAAAGAATAGAGCTTATGCACTTGAATGCCTTCGTAGGAGTCTGATAATGCAACAATCGTTCCCTCTTTCAAAGAATCTCTTTCGGCAATCAGATGAGCCGATAGAGGTTTGATGTAGCTATTAATCTCTATTATGTAAGATAGAATCAACTTTGTATCGGGTATTACATATAATATTCCATATAAACGATAAGTTAGGTTAGATTTGCTATCATAATAATCAAAATATTGTACATCTGTATTTTTTATAGATTTATACCAGGCATTAATGCGTTTGTCTACTCCGGTCTTTAGTAACTTATCCGGATCTTTCCCTTCTGTTTCCGGATGAATGGAAACCAATATAGTTTTTTTGTCATATATTAAATCTATATGAACACTGTTTGTCTTATCGATTCCTTCAGAATTATTAAAAGTATTTCTTAGTAATATGTTACCTTTTAAAGCTTCGTAACTTTTGCCAGACTTAACATATTCTTTCAAAACTTCATTGGCTAAATTTTTAGCCTCAGCCTTAAGGTACAATTCCGCGAAGGATCCCAATCTATCAACAAAATGGTTGTTTTCCCATTCGAAAATTTCATTAATGCATTGATCGGCAATTTTGGTAGATTTTTTTTTATAAGCATAATCCAAATAAGTCTCTGTTAAACTCAATATTGCAGTAAGCAAAATGCATACAAAGATGATGAGTAGAAATATTTTAGTTCTAAATTTTATCTTTTTAGGAATCAAGGATATCCTTTCTGTTCGGAGATTTAATATTGGTTCATGACTAATTATACTATAATTAATATAGTGTAACCAATTATCATGAAATAAGTAGTAGTTATAAAAATAAATCCTGAATTTGTGATAAGGAATCTAGAGGGATAGTAAAATACTTTTCTCTCGATATTGAATCTGCCAAAATCATTAAACTTACAGGGAAAAGCTAGGAAAATCTCTTCTCCTATTATAGAAGAATCGCCAATTAGTATTGAATGTGTAGTAAAAGAGATTAAGACACTTGGCTCCCATGATATGTTTATTTCAGAAGTTGTATCGATAAATGCAGACGAAAAGCCCATGAGTCAGATCCTATAAAAGTTTCATTTTGAAGTTTCAGGCTTTGTCTATGGTTTTGGGATATCTGTGAAGATGGACATAATCAATGTAATCGTCAAAAATACTATTTAGTTCGGCTAGTTCGCTTAAATATGAGTAAGTGGGAGAAGTGTGCTTCTTTTCAAGAAAGTTTATAATAGAGTCTAATTTGTCCTTATAATCATCATCCTTGTCGTAGACATATTTTACTATATTGTTATATTTGGCTGAAATTGAGTTGTTAATTTTACTGAAGTTATCTCTGGATATTACTGATTCATCGAGTTTGTCATGCACCATAATGGCTAGTATTTTTCTTGCGCAGTTAACCGTTCTATTACAATTAAAGAAGAAGCGGTTCAAAATTTCTTCCTTATTTTTTGTGTAATCTATTTCATTGCGCATAAAGATATAAAGAGATTCAAGAGCGGCTATTGAGTTCATCATTTTTCGGATACTGGATGCCATATTTTTTGAGTATTTTGAATGGGAAATGAAACAATTTCCGGAGAGGGATATTATGTTTCCTATTGTTTTATAATATTCTCTGATATAGTATTTTGTATCTTTTGCGGAACTGGAGGCAAAACGGAAGATAGTATATTCACAAACCAAAGCAATGATAATGCCAAGCGCCGTATTGATCAATCTAATCATCATTGTAGGAAAAAGAGGCAAAGTGTTCTGAACAGTCAGGTCAATAAGTATAGGCACATAAGTAACCATCACTACAACCATTATAAGATAGTTGTTTGATATATAAAAAGCGTAATACATTAAAAAGAAAAAGAGCGGAAGGAGATAAGTCCATCTGTAGTCCATATATGCAAAGATGCTTAGGTAGAAGAAAGAGAAAAGAAGCCCGATAATCGTTCCTAACATTCTATCTGATGCTCTCTGGACAATCATGCCCTGTAGCGGCATGGCAAACATTATTCCCACAGTCAGCGCCAGCCAGTATCCATGGTTAATCTTCATGGTGTAGTTGATTATCAGCGCGATAGTAAAAGCTACTGAGGCACATATACCTTCCTGAAGAAAAAGCTTTCGTGAACTTTCAAGATAGAGGTCTTTCATTACATACCTGCATATTTGATTTTTCTGAGTTTTCTTCTCAAAGCATCCAAGTCAAGAATGATGTATTTTATACCTAAGAAAAAGTTGGATTCTGCTTTGGATGAATCTGAAGGAGGAGATATTAAATAAGCTTCATAGTTCTCCAGCCAGTCTTTTGTAAGGTTGTCGTCTCTATATATTTTTTCCGGAGACTTTCTTTCTCTTACAGAATTAATTTGATTATCAATCCTTTCGTATAGATTTTCAATTATTCTGTCAGTCAGGGGAATATGGGAACAGAGCTTTTCAATATTGAGTTCAAATTCAGTCATAAGTGATAGATCTCGATGGAGCCTTCTGTACAGAGTAAATACATCTCTAATCCCGTAAACAAAGAATTTAATATTGGGGAAGATATAAGTATCGCTGTAAACAAGAGGAGTGAATTTCGTAATTACATTCTGTATCTTATACATAAACCTTTCATTATTACTGCTGAAAACTCTTGAAGTAACGATGTCAGTCCTGTAAAGAGCGTGTTTTCTGAAAAGATATTTGTGTTTAATCTTGTTTGAAGCTTCACGTTTGTTAACCGTTGTAGTAAGGATGAATAAATCATTGATAAGTTCTGCGCAGTAAAGCAAATTGGATCTGAAACGATATTTAGTAAAGAGCAGTTCATAGAGAGCCAGACAAAAAAGACATATAAACCAGGAAATAACGACTTCTATGCATCTGTTTGCCGCCTGATACCAACCGACCGGAAGAGGAATGGATATTGCAATGAAAGAAGGAACCATAAGCGCCAGGTATTTGTACTTGATTGAACTAAAAGCAAAGAGCAGGACAGGAAAAAGCAGAATAAGCATGGTGTAAATATGCTTGTAAAAGACATTTATTATTACGATTCCCACAAGAGAGACAAAAAGCGTCAAAGTAACAGCCTGAATTTTTATTCTATAGGTTGTTATGAAAAAAGTAGTTACTAGTGTGAATGCAGAGAAAGTAATAAAATTACCGCTTAAAGGTTTTCTGAAATAAAGATAGACGGCAGTGCTTATCAAAGCCGGAATAAGAGCCTGAATTGCAAGAACAAAAGCATTTCTTGATGGATCGTAGGCATTTGTGAATTTTTGTATCGGTTTGAGAAAAAGCATTTATGATTTATGATTTATGATTGATGATTTGTTCTTTGAAGAGATAACAGCCTTAGCAAAAATAGCAGTCAGTTCGTTTGATTCGGCTAGTAAAGGCGCTACGAGTTCCTTCTTCATGACTTTAGCCTCAATTATAAGCTCCAGCCAGAATGAACTTTCGTCGGATTCTTCTATTACAATTCCCAGTTTTGCAATGAATTCTGCTTTTGACCTTGCCCTGCAGGACGCTCTGTAATTTGCTCCGACGGAACATCCCGACCTGATTAATTGATTTCGTATTGTTCTACCAATAGCATTATCAGGAAGAGCTGCACATAGATTAATGATCCGGATCGCAAACTCTTTTGTTCTTGTTTTTAATTCATCCTGTGTCATGAAAATTTTGTTTCCTGCAGTTATATCTTCCAAATCATCAATCATCAATCATCAATCATCAATCATCAATCATAAATCATCAATCATAAATCATCAATCATAAATCATCAATCATCAATCATAAATCATCAATCATAAATCATCAATCATAAATCATCAATCATAAATCATCAATCATAAATCATCAATCATAAATCATAAATCATAAATTCTCTTACCACCAGTCAATCTGCCAGAAAAGATGTTCCCAAATGTAATCTTCTGTGTTTATAACAACAGTAGCAGTAAGCCCCACATGAAGAGGATATTTGCTGATATCTTTATCAATAATTTCTACCTGGACTGGGAAACGCTGAGGGAGAAGGAACCACTCGTTTTCATCTTTTACATTCTGGAGGAAGTTTGTCATAGAGGATTCCTGACGGTTTACATTCCAACCTATTTTGGAGATCTTGCCTTCAAAAACTTTTTCAGGATATATCCATAGTTTCATCCAAACCTTCTGGCCTTCTTTTACTTTATCAAGTTCTGTTTCCTTAATATTAGCCTGTACCCACCACTTATCAGTTTCAATAAATGAAAAAAGGGCGTCACCAAACAGTGCCGAGCCAGGTGCCGTATACATCCCCTTTGTAATATACATATTTGATATTATTCCGTTTGCAGGAGCGTAAACAGTTGTCATTTCAAGATTCACTTTAGCATTTGCCACCTGAGCAGCAAGGCTTTCTTCAGTGGCAAGAGAGTTCTGGTACTGGTTTTTGATTATTTCGAGTTCGGTTGCTGCCATTTCAAGATTAGCTTTTGCCACATCTTTCTGAGAACCCTTTACTTCAGCGTCCTGATCTGAAACCGCATTCTTGTTAGCCAGCCATTCTGATTGAAGAGCTAGATAGTCGGCGTTTTTAAATTGAGCCGTAGCTGCCTGATAAGCCAATTCTTTCTGTTTGATTTGATTCGCGAGAGCTTTGGAATTGTACTGTTCTGCTTTAAGCTCAGCCTCAAGCTGTTTGAGTGCCAGTTCATAGGGAGTAGTATAAATAGTAAAAAGTTTATCTCCTTTTTTGACTTCCTGATTGTTTTCGACATAAACATCAGTGATATAACCCGATACATAGGAAGAAATAGGAATAGTATTTGCTATGACAAAAGCATTGTCCGTTCTGGGATGTCTGTGCAGATAACAGTAATAGAAAAGAAAGAGAAGTAAAATTCCAACAAGTACCAGCAGTACTCTATTTCTGGCAAAAAACCTTCTGATTTTCATTAGTTTATTCCTTGTATATAGATGTGAAAATTTCTTGTTCTAGATCCATCAAATTCGCAGAAATAGATTCCCTGCCATGTTCCAAGAACGAGAGAATCTTTTTCAACGATAACATTTATAAAACCCTGCCTGGGTGTCTTGATAGAAATTGTTTTCATTTGCAACCTGATAAATGTTATGATAATCCACTGCTAATTATAACAATTAATTATAAAACTGAATCAAAAAATAAAATAGTCCTGAAAACTTCTTATATAATAAAACGGAGTTAATGATGATAAGTGTTTTTCTTAGTTTGCCTAAGAATAGAGGCAGGAATTGACAGTAGGAACAAATTCAGAACTTCTTCCCCGGATAAACACAGGATAAATAACAGGAAATTAGACATGGCACTTTTTCTATTTGGCGTGTTTCTCCTAAAGCGCCGGGTGACAGTGGTCACCTTTTATATACGGACGCTAACGCTTCTGCGTTATAAACTCCGGAGCTTGCCACGCTCTGCGGAGAGGTGTCCCTACCTTAATTCAATGGAAAATTGAAAATTGAAAATTGAAAATGAGTGAGAGAATGGGGGATAATGGAAAATGGAAAATTGATAATTGATAATTGATAATTGATAATTGATAATTGATAATTGATGGGTTTTTTTAGAACTTTCAACTGCAATTAAAAGAAGCCGATGTAAAAGATCGACCCTCCTGATCTTTAATTCATCACAAATAGTTATACCTATGACGAAATGATTTTCGAATTCTAATATGACATATTTCAAGCAGATGGTAGGGCGTGTTTCTCCTAAAGCGCCGAGGGACGATTGTTCCCCTTACAAACGGACGCATTGGTTTGGTGTCATCCTTGTTTGCATCGGATCAAGAATTCTGAAAAATAGTAAGAGTGATTGAGAGATAAAAAAAGGAGTGGTTTCCCACTCCTTAATTCTATTAGCTTCCTAGTCTAGCAAACCGTCTGATTGCTTCGTGTTTGGAAGTTCGTATGAGAGCAACCCTTCGCCGATTTCAAGAAGAGCTACATCAAGAAAATCGAGCTCTGAATGTTTTATCAAAGGTCTTTCACCTTTCGCGAGTTGTTTTGCTCTCTTGGAAGCAAGGAGAATAAGTGCCCTTTTATCAGGGACTTTCTCCATTGCCTTTGCAAGGTATGCGTCGTTCATGATCCTCCTTAAGGATTAGTAATCAAGAATTTCTTTGTGATTATCTATTAGTGTTACATCGCCGCTCATTACTACAGCGTATGATCTGTCAAATTCCGGAACCGCATCCAGGATAAACCTTTCTGCAATGGTTTCTCTTTCGGAAACTTTCAGAGCATCTCTGAGCATCAGGTAACCTACAAAGATATAGGTTTCCATATCGACAAGATGTTTTGTAACCATGTCAAAATAAGTCGAGTCTTTCTTTTCTGCAACATATTGAACAGCTATTTGCTGTTTTTTACGCATTTCATGAATCTGAGTAGAAAGCCTCATGAGTTTTCCCTGATATGGCAGAGCCGCGAATTTATCCATAATAGGATCAAGTACTCTCTGGACAATGCCTCCGATGGCAGCCACATGCTGGAGCTGAGTGGTTCCTTCATAAATATTGGTAATTCTGGCATCTCTATAGAATCTTTCAGCATTAAAGTCTTTCATATAGCCAGTACCGCCGTGAATCTGGATTCCTTTATAAGAGACTCTGTTGGCTACTTCTGTCGCATAAGCTTTGCTCATAGGAGTAAGCACAGCTGCTACTTTGGCATAGAATTTATCATTCTGCCTGATATCAGTAGTGATTTCTTCAGGTTTTCCATGTTCTACCAAATGCCCATAAGCCCAACGCAAGTCAACCATCTTTGTTGTTTCATAAAGAAGGGTTCTAGCCGCAAGAATCTCCATTTTCATGCTTGTGAGCATTGTGAAGACCGGAGCAAACTTGTCAATAGATGTTTTGAATTGTTTTCTTTCTGCAGCGTATTTTCTTGCTTCACGGTAAGCTGCTTCAGCTATACCAAGAGCTTGAGCGCTGATAGCTACGCGAGCGCCATTCATTAGGCTCATTACATATTTTGTAAGTCCGCGCCTTCTCATTCCGCAAAGTTCAGCTGGCACATGATTGTATTGTAGTTCTGCCGTAGCCACGCCATGGATGCCGAGTTTATGTTCAATTCTTCTTACAACCAGCTGAGGGCATGCTTCGCAAATGAACATTGAAAGTCCGCGCCCGTCAGATGTGCCTTCTTCTGATCTGGCAAGTACAAGATGGACTTTTGAGCAGCCGTTAGTGATGAAACGCTTCATTCCGTCCAGGTACCACTGATTGGTTTTCGGATCCAGAGTGGCTTTCAGTCGCACTGACTGGAGGTCAGATCCTGAGTCAGGTTCTGTTAAATCCATAGAGCCATCAGCTTCGCCGCATGCGAATCTGGGCAGAAATCTCTGTTTTTGATCTTCGGTACCAAATTCGCAGATTGTTTCGGCTATATCCTGAAGCCCGAAGAGGTTCTGCAAACTTGCGTCTGCTCTGGAAACCATTTCTGTCATCATAGTATATATCGTAACAGGAAAATTGAGGCCGCCGAATTCCCTGGGAAGCATTACTCCTGCGAGATCTGCTTTCTTGAGGTCTTCAAGATTATTGATTGTTAGCGGATGGTAGGTAACCTTATTGCTTTCAAATTGAGGGCCTTCTTCATCAATTACCCTTGCTCTTGGGGCTATTCTTTCTCCGGTAATTTCTCCTACTACTTCGAGGACTTTCTTGTAGCTATCTCTTGCGTCATCCAGATTTTCAGGAGCGTAATCGAATTCATTAGCTTGTTTATAACTATTTTCGCGGAATTTTACAACATCTTCGAGCTCCAAATTTGCCAGTGTGAACTGGAGATCTTTATTATCAGTAAAAAAGTTTGACATCTTCAACCTCCTTAGACTTTAGCCTTGAAGGCTTTGATTATTTTTGGAATGACATCGTTAAGTTCTCCGACAATTCCATAGTGAGCTACAGAAAATATAGGAGCTTCAGGGTCACTATTGATCGCGATTATTTTCGCGCTTTCGTTCATGCCTGCGACATGTTGGACTGAACCGCTAATGCCGCATGCAATGTAGAGCTTAGGTCTTACTGTAACTCCTGTTTGTCCGACCTGGTAATCGTGGTTTATCCACCCAGCATCAACAGCTGCGCGGGAAGCTGCCACCTGACCGCCAAGGGCTTCAGCCAGCTGTTCAACCAGTTTAAAGTTTTCTTTTGTGCCTACGCCATAACCGCCGGATACTATGATTGAAGCTTTTTTGAGATCGACAGATTTTGGTTTTCTTACTCTCTCAATAACCTTCATTACTTTTGTTTCAGGAGAAAGCTCCGGAGTGATTTTGACTATTTTGCCTTTTTTTGATGTGTCCGGAGTTGTAAGCTTCATTACGCCTTCTCTTACCGTAACCATCTGAGGATCTTCCCAAGTGTTTACGATTGTGGCGATAATGTTTCCTCCGAAAGCAGGCCTAATCTGCATGAGCTTGTCTTTGTAATTAGCTTTATTGATCTTATCTTCGAAATCATCAATCTGAAGGTCTGTGCAGTCAGCAGTAAGTCCGCATAGCATTTCAGAGGCTACTCTCGGTCCAAGTTCTCTTCCTTTAAGAGTGGCACCGAAGAGCAGAATATTGGGTTTATGCTGTTTGAGCAGTTTAACAAGCGCCTGTGCGTAAGGAAGAACCGTGAAAGGTTCGAGTGCCTTGTCTTCTATCTGATAGACTGTAGAGCAACCATAATGGAAAAGGACATCGAATTTTCCATCAAGTTTATCTCCAAGTATTACTGCTTCGCTTTTAGTTCCAAGGCGTTTCGCAAGTTCAGTAGCCTTGCACACCAATTCTAGGCTGACTTCAGCGATTTTTCCGCCTTCCTGTTCTATAAAAATCCAAACATTTCCTCTTGTACTCATATTAATCACCCTAAAGTATGGTCTTCAATAAGTTCGCGGATCAGTCCATTGATACCTGCTTCAGAAGGTTCAATAGAAACGACTTTGCCGGCCTTCAATACGACGCTTTCAATTTTTTTGACCTTAGTCGGTGAACCTTTTAATCCGATTCTATTTACATCAGCATTAATTTTTGCGGCATCCCATTCGTGTATCCAGAGATTTTTAGATCTGAGGATAGTCTCTTTTTCAGCTAAAACAGCAGCTTCAGTATAATCAGCATCTCTGAGCTGTTTTGCTACTTCTGAACGGGTTTTGGCTTTTTTATATTTCATTATGCCTTTAGCTGAAGCAGGTCTTGGTTCATTGGCATCAATTACTGTAAGCAATGTAGGTAAAGGAGACTCGAGAATTTCATAACCACCTTCAATGGCGCGTCTGGCCTTGATAGACTTTCCGCTTGCATCTATGACTTCTTCTACATAGGCAATCTGAGGGATATTGAGTTTTTCAGCAAGCTGAGGGCCAACCTGAGCAGTATCTCCATCTATAGCTTGTCTGCCGCAAAGTATAAGTTCTACATTGCCGATAGATTTTACACAGCAGCTTAGCGCGTAGCTGGTAGCAAGGGTATCAGCTCCGGCAAAAGCCCTGTCAGTAATAAGAATTGCTTCATCAGCTCCTCTGTAGAGGGCTTCCCTAAGCACTTCAGATGCATTTGGCGGTCCCATTGTAGCTACTATAACTTTGAAGTTATATTTTTCCTTGAGTTGCAGACCTAATTCAAGAGCATTCAGATCTTCAGGATTGAATATTGCCGGCAGCGCGGCTCTATTGACTGTCCCCTCAGGCGTCATAGCTTCGCCCGAAATGTTCTTTGTATCAGGTACTTGCTTTACGAAAACCATTAATTGGCGTTTCACACTAGCTCTCCTGTCTTTTGTTTATTAATTTTGAGACTCAAAAAAATATATGATATGACTATAGCTGAAAGTTAATTTCATTTCAGCTTAAAAGATTAGAAAAATAAAAATAAATTCAATAAACATTTACCTAACATATTGCAAAGACCATTCTTTTCCATAAGATTCAGTTAATATCGAAACAAGCATCTGGGTGCTTGTTGATCAAACTAAATCTTAAAGGAGAAAAACTAATGAAAAAATTAATGTTTAGTGCTGTTGCAGCTATGGCTCTAATCCTGATAGCAGGATGCTCATCTGTGAAGGTAGTTCAGGGGGCAGACCTTAATGGACAGCAATTGTCATCAGATTCCAGGACTAATGTCGCACATATTAGTGCTAGTAGCTTAGGGTTATATGGATGTGTTGTAGCTCCATTGGTTGTAGGAAGCGCAGAAAAACCAGGTTCAATCGCATGGTTTTCAGAAGATGCTACTCAGGAAGGCCCTGTAGCAAAAATGGTTACAACCAAAGCTAAGGAATTAGGTGCTACATCCGTCTTGGATTTACAGTCACAAAAGAATTGGATTATCCCGATTATTCCAGGACTCCTTAATATTTACAATGTCGAAGCATCAGGAAACGCAGTTAAGTAATTCTAAATTTTATCAATGTTATTTTAAAAGGGCGCTCTCCGGCGCTCTTTTTTTCTTTTTAAGGACTTCTATATCGTTGTTTTCTCTCTAAATCCCAATATAATGTTTCTTTCGAAGTAATAAAGGAATCGTCTCATATTCATATGGATTTTAATCTTATACTAGTTCTGGTAATTTTTTTAATTGTTTTACTGGCGGCTTTCATCATTTCGCTGACTATGCTCATTGCTTATCGGAAATCCTATCATGATTTGAAAATGGATACAGGATCGATTTCTGATAAATATATGCAAGTAGGCGAATTTATGAAGTTTTTTGCAGAAAAGATTTCCTCGAATCTTCATGATCCTAATGTTTATTCTGAACTTGCAAGAAAAATAGCTATTATAATAAACGCAAAGGATCTTTGTATATATACACTGAGCAACTCCAATTGTTTCATCCCTGTCGGCTATACTGACACTTTTCCCATAATTTTTAGCAATAAGAAATTTATCTTAAGCAAACCAAGATTTGTAATTGATGCCCTAAAACAGGATAAAATAGATATAAATGAAGGAATATTCGGAGAGATTGCCGCGGCTAAAAAAGGCCTATTGATAAATAATGTTTCGTATTCTCCTCAATTATCAGCTTTGGATTGCTCTCATTCCATTAGTTCTTTTATGGCCTGTCCGTTTATACAGGATGATGCCATAACAGGTATCATATGCGCAGTCAACGAAATAAGCAGCGCTGAATTTTCAGAAAAACAATTTGTTCTACTCGAATCCCTGACACGGGTTTTTTCTGTTGTCAATCAAATTATGCAATCATATTACATTGCGTCAAATAAGAGCCAGCTAGATAAAGAAATAGAAGTTACCAGACTGCTCCAGCAATCACTTCTTCCCAAGGGAGCGCCTCAATGGAGCCCCTTTGAAATATACGCATGTACAAGATCATCAAAAGAAGTCAGCGGAGACTTTTATGACTTTGTTGAGATAGACGATGACAGACTTTTGGTAGTGTTGGGAGATGCCAGCGGAAAAGGATTGCCGGCCTGCATGATGATGGCCATGACCAGGAGTTTCATAAGGGCTAACTCTGCCAGGTTTACTACTCTTAACGATATGATGTTAGAACTGAACTCTAATCTTTACAGGGAAACAGACGAGGGGCGGTTCGCCACAGTTATATGCTGTCTGCTCAACCGAAAGGAAAAATCCGTGGAATTAGCCAGGGCAGGGCACACTGAGCTGATAATATTTTCATCCAGGCAGAAAATAAGAAAGATAAAGCCCAATGGAGCGGCATTGGGGCTGCTTCCTCCGGATATGGCTAATTTATATGATTCGCTAGCCTTCACGTTTAAGCCTTATTACTCAATGCTTCTCTTTTCAGATGGAGTAACTGAAGTGCTTAATGCTAACCGCGAGGAGTTTGGCTCTGAAAGATTGTCCGATGTGTTTTATGAATCTTGCTGCAGGAAAAATTCACCATCAAAAACAGCTGACAGGATTCTTAGAAATATAGATGAATTCTGCGGACATTCAGAGAGAAACGATGATCAAACTATAGTGATAATAGCTCACGAAGATTCATTTATTTAAGGACTGTTTCTTTTATTGTTTTATCAGGAATATTTATTTAAAAGTAATTTTTGTATTAAGCTCTTTCGCAATAGGTTCAAAGAAAGAATCAAGTTTGGCTATTATCCTGGATTTTGTGGGGATTAGATTTTTATCCTTGAAAAATATCAGGGCATTTTTATTCATTTGCCCTCGAAGTTCCTGTTCAATATCTCTATTCAAGATATAATCAGCAATTACATTCAGTCCGCTTCGTTTGGTAATATATTTCAAGCTTGACGGATCTACGCTGAAATCAAGCTCGCCAGGTTCGGGAAGGGAGACAATAATAGCGTTATCGGTTTTCTGAATTGATGAAGAATCTAATTTGGCAAGGTCAATCCCGTAATACATTGTCACAGTCCCAATAAGGATTCCTTCCCTTTTCCCAAGAAGAGGGCTGTTTTCTGATATTTCAACATATATTTGAGATACAATTCTATCAGTCACAAGGAATACAATGTTTTCGCTTTTAAGGATTGTTAAGACTGATTCTTTCGTTATTGATGTGTAAGTTATGATTCTGTAAATGGAAATAAGACCCCATATTAATCCAAGCATGAGAAGGATGACAATAAAGAATTTAAAAAAATATTTTAAAGGGTTTAAAATGAACATGTTCTCAAAATTATTAATATAGATATTATTAAGAGAGCAAAAGAGATTGGTATTATTTTGTTGTTCTTCATATTTTTAAGTTAAACTTTGAATAATAAATTATTTGCCATATCCTTTTAGTATACTTAAAGCGAAATGATTTTCGAAAAATATTTACACAAAATGAGTTCATATGTGCGAAATAAAACTAATATTCAAATACCCTTTGGGTATAATTATAAGGTCTCCTGCAGATTTCAATTTTTTTAATAAAACAAAGTAATATTTTCTATAGTTTAATGATAAGAATAGAATTGAAAAAGAAGTTTAAGAAAGATGAAATGAACTTTTTTTTTAAACTTACGAGCAATAGAATTGTAATATTTGGTCCATCAGGCTGCGGGAAAACCACTCTCCTTAAGATGATCTGCGGTATCTGCACGCCAGATTCAGGTTTTGTCAGCGTAAAAAACAGATGTCTGTATTCTAGCGCTGATTCGATTGATTTACCTGTTTATGAAAGGAATATAGGTTATTTACCGCAGGAGAGCGCTCTTTTTCCCAATATGAAAGTAAAAGATAACATTCTATACGGGAGCAGAAGGAGTGAAACAACTGCCGATAAGAAAAGATTTTGCCGACTTGTTGACAAACTACAGATAGAATCCAAACTTGAAGAATATCCTGCTTCTTTGTCAGGAGGTCAAAAGCAGCGCGCGGCTCTTGCCAGAACTTTGATGATTAATCCATGTATTCTGCTTTTGGATGAGCCTTTTACAGGTTTAGATTCTCCCATAAAAAATTGTCTTAGAGATATAGTAATAGATATTGCAGATGACGAAAGTATTCCACTTTTATTTGTCAGCCATAACATTGAGGATTGTTACTGTGTCGGCAAAGAGCTTGTTGTGATGGATAATGGCGAAGTAATTGAATTCGGGCAATCAACTGAAATACTTGAAAACCCAAAATTAAGCCGAACTGCCAGACTTTTTGACTACAGAAATATATGGCCTATAGAAAAAATAGAAGATAATGGAGGACTCGTGCATCTTAAAAATGGCATAATGATATCTTCATGCAGAAAAATAAGTGATAGTTTTAAATATCTTTGTGTAAGACCGGAAAAAATCAGAGTTCTCAATGTGGATAAGGAAAAAAGTCCGGGAATAATTAACTCTTTCTATGGCACTATACTCGAAGATCACGGAAGAGGAGCATACAGAAGTTTGTTATTCCTTTCTGATTCCGGTTATAGGTTTGAAGTGAATGTTTCAGAGACTTATCTCAAGAAAACAAATCTAGCTAAAAGCGACAGGGCTCTAATTTACTTAGATGAAGAATCAATGATATTCTGCAGGTAATAATTATGAAAAGAACTCAACTTTTACTGATTGCTGTATTTTTTTGTTACTATTTTCCTTTAGACATAAGAGGGGAAAGTAATACACTTTACTGGTATGTGGCAGCTTCTATTTCCAAGGTAGCAAAAGAAGCTGCAGAAAAATTCAATGCTCAGAAAAAAGACTTCAATGTGATTGTTATTGCCGGCGGTTCCGGTGAACTTATAAGCCAGATAACTCTTTCAGGCAGAGGAGATCTTTTTACTCCTGCTTCAGATGATTTCCTTACGATTATAAAAGATAAAAGTATGGTTAAGCGCTATGTGAAACTTCTGGAGCAAACACCTGTTTTTGGGCTTGCTAAAAAGTATAAAGGCAAGAAACTGTCTTTTGACGAGTTAATCAACGGTGATTATAAAATAGCTTTAGGTAATCCCAGAACGATGGCTATTGCTCTTACTTTTCTTTCAATTGAAGAGAAAATGCCCAAAGAAATTGTCAGGAAAATCAGAGAAAGAGAAAAGGGGTGCCCTTTGGATATTAATCAAAGCGTATCATATCTGGAAATCAATAGTGTTGACGCGGCTCTTATTTTTGATACTGTTGCCAGGGCAAACAAGTTGGAGTATGTTGAAATTCCAAAACAATACAATATTGACAGTTATGCTTATCTCGCAGTCTTAAAATCAGAATCATCAGAAAAAAACACGAAGGAATTCATTGCATTTATATTTAAAAACAGGCAAATCTTTGATAAATACGGCTATCCTCTACTTGGAGATAGTTCACAATGAGGAGATTACAAATAGATTACAGAGCTTTTCCTATAATCTTGCTGTTTATAATATTGGCGGTCATAGCTGTAAGTTTCTACAATATCAAGATGGAGGATGTTTCGAAACTTTTAAAAAACAAAGAGTTCCTATATTCAGTACTATTTAGTTTGCAGACTTCTTTTTTTGCCACTCTTTTTGCTTTTGTTTTTGGTTTTCCGTCCGGACTTTATTTGGCAAGAAACAGAAGCGCGCTATCAGACATAGTCGATGTGATAGTGGACATCCCGATGGTTCTACCCCCTCTTATTGTAGGGGTTCTTCTTATAACCTTCTTAAAAAGCACTTATATAGAAAATATTTACACCTTTATTTTTACGCCCTCAGGAGCTGTTGCTGCCCAGTTTATAGTAGCTCTGCCCTTGATTATAAAAGCATCAAAATCTTCTTTTGAACTTGTTCCACAGATCTATGAAACTATAGCGATGACTCTTGGCAGCAAACCCTGTAAGGCCTTCTATGACACAACATTTAAAATAGCTTTTAGAGGGATTATGTCAGGCGTAGTCCTTGCCTGGTTAAGATGTATGGGAGAATTCGGAGCAACTCTTCTTATAGGGGGAGGAATCCCGTATAAAACTGAAAATATTCCGATAAATATATACATAAATATATCATCGGGCGATTTTAGTATGGGGATGGCTGCCAGCGTTCTTTCTATCGGGATTGTAATAATTTTTGTTGTGATAATAAAATTTCTAACAATCAAGAGGTTTTGAGATGAATGATAAGGAGATTCTTGAACTTATACAAAAGCATTCTATAAAATCAGATGGCAAAGAAAAGCTTTCCTGTTCAGCTGCATGGGATATTTCTGCCAAAAATGATGTTTCTCTGATGAAAATAGGCGAACTCTGTAACGCTAATTCCATTAAGATTTGCGACTGTTCGCTGGGTTGTTTTTAAACCAAAGCCAGCTCTTCCCAGTTTATCAGGTCTTTATGTTTGTCAATGAATTTCTTGGATAATTTCTGGGTGTGGCTTATTACGCTCCAATCGACTTTATTTTTATGTTGTTCTATGAATTTTTCGGAAAGGTTCTGGTAAAGACTAATGAGTTTCCAATCAACTTTATTTTTGTATTTCTCGATAAACTTTTCTGACAGATTTTGATGTTCGCTAATTTTCTTCCAATCGACAAGGTGTTTATATTTTTCGATAAATTTCTCGGATAAGCTCTGATGTTCGCTGATAATACCCCAATAAACTAAATGCTTATAGTTGTCAATAAATGATTCAGACAGCTTATGATTGGCGCTTATTGTCTTCCAGTTGAGAAGATCCTTGTTTTTTATAAGAAACGAAGCTGATAATTCTTTGTTATGGCTTATCATTTCCCAGTTCAATCTGTCTTTATATTTCTCAATAAACGATTCTGAGAGATTGTGATTGTGGCTAATCCATTTCCAGTCTATCAAATTTTCATTTTTGTCGACAAAGGAGGCAGAGAGGTTCTGATGTTTGCAGATCATTTTCCAATCAAGGACATATCTGTGCTTATTAATGAAGTTTTCAGAAAGTTTTTGGTGCGAGCTTATGCTCTTCCAGTTTACCTTATTCTTATTCTTAGCTATAAAGGATTCTGAAAGTTTCTGATATGAACTAATGATTTCCCAGTCAACATATTCTTTGTTGTTTGCAATAAAAGATTCAGAGAGCCAATGCCTATGGCTGATAATTCCCCAGTTTAATTTATCTTTATATTTTTCGGTTAATGATTTTGATAGATCCTTGCGAAGGCTTACTTCTTCCCATTCAATAAGGTTTTTATGATTTTCAATAAATTTTTCTGTGAGTTTTTGATACAAACAGATATTACTCCAGTCCAGAAAGTCTTTGAATTCTTCAATAAATTTTTCTGACAGTTTCTGATTGCTGCTGACTGTTTTCCAATCAACTAAATCTTTATGTGACTCAATAAAAGTTTCAGATAATTTCTGATGAGCGCAAATAGATTGCCAATCGACAAGTTCCTTATGAGCATCTATAAACTCTTCAGATAGTTTTTGGTAAGCGCTGATTTTTTTCCAGTCTACCAGATATTTATATTTCTCAATAAGCTCTTCGGAAAGTTTTTGATATGTGGATACTTTATCCCAATTGACCAAACTCTTATGCTTTTCTATAAAAGACTCTGAAAGTTTCATATATTCTCTAATGGCCTCAAAACAATTTTCTTTTCCACCTTAAGTATTTACTTAAAGTTTAGCTCAAAAGTACAGATTTTCCACAATCTGCCAGTAAGCTTATTCTATGCAGTATTATAATTTGATGTTCTAAATATAATAGTATTTCCAAGTAAGGGCAACTGAAATATGAAATACTGCTCTCTTATCACTCAAAATTTCTATCTAAATGGAAGTTCTCTATTGAATTGAAATCAGTTTTAAGTAGACTCAAAAATAACGACATAAATAAAGACACAACAAACTATTACTAAGGAGATATAATGAGTGAGGTTTCTTCTTTCTCGCAAAAAACGAAAATGATAAATATTCCGGACACTCTCGTGATTCTGTTTATTGTTGTATTTGTAGTTTATTTGCTCAGTTTCATTGTTCCTGCAGGAAAGTTTGATACCCATAAAGTCAGTTATGAGACAGGAGGAATCACAAAGAGTCGTACTGTAGTAGTTGCAGACAGCTATCAGGTTCAGAAGAATGCTCAGGGCGTAGAAGTAACTTCTCCTCCTTCATTTTTTGGCGTTGACGGAAATAGAGGGTTTCTAAATTTCGTTTATGACGGAATGACTTCCGGAAGCCGAAACGGCGGAGCAATCGGGATAATGATATTTATCCTAATAATAGGAGGAGCTTTTGGGATAATTATGAGAACTGGCGTAATAGAAGCCGGAATAATGAAAATTATTGGCAGGTTGAGCAATAGAAAAATACTTATCCTGCCGGTTCTGATATGCCTTTTTTCTCTTGGAGGAGCAATATTCGGAATGAGCGAAGAAGCAATCCCTTTTGCTCTTATCCTCGCACCTATGATGGTTGCGATGGGATATGACTCTATTACTGCTGTGCTTGTATCATATCTTGCTACTCAGGTCGGATTCGCCACTTCATGGATGAATCCTTTTTCAGTTGCTGTAGCACAGGGAATAGCCAATGTGCCTGTCCTTTCCGGAGCTTTTTTCAGGATCGTCATGTGGGCAGTTTTTACTGCGTCTTTAATTGTTTTTACAGTTGCGCATGCTCGCTCGATTCAGAAAAATCCCAGCAAATCGATGAATTATCAGGGAGATGAATATTTTCGAAACCAACTTTCAGAATTTGATTTTAAAAAGCATTTCGGAATAACCTCGTGGTTGATTATAACGGTTTTATTCGCAGGTATAATCTGGGTAATTTACGGGGTAATTTTTGAAAATTATTATATTCCTGAATTGGCGACGCAATTCTTTTCAATGGGGCTTCTAATAGGTTTGATTGCCTCACTAGGAAGAATTAATGATATGAATATAAATGCTCTTGCTAAGTCTTTTAAGTCAGGAGCTGCGGATTTGCTCCCTGCAGCAATTATTGTAGGAATGGCAAACGGAATAGTGCAGATGATGGGAGGAGATAATCCGGGGGATTATACGATGTTAAACACATTTCTGCATGAATCAGCAAGGCTTTGCAGCGGACTGAATGAATATTTTTCTGCGATAGCTATGTTTATAGCACAGGCTTTCTTTAACTTCTTGATCACATCCGGATCGGGACAGGCAGCTCTTACAATGCCTCTTATGGCTCCGTTGTCAGACCTTGTTGGAGTCGGACGGCAGATAGCCGTCCTGGCCTTTCAATTAGGCGATGGGTGGACTCACTGTATAATGCCGGTTTCGGCTGCTTTGATGGGAACGCTGGGAGTAGCTCGAATCGAATATGGAATATGGTTCAAGTTTATTTTGAAATTCTATCTTTATCTAATGCTTCTGAGTATAGGCTTTATGATTCTGGCAGTAATGATAAATTATCAGTGATTCTTATTTGTTGACGGCACTTAATTCAATGGAGTTATTTTACTGCCGAGTGAAGTAAGTTTTGCTTCCAGATTTTCATAACCACGCTGAATCATTTCGACATTATGGATAGTACTTTTTCCTTTTGCGCACATAGCTGCTATCAGAAGAGCCATACCAGATCTGATGTCAGGACTGGGCAGTTCAGATGCCCTTAGGAGAGTAGGACCTGAAATTACTGCTCTATGCGGGTCGCAAACAATAGCTGTGGCTCCCATTGCTATAAGTTTATCGACGAAATAGATACGAGACTCAAACATTTTTTCGAAAAACATTATTGTTCCTTTTGCCTGAGTAGCCATAACAATCATGCAGCTCATCATGTCAGTTGGGAATTGTGGCCATGGTCCGTCGTCTATAGTCGGAATGGCATTGCCGAAATCCTTTTGAACTTCAAGCTCCTGGTTGCCGGGCAGAAAGATTCTTCCTTCCTGTGGATATAATTCCATCCTGACATTAAATCTTTCAAATACACGCCGTGTCATCCAGAAATGTCTTGTGGTAATTCCTTTTAAATTAAGTTCTCCACCTGTCGCCGCGCTAAGGCAGAGAAAACTTGCAGCTTCGATATGGTCGCCCTGAACAGTGTGTTCGGCGCCATTTAGTTTATCTACTCCTTCTATGGTTATAGTATTCGTTCCAAGACCTGAAATATTAGCGCCCATTTTTATCAGAAGTTCTCCCAGGTCGCATACATGGGGTTCACAAGCGGCATTTCTGATTGTTGTCTGACCTTCTGCGAGCACGGCAGTCATCATGAGGTGTTCAGTCGCAGTGACGCTGGCTTCGTCGAGAAAGAGGTCTCTTCCTTTCAGTCTGGCTGATGCTTTAAAAGTATAAGGTTTTTCCTCATATTCAATTTGAGCACCTAGAGAGATCAAACCATAAAAGTGTCCGTCAAGCCGCCTTCTTCCTATCACATCTCCTCCCGGAGGCCAGAGCGAGGCATGTCCCGCGCGGTTTATAAGAGGGCCTGCAAAAAGAAGAGATGTTCTGACTTTAGTGCAATACTCTCTGGAAATAACAGGATTTTGAACTGATGGAGTACTGAGAGTGAGAGTATTTCCGCTAAAATTAACTGATGTTCCGAGATCCTGGGCTATCTTCAGCATAATACTTACATCAACTATATTGGGAACATTGTGGAGGATTACAGTCTTGTCAGTAAGTATAGATGCCGCAATCATCGGCAGGACTGCGTTTTTATTTCCACTTACGGTAACTTGCCCTCCAAGGGGAACTCTTGTTCCTTCGATAAGAAAACTTTTCATCTTATATAAAATCCTAGTATTATTTGAGAGTTTTTAAAAATTTCTTCTTATATATTCTAAGGCATCTTCTCTGGTATTGAGTAGTTTGTCATGCTGCATTTCTTCAATTTTTTCAAGAATTCTGCTAAATTCAGGGCCTGGTTTAAATCCCAGTTCTATCAGATCCTTTCCTTTGAGCAGCCTTTCCGGAAGGATCCTTTCGCCGTTTTGTTCAATAAGTTTATCAAGAAGAAAAGTATATGAATCAGTAAACTTATTGCTAGAAATGCAGTCAATCCTGTGAAGCTCAAGCTCCAGCGGAAAAGTTGAAGCTGCTATAATTGCTTTATATTTAGAAGGACGCATCTCTGTCACAGAGGCAAAGCGCATGTGGTTTTTAACGGCATAGCAGACATTGTTTGTAAAAAGAGCAGGAAATTTGAGCTCTTTCAAAATTTTTTCGGAAATCATGCTTCCGCAATCAGCATGACAAACGAATGTTTCCCTTCCGTCATCCCGGATTTTGAAAGTGGAAGGTTTTCCTACATCATGAAGCAGGATTGCCCAGGCAAGTTCATCCGAAGGGCAGGGCATGTGAGAAAGCATCAATTTTGTATGTTCAAAAACATCACCTTCAGGGTGATACTCAGGAGGCTGTTTTATTCCTTTCATTGCAAATATATCAGGTAAAAGCTCCTTAAGAATACCTGATTGATAAAGCATATCGAGCCCTTTGTCAGGATTCGGGCCTGTAAGGATTCCGGTCAATTCATCTCTTACTCTTTCTTTTGAAAGCAAAAGAGTCTTTGGAGCCATTAATTTTATTGATGAAATTATTTCCGGGGCTGTATCGAATCCAAATCTTAAAGTGAATCTGATTGCCCTAAGCATCCTTAGGTAGTCTTCGTTGAACCGGCCTTCAGCTTTTCCGATAGTTCTTAATAACCCCCTTTTAAGGTCTAAAAGACCTTCGCTATAGTCTAGTATGCTATCGAGAAACGGGTCATAAAACAGAGCGTTGATTGTGAAATCGCGCCGCATTGCATCTTCTTGAGGGGTTTTTGCAAAAACTACCGAATCAGGATGCCTGCCGTCTTTATAAGATGTTTCTTTTCTAAATGTAGCGACCTCATAGTTAATAGAATTTATTACTACATTTACTATGCCAAAAGCTGCGCCTATATTGTGAGTCCTATCAAAAATAGAATTTATCTGTGAAGGGAGGGCTGATGTAACTATATCAATGTCTTTAATTTCCACTCCCAGAATGGCATCTCTTACGCAGCCTCCTACAAAATAGGAATCGAATCCTCTGTCCCTTAGAGCCTTAAGGATAGATAAGGCTCCCCTGAAAAATTCGTTCTTTTTAAAGTTCAGATTCATAACTATAATATATTGATTTTTGGGAGATATTTTTTTATGTTTCCACGCATAGGAGAAGAGACTGCGACTCTCCTTTTATGTTTTATAATCAGCTTATCGGGTTGGAATATATTTTTTCTGGATGTATTTGGATTTTTTTCTTTCTGTTAGTCAGTTCTTTACGGCTTTGAATCAGAGGAATAATCCGCGATTTGTCTATCAAATATATCCATTTTTCTCCATCATCAAAAGAAGAGGCTTTTATCCTGACATAATAATAATTTGTAAATTTTTTCCCTATTAACAGCTGATAGTTCTTTCCCCCGAATGTTTCTACATTAAGCGTATATGGTTTATCCAAGCCTGTAGAGGCAGGTTTCATTGAAGGATCTGCTATTGAATCGAACTTTAAAGACTCTAAAGTTGAAACGATAGAATAGACATTGTTAATATTAATATCTTTATCTTCAGAATTTTTATCAGCAAGTTCAAACTCTGCATCCTGATCTTTCTTCAGTATTGTCCATAATAAGTTACTGCCTTTGTTAAGCTGTATTTTTTTTATGTCTTTAATAGTTAAAAATTCCGGACGGAGAAATTCTTTTGCCGAGTACTTTGTTTCATCCAGATTTTCTTCGCATAGGACAGGCTCTTTTAAGTTAGATAGTAGAATATACCTGCCTTTTGTAATTTTAGCTGATCCAGATGAGTCTATTCTTTTCGTTCCAGCTATTAGAGAATAGATTGTTTTGTTGTCCAATCCAATGACGCGGATTTCTGTTCCAGTGTTCTTTTCATTGTCAGAAGGATGGATGAGCTTTAGAGCCTTAAACTGTTCAGGTTCAATGTTTACAGTCTGAATTGCTTTAAGAGAAGCAAGCTCCTGCAAAATCGCGTTTATTTTTTCTGTATCTGCCGGATAATTAAAATGGTTGCCTACACTCCATTGAGCGTTTTCGTTTTTCACTAGGCTAATGCTTCTTCCTCCGGGTTTGAGTATTTTTATTTCTTTAATTTCAGCTTCAGCGAAATAAGGAAGCAATGTTTTTCCTATTACGCTGTTGTAGGATGACACGAAAGTATTTTTATTAAGAAGCAGAAAAAGGGATATTACACTTAAAATAACCGCTGAGAGCAAAATAATTAATGCATTTTTTCCTGTCATAATAGCTATCTAATATTTAACATAATAAGATTTTTCTTGTGTTTTCTTCTTCTTACGATGGCAACTGTAATTCCCAATATTCCAAGGAGTATGGGGATGAGAGCCACATCAAAGAAGATTATTGATGTCTTTGTTCTGTCCAGTTTAGTTCTCAATTCTTTTCTGATGGAATGAAGCTCTGTCCTGGCTTTCCTGGCTTCTTTCCGGAATTTCTGGAGAGCTTGCAGTTCATCAGATGTTAACTGAGAAATATTTTTTGAGTTATCAGTTCCCTGTATTTTGGAAACAGAAGATTCTGCGTCTACCAGTTTTTTCTGGAGGGTGGAGAGTTTGTCCTGGTATATTCTTGCTGTTTGATTATATAGCTCTTCCAGTCTTGTAAATTTTCTCTCAATTGAAGATCGTGAACGAATTGACATTATATCGGTATCCCCCGAAAGAAAATCAACAGAATTAAGAACAAAATCAATATTGCCATTAAGTACAGACAAAACTGTCTTACCTCCTGATTTACTTTCGGTTACGCAGAAATTGTTAAAAAGCATATCTGCATCTCCAACGAGGATCACATTTCCCTGTTTAGTTGATTTTTTAATAGAATTTCTGGTAGTATCGGAAGAAATTCCTTCGGGAAAAGCACTGTTGAAGAAACCCGTCAGATACAAACCCAGATTTATCGGATGATTTAAAGGCTTGAAGTCAATTGTAAGCTCTTCTGGAGTAAGGTAATAGTTGAAATTATTGCAAAAGTTTGCATATGGTGAAGTAAAGAAAAGCGCGGTTGAAGTTATTATACTCTCGGATTTGACATCATTATATTTATTGAATCCTCCGCAGAAGATTAGATTTAGCGAGTTTAATCCGGCTGTAATAATATCGCTTTTGGCCATTGTTCCGGGAAGTATGTTCAGAACTCCGGGATGGACTTTGGCCGATGGGTCGCCAATCTGGCGATATGCGTTTTCAGGAGATATTACAACCTCCTGATCCTGAGAAAAATCCATTCCCCAGGCATTCAGCAATCTTGGCAAATTGGAGGAATCAGGAAGGACAGGCGACTGACTAAGCGGATCAATCTGAGTTACAGCTGTTTTAACAATGCAGTAAGGGTCGAGAAATATCATTAGGCTCCCGCCTTTGAGCAGGAACTGATCTATTGCAAACTCTGTTTGAGAAGGAAGTCCAACTGGATGAATAACAAGCAGTATGTTAATTTTATCATCGATGCCTGAGAGGTTGTAGGGGAGGGATCTAACATCAAACATTTCCTGAAGTTCCTGTAAGAATATCCATGGAGGTGATTGAGTAAATCTAGAAGGAATCATCCCTGTTATTCCTCCCATTACAGGCAATGAACTAATTACTCCTACGACAGGTTTTTCCGGATGAGTTAAATCATAAATGGAACGGGTAATATCGTATTCAATAACTTTTTCATTTGCAGGGGAGAGAAACGCAATAGTGCTGTTTCTATTCATATAGCTGATAGTTAAGCCGAAATAGCATTTTTCTCCTGTTGGGAGAGTATTTGTCTGGATTCCATCCATGACGGCAGATTCTTCAGCAGAAGATTCCGGGACAGGATCATAATATTCAAGTATTATTTTTCCTTCAGCATGGTTGCTGTAGGCTCTGAGCAGATCTTCTATTCGTTCGGCATAGGCTAGTAATTGAACAGGCAGGCTATTCTCGCTGTATGATCTGTAAAAACGGATGGTAACGGGATGTTTAAGGTTTTTCAGAATATTTTTTGTGCCCTGAGAAAAAGAATAAAGTCGATCGGTAGTGATATCGATGGGAAGAGTAAAGATTCTACCAATAAGGAAGTTGATATTTATTAACACCACTAGAATCGCCAGAATTGATACAATTGCTGTAAGCGGTGAATTAGTTTCGAGTCTTCTGAAAGAGCTATCATTATTTTTACCCCGATATCTGGTTTTGATTATGATGCGTGAAGAGACTATCCCGAAAATGATAATTGAGAGAAAATATGTAATATCTTCAACCTCAAAACTTCCTTTCTGAATATATGAAAAGTGAGGAAACAAACTTAAATCAGAAAGCATATTAGCTATCCAAACCGGTGTCCAGGAAGAAAAGAGATTATTGAGTGCAGGATGTCCGATCAGGAGTAGAAATAAACAGATAATCAGGGTGAAAATGAATGATATTATCTGATTTTTGCAAAGAGCTGATGTGATTGAACCTATTGCTACATAACTTCCGGCAAGCAGAATACTTGAAACATAACCTGAAAAGACAAGGACATTATCGGGATTGCCTAGGTAATTGACAGTAATTATCAAAGGGAATGTTAATAAGATAGAAACTGTCACAATCAGCCAGGACGCGATAAATTTTCCTATTACTGCTTCTGTTACTGAAATCGGCATTGTAAGCAAAAGTTCAATGGAGCCTGATTTTTGTTCTTCTGACCACATTCTCATCGAAATAGGAGGAATCAGGACAAGGAAAAGCCATGGGAAAAAACTAAAAAGACTATATGTAAGAGATGCCATATTGTTGCCAAGAAAATTCCCGAAAGGGCTTTCTCCGAAGGTAACTAAACCTGCAAGCAGCAGGAAGATAATCATAAAAATATAAGCTAAAGGTGAGATAAAGCAGGAAAGAAGCTCTTTCCTGGCTAAAATTAATACAGAATGAATCGAAAAGGGATATTTTTGTCTTAAGTTTTTCATGGCAAAGTAAGTTTCCTGAAGGATTCAGAAAGAGTCGGACCATACTTTAGGCATATATCTTTTACGGATCCTTCAGCTGCTATAGTTCCATTTGAGATTATTATTATTCTCGAGCAGAATTCCTGTGCCTCTTCCAGAACATGTGTAGAAAGAAGTATTGCCTTTGTCTTGCTCATATCTTTAATCAGGTTATGAACATGAGCTTTCTGGTTAGGATCAAGACCGTCAGCTGGTTCATCAAGAATAAGATATGGAGGGTCATGTATCAACGCCTGAGCTAGACCTGTTCTTTTAATATATCCTTTGGAGAGGGTATCGATTGTTTGATAAACAACTTTATGCAAGCCGCAGCTTTCCACTACCTTTTCAATCGAGGTCTTCTGCATTTTTCCGGGAATCCGTCTTATGGAAGCGCAAAATTTGAGAAATTCCATAACTGTCAAATCTTTATAAAGAGGACTATTTTCAGGCAGATATCCTGTTAAAGCCTTTGCTTGAACAGGGTTTTTCTGGATATCTATGCCAGCTATGCTAGTAGAACCTGAAGTCGGAGCAATGAAAGAAGTAAGTATTTTCATCGTAGTGCTTTTCCCTGCGCCATTTGGCCCGAGAAAACCTACTACTTCTCCAATTTTTACTTCGAAGGAGATGGAGTTTACGGCAGTAAAAAAACCGTATTTTTTTGTAAGATTTTCAGTTTTGATCATTTAATCATTGAGCTACGGTTCCGCCCCAGCCAAGGAGTTTTTTTTTAACAAATTCAACTATCTTATTATGAGTTTCCTTTCCGTTTCCTTCAACGTCCATAGGTTCAGCGAACTCAATATAGACATCTCTTTCTCTGCGGATCGGGCCAAGGTCCTTAAAATGTTTTCCATTCTCCATAAAATCAGTCTTAAGCGCAAATGGAATAATTTTCGCCCCAGCTTTTTTAGCCAATTTGACTCCAATGGAATTAAAATCATCAGGTTTAAATACTGCACTTCTTGTATGTTGAGGAAAAACAATCATTGAACGGCCTGTTTTCAGTTTTTCTGTACCTTCATTTAAAACAGTTTTAAGATCTTCCATAGGATTGCTTCTGCCGACAACGATAGGAGATGTTGATTTCATAATAAGTCCGAATATTTTGGAGTCAACCAGTTCTTTTTTGACAACGAAACTCGAGGGCTTTCTTGGACAGAGTATCCCTGGTATAAGAAATGTTTCAAGAGTGCTCATGTGATTGCCGATAAAAACAACGGGTTCTTTAATCTTTATTATATTGGACATTCCTTTTATATGGATTTTGCCACCGCAATTTTCTACGGATCTAAATGTATAATAGGAATTTTCAGCCCAATCCTCGTTTGTATATTGACCCTTCTTTTTAATAACTGAATTGGCCTTATATATAACACTGAAGAATCTATAATAAAAATAGAGGCGGCGTTTAAATAAGAGAGTATCGCCTATTGCCTTAGGTGCGTCGACTGGTGTGTCATAGCTATCACCTTGATAAGTATAGTTCATTTACAATCCCTCGTTTTTAAGTTGTCCTGAGCCAAATAATTTAATATTATAAATAAAAAAGAGAAAATACTAATGGATAGAACTCATATAAGTGTTAAACTTCCTATAATATAAAAAGCTTATATATCGGAATAGCAATAATGTTTGGTTTTTTTAAAGAAAAAAAAGCTTTCAACCTTCAGGAGATAAGAAAGGGGAACATCTCCTGCGAGAATTGCTCTAAATCATTTTCAATTAAAAATATGACGCCTTTTACAATGGCGAAATGCCCAAATTGTTCAGAACTCAACTTCATTCCATCTTTTGTTAATCAAAACTACTGCGTATTCAGACCTTTGGGCGGAGGAGGATGCGGCAGTGTTTATAAAGCTTATGAAATAGAACTAAAAAGATTTGTAGCGATAAAAATGCTTAAGAGCAGTAGTTCTATGCAGGAGACTGAATCGAATGAGTCGGATCTGGCTCTTTTTCTTAAGGAATACGCGATAGGCAAGAAGATGCATGAGCATCCCAATATCTGCAAGACTTATGATATGTTTGATTGGAACGGCAGCTATTATATGATATTAGAATACATTGAAGGGTTCAGGTTGGACAAACTTGTAGTTCCGGAAAACCTTCCAGTCGTAAAAGATGTCATTTACTGGGCTAAGCAGCTGCTCTCTGTATTACAGCATTTATACAATAGAGGATACCTGTATAGAGATATAAAACCTCAAAATATACTTGTTTCAGATAATAATTTGATAAAAATAATAGACTTTGGTCTTTCCGCAAAAATGGAAGAGATTAATTTCCAAAAAAGCGTTGTGGAGGGCTCTCCTGAATTTAATATTGCCCCGGAGAGATTGAATTTCGCTGGAGAAGATATGCGCAGTGAAATATATGGACTTGGAATGCTTTTGTATTTCTGCCTTACAGGTAAAACTTTCTATAAAGCAGAAACAGTAAAAGAGTTAATAAGATTACATAATTCTCCTATTGCTCTAGCCGATCTTTCAAGAAAAATGACAAATGTTCCAGCCGATTTAGCAGTTGTAGTCGGAAGAATGATAAAGAAAGAGCCTGAACAAAGATATCAGTCATATAAAGAGGTATTTCTGGCTCTTGAAGCACTGGAAGTTTAAGGGACAAGGAGAGATTATTTTGGAAGAAAATATAATATATCTTGTTGATGCTTATGCCCAGATTTATAGGGGGTATCATGCCATAAAGTCGCTAACTACAAAGGACGGCAAACCCTCAAACGCGATATTTGCCATCGCTAAATTCCTTATTTCTCTCAGGAAAGATTTCAATCCGGAATATGGAGCATTTGTTTTTGATAAAGGCTTACCTGCTGAGAGGCTCGCTATCCATTCTGAGTATAAAGCCAACAGACCAGGGATGCCTGATGACATGAGATGTCAGATAGAAACAATAAGGGAACTTATAGCTTCTTTTGGATGGAGGATAATTGAAACTGAAGGGGTAGAGGCGGACGATATTATCGCTGCTATTGCAAAAAAAATTACTTCGGAAAGAATAAAAATTCTTACTAACGACAAGGATATATCTCAAGTTGTCGACTCAAGAGTCACTATCCTGGCAGTAAATTCATTTACCAAAGAAATTGAAGAACGGACACCTGACAAAGTTTATCAAAAATACGGGGTAAGACCAAATCAGATTGTCGATTATCTGGCTATGGTTGGAGATTCATCAGATAATATCACAGGTTTGCCTGGAATAGGATCAAAAACAGCATCCAAACTCCTTGAGGAATTCGGAAGCATCGCTAATATCTATTTGTTTCCTGAAAAACTCAAGACCGAAAAGCTCAGAACTCTTTTTCTGGAGAATAAGGAACTGCTTGAGCGAAATATAAAAATAATCACGCTCGACAGCGATCTTGAACTTGATAAGTTAAGCAATCTTAAAGATTTAATATTAAACAAGATAAATAAATCTTCCATGGAAAGGATAGCTGCAGAATATGAGCTTAAATCTCTCCATGGCATTATCAATGAAATATGCACCAGTACTCCAGTACAGGAAGATCTTTTTAATTTCTGATACATTAAGCAGGAAAATCTAATGAAAAGTAATGAATTCTACAACACCGTAAAAAAAATAACACTTAAAGATGCCAGGTATGCTCCAGATGCATATGAGTTCGTAAATGACGCTGTGATTTTCACAGTAAAACTTTTTGAGCAGCAAAAAGGCAAGGCAAGGCATGTAACAGGTATGGAACTTCTTGTGGGAATCAAAGAATACGCAATTAAGAAGTTTGGACCAATGTCCTTGGAAATTTTTCAGGAATGGGGTATTAGAGAGCCTATTTCAATAGGGAATATTGTTTTTAATATGATTGAGTATAACCTCCTTTCTAAAACGGATAAGGATTCCTTAGATGATTTCAATGTTAATTATAACTTTGAAGAGGAACTTAGAAGACCGTTTATACCCAAAATCTTAAAAAGGCAGAAGAAACTTCCGAAAATAGCTTAATATGAAATAACTCAATAAACCAAGAAATACAGTATGAAAAGAGAATATATAAAAAATGTCCTGAGTAAAGAGGAGATTGGTTCAGAAATCACTGTTTGCGGATGGATTAGGACAAGGCGGGATTCCAAAGGGGGGTTCTCATTTATCGAACTAAATGACGGCTCATGTTTTAGAAACCTGCAGATTATTGCAGAAGCATCTCTGGTTAACTATGAATCAGATGTTGTTAAACTTTATCCGGGATGTTCAGTAAAAATTACCGGGACTGTGGTAAAATCCCAGGGGACGGAGCAGCCTCTTGAGCTCAGAGCTAATTCATTGAAAGTGTTAGGCTTTTGCGATCCAGAAATATACCCATTGCAAAAGCAGAGGATTTCCTTTGAAAAACTTAGGGAAGAAGCTCATTTGAGAGCAAGAACAAATAGTTTCGGAGCAATAGCCAGACTCAGGAATGATCTGGCATTCTCAACTCATAAATTTTTCCAGGAAAGAGGTTTTCTCTACCTTCATTCTCCAATCATTACATGCAGCGATTGTGAAGGTGCAGGAGAGATGTTTCAGGTTACTACACTAGATCTTGAAAAACTTCCTAAAACTGAAAAAGGGAATATAGATTATACTCAAGATTTTTTTGGCAGAAAAGCAAATTTGACGGTCAGTGGGCAACTTGAAGGCGAAACTTATGCATGTGCTCTTGGTAATATCTACACTTTCGGCCCAACTTTCAGAGCTGAGAATTCAAACACAAGAAGGCATCTTGCTGAATTTTGGATGATTGAACCTGAAATGGCTTTTGCGGATATTAATGACAACGCAGATCTTGCAGAGGATTATATCCGCTACCTAATGAAGAGTGTTTTAAAAAACTCTGAAGAAGATTTGAAGTTTTTTGATAACAGGATATCCAAAGGGCTAATAGACAATCTTTGCAGAATCGAAGCTTCAACCTTCAAGAGAATCACTTATACCGAAGCAATTTCTATTCTTGAAAAATCCGGGGAAAAGTTTGAATTTCCGGTTCAATGGGGAATAGATTTGCAGTCAGAACATGAAAGATATTTGACAGAAAATTATTTCAAAGGCCCCGTTATTGTAATGAATTACCCCAAAGATATCAAAGCCTTCTACATGAGAATCAATGATGACGGAAAAACCGTGGCCGCAATGGATGTACTGGTTCCTGGAGTAGGGGAGATAATCGGAGGGAGCCAAAGAGAGGAACGGCTCGAAATAATTGAAGAAAAAATCAAAAATATGGGACAGAATATAAAAGACTTCTGGTGGTATCTCGACCTTCGCAGATTCGGTTCGGTACCTCATTCAGGATTCGGACTTGGCTTTGAAAGAATGGTACAGTTTTGCAGCGGTATGAACAATATCCGTGATGTGATTCCTTATCCCAGAACACCCAAAAGTGCCGATTTTTAATTCATCCTCTTTACTTTTCATGTTGCCTGCCCTTAAATCCTCTTAATGATAGTTGCGCTTTAACGATAACCCGGTTTGAAATGGAAAAAATAAAGATTATAGCTGTAGATGATGAAGTCATAATACTCAGCATTGTAAAAATGCTTCTTGATTCCAATGAGTTTGATGTAACTACATGCACCTCTGGGAAAGAATGCTTGGAGTTAATGGATAATAACGAATATGACCTGGCTCTTCTTGATGTGATAATGCCGGAAATGAATGGACATGAACTCTGTAAAAAGATTCTAAAGAAAAATAGAGACATGATTATTATCTTCCTCACAGGAGCCACAGGGGATGATATTTTACAGAAATCCTTCGATGTAGGAGGCTTTGATTATATAGAAAAGCCGGTTCATAAACTGGAACTCATAGCCAGAATAACCAATGCCATGAGAGTCAAGAGAGCGGAGTTGCAGCTCAAACGCACACTTGAAATGCTTGAGGAAAAAAATGCAATTCTTAATAAACTTATTGTAATTGACAGTCTTACTCAACTATTTAATCACAAGCATATTGTAGATATTTTATCCAAAAGATTTGATGAAGCAAGGCGCTATAATCAGCCGCTTAGCGTTATAATGTTTGATATAGATTACTTTAAGCAGATCAATGACACTTACGGTCATCTTTTCGGTGATGAAGTGCTTATGAGAATAGCCCAGATATTTAAAAACAATCTTAGAAAAGTTGACTTCTCAGGCAGATATGGCGGAGAAGAATTTCTTATCATTCTTCCTAATACATTTATTGAAAGCGCCGCTTATGTAGCGGATTTCCTGAGAACTAAAATATCTCAGATACGATTCAATGATAAACCTGAATTCTCTTTGACTATAAGCGGAGGAATCGCTTCAATGGAAGGTAAAAAAGATTTTATTGAACTTATATCGCACGCTGATAAACTTCTTTATCAGGCAAAGGAACACGGAAGAAATAGAATAGAATTCATGTGATGTTATGAAAGATTATCAGATTGAAAATATTAAATCTTTTGTTAATTCCCTTAAGCTTTTCAAAATAGGCGTTAGCTGGGGTGGGCACGAAAGTTTGATTTTAGCTCCTGCCATAGGTTATTTAAAGGAACTTCCTCCGGAACAGTTCAAAGCCATGGGAATATCCCTTGGCACTATTAGAATTTCCGTAGGCCTGGAAAACAAAGAAGATCTTGTCAACGACCTTGACGAAGCTCTTAAGCTTATTTGAAAACAGTAGAACAAAGTGAGGTATAATATGGATCTTGGATTAAAAGGTAAAAAAATATTAATACTGGGATCTTCAGGCGGATTAGGATACGCGATAGCCAAAGCTTACTCTCAGGAAGGCGCTATCTGCGCAATTGTTTCCAGAGATTCAGTAAGGGCTGAAAAAGCTTCACTTGAAATTGATAACTCCATACCGTTTGTTTGCGATCTTAATGAAGTTTCAGCAGGAAGAAAATTAGTTGAAACTGTTATCAGGGAAATAGGGCAAATAGATATACTCGTAACAAATGCAGGCGGCCCTCCGAAATGCAATTTTATGGACTTGAAGGATGAAGACTGGGACACTGCATACAAAGGTCTGTGGAGAAGCGCTATTGACGCTATTAAAGCTGTTGCTCCTCAGATGATTGAGAGAAAATGGGGAAGGATTATTCTTAGCACTTCAACTTCATCCAAAGAAATTATACCATCTCTGGCTCTATCGAACGCTTATCGGTTTGGACTAATGGGAATAATGAAAACGGTTTCACTCGAACTTGCTCCACATAATATTACTGTAAATGCAATTCTACCTGGTTTTACAAAAACAAAGCGCCTCATCGAGTTAGGTGTAAATGAAACCGAAGTTGCAAAAACAATACCTATGGGTAGACTTGGCTTGCCTGAAGAGTTTGCCGCTCTTGCAGTATTTCTCGGTTCGGAAAAAGCATCATATATTACCGGGCAGGCAATTGCGTGTGACGGTGGAAAGATGAAATGCGTATGAATAAAAAAAGCGGGATCTCAGCCCGCAGTGCCCGAATTTTCACCATGAGAGCTTCTTAGGCTTAACATGGCTACTACATCAGACTTAAAATCTATTGTACTTCATAAGTAGTAATTTGACACCTTGTCTAACTTTTCCTTTCCTCTAAAATGCATCATTAGATTGTTTTTTCTACTAAGTATGTTATTTTCTTATACAATTTAAGTAATTGATTTACTTGAAGTTCTTTCAAAATTTGTCATTTTGTTTGCTATGTTAATCGGGGGTGTTCAGGTTTCGACTAGGTCGGTAGAATGCAGATGGCGTGTCGAGGATGATCGTTGGCCTCGTAAATCATCGATTAACAAATAAATGCAAAAACTACAGACTTTGGGGCAGCAATGCCTCTCGCTGCTTAATACTTAAGTAGCACTGTAAATTGTATGCCATATAGCAGTAAGGTATACTCTTAATACTGCTTAGGTTTCAGCTTCTATCTTTCGGGTTGAAACTGAAAGCTTAGGAAGAGTAGTCTGAAAGAAGCCTGTTTGCCGGCAAATCCGGAGGACGATAAACACTAAAGACAAGATACACATGTAGATGTCTGCAGAAAGCTTATTTAGGACGGGGGTTCGATTCCCCCCACCTCCACTTCTATTTAGCCTCAAATGTTAAAGATTATTAATAGCAATTAAAGAAAAACACCTTAGCCAAAACCTTAGCCACTTTTTACATAAGAAGGGAGTGCTAAAATAGCTTTTGCCTCATCGTGATTACTGTTATAATAAGTAGTTAGTTCTTCGTCCATATGTCCAACAATTCCCGCTACTGTTTTTGTGTCTATTTTGGCCGCCTTGCAGCGTGTTACAAAAGTTTTGCGAAGGCTGTGAAAGCTGGCCTTGCCTTTATCTGTATCGGTAATGTTTAGGATCTTTTTCCTTGCTCGGTATCATCGTCCAGTAATTCACAAGTCCGTATGATATTAAAACTTTCCAAACAGCAGAGAGGGCAAATTTCACATTGTTAAAGGTCTTTCCTGACTTCTTGCCGTATTCTTTGCGCATAAAGTTTATTGCCATATCAAAATCTATTTCGGCAGCGTCGATAATTGCCGGGTGCTTGTCTGTCATCCAGGCTAAAAATATCTTTAGCCACTTCATATTACCGGGCGGGATTGGTTTTAATTGCTCGTGCTTCTCGACAAGTTCGGAGAGGTTAAGTTTGCATTTCGGGAGGTGCCGGATCTGAAACTCTTTCGTAGGTTCGTGATTAATTCCGACAAAAGAACCAGCTTTCTGTAAGTCTCTATCTTCATCAAAGCGTTTCTTGAGGCCATTATAACGGGCTTCAGCAATCTTCTTTTTTTCAGTTTTTAAGCTGATCCATTTCAATTTACGGTCAACTTTAAAGACTGCGTACCAGTTATCGGATTTTTTCTGTTTAGTGAGCATAAAGTTCAGTTTCTTTTAAGAGGACATATAAGACTAATGGGACAGATAGGACTTGACAAATATTTAATAGTTAGTTGTTGGTTGACATGGATGTTATTTTTTGATAGAGCCAAACGATGAGTGCCCAAAGAATTAACCAAGGCCAGAAGTATAAGGGAGAGAGTTTTATAAACGATTGGTTTTTATTAATTTAGAAATACTAAATATTAATAATATAAAAAATATTAATACTAGTATATTAACTTTATTTCCGGCTGATTTTTTAAAATGAACTATAAAAATAGGATTATAAACTATTGCAAACAGGCATAAAGGAGTAAAAGATAGTCCTAATATTATTGTTTTTAGATTAAAAGAGTCATAAGGACTTAATTCACTGGATATAAAGTATATATAATACAGACATGTTCCTGTTATAATTATTCTTAAAATTACATAAAAACTATTAGGCATGTAACCAGTAATAGCAATAATTAATAATATTGAGGATAATACTAATGGAAAAATATATTGTACATATAATTATATTTTTCATATAAAAATAATAAAAGTTATCTAAAGATTTTTTTGATGTATAATGTTATAATCTAAATTGTTGCAACAAACTGATAAGGATATCAGTTCTAAAAAAACATCCTTAGTTTTTATATTATACAAATTATTAAAAAAGGAAATCATTATGGACTTATCAAAACTAAGCAATAGACAGATAAAAATACTATTCAAATACGCATGCAATAAACTAAGTAAATCCTTAACTCTTCAGCAAAAAATAATTATTTTATCTTTTCTATTTGCTCCCTATAATCTTTAATTATGTGTTTTAATCCTTCATAAAAGCCTTTAGCCGCTACTTGGTTAGGCAGGCTATCAATTTTTAAGCTCCTCGTATGCTCCATTGCCGTTGAATGGGAGCGGAATTGTTTGTTTATTGTCATAATCCGTATCGCTTATATAGTAGTAACCAGTTAACAGAGTCCCTCCTATTCTTTCCTTCGGCAGATATTCCATAATCAAGGGGAAGAGGCGATCCCATATTATTTCGTTAATGCTTTTTGTGCCTTTCCCGTTAGTAAGCAGCCATTGATTAACAGAGGCTTTCTCAACTCCTACTTCAGTACCGAGTTGTTCTTGAGTCCAATTCTTAGCTGACAATAGTTTAATTATTGCTTGTCTGATTTCCCTTATATATCAATTAAAAAAAACAATTATTCTCTTACTGCATCAGTATGGTTAATGATGAGACAGAGAGTTTTAGGGTTATTCTGTCTTGTATATGTCAGCATTGCAATATCTCCGGAACTGTTGCCTACAGCGACAATAGGTTTTTTCCCGATTATTCTCCGTCATTCCAGTCTGGAAGGAATTCCGAAGCTATTACAGGAAGCAAGGTAAAAGCGAAAAGAACAAAGATAGATATAAGTCTAATGTTTTTATTAAAAATCATATTAGTATCATCCTTAAAGCGTCTTAATTTTTAAACCTATTTCCTTCATAGAAGTATATAGCAGCCCCTAATGCCAGGGAAACAGCTGTTCCGTTAATTTTATTGCATGTTTGAATTTCTTTGTCTGAATGGAAATCATATTCGTATTTGAACAAAGCAGTAATAAGCTGCAAATGAATCAGATGAGCAAAAAGATAGGGATCATCAGGATAATTTTTTTCGAGTTCCTGCCATGAGAGTTTGCTGAAGTTAGTGCCGGCTTGTTGCAGCTCTTTCAAAGTGAAAGTTGAATTAAGATGCAAAGCTTTTGCGTTAGCGACATGATAGTATCCTCTGATTCCTATGAAATCCATGTCATCCGGAGGATTAAGATCCTTATAACCATTCAGGTTATGGAATAGATTTATCAGCATAGAAAAATCTCTAACACCTTCTGAAAAATCAGGATCCGCTTTGATATGAGTAGACGGCATAGGGTAGCCCTTAGGCCAGCACTCGGGATGATTTGAAAATTGATATCTCGCATAATCCATTCCAATGCCAAGATAACTTCTGGAGTAGAGATTATAAGTTTTATTTCCAATCTTAATCTTTGATTCAAATATGCTTACTTCCTGAGTTTCAAAAGCTATCTGGGTTGATCCGCCTCCAAGATCCAACACCCCTACACTTTTTTTGTCTTCTGAAAAGGTATTTAGAAGGTAATTGACTGCCACCCAGTCAAATATTCCTTCCATATGTCCGGTGATCATTCCTGCGTATGCAAATGCAAATTTTTTATTTTTTATATAATCGGTAAGACATGTATAAAATATTTCTCTTTCTTTAGGAGATACTATTCTTAGCCCAGCTGTAGCAAGCACATATACTTCTATATCCTCGGTTTTTATCCCTCTTTCAGAGGATACAGTTATTAAACTTTTAAAAAGAGAATCAAGATAATCGGAAAGTTCCTTTGGCCATTTTATATATGCTAAGACGCTTGGTTCCAGAGTATTGTTTTCCAGTTTGATTTCCTCTACTTGAGGGAGGGAGTTTTTTTGGGTCAGTTTATAAAAGTATACTCTTGTGCCTGAACTGCCGGCATCAACTATAGCCATATATTCAGCAGCCTTAAGAGAAAAAAGAATAAAAAATATAAGCAACAAGGAAACAACTTTTATATAATAGGGGCTATTGGTCGATGACATTATTGTTATGTTTCCTTTTCTTAATTTTTTAATAAATGCTCAATCAAGTTCAAAAGTAGTATTATATTGCATGGACTCTGATTGTATTGATTTCCCACTGTTGTTCAGTATCGAAATTTCCAGTAATGCCTATCATTTTCTGGCCTTTGGATGCTAGTTTATTGTCAAGAAGATATTTCTTAATCATAGTAGGGATTGTTACATACGGATTATTTCCCAGTTGAGCATCATCGATGAATATAGGATTAATGTTATGGACTATCGCCAGCTGTTGATAGGTTTTGCGGCTTAAGGTAGCGGCGAAAATGCTGCACTCTGGTCTGAATTTGGAAAGTATTCTCGCTGTAAGCCCGCTTCTGGAAAAAACTGCCATAACCTCATTGTCCAGAGTATAGGAAAGCTCTGATGCTGCTTTACAGATAGCTTCATTGAGTTTATGGACATCCGGAAGTTCAAATTTAGGGGAATAACCATCCCTATAAATGGATTTTTCTGCTTCAATAACAATTTCAGCCATTACTTTGACTGATTCCACCGGGAATTTGCCCATTGCAGATTCGTTAGAGAGCATTACGCAATCGGTTCCGTCGAAAACGGCATTAGCCACATCGCTTGCTTCAGCCCTGGTCGGGAGCTGGTTATCAACCATAGAACTAAGCATTTCAGTAGCTACTATTGTAAACTTGCCTTTCTTACTGGCTTTTCTTATTATTTCCTTTTGAATAACCGGGACTTTGGCAAAAGAGACTTCATCAGCAAGATCTCCTCTGGCTACCATTATACCGTCAGCTTCATCTATGATACCGTCAATATTTTCCACAGCTTCTGGTTTCTCTATTTTTGCTATAATTCCGATATTTTCTCCTCCAAGCTCTTTGAGTATTGTGCGCAGTTTTGATACATCCTCAGGATGTCTTACAAAAGACATGTCAATATAATCAATATTTCCGGATTTTACTGCAAATTTGACATCCTCAATATCTTTAGGAGTTAGAGACGGGAGGGATATCTTTGTATATGGCAGATTGATTCCCTTGCCGGTAAGTATTGTTCCTCCTTCTGTTACTTTGCAGGTGACTTCTTTTTTACCCTTATCGACAGAAACAACTTGAGCTATTATTTTGCCGTCAGCTATCAGAATCGTTTTTCCAACTTCAGTGTCTGATGCAATCTGCTCGTAAGTAGTAGGCAGAGTATATTCATCTTTGTGTTCGGTTCTCCCTGTAAGTACAAAAAGCTGGTCTTTTTTCACAGTTACCGGAGCTTTTAGTTTTCCCATTCTGATCTTTGGACCTTGTATGCATTGGATTATAGCCAAAGGTTTATTGAGTTTTGCGCTGACATCCCTGACTTTTTTAATCATATCAAAATGCTCTTCAGGCGTGCCGAATGAGAAATTGAGTCGGCACACATTCATACCTGCCAAAGCCATTCTTTCGATTGTTTCGAAATTATCTGAAGCCGGTCCGATTGTAGCTATTATTTTTGTTTTTTTCATAAAGAGGACTCCTTCTTTTATAAAAAGTATAACTTGGGAAGAATGAAAATTAAAGACTTGGATTATAACTCAGGTAACTTGAATGAAAACCGTCGATACATATAATGAGTAATTGTAATCCGGACATTACTAATTATCGAAATATAGGGAGAATAGAGGGAAAATGAAAACAGGCAGATCTATATCACCGTTGGGACTACTTTTTATATCTGTAAGTTCTATAATGGGTTCTGGGTGGCTTTTTAGCTCGTTTTATACCACTGAAAATGCAGGGCCTGCGGCCTTGCTATCCTGGATCATAGGAGGATTTCTTGTACTGATAGTTGCTTTTACATTTGCCGAGGTTTTTTCATTTTTACCAGTATCGGGAGGAAGCGTTAGAATACCTCAAATAAGCCATGGCAATGTGATAGGAATTTTCTGTTCTCTTGCTTTCTGGTTTCTTTATATTGTTCTTGTAGTAATAGAGGTTCAGGCTGTCGTCCAGTATCTTTGTTTCTATTTCCCTAGTTTTATGACGCAGAAGGAATCCTTAAGCTTTTCAGGATATATAACCGCGACGGTTCTACTTTTTGTAGTGAGCATCGTTAACACAATATCAATGAAGTGGGTGGCAAGGTGCAATCTTATAATGACCTTTGTAAAAATATTGATACCGCTTTTTATCGGGATTTTTCTTCTTATCCTCTATTTTTCGTGGGAAAATTTATTTCATCCTTTCGGATCTCAATTTTCGCCATTTGGTGCTCACGGAATATTTGCCGCGATCTCCACTGGAGGCATAATATTTTCTTATATAGGATTCAAGTCTGCCTGTGAAGTTGGCGGAGAGGCTCAAAAGCCTTCATTTTCGATACCTTTCGCTGTGATAGGTTCGATTCTGGTATGTATGGGCATATTTCTTGTTCTCCAATCAAGTTTTATTGTAAGCCTTCAGAAAGGTGATATTAAGGAAGGGTGGGCAGCTTTGACTTTGTTGAACAATAATTCTCCTTTTGCGAGTCTTATGGCTGAACACTCTATAAAATGGATGATACCTATACTTTATATAGGAGCTATTGTGTCTCCTCTTGCGTCAGGACTTATTTATTGTACTTGTGCTTCAAGGTCGCTTTTGTCAATTGCTGTGAATGGATATGCGCCTAAAATCTTGGTAAGAACAAATAAAAACCAAATTCCATTTTTTACTATTTGGATTAACTTCCTTATATCTCTTGTTATTTTTAGTTTTTCAAGGGGCTGGCACCAGATAGCGGATTTGCTGACATATCTTTTTGCTCTGACATTTGTCTTTGGTCCGATATGTCTTATTGCTTTGAGATTACAGATCCCAGAAAGAAAGAGGTATGTCAAACTTCCTTTTGTCTGGGTATGGACTTATGTGTCATTATTCCTATGCACTCTTTTTATTTATTGGGTAGGGTGGAGCGTTAATTCCATTACAATATATTTTCTGATATTCTGTATGATTGTAGCTCTGATTGTTCAGATAATTACCAATACTACCAAGGCTGAAATGGCTGAACAATGGAAATCTTCTTTATGGCTGTGGATATTTTCTTTTGTTATATATTTGTGTTCTTATATGGGCAGTTACGGGGGGGGGCATAAAATACTAAGCGAAGGAACAATAATGTTGATTTTTGCTATAATGAATGCACTGACTATTTATCTTGCTGTAAAATTTAAGAAGAAACCAGAAGAAGTAAAAGCTGAAACTGATTATATATAAATAATTATGAAAAACGGGACAATAATGGATATTGATAAGAATACTATTAATAAAGTAATGGCAATTCTCAGAGAAGAGGTTCGCCCTGCCGAAGGATGTACTGAACCTATAGCAATTGCTTACGCTGCAGCTAAAACGAAAGAGGTTCTGGGATGCGAGCCTGATAAAATGAAAGTTTTTGTTTCTGGAAACATTATTAAGAATGTTAAGAGCGTAGTCGTGCCAAACAGTGGAGGCAGAATCGGTATTGAAGTTGCTGCTGTTATGGGAGCGCTTCTTGGAAAACCAGAACTTGAGCTGATGGTTATCCATGATGTAACGCAGACAGAGATGAAAAAGGTCGTAGATTGGATGAAGGATCACCCTATTGAAGTTGTTCATGAGCATGCTCCTGAGAAACTTTATATCAGAATTGAGCTCTCTGCTGAAGAGAAAACTGCTCTGGTGGAGATAAAGCTTCTTCATACAAATATAACAAGGATTGAGAAGGACGGTAAGTTGATTGCCAAGAGAGCCTGTACTGAATCGAGCTTCAATACTCCTCTTACAGATAGAAAGATATTATCTGTGGAGCTTCTTTATAATATGGCTAAGGTCATTGATATTCAGTTAATAAAACCAATATTTGAAAGAGTCATAGAATTGAATTCCAATATAGCTGAAGAGGGATTAAAAGAGACCTACGGAGTAAATTTAGGCAGCTGTATAATGAAAACCATAGGGCAGGGGTTCTATGGATATGACAGGAAGAATGTCTGCGCAAGCTATGCCGCGGCTGGAAGCGATGCAAGAATGAGCGGATGCGCCATGCCTGTAATGATTACAAGCGGGAGCGGAAATCAGGGAATGACTGCGTCTTTGCCGCTTATTAAATACTGCAAGGAAAAGAAAATAGACCATGACAAACTTCTTCGGGCGCTATTTTTTTCACATTTAACTACGGTTCATATCAAAACCAAGGTAGGCGAACTTTCGGCTTACTGCGGCGCCGTTTGCGCAGCTGCGGCTGTAAGCGGAGCTATAGCTTTCCTTGATGACGAAGATCTGAACACTGTATCAAATGCTATAATTAATACGCTCGGGACTATCTCAGGAATGATCTGCGATGGAGCCAAGGCTTCATGCGCTATGAAGATTGCTACAGGTATTTACGCCGCATTTGACGGAGCTATGCTTGCGCAGAACAACAAATCGCTTCATGGAGGAGAAGGTATAGTTGCCAGCAATGTAGAGGAGACTATAAGAAATATTGGAGAACTGGCTAGTTCGGGTATGCAGAGAACAGATGATGTAATTCTTGATATAATGACACATAATCGTAGATAAATACATTGCCTTAAGGAGAAATCCAAAGAATTCGCTCATATGCATTGCTGTACTTTCTGTAATTAAAATTAAGAGGCTGATATGGATGACAGATACGAACGGAGCATAAGATGTTCTCTTGGTGAAATAGCCCCGGATCTTGTACTCAGAAACGCGTCAATAGTTGATGTAATGTCAGGAAAAATAAGACATGGCGCTATAACAATAAAAGGACGCAGAATCGTCGGACTTTATGAGGACTATACCGAATATGCTGACAGACACACAAGAATAATAGACCTTGAGGGAAGATTTGCTGTTCCTGGCCTGATTGAACCTCATATTCATATGGAAAGTTCGATGCTGACTTTCTCTAATTTTGCTACTGTCGTTCTTCAGCACGGCACTACCACAGTTATAAATGATCCTCACGAGCTGGCCAATGTACTTGGGAAAAGAGGCATCAGGCATATTATAAATGAGGCTATGGATACAAATCTCAGGTCTTATTTCACTGTTCCTTCTTGCGTTCCGGCACTCGGAGGAGAATTTGAGGAGAGCGGAGCCGTTATTTCTTCAGATGATGTGAAATCTCTTCTTCTGTACAACAACATCATAGGTCTTGGAGAGGTGATGAATTATCCGGGAGTTGTACATTGCTTTCCGGATATTCTTGCTAAGATCAGCGAAACTTATAGGGCAAGGGGATACAAGAAAAACAATCTTATTATAGATGGACACTGTCCGACTCTGAAAGGGAAGGAACTTACAGCTTACATTAATGCAGGCATAATGGGGGATCACGAGTGTTCCAAAGGCGAAGAGCTTGAGGAAAAACTCTCAAAAGGGCTTTATGTGATGCTCAGAGATGGAAGCAGCGCGCAGAATATGGAGGAACTCCTGGATTATGTAATAGAAAAAGATATTGATACTAGAAGGCTTCTGATTTGTTCTGATGATAAAAACCCTCATGACCTTATTTCCAAAGGCCATCTGGATCACTCTCTCAGAAAGGCTGTTGCTCTGCTTAAGTCGAAAAAAAATCCGAGAATAAATGTTTTTGATATCATCAGAATGGTTACGATGAATGCTGCAGAATTCTTCGATTTCAAATATCTTGGAAAGCTTTCAATTCAGTCCAGGGCGGACATTGCTATTTTTGACGACATTGAAAGCTTTAGGCCTTTTGCTACAATAGCGAACGGCAAACTCGTTTATATGCGCGATGAAATTATGCCTTATTTTCATGAGTATTCACATCCTTCATATATACTAAATTCAGTTAACATTGACAGAGACTTCTCTCCGGCGGATTTTAGAATTTCTTCAAATGCTAAAATTCAGAAGGCCAGAGTTATAAAACTTATTAAAGACCAGATAGTCACAGAAGAGTCTATAGAAGAGTTTGTGCCCGTTAATGGCGAAATAAAAGCTAATGTTGACTCTGATATTCTCAAAATTGCGGTGATAAACCGGCACAACCATAAAGGAAATTTTACAGTAGGACTAATAAAGGGGTTTGGTTTGAAGGAAGGAGCAGTAGCTTCAACTGTAGGCCACGACTCTCACAACCTTGGAGTAATAGGAACAAACGATGCTGATATGGATGTGGCAATAGAGGAAATCAAAAAGATGCAGGGCGGAATAGCAGTAGTTAAAAATGGACGGCTTATTGCTTCAATGGAGCTGAGGTTTGCGGGATTGATGTCAGTAGAAGAACCGTCTCAGGCTGTAAAAGCCCATTTGCTTGTAGACAGAGCGTATAAGGAACTTGGAGGGACCCTTTCTTCTGCGTTTCTTACTATGGGATTCCTTCAGCTGCCTGTTATTCCTGAATTGAAAATTACAGACAAGGCTTTGGTGAAGATGACGCCAACAGGACCGGAAAAAGTCTCTTTGCTTCTTTAAAAAACCAACTTTCCAAAATTAAGAAATGAGAATAAAAATATCATTCTTCTCAGTAATTGTTATTTTTCTGGCCGTTTCAGGGTGCTCAAAATCGCCATTCTGCGATAAAACAGCAGCAGAAAATTTTTCTTATTCATACTCTTCTGAACAAACAGAACAAATAAGAGAGAAAATAGGGCAGATGATTATGCCTGATTTTAGGAATTGGGGAAGGAATGAAGATGGTAATTTCATTCCTTTTACTCGCACTAATCCTCAAGTAGAAAGCCTGATAAAGCATTATAAATTTGGCGGAATATGTCTTTTTAGAGAAAATATAGTTAATCCCGAACAGACAATTAAGCTTGTCATGTCTCTACAGGGAGTTTCTCATATTCCTCTTCTGCTCGGAATTGATCAGGAAGGCGGAGTGGTAACAAGGCTGCAGTCAGGCACTGACATGCCCGGCAATATGGTGCTTGGTGCAACGAGAGACAATAGAATGGTTTTTGATGTCGCAGAGGCTATAGGTCAAGAACTTTACTGCCAGGGTATCAATTTGGATTTTGCTCCTGATATAGATGTTAATATGAATCCAGAAAATCCTGTGATTGGAGTAAGGTCGTTTGGAAGCAATCCTCAACTTGTCGCTCAAATGGGAATTGCGTATATAAAAGGACTAAGAAAAGCTAATGTCCTTAGCTGCGTCAAACACTTCCCAGGCCATGGAGATACGGCTTCAGACACTCATCTCGGGCTTGCAGTGGTAACTCATAATATTGAAGAACTCGATGAACTTGACTTGTATCCTTTCGAGAAAACCATAGAAGATGGCGCCATGTGCGTAATGGTGGCGCATGTGATCGTCCCGGCTCTTGATGATATAAAAGTAATATCCCGCAGAGCCGGACGGCTTATTGGGGTTCCGGCGACTCTTTCAAAAGTAATAGTTACCGGTTTGCTCAGAGAAAAAATGCGTTTTAAAGGGCTGATTCTTACTGATGCGATGGATATGAAAGCTATAAGTGACAATTTTGGTAATTCCGACGCTTCAATAAGAGCTATTCTTGCAGGATGCGATCTGGTTCTTATGCCGGCAAGGGTATGGTCAGAAGAAGATATTTCTGATCTTGAAAAGCTTATGTCAGCGTTGGAAAAAGAGTATAAGGCAAATGAAGAATTCAAAGCAAGAGTCAATGAATCTTATAATAGAATTATTTCGTTTAAAAAGAAATATGAACTCAAAAAAAATACTTTTGCTTCTGATAATTTGAATAAGGAGATTCTTAATGCCGAAAAAATCTTATCTTCCAAAGTTCATAAAGATCTGGAAGAAAAAGCATCAGAAAGAGGAATTACACTAATTAAAAATGATAATAACCTATTACCAATAAGGATGAAAAACGGCATTAAAATATTGGTTTTAGACGCAAACTCAATAAGGCTAGGAATAGTGAAAGATGAGATAGAAAATCTAGCCTCGCTTAATGGAATAAATGTCAATATAAATACTTCTAGAATTGATTATGCTGCGCATATGACTCCTAGAATTGAAGAACTTATAAGAAATACTGATATCTGTCTGCTACTTACTTATAATCTTAATTCTTCTTCAATTCTTCCGGAAGAAATTGCCCAAACAGCAAAAGCAAATTCAGTAAAATGCGTCAACATCGCATGCAGAAACCCTTATGATATAGCCTATGTGCGCAGTGCAAGAGCTGCATTATGTATTTACGGAGCTGTGGGATTTGACCAGACTAATTCCATACTAGCAATTTTAAAAATTAATCTTGTCAGCGTTATTAAAACTATATTTATAAATAATAAAACAAACAACTCATTCAATGAGCCTGTGGGAAAACTCCCTGTTGATATTCTTTCGAGTGACGGGCGCAGGATCCTATATGCCTATGGAACAGGGTTGAGCTATAATAATTAGATATTTTACATAATTTAAACTTTATCAGGAGAGAACGAATATGAATTCAAGGAGAAGAAACTTTTTTGGATTGGCCATATTAACCGCAAACATTTTTTTATCTTCTTACATCATTGAGGCCTCAACTATATTGCCTTTGAATGCTCCTCCTCCGATAACAAAAGTGGTATTATACAAACACGGGCTTGGCTATATTGAAAGAGAAATTTCTATAAAAGATAATCAGGCACTTTCTTTATATTTTCCCGAGAGAGAAATGAATGACATTCTTGCTTCATTTTATGCTATAGATCTCAATGGTGGGAAAATCACATCAATTCAGTACGAGACACAGGAACCTATTTCAGAAAGACTGAAGAAAATATTAATCAAAATTCCAGACAAATCAACCTTGAGCGGGCTTATAGCTGAGCTGAAAGGCGCCGAAATTTCTGCTAAAGTCGCTGATGAGACTGTAGAGGGAAGGATTTTAGGTTTAGAACCTGTAGAAGAAATCACTTCAAACCAGATTGTCAAAAGAGATTTCCGTATGGTGATAAAGAGTGACACAGGAGCAATCAGGACACTAAGCCTTTCATCGCTTATTGAGTTAAAGTTAAAAAATGAAGCATTGAACAAGGATATTACTGAACTTCTGGATATTTCACTGGAAGGTAAATATTCAAACTTCAAGAAAATGACAATAAGCACTCAGGGAACCGGAGAAAGAATCATACGAATAGGGTATCTGATTAATATGCCTGTCTGGAAGTGCTCATACAGACTGCTTTTCGACTCTAAAGAGAAGGAAAAAGCTTTAGTTCAGGGATGGGCTTTGGCTGAAAATGCTACTGATGATGACTGGAATGAAATTGATATAGCTTTTGTCACTGGTAATCCAATATCATTCTCGATGAATTTGTATTCGCCGTTATACATCTCAAGACAGAGTGTTCCTGTTCCTGGCATGCAGAGTTTGAATATTGACTGGGAAAACGCTCCCAGAGAGCAAACCGCAGTAAATAAAGCAAAAAACAAAGAACTTTTGCTCGCGAGGGAATCCAAATCTATTGTTCAGGATAATTACGCTTACTTGGAATCAGGAGCAGGAGATAATAATATGGCTTTTTCCGCGCCAGCAGCTTTGAGCGCGCAGGAAGGAGAATATTTAAGCGATTATCTAGCAAACAGTGTTGAACAGAGTGTCAGAGGCAAGACTCTTGGGACTTTGTTCAGCTACAATGTAGAAGATAAAATTTCAATTCAGCAAAAAAGAGCCGCGATGATTCCGATTTTAACTTCTTCCATGTCCTGCAGAAAACTTTTGTACTATAAAAAATCTTTTTCATTAAATGTTTTGAATGCAGCTGTGCTGCATAATGATTCTGAACTTACACTAGATGCAGGCCCTGTTGCTTTCTTTGAAGGTAATGCGTCACTTGGAGAAGGAATATTAAACCAGACTCTTACTCCCGGCAATCAGGAAATAATCCCCTATGCCATTGCTTCTTACGCGAGCATCATTTCGACTTCAAATTATGATAAATCTGCATATTTCAAGGGAAAACTTGTTAATGGAGTTCTTACTTTGACGCGCACTGAAATGCTTACTTCAATCATGGAGATTGAGTCAAAAGGAAAGAACAGTGAAACTCTATGGATTGAGTTTCCTGCCAGTTCGCTCTATACTCTCGTTGAACCAGAAAAACCTCTTAAAGAGTCAGATGGTCATTATCTTTTTGAAATAGCTCTTAATCCCGGCGAGAAAAAAGAATTTACTATTAAAGAGAAAAGGAATATAGAAGAGACAGTAGTTGTGACAGACTGCGATGATAAAACAGTTTCTTACTATGCTTCAGCTCCATACCTTGATAAAAAAGTCCGTGATTTTCTGAAAGAAATATCTGAACTCAAATCAAGAGCCGCAGAATTAAAAATTAATATAGAAAACTTCACGAAACAGATAAAAGCACTTTCTGAAAAAGAAAAACGAATCAGACAGAATATTGAGTTATTGAGAGGAGCTGGAAATGCTAAAGAACAAACTCTCAGATCTAACTGGATAGGCGATCTGGCCTCTTCAGAAACTGAAATAGAAAATCTGAATACGAAGATTAATCATAGTTTTAAAGAATTGGAAAAACTCAATAACGAAATAAAGCAAAAAATTAATAATTTTGGCAATTAGACTTATTGAAATAACAAATCAATTAAATAGACTCAATACTATTGATTATCTAAACCTCTCTCTAATTCGAAAATAGGTCTCAGAAAAGTGAGTAAATATTCTTGCTGTTTATTTATATGTTTTTTCCTGTTTATTTTAACAGGATGTGAAAAAGCCCCAATTCCGAAATCGAATATACCTTTTGTTCTTGTTGCTCCTGCAAAGATAGATCAGCTGCCTTCTTCCATCAAAGCTGTAGGGCAGGTTGTCGCAATAGAATTTGTTTACCTTGTTGCCAGGGTAGAAGGATATTTGACTAAGAGGAATTTCAACCCTGGAGATTTTGTAAAGAAAGGTCAGCTTTTGTATGAAATCCAGAAAGACCAGTTCAAAGCTCAGTATAACCAGGCAAAAGCTAAAATGTTCAGAGCCCAGTCAGTTTACGATAATGCCCAGATTGAATATAACCGACAGGCAGTAATGCTAGAGCAGAATGCTACCAGCAAAGAAGCTGTCGATAATGCTATGCAAGTTAAACTGGATGCCGAAGCCGAACTTCTTTCTGCAAGAGCTGAATATGATCTTCAGGCTCTTAACCTTAGTTATACTGACATATACGCTCCTTTTGACGGCAGAATCGGGATGTACACTTACAGCGTAGGCAATGTTGTAGGAGCTCAGAGAAACCAGCCTCAGGTCGAACCTCTGGCAGAAGTGGTGCAGATGGATCCGATCTGGGTTGAGTTTCCCGTAAGCGAAACAGAACTTGTCACTCTGATGGAAAAAGAGAGAGGGATACTTACCTCGAAGGCCCAGGAGACTGTTTCTGAAATGCAAAAACTCTTTGATGTCAGGGTGCAGTTATCCAATAATTCAGAATATGAAGAAGCAGGAGATATTAACTATATCGACAATAAAATCAATCCTATCGCAGGTACTATCCAGATGAGGGCGATTTTTACGAATCCTGACGAACTGCTTGTGCCAGGCGGCTTTGTTACAGTATTCATAGAAACAAAAAAGAAATTCCCGAACCTTGTAATAATGCAATGCGCTGTGCTTGACGATCAGATAGGCACTTATGTTTTTGTATTGAAAGAAGACAATACAGTTGAGAAGAGATATGTAAAACTGGGGAAAGAATCCTCAGATACTCGGATAATTGTGGAAAGCGGTCTGAAAGAAGGAGAAACAGTTGTAACTCAGGGACTGATGAGATTAAGACCCGGAATGAAGGTTGATTACAAAATCCAGAAATACAATGAACCTACTGTTAGAGAGTCGTCAATTTAAATAATGTCTTGAAATGTTTTATTAGTTTTTCTAAACTATGTTTTATTAGATGTTCAGTCAATTATTCATAAATAGACCCAAATTAGCTATAGCTATATCCCTTCTGATAATTATCGGAGGGATCCTTGCCATGATGAATCTGCCAATGGCGCAGTTTCCTGATGTGCTTCCGCCAATTGTCGAAGTAAGAACTACCTATCCAGGCGCTGACGCGATAATGTTGGAGCAGACTGTAATGCAGCCGCTTGAACAGCAGATAAACGGCGTAGAGGATATGATATATATGGTGGTACAGGGTTCTGACCAGAATCTGCTTTATGGGGAAATATCTTTCGAAGTAGGAAGCGATCCAGATCTTGACACGGTAAATACTTTAATTAGAACGCAGATAGCCTTGCCTCAGTTGCCCCCCGAAGTACAGTATGAAGGACTTATCGTTTTTCAGAAATCTACGGATATTCTTCTGCTTGTAACTCTGACAACGAAAAATGGAGAATTCGACGACTTGTTTCTTAGTAACTATGCTTATCTGAACCTTTATGACAGGCTTTCAAGAATAAATGGGGTAGGGGAAGTGATAATAAGAGGAGCTCGAAATTATGCTGTAAGAATCTGGGTTGATCCGGTCAAGATGGCAAGTTATAAAATAACCGCGCAGGAGTTGTTGAGTACTGTTCAGGTACAGGGTACTCAAGTACCGGGTGGAATGTTAGGAGGCCCTCCTTCAATAGTAAAACAACAAATGGAATATACTTTGCTTGTACAGGCTCTGCCTAGTAATAAAGAACAGTATGAAGAAATGATTATCAGAGCAACGCCCGATGGAAGTATAATTCGGGTAAAAGATGTCGCGAAGGTGGAACTTGGCTCATCGCAATATTTCGATTACTGTCTTGCAGACGATAAACCTGCGTCAAATATAGCCATTTACATTGATGGAGATGCAAATGCTCTGGCAGTGGCAGATCAGGTTTACCAATTGCTGGAAGAAAGAAAACCCTATTTCCCCAAGGGGATTGAAGGGGTGATTTGGTATGATACTACTCTATTTGTAAGGGTGGCTCTGCAGGAGATATACAATACTCTAATTACAGCTATTATCCTTGTGGTTGTCGTCGTCTTTATCTTTCTTCAGAACTGGCGAATGGCTCTGGTTCCTACCATTGCCATACCCGTATCGCTTTTAGGAACTTTTGCAGCTATGTATTTATTTGATTGCGGTATAAATACTATAAGCATGTTTGGTCTTGTTCTTGCTATAGGAATAGTGGTGGATGACGCAATTGTAGTTACAGAAAATGTCGCAAGCGTGATGGAAAAAGAAAAAGTAAGCCCAAAGGAAGCTGCCAGCAGGACAATGAAAACCATTACCGGACCTGTAATTGCTACAACTCTTGTTCTTGCAGTAGCTTTCCTGCCATTGGGATTTCTTCCCGGGATTACTGGACAGATATTCAGGCAGTTTGCTATAACCATAGCTGCTTCTGTAATTATTTCTGCAATAAATGCCCTGACTCTGAGCCCGGCTCTTTGCGTAATTCTTCTCAAGGAAGCTGATCCTAACAGGAAGAAAAACTTTTTCTTCAGGGGATTTGAAAAATGTTTTTCTTTTATTACTAGAAGTTATATAGGGACTCTTAAGGTTGTTCTTAGAAAAACCATATTCACTGTACTTTTTTTCGCTGTGATTCTCGTAGGAGTGATATTTTCTTATACGAGAATTCCAACAGGATTTCTTCCGACAGAAGATCAGGGAATTATCTATGTGGATGTACAACTTCCCAGCAGCGCATCACTGGTAAGAACAAGGGGTGTAATAGATAAGGTATATAAAATCCTAAAAGAAACTAAAGGAATAGCACATGTATTGGCAGAGCCTGGGTACTCCATGTTGAATTTTGCAAATGCCGACAATTTAGGACACATGTTTGTAGTACTTGAACCGTGGAGTAAAAGAACTGATCCTTCATTAGGTCAGGGAGCTATAAGAGCAAGACTTGCTGAGACCCTTGCAAAAGAAGTGCCTGAAGCTTTCTGCTTTGTTTTTGTAAGGCCTCCCATTGCCGGACTGGGGCAAACAGGCGGTTTTCAGTTTGAGATAGAACAGGAAATCGGAAATCATCCAATCCGTTTGAACGAGGTTCTTCAGAATTTCATGACAGAAGCCAAAAAACAGCCTGAACTTACCGGTATTTACAGCAATTACATGCTTATTCCGAAGATAAATGTCGATGTGAATATTGCCAAGTGCCTGAAGTTGGGGGTTCCCCTTCAGGAGGTATTTAATTATCTTACCATTTATATAAGCAGTAAATATATAAACCAGTTCTTTACTCTTGGAAAAATCTTTCAGGTTATTGTGCAGGGAGTTCCTGGGCAGAGATCTACTCTTGAAGATATAGGAAATATTTACGCTCTAACTATTAAAGGAGATCTAATTCCTCTGAGCACCTTGGTTAATGTGACACGGACTTTGGCTCCTAACATAGTCTTTCACTACAATATGTATGCCAATGCGGAGGTGCAGGGGATGCCGGCACCAGGCTATAGTTCCGGTCAGGCTATAAAAGCTATGGAGAGAGTCGCAAAGGATGTTTTTCCTGAAGGATTTCAGTATGAGTGGACGGGTACTTATTACGAAGAAATCAAAGCTGGAAGTCTTGTCCTGTTAATTTTTGCAGTATCTCTTGTAGTTATGTTTCTCTTCCTTGTGGGCAAGTATGAGAGCTGGTCTATCCCATTTTCTGTAATGCTTTCAGTGCCTGTGGCGTTAACAGGTTCGATTTTCGGACTTTTTATTACAGGGCTTGCGAATAACTTGTTTGTCCGTGTCGGTATAGTTCTGATTTTCGGTATGGCTGCCAAGACAGCTATTCTTATTGTTGAATTTGCTGAAGTGCATTATCAGAACGGCAAGAGCATTTATGATGCTGCTCTTCTTGCATCAGAGGAAAGATTCAGAGCCATAATTATGACTGCATTGGCATTTATTTTAGGAGTGTTTCCTCTGGTAATTGCCACAGGGGCAGGGGCTGTAAGCAGCAGATGTCTAGGTACAACAGTTTTTGGAGGAATGATAGCCGGAGCTATTCTAGGGACTCTGCTGGTTCCATGTTTCTATGTCATTATAAAAAAACTTGTGGAAAGAACCTGCGGCAAACCTAAAACAGAAACGGAAACATAAAAATATCTTTTCAGAATGTCTTTGATTTCTTACTACAAAAGCTTGTCACTTTCAAAGAGAATATATATATCCACTTCGATAGGATTTTGTGCAGGGATGTTCTTTGGTGACAAGTGCTCAGTTTTGGGATCTCTGAACACAATGTTTATTCTGCTCTTCCAAACAGCCATAATCCCCTTTATGATTTTTAGCATTATCCAGTCTATTGGGTCGCTAACTTCAGAGAGAGCCAAGAGCGTTGCCAGGAAAGGAGGGTTAGTGCTTTTATGTATATGGACTATAAGCATAGTATATGCCTGGGGGCTTCAGTTTTCTTTTCCCAATATAGTCAAAGGCAAATTTTTTACACCTGAATCTTCATTGAGTGGGAACAGCACAGAATTTTATAAAATGTTTATTCCTTCTAATCCGTTTAATTCTTTAGCTAACGGATATATCCCGGCAATTGTTATATTCTGCATTCTTGTGGGAATGGCTCTGATTAATCAGAGTAAAAAAGAAAAAGTAGTCGATGCGGCTGGGATTTTTGCTTTGGTTATGAACAGAGTAAACGACTACATAATGAAACTTTTACCTCTTGGTGTGCTTGTAATGTCTTCTTATACTTTCGGGACATTGAGTTATATGCAATTCAAGGGTGTGCTGCTTTATATCATTGGATCTATCTTCTATCTCTTATTTATATCTGTAATAATTTATCCCTGCGTATTAGCTAGTATAAGCAGAATAAACCGCAGCAGGTTTTTCCATTTTGCCATGCCTGCTGCCCTGATAGCATTTACGACCGGCAGCGTATTCCTTTCTCTGCCTGTTATTTATGATCAGATGTATAAGCTAAATGATGAGGAGAAAGGTTTTAAAAGCATTAACAGTGATAATTATTTGGAGATGGGGCGCAATGCCATAAGTATTATTGTTCCTCTGGCCTGGGTAGTTCCTGCAAGCTATAAGTTCCTCGTAATTTTCTTTGTTATTTTTGAACAATGGTATTATAACAGCCAGGTAAATTTCATTGAACAGCTATTTTACTTTATTGGGGGGATTCCGTGCTTTTTCGGAAGTAACTCCGTTATTGTTCCTTTTCTCCTTCAGATTACAAGCCTTCCAGATAAGACTTATGATATATTTATGATGGTATCGAGCTTTATTGTATATTTCAATAACGCTAATGGAGCAGCATTCATAATTGTCGTAACGATAATTTGCTACCTCTCGCTCTGCAATAAGCTCAGAATAAGATATTTCAAAATGTTATTTCTTTTAGCATTAAGCACACTCTTCTATGCATCTTTTATTTTGGCATTGAATATTTTTATGACGCAGCTTCTTTCCGGAGATGATGAACTAAAGAATGAATTAATGCACATGCAATTGAATGATTACAATAGAAATTTCGGAAAGAAAATTGATGTTGTTTATTTAAATCTGAATCAGTACCAGGGCGACGACTTTTTAGACACCAAAGAAACAATCCTTGAGAGGATTGCCAGGACTGGAACAATGAAAGTAGGATATGATCCTCAGGCAATTCCTTTTTCTTTCTTTAACAGCTACGGTCACTTGGTCGGATACGATATAGAGTTTATATACGAAATAGCTCACAATCTGGCCTGCAAAAAAATCGAATTTTATCCGATTACCAATATCGGCGATTATGAAAATGCTTTGAAAGAAGGAAAATTTATTGATATATGTGTTGGTGGCTTTATTTACACTGGTGAAGTAATGAACAATGTATTTAACTCTCAGCCATATATGAAATGCACAGTTTCTATAGTGATTCCAGAAAAACTCAGGAGCAAGTATCCTAATATAGAATCGGTTTTCTATTCAAAAGAATTGACTTTGGGTTACAGAAGGAGCAGATCCCAGAAATCAATCAAGTATTTTATAGATAGACCATATGTGTCTTTGGACAGTTTTGATGAGTTCTATGTCGATCACAAGACAGATGCGCTTTTGCTTCCAGGAGAGATGGCATCGGCCATTGGTATCATGCATCCAGGGTATTGGGTTTACTACTATTACGGTGAGGATTACAGAGCATATTTCGCCTATGCATTACCGTATAACGAAAAAGCATCTACTTTCAGAGAGGACATTAATGACTGGATCAATACAAGACAATGGACAGGAGAAGACAAGAAAAGGTTTGATTATTGGGTTCTTGGAAAAGTTAAGATGGACTTCTATACTCCATGGTCGGTTTTAGGTTGGATCAAGGAGTACCGCTGAAATTCGAAGTAAAAACTTCCAAAAATCGGCGCGGATATGAACTTAAGTATTTTTGCCATCGTATCACGGGGGGTATCGCCCATCGTACAAACTCATAAAAGTTTCATTGTGAAATTTTAGGTTGGGCTAAACTGCTATTAATATATAATTCTTTTCATAGCAGGAAAAGAGAAATTTATTAGTTATCTGCCAGGTACTCTTTAAAGCTTTTTTTTATCGGATATAATTTTTCCAGCTAAAGGTCAATTTCTTTCAAATCAAAACGGAGTTTATATGCGAATTTTTCGTATTGTCGTGCTTTTGCTTGTTGCAGTTGTTTTCATCTTTACATTTTCTTCGTGCAGAAAAAAGAACCAGAAGCAACCTTTTGTTCCTACTGTTACCGTGGCCAAAGCCAAGACTGATGAGCTTACGGAGTCAACTAATGTAATAGGACAAGTTTCACCAATAGAAATAGTAGACTTGAGAGCCAGGGTGCAGGGATATTTAATGAAAAGAAATTTCGAAGCCGGCAGTTATGTCAAGAAAGGACAGCTTCTTTTTGAAATCCAGAAAGATGAATTTACTGCTGATTGCGATCTTTCTGCCGCTCAGTTAATTCAGGCGCAAGCTAACTACGATTTCTCTCTAGTGGAGTATCAGAGGTATAAAACGCTTGAAACACAGAATGCGGCGAGCCAGGAAAAGCTAGATGCAATGGTAAAAGAAAAGTATCAGTTTGACGGGGCGGTTCGTGCCGCTAAGGCCAATCTAACTCTGTCCAGATTAAATTTGAGTTATACAGATGTAACAGCTCCATTTGACGGCAGAATAGGAATGTATAATTACAGTGTAGGAGATCTTGTTGATATTAATAGCGGAACACTGGCGGAAGTTATTATGATAAATCCGATTTGGGTGGAATTTAACTATAGTGAATCTTATTTTATAAAAAGGATGAGAGAGCTTGGAACCCAGGCTCTTCCTACTTTGGATAGACCTGATATAGATACCGGAAAACGGGTTTTTGTCAAACTTACTCTTGCGGATGGAAGCGCATATCCTATTGAAGGGAGAATTAACTTCATAGACAACAAGGCTGACCCTGAGACCGGTACTATAAAAATGAAAGCTGTTTTTGAAAATCCGGATCAGCTTCTTATCCCGGGAAGCTATGTTCAGCTGGAGATAGGACTGAGGGAGAAAATTTCTCAGATTGTCGTTCCTCAGTCTGCATTGCAGTCAGATCAGCAGGGCACATTCGTCTTTACTGTTAATAACAATAATATTGTCGAAAAGAAATATATCACATCAGGCACTGCAGTCGGTACGAATATTGAGGTTAAAAGCGGAATCAATCCAGATGAGCTTGTCGTAAGTCAGGGAATCCTTCTGATACGTCCTGGTTCCCAGGTTAAATATGTAATACAGAACTCTCAGGAAACTCCGATAAAAGAAAAATCTTCAGCTTCTCCTGTTGCCGATACAACCAGAAACACAAAGAGCTAAAAAAGGGAAGAGATAGAATATGTTCAGTAAATTCTTTATTCATAGACCAAAATTTGCCTTTGTAATCTCAATAGTAATTGTTATTGCCGGACTAATATCAATTCAAATGCTTCCAATAGCGGAATTCCCTGAAATTACGCCTCCACAGGTTTCCGTATGTACTTCCTATCCAGGAGCTGATTCTGAAACAGTGGAACAAACTATTATTGTACCGCTCGAACAGCAGATAAACGGCGTCGAGGATATGATTTATATGGTTTCCCAGAGTACGGATGATGGTATGGCTCAAATAACGATATCATTCGAAGTAGGCTCTGATCCTGATATGAACACTGTCAATGTAAATAACTGTGTTAACATTGCTCTGGCTCAACTTCCCGAAAATGTGCAGAGAGAGGGGATTACTGTAAAACAGAAGAACAGCAATATATTGCTGTTGATAAATCTCTACTCACCCGATGACTCGGTTGATACTACATTTCTTAGCAATTTTGCAACTTTGAACTTTATTGACGAAATGTCCCGTTTGTCTGGAGTTGGGCAGGTAAATATTCTGGGAGCACATACTTACGCAATGAGAATATGGCTCAATGTTTCCAGAATGGCCAGTCTTAAAGTTACAGTAGCAGACATAATCAATGCCTTAAATGAGCAGAACTATCAGGTTCCTGGCGGGGCAATAGGTGCCTCTCCTACATATGCAGACCAACAAATAGAGTATACCCTTCTTGTCCAGTCCAGGCTTACGGAGGAAAAGGAGTTTGAGAATATTATAATAAGAGAAAAACCTGATGGCAGCATGATCAGAATGAGAGATATAGCTACGATAGAACTTGGCGCGCAGTCTTACAGTTCTTTTGCTCTTCTGAACGGTAAATCTACCGCTGCTGTGGCAGTATACACTCTTCCCGGAGCCAATGACCTGAAAGTAGCAAAAGAAATTAAAGGGAAAATGACTGAACTTGCGAAGACTTTCCCCTCAAATGTCGCATGGACTGTTATCTATGATACGACACTGTTTGTAGATAAATCTATTTCAGAAGTAATTAAAACCCTATTTATCGCAGTATTACTTGTAATCCTCGTTGTTTTTATTTTTCTCCAGGATTGGAGAGCTACACTAGTTCCTACAGTTGCTATCCCCGTATCTCTTATTGGTACATTCGCTGTATTGTTGGCCATGGGATTTAGTATTAATACTATAACTCTTTTCGGGATGATTCTTGCCATAGGTATTGTCGTTGATGACGCGATTGTTGTTGTGGAAAATGTATTCCGCATAATGGAAGAGGAGCATATGGATCCTATCAATGCCACAATAAAGAGTATGGAACAGGTGACAGGACCTGTTGTGGCTACTACTATGGTGCTCATGGCCGTCTTTGTTCCTGTAGCTTTTATTCCGGGGATCACAGGCGAACTTTATCGTCAATTTGCTGTGACAATTGCCGTTGCCGTTGCTATATCAGCTGTAAATGCTCTTACCTTAAGCCCTGCTCTTTGCGCTACTATTCTGAAACCTTCCTGCGAGCATAAGAAAAAGTTTATCTTCTTCAAATGGTTCAACTCTTTTTTTGACACTATTACAAAAGCATATAATAAGTGTGTTTCTGTTTTAATAAGGAAACTTTTGGCAGTAACGGTATTTTTTGTTTTATTGATTATTGCTATGGCTTTTATATATATAAGTCTTCCTACTGGTTTTATCCCTAATGAAGATCAGGGTAACGCTATGGTTGAAGTCATGATGCCCACGGGTACAGCTCTTGAACGAACAGGGATAGCTATGGAAAAAGCAAGAAAAATAATACAGGAAACCAAAGGGATTTCATCTACGATTACAGTGCCTGGATTTTCAATAATCAATCAGGCAACTGTATCCAATGGGGGCATTATTTTTATAGTACTTGATGACTGGGACGAAAGAAAGTCGTCCGATTTGCAAATAGATGCCATATGCAATGAGCTGAAAAGGAAACTCGCTACAGGCGTGCCTGAAGGATTTTCCTTTGTATTTCAACTGCCGCCAATTCCCGGTCTTGGTTCCACCGGCGGCTTTCAGTTCGAGCTTGAACAAAAAGAAGGCAATAATCCCCAGGCTCTTATGACAGTATTGCAGAACTTTATAGTTACTGCTAATCAACAGCCTGAGCTAAGCGGTATATTTTCAACCTATATTTCTAATGTTCCCAAATTCAAAGTTGATGTAGATATAGATAAAGTCAAGAAGCTTGGGATCCCGCTTATGAGTGTATTCAATACTATTTCGGCTTATTATGGGTCATATTATGTGAACCAATTCAATAAGTTCGGGAAAATATATCAGGTATTGATCCAGGCTCAGAAAGAGTATAGGAGCTCTCTTAAAAATGTTCTCGATACATATATTTCAAATGTAAAAGGGCAGGCAATACCAGTCAATACTTTTATGAGCTTAAGAACAGTTGTAGCCCCTGAGATCATAACTCATTACAATATGTTTGCAAATGCTGAAATTCAGGGGTCTTCCGCTCCAGGTTACAGTACTGGAGAAGCTATCGAAGCTATGGAGAGAGTGGCTGCTGAAGTTCTGCCGGATAACATGCAATACGAATGGACAGGTACGGCTTACCAGGAAATCATTGCCGGCAATAAAACAATTATTATTTTCATATTGGCTCTTACTTTCATATATCTATTTCTCGTTGCTAAATATGAAAGCTGGATGCTTTCCATATCTGTTATGCTCTCTGTCCCGGTCGCTGTATGCGGAGCTATCATCGCTTTATGGATTCTTCATATAGATAATAATATTTATACTCAGGTCGGACTTGTACTGCTTTTCGGAATGGCGACAAAGACTGCTATTTTGATCGTGGAATTTGCTGATGTGCAGCACAAGGCGGGAAAATCCGTTCTTGAATCGGCAGCGTATGCAGGGCATGTCAGGTTCAGAGCTGTAGTGATGACAGCTGTAGCATTTATACTTGGAGTATTTCCTCTTGTGATAGCTACAGGCCCGGGAGCTATAAGCAGAAGAGCTCTGGGAACAGCTGTATTTGGAGGAATGCTTCTTGCAGCTATTCTCGGAACACTTCTTATCCCATATTTTTATGTAGCTATGGAGAAGATACTTGATCTCTGTAGCAGAAAGAAGGATAAAGTGCAAACCATTTCAAAATCAGAATAAGATTTAAGAATAATACCTTGTCTTGAATTATTAATAACTGTTAAGATAATATAAACAGAGAGTTATCTGCTTTTTCAAAAGAGATTAGGAGTGAACTATATGAATGCTGCAAGCTTTTTTGATTTTGGAAATACATTATCCTACAAGGAACTCAATGAAGCTGGCGGGGAATTTTCACAAAAAACATGGTCTGAAATGCAGAAAGAATATTCTGGCGATGATTTTCTTTTCAGATATCTCTTTAATTCCGAGTATATCTGCGCCATTCTTAAGACTCTTGGTCTCAAACACAGTATATTGGAGGTAGAGAATTCTTCATGGGCTCCTGGTGCTGCTGTTTATTTGTATTTCAATAATTTTGACCAGAATCAAAATCAGAGAGACCTCCTTCTCATGTCATTGTCAAGATAAAGAGACATAATCAGAGAGTATTCCGCGAAGAAGTTAGCTCTAGAATTGGATACTTTCAAAGTCAATATGCCCCTGATAAGGGTCGAGGGATTTAAGCCGAACTTTGATTTTCTGACCCACAAAGAGATCGTCAGATTTGCTGTGAACTCTGCCCTCAACTGGCGGATCAATGATTCTTGCATAGTATCCTTTGCATGAAGCACCTGTAATTATCCCCTCGAAGATCTTTCCTATCTTATCATCAAGGAGCGCCGCTGCAGCTGCCTTGCGCATGAATCTTTCAACTTTCTTGGCAGACTTTTCTCTTTGTGTGCATCTCATGGAAAGCTCAACAAGTTCTTCTTCGGAGTAAGGGTTTTTTCTATTTGCTAAAATCGACTTGACTATCCTCTGAATAATCACATCAACATAGCGCCTGTTCGGTGCCGTTGCATGAGTGTAATCAGTAACTGCAAGGCCGAAATGGCCGTAAGGTTTTTTGTCAGGTTCAATCATGACATACTCACCGGAGCCAAGAAGTTTTACGATAGTAAGTGAAAGGTCTGGATATCTTTCCGGATTTTTATTCCTCTGCCGGAATAGAAACTGCTGAAGAGCTTTGGCATCTGGTTTATTGGGCAGTATTTCGTTATGCTCAAATGCAATCTGTCTTATCCTATCCCATTCTTTGGGTTCACGGACAATGCGTTGTATTAGAGGGGTGTTGGCTTTCTCAATGAAATTGACCATAGTTCTATTGGCAGCTACCATGAAGTTCTCAATTAGATCCCGAGCTTTGTTGTGTTTGATAGTAGTCATCGCTGTTATTTTATTATTCTTTACTATTGGAAGAGCTTCACGAGTATTTAATTCAAGGGAACCGTGTTCCATTCTGTAACTAATTAGTCTTTCGGCAGCCTCGTTCTGAAGTTTTAGTTGTTCTTCAAGTCCGGGGAATTTCATTACCGATTCCGGAACATCTGTCTTTCCTTCAAGGTAATCACCAATTTCATTATACGCAAGTTTTGCCTGGTTTCTCACAGTAGCCCTGTAAATATTTTCGGTGTGAATGTTGCCATCAGGAGGAACAGAATATTCGATTATTACAGCTACTCTATCTTCATCCTGTTTAAGAGAAGTAAGATTAGTTGACAGCTTTACCGGAAGCATCGGAAAAGTTTCTATGCCTGTATAAACTGATGAAGTGTTTTTAGCTGCGTGCAAATCAATCAAATCATCTTTTGTTACGAATGCGTCTACATCCGCTATGCCGATTTTGACATTCACATCGCCATTAGGCATAAGTTTGCAGTATTCAATCTGATCCAGGTCTAAAGTATCGCCATTGTCGATAGAGGACCAGAGCAGATGTCTTAGATCTGGCAGAGATGAGATTTCTTTTGCGAGCTCTGCTTCTTCGCTCATCGACTGTACTTTCTGGATAACTTCTTTTGAAAAATGAGGATCGAATCCGTACTGAAACATTGTATCTCGCGCAATCGCATGAAGATCTATATCATGAAATCTGCCCATATTTAATCCTCCTTAAGTTATCTCTATAGCATGAAAGATGATTCTATTATAGAATGATATTGTATTTAAGAATATTTTTAATATCAAAGGGAAAAATAGAAGGGAGGTTTCCAAATGGCGTCTTCTGGTGAAAAAGATATTAGAAGAATGGACAGGGCGTTGGTTTTCAGTTTTTATATCAGCGCTCTTTGCATCAATTCTAGTTTATTCAATATTCGCAGATATATTTTATGCTATATGTTTCAGCGGGATATTTCTTGCTGCGGCGGTTTTGTTACAGCTATGGCTCCAATATTCATTGTGCACTACGGCGTATGGTACGCCATCCTTTTCTCTCTAGTGATAATGCTGATATTTTTAGCTATATCAGTCTTCTCTGGCTGGACAAAAGTCATAAAAAGATCCTGATTTTTTATGATGCGCGAAGAAGAGGGTCAGTAAAAGAGTTCTTTTATTTTTCTGAGAGTATTATAGCAGTATACGATGTGGCAGAAGTGGCCTTGTCCTTCTATGAGATTCAAATTTGAATCCAGAACGGTTTTTGCCATATGAGAGCTGAAGACAGGAGGGATAAATTTATCAGCTGTACCCTGAAATCCTTCTATATGCGTCTTAATTTCAGAAAGGCTGAATCCCCAGTTTCTGTAAACATTCTGCGCGTCATGAGCCGCCGCTTTGGATCCATTTCTGAAAAGAGTCTGAAAATCCTTCATCAGAAAATACTGGAAATCAGGTATGGAGAAAATTTCCTGATCCGCAGGGCATAAACTTGATTTGAACATCTTTGCAAAAAGTTCGGGTTTTTTAAGGAATTTCATGGTTATTCCTATTAGAGAGAACGGAAACTGAAAAACGATCAGCGGAAGTCTCGTTCCGAGTCTGGCATAGAATCGATCTGTTCCTCCAAGCTCAGAGAGAGCTTCCTTGTCTTTGTAGAGCGGCATTGCACAGGCCAGATCTATAACACATTTTAATCTTTTTTCTAAAACATATGCGCTTGCCATGAGCGTAGGCCCTGCGCCGGAAATTCCTACTATCCCGAAAGAATCAAGCCCGAGATGATCTGTCAGTTTGCCTATGTCTCTGGCAAATTCAAGGACGCTCCATCCAGGACTAAACTCTGACAGCCCAACTCCCGGACGGTCAGGAGCTATTATTCTGAAACCATACTCCAATGCAGGTTTATGAAGACACATTGCCTGAATGTGCGAGCCTGTGCCGTGATAAAACAATAGCGGATGGCCTTTCGGGTCGCCGTATTGGTAATAAGCGATACGCTTTCGGCTAGCTGTAGTGAAAAACTCCGGCTTTTCTTCTAAAGATTCAAAGTCCTTCCGTGACGGCAGGCAAAGCCTCTTGTCATATAAATCATTCATCGCTTTTCATGTATGCTTTTTTAAATTCTCCAAGAAGTTCTCTTAATTTGACACATAGAGAGGTATCTATGGACTGTTTAGTTTGCATAGTGATAAATAATATCTGATGAAGGAGAGTAAGTTCTCTGATATATTTTTTATAGTCCGGAGAGTTTGTGTCTATAACTGGTTTTATTCTTTGTTCCATAAAGTAGTATGTAATTGAATCAGACAATTTCCCTGCGTGTGTTTCCTTATTGTCCACCCATCTGGCAAGTTGATTATAATTAGGCTCTTTCGCCTTGCTTAATATATTTATCTGGTTCATGGATTTTTCGATTGTTTCAATATCCTGAAACATAATGGTCAATTGTGTTCCATCATCATATATTCCGCAGGGTATCTGACAGTGCGCTAAAATGTTAACTGAAGACAACAGGAGCACAGACATCGTAACAGACAAGATACTAATTTTTTTCATATTATTTTCTTAATTTAGTGTGTCGCATAGCGACTGTATCTTAACTTCCTGCTTTCTAAAAATTATAAGAATGCCAGTTTTACTCAACAGGAAACGGTTCTGAAAAACATCTTTTTAAACTTTTATCTTATAAAATTAGTAAGGATCTGTCTTGCGCTGTCGGGTTCTTCTACTTTTCCTTTGGCAAGTTCCAGACTCTTGAGAAGCCATCCCATATTTTTACCCAGATTTACCATAGTCTGAATCCCTTCGGCATCACTGAGAACTTCGCCTTCAAGCATACCGTATCCCATATTCCAGTAGGTTGTTCCTACTATAAGCATCTGAGAAATTGCAAAGAAGGAGTTAATTGTATTCATTCCCTCTACGCCTCCGGCTCTTCTTACGGCTAGAACTGACGCACCCGGTTTTCTTTTGTATAAATCTCCGTTTACGCAGCCCACCATGCTTACGCGATCAATGAAAGTCTTCATCTGTCCTGAAATATTAGCGCAGTAAATCGGGCTTCCGAGAATAACAGCGTCAGCAGCTATTATTTTTTCTATCTGAAGGTTTAAATCATCTGTAGTTATGACGCATTTGCCATTTTTATTTTCAGCGCACTTCATGCAGCCCAGACAGCCTCTATAATTTTTGAGGCCGATATGTATTTCTTCTGTTTCGATTCCCTGCTTGTTGAGTTCTTTCAATACAGTTTGAATCAATATTGAGGTGTTCCCTTTCTTTCTTGGGCTTCCATTGTAGGCTATAACTTTCATTCTTATCCTCCATTAATTTTTATGGTTCAATTCTTCCAATTTTAAAGGATAAATATGCTTTTTCCAAAGGCAGATAATAAAATTACTCAATTATTAGTCTTGAACATTTTGATCCTGCTTTTATGGTGTGCTAAAATAACACAGTAAAAAAGCAGTTCTTTAATGTGACAAAAAGTTCCAAAAGTGAGTTTGAAATGAAAGGTTTATTTCTGGATAGTATTCTTTCCAAAGTTGAAAATCTCGATGGAGAAAACCTTCAGGCTTTTATCCATAAGCTTGTTAAATATAAAGATTTTCTGGAAATAGTTTTCAATGCGGTCAAGGAAGGCATAGTCGTTATAGACCGATCGTTGAGTATCAGGTACAACAATCGCAGCGCAGCGGAAATGCTCGGCATCCCGGAGTATATGAAAGATATAAAGATATCTGCATTCCTAAAAGATATAGATTGGGGGTGGATACTGCAAAGAGATAAACATGAATGGGACAGGATTTCACGCCAGGAAATTGAGATATTCTATCCTGTTAACAGGGTTCTTGGCTTTTATATTGTTCCACATGGAGACGAAGACGATCTGGCTACTATTATCCTGAGCGATATAACTGAAAAGATAAAGAGTCAGAAAGAAACAATTGAGAGCGAAAAAGTTGCCCTTATGTCAATGCTTGCAGCCGGTGTTGCCCACGAAATCGGGAACCCATTAAACAGTTTGAATATACACCTTCAGCTTATGGAGAGGGATTTTAAAGGGAAAATGGATTCTGAAGGTATTGAAATCCTCCAGACCTGTCAGAGCGAAGTTAAGAGACTTGATCTAATTATATCCCAATTCTTAGGGGCTATCAGACCAGTTAAGTTGAATTACGAACCTATTGATATACAGGAATTGCTTCTATTCACACTGGAATTTATGAAAAACGAACTTGATGAAAGTCATATAGGAACAGGTAAAAATTTTCTTGATGCATGTCCGATAATCCAGGGAGATCATAATCAGCTCAAACAGGCTTTTTTCAATATAATCAAAAATGCCATGCAGGCGATGCCTACAGGCGGGATGATATGGTTTGATATATTTATAGATTATGAGAAAGATAAACTCAATGTATCTATTACCGACAGCGGGCACGGCATTTCTGCCGCGGATATTCCAAATATTTTCGAACCCTATTTTACTAAGAAAAAGAAAGGGACAGGGTTAGGGCTTATGATTGTAGAGAAAATCATCAGGGAACACGGAGCCGAACTCACAGTAGAAAGCGAACCAGGCAAAGGCGCGAGATTTATCATTTCATTTCCCCTGAAAACTAATAGATTAAAGCTGCTTGGATCCAATGGGCATAAACAATAAGGAGTTTGAAATTATGGAAAAAGAAAAACTCAAAAAGACAATCCTCCTTATTGAAGATGACAGGAATACCAGAAACGGAGTCTTTAAGCTTCTGAATAAAAAGTATGATGTTACTGTAGCCGAAGACGGCATAAGAGGAATAAATGTGCTTCAGCGAAACAGTTTTGACCTTATTCTTTCGGATATTCAAATGCCGGGAGCTACAGGAATGGATGTTCTGGCAGAATCCATGAAAATGAATCCGGCTCCTCCATGCGTTCTGATAACGGCATACGGTTCGATTGAGACTGCGGTTGGCGCCATTAAAGCAGGCGCTTATGATTTTGTGTCAAAACCTATAGATGTCAGCCGACTCGAACTCATTATAGAAAGAGCCCTTGAGTCCAAAGAATTGAAAGAGGAAAATACAAGGCTGAAAAAACAGCTCAATGAAAAATTCGGTGTCGAAAATATTATAGGCAAATCTTCAAAAATGGCTGAGATTATTGAATTTCTCAAACAGATAGCGCCTGCCCGTTCTACGATTCTTATTACCGGTGAAAGCGGTACCGGCAAAGAACTAATTGCTCAGTCAATTCATACTCTGAGCGGAAGAAAGGGGCCTTTTGTTCCGGTTCATTGTGCCGCGCTTCCTTCTAATCTTCTTGAAAGTGAACTTTTCGGGCACGAAAGAGGAGCTTTTACAGGAGCTTCTGAAAGAAGGAAAGGGCGTTTCGAGCTTGCTGACGGAGGCACGATTTTTCTTGATGAAATCGGTGAAATTGATCAGGTAGTCCAGGTTAAACTATTAAGAATACTCGAAACCAGGATTTTTGAGCGGGTGGGAGGTTCTGAATCTATTCAGACTGACTCAAGAATAGTTGCAGCAACCAACAGGAATCTTCAGGAAATGGTTCAAAAGGGTGAATTCAGGGAAGATCTTTATTTCCGATTAAATGTGCTCAATATTGAACTTCCACCTCTAAGGCAAAGAAAGGACGATGTTCCTTTACTGTCCAAGAGTTTTATCGACTTCTATTCCAGGGAAAACGGCAAAAAGATTGAAGGTATTTCGGCAGAAGCTATGAATTTTATGCAATCTTACGACTGGCCTGGAAATATAAGGGAATTGAGAAATTGCATAGAGAGAATGGTAGTGCTTTCACGGGAGTCTATCCTTCAGGTGTCTTTACTTCCAGCAAGTATAAGAGAAAAAGTTATGCCAGGATCAGGCAAGATCCAAATTTTGAAAAGCATTGATGCCCTTGATATAGAGTCAAATGAGAAAAAACTTATTCTTAAGGCACTGGATGAAACACATAACAATAAAACAGCAGCAGCCGATAAACTGGGGATAAGCCGAAGGACTCTCCATCGTAAATTGAACGAATACGGCATAAACCATTAAAACATCTGGAATTACTTTTTTTCAAATAAAGCTCCAAGATAGAATATTCATTGTCTCAAGAAGTTTATTATTTTGCACATAAGCTTTATATTTGTTACAATAAATTAAAAATCACATGAGGTATAAAAAATATGAGAATGTCAAAACTCGTCGGAAGAAGGATCAAGGAAGATCCCAGAGACGCCCAGATTATCAGCCATAAATATATTATAAGAGGAGGATATGCCAGAATGGTTTCTGCCGGTATCTACTCGCTTCTTCCTCTTGGTTCCAGGATATGCTCAAAAATTGAAACTATTATTCGTGACGAGATGAATTCCATAGAAGGCCAGGAAGTTCTTATGCCTGTAGTTCTCCCGAGAGAGCTCTGGGAAGAATCAGGAAGATATAAATCTGTAGGCGAAGAACTTCTCCGTTTTAAAGACAGAAATGAAAAGGATATGCTTCTGGGGATGACTCACGAGGAGGCGGTTGTGCACTTGATTAGATCTGAAGTAAACAGCTATAAACAGCTTCCTATAATGGTTTATCAGATTCAGACTAAATACCGCGACGAAGCGCGCCCGAGAGCAGGGCTTATTCGCGTAAGAGAATTTACGATGAAAGACGCATACTCCTTCCATGAAACCCAGGAGTGCCTCGAAGCTTATTATGAAAGAGCGCATAAAGCTTATGAGAATATCTTTAGAAGAATCGGAATGAAAAATGTCGTTTCCATTAAATCCGATTCGGGTATGATGGGTGGAAAGGTTTCCCATGAATTCATGGCTCTTTCAGAAGCAGGAGAAGATACTATTTTTATGTCTCCTTGCGGCAATTATAAGGCAAACAAAGATATCGCCGTAGCTGCATGGAAATTTACAAAGGAAACACCGAAAGAGCTGGAAAAAGTACATACTCCGTCTAAGGAAACAATTGAAGAAGTAGCTACTTTCCTTGGATTAAAACCGGAAAACACCGGCAAAGCAGTATTCTATATTGACTGTAATGAAAATCTCATTTTTGCAATGATAAGAGGAGATTTCGAAGTTAATGAAACAAAACTAAAAAACTATCTCAAGTCTCCTTCATTAAGATATGCTAATGACGACGAGATTCGCAGATGCGGAGCTGTTCCTGGATATGCTTCTCCTCTTTCTCTTACAAACAGAAGCAAACTCAGAATAGTCGTGGACAGATCTGTTGCTGAATCCTCAAATCTTGTGGTAGGCGCAAACGAAAAGGATTATCACTTCAAAAATTTCAATCTCGAGAGAGATTTGACCGGAACAGAAATTACAGAGATTGCCACAGTAAGGGCAGGTGATCCATGCCCGCTGACAGGCGCTCCTCTGGAAGAAAAAAGAGGAATAGAAGTAGGCAATATCTTTCAGCTGGGCACTAAATATTCCGAGTCAATGAACTGCAATTACCTCGATAAAAACGGTAAATCACATCCGATGGTAATGGGCTGCTACGGAATAGGAGTCGGAAGAAGTATGGCATCTGTAATAGAACTCTCTCATGACGATTACGGTCCGATATGGCCTATGTCTATAGCTCCCTATCAGATACATATCTGCGCGCTTAATATCAAAGAAGAAGCTGTTAAGAGCACTGCGGAAAAGCTCTATGCGAACCTTCAGTCAAAAGGAATTGAAGTGATCTTCGACGACAGAGGAGAAAAAGCTGGTTTTATGTTTAACGATGCCGACCTCATCGGTGTGCCTTTCAGGGTGATTATTTCTCCAAAGACTCTCGAAACTAATTCTGTAGAATTTGGTATAAGAGGTGTGAAAGAGAAGCAGATGATTCCTATTGAAGATCTGGTAACTAGGTTCCAGAGCATGATTTCAGAAGAGTTGAAGAAATACCAATAAATCTTAACTTAATGACCTTAGAGCAGCGAAGCCGCAACCAAATAGTATGGTTTACCGTTGACGGTTCACAGTTAACCGCTAATCGCATTGAAATAAACCTAATCGATTTCATTAACAGTAAACTATTAACGGTTAACAGTTTACAGTAAAAAGCTTGTTTTTATTGCATGCTTTTTACGGATAGTAGTATAAAGAAAAGAAAGCGTCAATTCTTTCGTTCTGGCTAAAAATGTCTGAAGAGTTTTCATGCCTGTTGTCAAAACAGCTGCTGCACACTAGAATTCATAAAAAGTTTTTTGTATTAAACTTATGACTAAAACTAATAAAATTTGCAATAAAAAGTTGGTTTCTTCTCTTCGGGCAAAAATGATTTTGCTCGTTCTAATAGCACTAACTCCGATGCTCGCTATGATTCTTGTAACTTATAGCCAAAAGTACCAAGAAATTTATAAATGCGTCGAAGAACAATGTGTTAAAGAAACAACTTCATTCGAAATCTATTATACTAGAATCGTAAGCGGATCTAGAGAACTTCTTATTTCTCTTTCTCAGAGCAGTGATTTTCAGACCATGAATTCAGAACACCTTACTAAACTTTTTAAGCGGATCAAATCTTTAATTCCAGTTTATGCTAATATTATTGCCCTCAATAAGGACGGAGATATATTTGCAAGTGCTGAACCTTTTCATGGCAAATTTAATTCCAGGAACATACCTTATTTTTCAAGAGTAATTAGAGATCATAAATTTTCTTTTGGCGATTTCTGGAATAGCAGATTATTGAATATTCCTATTATTATTTGCTCGTATCCTGTTTTTGATGAACAAAAGAATTTATTGGCAGTTGTCGCATCAAGCCTGAATTTAAATTATATCAATGAAGAAATTAAGAATCTTTATATACCAGATAAGGGTGTCATGATAGCTCTTGATTCATCTGGAAAAGTTATCTCCTTTCCTTCAGATTATGACAAAGTTATGGGCAGAAAATTTTTCTCAGAAGACGACTTTAAACAGATAAAAAACAATGATGCTCTAATAAAGAAATTCAAAGGAATTGACGATATAGAAAGATTATACTGTTTTAAACATATAGGAGATAATCAAGACAAACTATTTATAGGCTCAGGTGTTTCTTTAAGTGCCGAAATCAACACCTTAAATAAACAGCTTTATCGGGATATGATATGGTTTTGGCTGAGTTTTCTAATAGCTTTCATTGCCGTATTGTTTATGGCAAAACTGATTTCCAATTCTGAAAGACGGTTGCTTCAAAGCAAATACAGAAATGATCTTATAATTGATGCTTCTATTGATGGCTTCTTCGTTGTAGATAAAGAAGGAAGATTTATTGAGGTAAACAGTACATACTGCAAGATGATAGGATACAGCAAAGAGGAACTGTTGACTATGAAAGTTTCTGACATTGAAGCTTTAGAAGGTCCTGAAGAAATTAAGAAGCATATCCAGAGTGTTTTTGAAAATGGTTTTGATCGCTTTGAAACAAAACATCGCCGGAAAGACGGAGTTATTCTGGATATAGAAGTGTCTGTAAAATACAACGATATTGACGGAGCTTTTTACGCAGGTTTTTTCAATGACATTACAGAGCGCAAAAAAGTAGAAGCTGAGGTTAATAAGTATAAAAGGCGCCTTGAGATAATGGTTCTGCAGAGGACACGGGAATTAACCAGAGAGAAGGAAAAGCTCCTTAAAGCCCAGAAAATAGCAAATATCGGAAGCTGGGAATACTATTCAGAAAGTGAGAAATTAGAACTTTCTCCTGTCGCTTCTGACATACTGGAACTGGAAAATGTTTCTCAAATTGATTTCAAAACTTTGCGAACTCTTATTTATTCAGAAGATGTCTCTTTTTTTAATTCCCATTGGGCCATGCTTCTGAGCGGGAATCAGATGGATTCCATTTTCCGTTTCAAAAGTAAATCCGCATTAAAATATATAAGGATTGTATCAAGTCTTACTTCAAACACGGAAGAACAAGTAAAAAGCGCTATTGGATATTTCTTTGACTTGACAAAAGATGTGGAAAATGAAACTAAGAGCAGAATATTTAATGAGAAAGTTTATGAGATACAGAAAATGGAAAGTCTGGGAACTCTTTCCGCGGGAATAGCGCATAATTTTAATAATATTCTGACATGTATCATTGGTTTTGCTAATGTCCTCAAGGATGAATGCAAAAAAGGAAGTAACGCAAGAGAGCATGTAAATATGATTATCCAGCAGGGCGAGAGAGCCGTTTATCTTGCCAAGCAGATGCTTTTTTATTCAAGCCCGGAAAAGACACACATGCTGGCAGTGGATATGCCTCTTATCATTAACGATTCTCTCAGTATGATACAGATGCAGTTTGACAAAGCAGGCGTAAGCGTTAAGAAATCTATAGATGCTGAATGCAAGTTTGTTTTCGGTGATCCTCATCAGATACATCAACTCCTGATTAATATGTTCAAGAATGCCCTGGAAGCAATGCCCAACGGTGGTCATTTCCATATTATGACAAGATGTGTTTCTTTTGATTTGACAAACCTGCCATTACCCAATTTTGAGGCTGGAAAATACCTTGAACTTGTACTTGAAGATGATGGAGAAGGAATGACTCCTGAAGCAAAAAGAAAAATTTTCGAGCCTTATTTTTCAACAAAAAGCGTGGGAAAAGGCACGGGACTGGGCCTTTTTACTGTTTATAATACTATGCTCAATCACAAGGGGGGGGTAACTGTTGAAAGCCAGCCTGGAAAAGGGGCTACATTCAAAATATATTTTCATTCTCTGGAAGTAAAACTTGAAGATAGAACTATAGAAGAAGTAAAAAAAGATGACTTGCCATTCTGCTATACAAAATCCTGTCATGCAAGAGTCCTTATAGTTGAAGATGAAGCTATTATTAAGATGCTTTATAAGGCAGGTCTCGAGAAACTTGGCTATAAAATTACTATCGCCTCCGATGGAGAAGAAGCTTTGATTATCTTTAAAGCAAAACCAAAAGACTTTGATGTTGTAATTACTGATCAGATGATGCCCAAGATGCTCGGAACTGAATTATGCAGGGAAGTCCTGAGAATAAGGCCTGAAATACCTGTAATCCTTGTAACTGGTTTTAGCAACGAATCTGAGATAAACGCCAAGGCTGCGGGAGTAAGCTGTTTTCTCAGAAAACCATGTTCTCCTCAGGTTCTTTCTGATACAATTCGGAAAAATATCAACTAACCCTGCGTTTAGGCTTTGCAATAAAATAACCTATCGATTTGCTAGCGGAGATTTTGAGTTGATTATTGTGGTGCGAATGAGGAGCATATTCAAAAATATGTAACGATTGAGCAACGCGATAAGCGGCCAAAAGAACGCTAGCCCTTTGGGACGAGATATATGTATTTGCCTTCTTCGTTACCGCATCCTTCATGTATATTTAATACGCTCAGGATTTGCGCCTTGAATTCAAACACCTATATCTCGTCAAATTAGATAGGTTATTTTGTTACAAAGCCTTAGCCTGGACTTTATTTTTTGCCTGGATTGCAAGACTGATAAGCTGAGAAGGCAAAACAACCTGTACCTTTGATGCATCTAGTTTGCTATTCAAATCTGCAAGCCAGTTCCTTAGAGGAAATAGGCAGGGAAGTTGTAGATAAGCTTTCATCCAAGAAAGCAAGCTATTATGTAAAGCGTTTTGTGTATATAAAATACGCAGTACGGAATAACCCGCTAAGTGGAGTTAGACAAACACCTGCAGAAGATTCAATTCTGAAAGATTTTTGAAAGATTTCAGAGGGGTCATTCATGTCGATGCATTCCTGGCCGATGTAATACTATCCGTCATTTTTTTGTTTTTTATGTGAGATTATTTCTGATAGCAGCCGTTTATCAGTTATAATTTAGTCGAATCGGTTTTCGAAAAAATGGGTAGGGACAGATCGCCGCCTTGCTATTGGGCATGGTAGTAAAGCTGTCCGGAAAAAAAACTGTAGTTCCCTATTACCCCAAAAGTAGGTGGAAATTGAAAACTGGCATTAAAAACTTAGAGCAGCTATACCTTTTCCACTTATAACTCATAACCTTCAAACCACTTATCTGCACTTATTCTCACTAAGCATTTTATCAGTTTTTATTAGCGTCAATCAGTGGTTTGGAAATTTCACTCAAAACCCAAAACCTTCTTACCACCGAGGGCGCAGAGGAACGCAGAGAAATCCGGAGTTTTAATCCTGTCTTCATCCGTGAAATCAGTGGCTAACTTATTGTTTTTCTTTTGCCACAGATTACGCAGATTAACTCAGATTGTTTCTGGCAGTAGCCGTTATGCAATCAGCGGTAAACGGTCAACGGTAAACCATACAATTTGGTTGCGGCTTCGCTGCTCTGCGTTCTCTGTATCTTAGTGAGAGGAAATAATTGATATTCAAATTAGTGTCCATCAGAGAAGATTAGTGGTGAAAATGAATCCCCAAATTTAAAATTCGTCTTGATTAGAGTAATTCGGTGACGATAAAAAAAGGGACAATCGTCCCTCGGCGCTTTCGAAGCCTTGCTAAGGCGCCTTGAGACACAAGATTTTGTGTCTCTACATCATCGACCGTAACGCTTCTGCGTTATAAACTTGTACCATGGGCGGGCCGGCTCTCGTGCTTGTGAAGCTCTATTGTTGGGTAATAGATTCTCTTGCCGCAAGGCTCTGCAAGGTAGCAAGCATAATGATTAAAGCTATTCAATTTCAATAATTAAGCCCAGATGCGCCTTGATGTTTAGCGATGAAAGTTGTGTTGAGTGATGCTCCTCCAAGTCTGAAGCCAGTAGCAGTTTTCCGTTCTTTTCGGGCAGTTTTTTCGAAAGATCCAGCTTGAAGAATTTTTGACTGAAGTTGAGGACGACAAGGATTGTATTGTTTTTATCATACCTGAGGTAGGCGAAAATGTCTTTCTGAGCTGTAGGTATGTATTTATATTTGCCTGAATTAAGACATGAATATTCCGAGCGCAGTTTGGTTAGAGATTTGAACAATGCAAGCATTGAATTGCTCTGTGTTTTCTGAATTTCGACATTATTGGTCTTATAGTCTTTAGCCAGCGGCAGCCAGGTCTTGACGCCTTTTGCTGAGAATCCTGCATTCGGCGAGTCGTCCCACTGCATTGGAGTTCTTTCCGGGTCTCTGCCGACAATATCAGCTACATCCGGCTGATTGAGGGCAGGGGGATCCTGAATCAAACTCTTTGGGATTTTTACATTTTTCATGCAGATTTCTTCTCCGTAGTAAACTGTCGGAGAGCCGCGAAGGGTAAGAAGAAGCATGTTTGCGATTCTAGCTTGTTTTTCACTTCCTATTTTAGTGGCTATTCTTTTTTGGTCATGATTTCCGAGCACATAGCTAGGCCAGCAATTTTCAGGCAGGATTTTCTCATAGTCATTGACCTTCTTCTTGATTGCGGGAGCCTTCCACTTTACTCCCAGAAGATGGAAGTTGAAGGGCAGATGGCATTCGTCATTATTGCCGTAGAATTCAAGCAGTCCTTTATAAGGCAGATATGTTTCTCCTATAAGAACTCTATCTTTATATTTATCCAGGACCTTTCTCATTTTCCTCACGATAGCATGAACTTCCGGCTGGTTCACATTGTATTTCATCAAATATTTTTCGAAAGGAGGCAGTTTTTTAGTCCATTTGGGATTTTTCGGGTTGTTTGGAAAATCAGGATGTTTCCACATATTGCAGATCACATCGACTCTGAAGCCGTCCACGCCTTTGGCCAACCAGAAATCTATAATATCCAAAATCTCTTTCAGAACTTTAGGGTTGGCATAGTTAAGGTCGGGCTGTTCTTTGACGAATTGGTGAAGGTAATACTGCTGTGTTTCTCTATCCCATTCCCATGCAGAGCCTCCGAAATAGCTCAGCCAGTTGTTTGGCTCTTTGCCATTTTTCTTTGAGTCCTTCCAGATATAGTAATCTCTGTAAGGATTATCTTTAGATTTTCTGCTTTCAAGGAACCATGGATGCTGGTCTGAGGTGTGATTGGGAACCAGATCTATTATTATTTTAATATCTCGTTTGTGCGCCTCATCAAGAAGTCTATCGAAATCTTTCATTATTCCGAATATTGGATGTATCCCTTTATAGTCAGATATATCGTAACCAAAGTCCTTCATAGGAGACGGATAGAAAGGGGATATCCAGATAGACTTTATGCCTATTTCTCTAAGGTAATCTAGTCGTTTTATGATTCCAGGGATATCTCCGATACCGTCATTATTGGAGTCCTGGAAAGATCTTGGGTATATCTGGTATATGATCGATGTTTGCCACCATTTGAAATTAGTCATAAATTTTCCCGGTTCTTTATGGAGTTTGAAAGTTTAAGTAGAAATTATATGGATAATAAATGTAAGTGCAACTATTGGTGTTTAGTGTATTTCACAATGATTTTTTAAATTTATAGAGAGGTTGGAATAAAATGACATTCAATGAGATGCTGACAGTGACATTCCTGTCATTGCTGCTTATGATAAACCCGATTGGAGTGGCTCCTTTTTTCCCTTTGACATTGCCTTTGACCGCAGGAGCGGGTGCTATAGCAATAACTATTGCTCTGGCATTGAGGATTCCGGATGGAATTTCACATAATTCAATTGTGATGTATGCCGGCGGGGTAACTGGCATTTTCCTTATGTCTCTATTCGTAGCTGTCTGCTACAGGTTCGGAGGGTATATTATGGATAAAATAGGTACGACAGGATCAAATGTTGTCACAAGGCTCTCTGCCTTTATCATCATGGCAATAGGGATTGCTGTAATTTGGGATGGAGTCAAACCCTTAATCCTTTCTTTGAAATGAATTCAGGAATAGAGTAATCGGTGATGCAATGATTTCATTTAGCCGTAAGAGAATAATACTTTTTATATGCTCTCTTGCGTATTTTATAGCAAGCCTTGATACGACTATCGTGAATGTAGCTCTTCCAGCTATTGCCAAAGATTACTCAATCACGCTTATTTCTACCAGAAATATTCCGATTGTATTTAATTTTGTCTATGGAATAAGTATCCCCATAGGATGCTACCTTTCCGATAAATTCGGGGTAAAAATAATTTTTATTCTTGCGGCACTGCTCTTTGGTCTTAGTTCTCTTCTTTGCGGGTTCAGTTCTAATTTGCTTACTCTCGAAATTCTCAGAGGACTGCAGGGCTTGAGCGCGGCATTTTTTACTCCTGTCGCAAGAAGCATTGTCATAAAGTATTCTTCGAAAGAAACAATCGTCAATAATATGGCAAATGTCTTTACGATAGGTCTGCTTGCGCAGACCATAGGGCCATTTGCTGGAGGAATGATTACAGCGCATCTCAGCTGGAAATGGGTGTTTCTTATTAATATTCCCATATGTATGCTTGTTATTGTCTTAGGGTATATTTATTTAAAAAATATCAAAGAAGAAAAGACAGGAGGTTTCGATTACTTTGCCTTTGCTAGCATAACTATTGCTCTTACATCATTCCTTTTTATCTGCGACTATATTGCTGATTGGGATATTGAAGCAGTGAAAATTTTTATAGCTATTGTTTTATGCTTTGGAGCAGCTTATGTCTATTATAAGTATTCAAAGAAGAAGCCTCTCAATATTATAAACACAAAACTCTTCAAAGATAAAATATTCAGGTCGTCTATACTCATTTCTATAGCAGTAAGGCAGGGATTAAGCGGGATGACCTTTGTATATGTGATGATCCTTAGTTTAGTTTACGGTTTTAAAGCCGAGCAAATAGGAAATATCATCCTCTTCTTTGGTCTTGGGGTATGGACAAGTAAATTCCTGATTCCGATTTTGAATAAGTATATAAAGATCCAGAAGCTTATCTATTGGAGCGCTGTTTCAATATTCTGTTGTGTCCTGGCTATTGCCTTCCTTGTTCACTTTAAATCTTCAGTGCTTTTTATCATAGTCCTTACTATCTGCGGGGCATCTGCTTCATTGTTCTATGGTTATTTAAACGGTATGCCTCTGCAGAGAATAGAAAAATCAGATTCAAGCCATGCTAGCACTATTATGAGCCTTGTGATAAATGTCAGTCAGAGTTCATCTATTTCTATTTTTAATATCTTCTTCATGTCTGCAGGAATAATGACAGCTGTTACGGCTAATAAAATTTTTGTTTCCGTGATAATAATGAGCTTGATAATTTTTTCAGCTATTCTTATGATGAAATTTAACAAAGATTTTATGAATTATGAAGAACCTAAGTGAGGCAAAGAGGAGAAATTATATATGACCGAATATAAGACTATCAATCCTTCCAATGGGGAAGAGCTGGAACTTTACAGATATTTTTCAGACAGGGAAATAGATAAGAAATTAGAATTAGCTCATTCAGCTTTCACTCAATGGAAAAATAAAAAGCTAGATGAAAAACTTCCCCTGATGGAACGTTTGAAATGGAATCTTTTGTCCAGGAAAGAAGAGTTAGCTCATCTTATTGCCCTTGAGATGGGCAAGCCCATTAGAGAAGGCATAAGTGAAGTAGAAAAATGCGCGAATCTCTGTTCGTTTTATATAGACAATGCAGAGAAATTTCTTGCTCCGGAAATCGTAAAGACAGAATGCAGAAGCTCCTTTGTCTCTTTCGAACCTCTTGGAGCCATTTTTGCTATCATGCCGTGGAATTTTCCATACTGGCAGGTTTTCAGATTCTGCATTCCCTCTCTACTTGCAGGCAACACTGTAGTCCTTAAACACGCTCCGAATGTAACGGGATGTTCAATTGCTATTGAGAAGCTTTTTGTGGAAGCTGCTTTTCCTGATGGAGTGTTTTCCTCTGTATTAGCGACAGTTGAACAGGCTTCAAAAATAATAGAATCGCCTTATATCAAAGGCGTTACTTTGACTGGCAGCTGCAGGGCAGGGCGTGCTGTAGCATCTAAGGCCGGAGAATGCCTGAAAAAATGCGTAATCGAACTTGGCGGAAGCGATCCTTATATAATCCTTGAAGACGCGGATTTGGAAAAAGCTTCAGATATCTGTATAAAAAGCAGGATGTTTAATTCCGGCCAGACCTGTATATCTGCCAAGAGATTTATTGTTGACCGTAAAGTGGAAAAACAATTTGTCGAATTGTTAATGTCAAAACTGCAGAAAATAAAATTCGGTGATCCTCTGGATAAGCAAACCAGTTACGGCCCTATGGCAAGAGCTGATTTGAGAGTGGCACTTCAAAGTCAGGTAGAACAGAGTAAAATGGCTGGTGCCAGATGTCTTCTGGGCGGAACAATACCTAAAGGAAACGGATTCTTCTACATGTCAACAGTGCTTGACAAGGTAACTGCCGATATGAAAGCATTCAAAGAAGAGACTTTCGGTCCGGTATTTTCTATAATATCAGCAAAGGATGAAAAGGATGCTGTAGAATTGGCTAATCAAACTGTTTTTGGACTGGGAGCAGCTGTTTTTACCAAAAACTTAGAGAAAGGGATTTACATAGCCAAAGAGAAACTCAATGCAGGCACCTGCGTAGTTAACGACCTTGTCCGTTCAGATCCGCGATTCCCTTTCGGAGGAATAAACGAAAGCGGTTTCGGCAGAGAACTTTCGTATTACGGAATGAGAGAGTTTCAAAATATAAAAACAGTTTATACTGAATCTTAAAATAAAAAGTAGAGAGTTATGGAGGCTTTTGTCCCTGATTTATATTGCATACTGTTTTTATCAGTAGTGATATTTATTGCGTGTTTTATTGACAGTATTGCAGGAGGAGGGGGGCTTCTGACTATTCCTGCTTATCTTTTTGCTGGTTTGCCTGCGCAATACGCTCTTGGCACAAACAAACTCGTTATGAGCGCAGGGACAAGCGTAGCTGCGTTTAATTATATTCGAAACAAAAAGGTTATCTGGAAAGTTGTTTTTTCAGGTTTGTTCTTTGCTGTTATAGGATCCATTTTGGGAACAAAAGCTATCTTGCTCTTTGATCATGCGGCGGCGACAAAAATAATCACGATTCTTCTTCCTGTTGGGCTTGTTGCAGTGCTTATCCCTAAAAAGAAAAGAAAAACTCATGTAGAAGAAGAATTAATCACTCGCTCAGATCTTTACTTTAAGGCTCCTCTGATATGTTTGATTACCGGTTTTTATGATGGATTTTTCGGTCCTGGGACAGGAGCCTTTCTTGCGATTGGATTTTATGTCTTTATGGATATGGATCTGCTTAAAGCCACCGGTAATGCCAAGATTTTCAATCTAGCTTCGAATGTCGGATCCATGGTTACTTTTATAATTGCCGGAAAGATAGTTTACTCGATTGTCTTGCCCCTTGTTTCTGCAAGCATGCTTGGCAACTATGCAGGGAGTCATTTTGCTATTAAGAAAGGAACAGGATTTATCAAGTTATTCCTGGTCTTAATCATCATTCTTGTATTTATTAGTATGTTTGCCAAACACTTCACATCTTCTTAAAGCCCGCAAGAATCAGTAAGAACCATTATGATTAACAAGAAGTTAACTTAATAAAATGACAGCGACAGCGATATTGCTTATAATATGTTCGGCGATAATTCACGCTTTGTGGAATTTGTTGTGCAAGAAATCTAATTCTACAGCTGCTTTTTTTCTGATCGCGAGCTGTACAAGCTGCATTATTCTTTTGCCATTTATTGCTTACTCTTTTCGTCTTGTAATTTCTATTCCTCTTCAGGTCTGGATTCTATTAGCTATTACAGGGCTATTCCAAAGCCTCTACTACTCGGCATTGGCCAAGGCCTACAAGCATGGTGAAATATCCGTAGCATATCCTGTGGCTAGAACTCTTCCTGTAGTGCTTGTAGCTTTAATAGTTTATGTTATATCAGGAGGCAGAGAGGCTCTTTCTCATGAGAGTATGTTTGGGGTTTTGCTAATAGCTTTCGGCTGCATAATGCTTCCGATGCAGCATCTCAGGGATTTCAGATTCAAAAACTATTTGAATATTTCATGTCTTTTCTCTGTCCTGGCAGCTGTCGGAACAACAGGATATTCAATAATTGATGATTATTCAATGGAACTGCTAAAGATACATTTCAGCAAAACAGAAAATATTGCCTTTGTAAGCCTGATGTATATTTTTATTGAAACTCTATTTACTTTTATTTGGCTCGGGATGTTTGTAAGAGGCAACAGGGAAGAAAGAGCCTCCTTGAAAGCTGTTTGTAAAGAGAGCAAATTATCTGCAATTATAACAGGAGTGGGTATAACTCTTTCGTACAGCATGATTCTGATGGCAATGACATTTGCTGCGAATGTAAGTTATGTAGTAGCCTTCAGGCAAATGGGAATCTTTATTGGCGCACTGTTAGGCATAATATTCCTTCGGGAGGCAATTAAACTTCCAAAGGCTCTGGGGCTTTGTCTGCTCTTAATAGGACTTCTCCTGATAGCACTTGGAACATAAAAAAAACGGTCATTTTGTAAGATTTATTTCCATTTACAAACTTATATTCCTTTCGGTTTCTGCATCAAAAATATGGCATTTATCCATTCTAATATAGAATTTCTGTTTGTCGCCTATCTGCAGATGAGCTGAGGCTTCACCGTTGATTCTTGCTACATATTCATTTCCGGCTACTTTGAAATAACAGTATGATTCATTGCCCATCTTTTCGATGAGAGTTATTTCGCCTTCGAAGCCTTCTTTGTTTGTATTGTTTGGTTTTTCTTCAATATGATCGGGTCTGATTCCAAGGGCAACATTTGCTGAAGTCAGAGAACCTTTACCTGCTATGTCCAGATGCTTTCTGATTTTTTCAGACTTTGCATGTGGAAGGGCAAACTTGTGACCGCTTATTGTAACAGTGAAATTGTCTTCTGATTGTTCCAGTAAAGCGTCTTGGAAGTTCATTGAAGGAGAACCTATGAAGCCCGCGACGAATTTATTGAGTGGAGAGTTGTAGAGATTAAGAGGAGTATCGATCTGAAGAATAACGCCATCTTTGAGTACTGTGATCCTGTCGCCCATAGTCATTGCCTCGACCTGGTCATGGGTGACATAAACCATCGTAGCAGTCTGTCCTTCCTTCTTTAGCTCTCTATGAAGCTGAACAAGTCTGGCTCTCATGGAAATTCTGAGTTTAGCGTCAAGATTTGAAAGGGGTTCGTCGAAAAGAAATACATCCGGTTTCCTTACAATGGCTCTGCCTACTGCCACACGCTGGCGCTGACCTCCTGACATATCCTTGGGTTTTCTGTCCAGCAGATGTTCTATTTCAAGTTTTGCCGCTGCTGCTTTTACCCTTTGGGCTATCTCTTTTTTAGGGAGTTTGGCAAGTTTAAGGCCAAAGGCCATATTTTCATAAACAGTCATATGCGGATAAAGAGCGTAATTCTGGAAAACCATGGCAATTTTTCTGTCCTTTGGATCGAGATTGTTAACCACTCTACCGCCTATGGAAATAGTGCCGCCTGTGATTTCCTCCAATCCTGCTATCATTCTCAGAACTGTAGATTTTGCGCAGCCTGAAGGTCCGACAAAAACCATGAATTCTCCGTCTTTGATTTTAAGGTCTATTCCGTGTACGGCTTTAAACCCGCTTGGATATGTTTTTTCAAGTTTTTCAATTAATATCTCAGCCATGCTTTAGTTTCCTTTTTCTAATAAGGATAAGTAGAATGTTCTGAACCAAAATTCTTTTGTGCTGTTAAACTATTGAATTATCACTTAAATAATCGATATCTGCAAGGTTGATTCCAGCTAAATATGATTCAAACAGTATAATAATCACCGATGAAAAAGAAATCTGTATTTTACTGCGCGTTATGTGGTAGAAAACCAATCAAAACTATCCGATGATTAGCAGCGCTATCCACGGTATAATGTTAAAGACCAGAACGATGATTTTGTATATGCCGATAAATAAGTAGCATGCCATATTGAATGTTTCCCTCTTCATTGGAAACCATTTACTGTGTATCCTGTAAACAAAATCACCGACGAATGCCAGAAAAATAAATGAAAGAAACAACAATCCTACATTAAATATTGTGCACCACATAAAGAACCTTGTTAACATCTGAATGTCCATTGCTTATCCTCCTTAATTTATCCTATTATAGTATTTATCATCCTGCTTGCGGGAGAAATTTCAGCTTATAGATCATTCAAGGAAACCTCTCTGGCTTTGTGCTTGTCTTTCAGGCTTTCTCTGACAATCTGCCCTAGTTCAAGGTCTTCAATCAGATTGAGCATTTTCTCATATGTTTCGGGTGATACGATGTAGCTTCTGGTTTGTTATGGTTAAGAATAGCAACTGTTTCACCTCCAATATTGTGTGAAGTATGGCAGAAGGATTCTTTTTAAACTCAGTTATGTTTGCTGAATATTTTGCATTAATCTGGTGCATAATAATACTCCAGTAATAATAAGAGTTGAATATAGGCCTTATTTTAAGCCTTTATAAGAGGCTTTTCAATACAGTATGGACACATTCTATTTTCTTGATTCATGGTACTATCAATTCCTCAAGAGTTTCTTTCGATTTTCGTCTTGCCTCATTGCTGTGGTGAGTCAGAGTTTCCCCTGTCAGATAAAGATACAGGTCAAATGAAGTACCCAAGAGCAATTCATCAGGTTCGGGTAACAGTTGATTTTATGCGTAAATTTTTCCGGTATTCAATTCTAGCCTTTCTCATTCGTTCTCTTATACCGCCTTGGTGTAAGAATGCAGTTTCCAGGGATTTTATCTGTCGGTTCATCAGGTAGCTAACCAATTTTATTGAATTAGGATAGGGCGCCTTTTTTTAACCATGCGCCTTAGCAAGGCTCCGAAAGCGCCGAGGGACGATTGTCCCCCTTATAAACGGACGGCTGCGGAGAGCCATCCCTACCCACAAAAAAAATACAACGATGCGTCCAAAGGAGCCCTTCTTCCATTGGTTTGGTGTCATCCTTATTTCCACTGG
>MHBE01000046.1 GCA_001803205.1 Lentisphaerae bacterium GWF2_38_69 | reverse complement strand
CAAAAAAATCCTAAAAATATTTTTATTCATTTACAGTTTATTCACTTACCATGATTAAACAATTTTAGTCAGGTAAGGATGCCTGAATTTGATGACAAAAGGGCAATAAAAAACTCTGTTCCTATTTATTAAGAACAGAGCAAAAGTTAAGTCTAAATTAAACCTTATACAGATTAGATTTTATCCCATTCAGGAATAGGATTATCTGAGTTTAGTTTATTGATTTTACTCATTACTTTTTTGAAGTTATCTTCTATTTCCTTTTTATTCTTACCCTTCCAGTATTTATGTAATGGCTTGCTGTATTCCAAATCCGCAAGTTCTTTTGCCAGCATATACAAGGCCAACTGATTTTCAGAAACTCCTTGTTCTTCTGCGGCAAGTTCAATTTTATGTTTCATTACAGGAGGGATTCTTAATGTCATTACACTGCTATTTCTCATATTCCTGTCTCCATTTCATTACAAATTCACTTGGTGTTACTATTTTTATATCAACTTTTAAATCAGAATCCTGAAAATCTCTTACATTACTTGTTATCAAATAATCGCTTTGGCTTACTGTCGCAAGTTCTATGAAAATATTGTCATTTTCGTCTTTTAAATTTGGCCTGAGCAAATAATGAATTTTGTACTCTTTTCCAAAATATGCTATAAACGCAAGAACATCTTCAATATCCTTTTTGGACAGCTTAAAATCTATTAATGAACTTGGTCTATTAAGCACATCTTCATACTCTTTGAAGACAGATAAAGACAATGCCAAAGAAACTTTTCTATTTTGAAAAAGATTAAGAATAAAGCCTGATGCTCCTTTAGAGTTTCTTAAGGCCTGATATAAAACATTTGTATCAAGTGTAATTATCATAATAATAAATGATAGTATATATGCTATCATTATCAAATAATAAAAAAGAATAAATTAAACTCTCTGTTCTTTTCTCTATTCCGAATAGAGAGTTCTGTCTGTATTTAAATGGCTCCTGCTTTTCCAAGAACAGTCATTTTTAAATCTTTATTGAAAAGCATGGTATTTTGTACTACTATCTGTAAAAAGCATGCAATAAAAACAAGTTTTTTACTTCTAGTAGCCGTTACCAGTTAACCGTTATCAGTTTACTGTTGATGAAATCGATTAGGTTTATTTCAATTGCAATTTGCGGCCAACTGTGAACTGTCAACGGTAAACCATACAATTTGGTTGTGGCTTCGCTGCTCTAAGTATTTAGTGGTATAAATGATTAATTAGTAGTAGTTTGTGGCTAATAAAATGGTACTCGGGACAGGAGTTGAACCTGCGACCAATAGTTTAGGAAACTACTGCTCTATCCACTGAGCTACCCGAGCATCAGAATTAAGAATGATTTCAATATAACATTGATTTGAGAACATTGAAATAGTATAATTCAAAAAAATCTTTTAACTCGATATATGAATGCTTAACCACATACTCAAGAGATTATTATTATCTGTAATTACTATATTGATAATTCTCGCAGTGAGCTACTTGCTTTTAAGGTTGGCTCCAGGCGACCCTACCAGGAGCTCTTTTTTGGGGGAAAATGCTGAAACTAACTCAGGTTTGAACGCAGAGAAAGGCATATCAAATAAGAATAGATCAATAGAAGAAGCTTTACATCTGGACAAACCTATTTATTTGGGGTTTCTGTATTGGCTGGAAAGTTCTTTTCTTTATGGAGATTTTGGAAGGTCAATTTCAGTAGATAAGGGCAAGGAGGTATTTACAGTTATTTTTGACAGAATTCCTGTCACTCTCACGCTAAATTTATGGGCAATTTTAATTACATATGCAATAGCGATTCCTATTGGAGTTTTTTCTGCTGTAACCAAAAGAAAAAAAAGTGATAAACTGATCACTTTTTTTCTTTTTTTTCTCTATTCCTTACCTGTTTTCTGGGTTACTCTGCTTTTACAGGCTTTTCTCTGCAAAGGCGGTCTTTTTCCAATATTTCCTCTTAAAGGGATTTTCGTCAATATATCTGATGGTATGAGTACATGGTCAATAGTCGGCAATCTTGCTATGCACTATGTGCTGCCTGTAATTTGTCTGTCTTACGCCGGATTCGCCGGTTTGTCAAGGTATTGCAAGGAGAGCATGTCTGATGTTATAAATAGGGATTATATAAGAACTGCGAGGGCTAAAGGGCTTTCGGAAAACCAGGTTATATATAAGCATGCATTAAAAAATGCGATGATAACACTGATAACTTTATTCGCTGAACTCATTCCAGGGTTAATAGCAGGAAGTATAATTGTCGAATATATCTTTAATATTCCAGGAATAGGAGAGTTATCAATGCTTGCTTTAAGCAGCAGGGATATTCCTGTACTTATGGGATTGTTTATGATAAACAGTATCCTTACTCTTCTGGGAATATTGATAGCAGACATATTATATACTCTTGCAGACCCGAGAATTAATTTTAATGCAAGAATAGCCTAGCGGTGTTCTTTAATAAACTAACTTTGCTTATTCCTTCCAGTATGGAGAGATAGCTCTGAGTTTGGCGATAATTGGGATAAGGGTTTCAATTATATAATCCATTTCTTCTTTTGTATTATATCTGGAAAGGCTCAGTCTAAGTGAACCATGAGCAGAAGTATATGGCACTCCCATTGCTCTAAGAACATGGGATGGCTCAAGACTTCCGGTAGTACAGGCACTCCCGCTAGACGCACAAATCCCAGCCTTATCAAGGAGAAGAAGAATAGCTTCACCTTCGATCATATCAAAAGCTATATTTGTTGTGTTAGGAACCCTGTTTTCGATATCTCCATTCACTCTGGAATTTTTCACTTTTTTAAGTATTTGAGATTCGAGATAATCTCTTAGTTCTTTTACTTCACTGTTCTCAAAAGCCATATGCTTTCCTGCAAGTTCGGCCGCTTTTCCAATGGCGACTATACTAGCTACATTTTCAGTGCCGGCTCTTCTTCCGTTTTCCTGGTGCCCGCCTATCATAAAAGGATAGAATCTCATGCCTTTTTTTACATACAGAATGCCAATGCCTTTTGGAGCATGAAGTTTATGTCCTGAAATTGAAAGCAAGTCAATCTGTGTATTTTTCAGATTGATTGGAATTTTACCTACTGACTGAACAGCGTCAGTATGGAAAATAGCTCCCTTTTCGTGGGCTATTTCTGCAATTTTTTCTACAGGGTATATGTTTCCTGTTTCATTATTCGCCCACATTATGGAGACTAATGCCGTATCGGTATCTATGAGTTCTTTAATGATATTCAGATCAATTCTGCCAAGTTTGTCCACAGGAGCTTCTGATACAATATATCCCTTATTCCTAAGTTGTTTGCAGAGATTTAGAACAGCAGGGTGTTCGACTTTGCTTGTGACTATTTTTCTTCTTGTAGGACAAGTATTAAGAGCACTCAGAATCGCAGAGCTATCGCTTTCTGTGCCACAGCTAGTAAAAGTTATTTCAGAAGGTTCAGCTCCTAAAAGAGAGGCAATTTGTTCTCTTCCTTTTGCTATATGAGCTGCCACCTGGCCTCCGAAATAATGGATGCTTGAAGGATTCCCGTAGAATTGGGTAAGAAAAGGTTTCATTGCTTCAAAGACTTCAGGATCAACTGCTGTAGTAGCATTATTATCCACATATACTATTTTGTTATTCATCTAATGCCTCCAGCTTATTTAAGTTCTTCGACTTTTAAATCAGGAGAAACTATTTCTTTGAGTTTTCCCTCAACTGAGTTCCGCAAAGTTACACTTGCGCTTGGGCACATGGCGCAGCGCCCTTTAAGTTTAACTACTACAATATCGCCCTTGAGATCAATAAATTCGATATTGCCTCCGTCTCTCTCTAGCATTGGTCTGATTTCACCGTCAATTACCGATTGGATTTTTATTACTTTTTGTGTAAAGGTCATTGAACTGGAAGAATCTGATTTTTCTGAGTTAACTTCGGATTTCCAAATACCGTCAAGAATCTCTTTGATGTCATTTTTACATCTTCCGCAAGCTCCGCCTGCCTTACAGTAATTAGTTATTCCTTCGACAGATTTTATATTGTTATCTTTTGCTAGTTTTCTTATCTTGGAATCTGTTACACCAAAGCAGTGACATACGACTCTGCCGTGATGATCATCTTCATCCTGAACATATTCTACGCCTCTGTAATTGGCAATTGCAGCCTGCAGCGCTTCCATTCCCATTACAGAACAATGGATTTTTTCTTCAGGCAGACCACCCAAGGCATCAACGATGTCTTTGTTGGTAATCTTTTCAGCATCTTCGAGAGTTTTGCCTTTTACCATTTCAGTAAGTATTGATGAAGAAGCAATAGCGCTTCCGCAGCCAAATGTTTTAAATTTTACTTCCGCAATTTTTCCATTGCTATCTAGTTTAAAGGAAAGTTTTAGTGCGTCACCGCAGCTAATATTACCTACTGTTGCCTCGCCGTCGGGTTTTTCAATATCGCCGACATTTCTCGGGTTGAGGAAATGATCCATTACCTTTTCTGTATAGTTCCACATAATAAAACCTTTAAAAATAGTACTTAAAAATTAGTTAAATATATCATGAAAAGAAGATAAATCAATATGACACTGTCGAAGTATTATTAAAGGGTTGGGATAAATGTAGATTAGATAAGCTTATCGACTGTAATTGATGAGAGTTTACTATGAAGATCTGTCTGGATGTTTGTAAGTTCTTTGTGGAGTTTGCATTCCTTTCTGCCGTCACAGGGTTTGCTCTCTTTGATACATTTATTTAAGAAAATGGAAGAACTTGAAAATATATTAATAATGTCCAGAACTGATATTTCATTGGCTTTCTTTTTTAATTTTACTCCGCCGAATTTGCCTTTTTTTGTATCAATGTATCCGGTTTCTCTTAATTTCATCATAATTTTTCGGAGAAAACGATACGGAATTTCCATTTTTTCTGCTAGTATTGTCGTAGTTAAAGGTTCTCCGCTCTTTTGATAAATAGCTGAAAGAATCATAGCTCTTATCGCATAGTCTGCTTCGCGTGTTATCATAGATATTCCTAAGAAGTTTTTTATCCTGATATTGATTATAGCCTTGTAAAATTTACATTTCAAGGAGTTTAAATTAAAAAGAAATAAACAATAATCCTTTAAGTTATCGGATAAAGGCATTATTGAATATGGTAAGTAGTACATTAGAATTAGAATAAAAAACTTAACTTTCCTGATATATGTTTGGATTTTACAGAGTTGGATCGTGTGTTCCTGAACTTAAGGTAGCTGATACTGATTTTAACGCATCGGAAACCCTTAAGATGATTGCATTGGCAGAGAAAGAACACTCTTCACTAATCGTCTTTCCAGAACTTAATCTTACATCTTATACCTGCGGGGATCTTTTTCAGCAATCGTCATTGTATCAATCCCTCCAGGAGAGCCTTAATATAATCCTAAAGGAATCCAAGGAATTTAATATTCTTTCCATTCTCGGTTTGCCGGTGCAGTTCGGCAATCTTCTTTATAACTGTGCATTGGTAATTCATAAAGGTAAAATTCTGGGCGTGGTACCTAAAACTTATATTCCCAATTATAAGGAATTTTATGAAAAAAGATGGTTCTCTCAAGCATACACGCTTGTTAATAACCAGGAAATTGAGATGGCCGGTCAGCTTGTGCCATTTGGAAGCAATATAATTTTTGAATACGGAGAGGATTTTAAACTGGCAATAGAGATATGCGAAGATCTTTGGAGCCCTGTTCCGCCGAGCAGTTTTCATGCTGTCGCGGGAGCTAATATAATTGTAAACTTGTCGGCAAGCAATGAATTAGTGGGCAAAGCTGATTACAGGAGAAGTTTGGTTCTGGGGCAAAGCGCCAAATGCATCGCATCGTATATTTATTCTTCTTCTGGAGTTGGAGAATCCTCTTCTGATGTACTTTTCGGGGGACATGCGATGATTGCTGAGAATGGAGCTTTGCTCGAGGAGAATAAAAGATTTAATTTAGTATCTGAAATAATATATGCCGACCTTGACTGCCAGAAGTTAGACGCTGTTCGCAAATCTGAAACATCGTTTTATGATACCATGCAGAATATTGAGAGATTTACCGATAAACTCAGGACATACCGGAGAGTAAAAATTCCTGTACTTAACAGAATACTAAAACTGAGAAAGAAAGTTAACGCTTATCCGTTCGTTCCTGCTGACGATGAATCCAAAACCAAGAGATGCAATGAAATATTCAGTATCCAGTCGTCAGCTCTTGCAAGAAGACTGGAGCATACCAAGGCGAAAAAATCCGTTATAGGTATTTCCGGGGGGCTTGATTCAACGCTTGCTCTGCTCGTTGTCAAAGCATCGCATGAGAAAATAAATAAACCTCTTTCCGACATTGTCGCAATAACTATGCCCGGATTTGGCACTACAGGAAGGACATATAACAATTCTCTTGAAATGTGCAGAATTATGGGCTGTGATCTTAGAATTAAAGACATAAAAGAAGTCTGCAGCGAACAGTTTAAGCTTCTTGACTTTAATCCTGAAAATATGAATACCACATACGAAAATGTTCAGGCTCGTCAAAGAACCATGATACTAATGGATACGGCAAATGAAACAGGGGGCATAGTCATCGGAACCGGCGATCTTTCGGAAATAGCGCTAGGCTGGTCTACATACAATGGTGATCATATGTCAATGTACAATGTTAACTGCGGTGTTCCAAAAAGTCTGATTCGCTATCTTATCGGATGGTATGCATCTGAATCTGAAGACAAATTAAGAACGATACTTGAAGATATTATAAATACTCCGGTATCGCCTGAACTTCTGCCTCCTGATAAAGCCGGAAAAATATCACAGATGACAGAAGACATTATCGGTCCATATGAGCTTCACGATTTTTTCTTGTATCACTTTATCAAGTATGGAGCTTCCCCAAAGAAAATACTGTTTCTAGCTGTGAACGCTTTTGAAGGAAAATATGATGAAGCTTTTATCAAAAAATACCTTAAACTTTTTATATCCAGGTTCTTTTCGCAGCAGTTTAAAAGAAACTGTATGCCAGATGGCCCAAAAGTAGGTACCATATCGTTGTCTCCGCGAGGAGATTGGCGCATGCCTCCTGATGCTTCATCAGCGCCCTGGTCAAACCAGCTTCCCTGAATTACGATATCTGTGCAGGTTTGTTAGAAAACAATTTGCAGATTCTCAGTGAACCATAGACAACAAGGATTATTCCTACTGCTAAATTGAGAAAGAATATTAATGATGAATAAAAAAACCGGCCCGACAACAATCTGTAAAATCAGACCGGTAATAAGTCCATTTATTGCCGCGGAAATCATTTAATCCTAAGAGAAGCAGAAGAAAAATGTTTCGAAAAGAATAGCATCTGGTAATCTATGGAGTTATCCCAGTAAGCCCAGTCATGTATTCCAGGTCGTTCGGTGTAATCATGTGGAATCTGCATTTTTAACATTTCAGCGTGAAAATTCCTGTTTATCTTAATGAAAATATCATTGACTCCACAATCAAAAATGATGGATTGTTTAGATTTTTTTGCATTATCAAGAACTCCGTTAAGATCATAGTCTGTCCACTTGGAAGAATCAGAAGAAAGAACGGAGTCTATATTGAAATATCTTTCGGCTTCAGGATCGGCTTCTCCTGCAGCGATTAATTCAAGACCACCGCTCATGGAGCCGATATTTCCGAAAGTTTCAGGATATTTAAAGCCAATACGGAAAGCCCCATATCCTCCCATGCTCAAACCTGTTATAGCTCTTTTTGAGGAGAGTTTAAAAGTATTGAAAGATTGATCAATTGCCTGGACAACATCATTGGCTATTGTAGACTCATAGTTTGAACTTTTTTTTATTGGTGAGTCTATATACCATCCTGCAAATCCTCCGTCAGGCATAACAATTATTAAGTTATAAAGATTGGAAAGTCTCTTTAAATCTGTGCCATTCTTTTCGTACCAGATTTTGTAGTTTCCAAGCCAGCCGTGAAGAAGATAGACTGCAGGAAAGAGACGATTGTCTCTCTCATAATTTGCAGGTACTATTACATAGGCAAATTCAGGCTTTTCGAGGTTTGATGTATTAAAACTAAGTTCATAAAGCTGATCTGAAATTTTCTTGTTTGAAAGATTTGTTATGTCTGCGGGAAGCAGGAGAACAATCTGAAAAGCTATCAGTGCCAGAATTATTTTGGGAAACATAATAAAATTAGCTTTTAAATGAATTGAACCAGGCTCTTTCGGCAAAAGGTTTTTTCCTGGGAACACCCATAATTTCCGCGGGTATTCCAATTGGAAGAATAATCTGTATTTTTTTATTTTCAGGAAGATGTATGAGTTTAGCTATTTTGTCAGCTCTTCCTTCTACTCTTAACCAGCCGTCAACCCATACAGACGCATAGCCCAATGCCGTTACTGCCAGAAGCATATTTTCTACAGCTGCAGCGCAATCCTCCAGCTGGAAAGAAAAACCTTCATAAATCGCTTCAGGATTTTTGTCTATTATACAGACAATATAGGCTCCTGCCTGCTGGATGGCTTTATTGGCTGCAGGCATCGCCCTGATTTGGGAAATTATTGCAGAATCGTCTATAATGACAAATTCCGTAGTCTGAGCGTTCTTTCCGGATGGCGCTTTCAGTCCGGCTTCTACTATTTCAATAAGATCTACATCTTTAGGTTTTAAATCTTTGAATCCTCCGCGATAAGAATGGCGTTTTGCGACAACTTCAAAAAAATCCATAAGTAACTCCTTTGTTTATCCTACTGAAGCTCCGGATGGAATTTCTCCATCAACTGTTACGAGCTTGAGTTTGTCATCAATTTTGGCAGCAAGAAGCATCCCGTGAGACTCAATGCCGCAGATTTTTGCAGGTTTAAGATTGGAAACAATAACAATGGTTTTACCAATGACCTGTTCAGGAGTGTAGAAAAGCGCAATACCTGCGACTATCTGTCTTTCTTCTTTTCCTATTTCAATAGCAAGTTTTAGAAGCTTATCTGTTTTTGTGACTTTTTCAGCTTTAAGAATTTTTGCTGTCTTAAGTTTAGCCTTGAAAAAGTCATCGATAGATATCATATCAACGACATTTTCAGAAACTTGAATAGGAGCTGATAGAGCTTTTTCCTTTGTCTTTTCTTCGTTTTTTTCTATCTCAATTCTAGGAAATAGCACACCGGTATCTGTAACGCTTATGCCGGGCTTGAGTTTCCCCCATATCCTGAGGTCATCTATGATAAGTTTTTCATCTCCAATCCCAAGGGCTTTTCTTATGACAGAAGCTTTTTCGGGAATAACAGGATAAAGAAGTCCTGAAATAATTCTGAGGGCTTCAGCTGTGTTGTAAAGAACTGAGTTAAGTCTTTCCAGATTTCCTTCTTTTGCAAGTTTCCAAGGGGCAGTTTTCTCCATGTATCTGTTGCCCGCTCTTACAGAAGCAATTACTGCATCAATCCCTTTATTAAGTTTCATTTCAAGAAGGGCAGTTTCCATTGCATTAACGGCATTCATAACTTCGTTTTTGAACTCAATATCATTATCATCATTAATTCCTGGCTCAGGTATTATCGGAGAGGGCTGTTTTAAAATAAACTTTATGACCCTATTCAGAAAGTTGCCCAAATCATTTGCCAGATCAGTGTTGTATTTGGATATAAATGCATCTTCTGTAAAAGTAGCATCCTGCCCCAAAACCATTTCAGCCATAAGGAAATATTTGAAGGCATCGACCCCATATTTTTCTGCCATATCCATAGGGTTAACAGTGTTGCCAAGGGATTTACCCATTTTCTGGTCTCCCGTAAGCCACCAGCCGTGGGCAAAAATCGTTTTTGGCATTTCGATGTTCATTGATTTAAGCATGGTAGGCCAGTAAACAGTATGTGTAGTCAGAATATCTTTGCCTATAAGATGATAGGAAGCAGGCCACCATTTGTTGAATTTTTTTTCATCAGCCATGTAGCCTACAGCTGAAATATAGTTGACGAGAGCGTCAAACCATACATAGCAAACATAATCCTTATCGAAGGGAAGCTCAATTCCCCAGGAAAGCCTTGATTTAGGTCTGGATACGCACAAGTCCCCAAGGGGCTGTCTAAGGAAGCCTAAAGTCTCATTAGCCCTGTATGAAGGTAGAATAAAGGAAGGATGTGTATTTATGTAGTCGATAAGCCATTCCTGATATGAGCTCATCTTAAAGAAATAGTTTGACTCAACAAGTTCGTTTGTCGGCCTTTTGCATTCAGGGCAGAGGTTGCCTTCCAGCAAATCTTTTTCAGTGAAAAATCTTTCGCATGGAACACAGTACCATCCTTTATATTCAGCCTTATAAATTAATTCTCTGTCGTAAAGATCCTGGAGAATTTTCCGGACTATTGTCTTATGCCGTTCTTCGGTAGTTCTTATAAAATCATCATAGTAAATATCAAGTTTTTTCCAGAGTTCTATAAAGTTTCCTACAGTCGTGTCGCACTGCTCCTGCGGGGTCATATGATTTTTTACAGCGGCTTCCTGAACTTTTGAACCATGTTCATCAGTTCCTGTAAGAAAGTGGGATTCAATTCCAAGCAGTTTATAGTATCTTGTCAGAACATCTGCAAGTACTGTAGTGTAAGCGTGGCCGATATGGGGTTTGCCATTTACATAGTAAATAGGCGTCGTAATATAAAAAGGGCTTTTAGGCATTCTTCTGATTAATTTTGATTTTTAAACATGTTATCAAAGAAGGCAATTGTGTCAGGAGCGTCGGATTTGTCTGCGGCAAGCTGAGAATCGCCTGTCATTTCTCTTAGTTCATCAAGTGATTTTTGGGCTTGTGTCTTGTAAGCAGGTTTGTATTCAGCAATTGATTTTTTAATGGAAGCTATATAAGGAACAGGTCCGCCGTTTTCATACCCCATTGTAGAAACTACATCTCCTTCTTTGTCCAGAATCAGAATTGTCGGAAAACCCATTACGCCGTATTTGTCCATTAACCTTATATTCTGGTCTTTAAGTTCAGGGCTGATGTCTTTTGTTCTCGGGAAATCTGCTTTGAACAGAATTAAGTTATTATTTGCGTATTGCGCGAATTCAGGGGTATCGAAGACTTCTTTATCGAGTTTTATACACCATGGGCACCAGTCAGAACCTGTAAAATCAGCTAAAACAAATTTATTTTCTTTGGCGGCTTTATCAACAGAATCGCTATAACTATCGTTCCATGTTATGTTCTCTGCGTACAAAAATGACACAAGGCATGATAGCGCTGTTATTGCAATTAGCTTCCTCATAGACACTCCTTATTTATTTTAAATTTTTGTATTTCCATGAAAATATTCAGCGGCTTAAAGGAAATTTCAATTCATACTTATGATGTTAAAGTAAGATAATTTGCAATAAAATCCTCAATGCCTGGAAATGAACCTATATGAGAAGTAACGCAAAAAGATATATTCTTATGTAGTTCTTCATATTTCGAGACGATTCTTTTTATATCATAGAGGTGAGATCCTTCGATAAGAAAATAGGGAAATACAATAATATGGTTAATTCCTTTTTCTGTGAGAGTATCAAGAGTATCTGCCAATGTAGGTTTCGTGAATTCAAGAAAGGCATGGAATGTTTCAGAATATCCTGAAAGTTTATGCTTCAGGTTATCAGCCAATGCAAGAATTTCTTTATTAGCAGACTCCAAACGGCTTCCGTGAGCAACTATTATGAAAGCTTTTTTCGTCATTCTTTTGCCTTTAAGGATCAAATACATATATTTATAAAGAATGTATAAGAATCACGAAATATAGCAAATGAAAGATAAAGAAAATACTAATACAACCTTGCTTCAGAACAAGAAAGCTTTCCATGACTTTGAGGTTCTGGAGAGATTTGAAGCAGGCCTTGAGCTCAAAGGCACAGAAGTTAAGAGCTGCAAAATAAGAAATTTATCTTTTGCTGACGCTTTCGCCAAAGTAGAAAATGGAGAAATGTTTCTCTACAATGTGAATATTTCGCCTTATGATCATGGAAATATTTTTAATCATGATCCGAAACGGAAACGAAAACTTCTTCTGCACAAAAAAGAGATTCTCAAGATTTTCCAGAAAGCCAGAGAAAGAGGTCTTACCGTGGTACCGCTTAGTTTTTACTTAAAGAACGGAAAAGTAAAGGTGCAAATAGGGCTTGCCAAGGGAAAAACCAGAGGCGACAAACGCGATAATTTGCGCAAAAAAGAAGACAATATGGCTATCAAACGAGCCATGAGCAGATAGTCTTGAAAGAAAATATTTAGCAGTTCCTTCTCCGGCGCTCTCGTTATATTTATCATTGACAAAGACTACTTTATCTAAAGATGGCTTTAAATAACGGTCTTGCCGAAATGATTGTTCCCGATAAACCCAACAGCCGCCTCCAGAAATACAGACTGACTACGAAAGGAATCGCTTATCTCAAGAAGCAAAAAAAACTTAACCACGAAAAGCACGAACTAAACGAAATGTAGCATAGGCAATTTGGGAGTGCAGGGCTAGGCTTGTTTGCGCTTTGTATTTCTGAGGCATGCCTCAGCCAATTGAAAGCTATGTCAAGCCATAGTACTCCAAAGTTTAAGATTATTTTAAAATATTTGAATATCTTTTTCATAGCCAGGACGCTATTTAACACCCCCATGAAGAGTAAGATTATCTCCAAGATAAAATCCAAAACACTTGGAGGTGTTTTTATAAAAACGCATTTTTATATGGTTAAAGAAATACAACCATACAAATGAGGGACAGTGAAAATCCTATGATATGTTCTAATTCGAAAAGCAATCAATTTGCGGGCAATTTAAGGTTCTTGTATTTTTCATTAACTGAATCAACAAGTTTTTTGAAGTCCTCATAAGAACAGGTATCGGAACTGTTCATTACAGGAAGTTTTACATACTTATTATTATAATCGACTTTGATATAGTGTTTCGAGCTGTCGTCTTTCCATAACTCAATTGATATATGCGAAGCATAGCCGGGAGCTGTGTTCAGAGGTGAACCAAGAAGCGTCATTATGGGCAATATGGTAATATCATGGCCGCTATAATATACTATTTTATAAGGTTGCCTTGCATTGATGAAGTCATCAATATTCGCTTCGATGGTGTTGAGGAGCTGGCCGCCCATAAGATATGAAAGTTCCGGAATATGGAATTGATGAGCGAGTTTGTAGTTTGTAAGCTCTATTATTTCCTGGGCATCTTTGTCACTCAACCCTGCAGGGTATGGAAGATTGTGGCTTTTCGCACAAATTAGAATGTCTCCAACAGTCAAAACATCTCCAAGAGATTTTATATTATAATCGACAGCAGCGCTCCATTTTTTCATTTTAGGCTGAGTTTCTTTTTCTGCATCTTTCCATTTTTGGGTGGAATAAACATACTTTTCAAGCAGTTTTAAATATTCAGGATATGGCATGAGAATCATAGTTGAACTATCAGGAAGAGTACGAACAGGGATTACTTGAATTCTGTCCGGGAGAGCTGCGCTGTCACTGTCTCCTACAGTAGGGCCTGTGCCCGGAGGATATAATCCAAGAAGAATGCATTGAGCGCTCATGATGGTGCGGTTTGTGTTGCTAGAATAGGTCAAAATTGAGTTTGCTTCATAATTGGGTTTAAGAAGTTTATCTTTTTCTACATATTTCTGTCTGAGCACACTTCCCAGGTTATACTCCTGATTCATCCCTATTGGAGTGAGTTCCGACACAAAAGATCCCCAGTTATAGTCCAGGTTTTTTGTTTTAGCAAAAGGAACCCTGTCACCGTGCCTGGTTATCAGTACGGAAAAAACAAGTTCGTCTGCTGAAAACAGAAAAAGAGGGAAGGTTAATAAAACAACAGCAACAAGCAATGATATAAATTTTTTCATTTTTACCCCCTTAACTTTCACATATAAAATCTATACAGTTTCCGAGAGATTCTATGCCAAGACCCGGTTTCTCTGGAAGTTCTATTCTTGCGTCTTTTAGTCTTGCTCCGCCGGCTATCGGATTTTCTTTAATCATATAAATCGGATCCAGATCGGCATATTTAATAAGGCTTCTGCCGGAGACGAAACTTGCCATGGCAGTAAGTCCTATAGGTGATTCAAGCATACAGCCTGCCATGCAGGGGATATTAAAAGTACTAGCCATAGAATAGATGCTCTTTGCGTTGTATATCCCGCCGCATTTCATGAGTTTTATATTTAATCCGTCCGCGATTTTTTCAGAAATAATCTTGAATGCGTCACGGGGAGAAAAACAACTCTCATCAGCCATAATAAATGAGTTTGTATTCTCTCTGATATACTTCATTGAATCCAAATCCCATGCTTTGACAGGCTGTTCTATCAATGCTACATTGAGTTTTTCTGTTTCGATCGCATTTATAACCATTAACGCATCTTTTGCGGTCCATCCCTGATTTGCATCAGTTAAGACAGGAATGCTGTATCCGACTGCTTCTCTTATCGCCTTGAGCCTTTCAATATCGTCATGAGGATTGAGCCCGACTTTGATTTTGAGTATTTTGAATCCTTCCTGAATAAACACAAGAGCGTCTTTAGCCATATCGACAGGATCCTTGACGCTTACTGTATTTACAGTATCAATGAATCTCTGATTTCCTCCCAGGAACTGATAAAGGGGTATATTGCAGTATTGAGCGATAAGATCATGCAGAGCCATATCTATGCATGCTTTCGCCGAAGTATTGTTTATACAGGAAGTTTGGACAATGTTCAGAAGGTTTTCAAACTCAAAAATCGGTTTATCTTTAATTCTCGGAAAAATGTAGTTTTTAATAGCGCTAATAATCGAATCCTGCGTGTCGCCCGTGATTGCAGGAGTAGGAGCAGCAGAACCATAACCGGTCTTTCCGCAAACAGTTTTTACTTGAACAACGATGTCTTCAACGAAATCAGCTCTGCGCAGCGCAGTTATAAAAGGTCTCTTTAATGGTATTTTAGTTCTGCCTATCGATATGGATGCTATTATCATAAACTATTAATTCTCCTTTGAGTTTGAGCTGTCATATGAAAATGATTATAGTAGGCAAATCAGAATATTTAACCCTTTGTGATGGAGAAAATAATGTTAAAGGAAATAAAATACCAGAAGAGCTTGCTAAAGAGGAATGTTTCTCAGAGTTCAAGGGGTATTAAGCTTAACTTTCCTGAATAGTGTGGACTTTGACTTTTTTTTTGTTTCTTGGAAGAAAAAGATTCAGCAGGATAGCGGCCAAACCTCCTGTACCGATTCCTGAAGAAAATAAATATTTAATAATATCAGGAAAATGCTTAAGAACGGTGTGATCCTCTACTGTCATTCCAGCTGCTATGGCGACTGAAACAATAATTAAAGATCTTCTGTTCAAATTTTCCATCCCTAGGATTCTGATTCCTGCAGTCATAATTGTACCGAACATAATAAGCATCCCGCCGCCTAGAACACTCTGGGGAATTACCTGAAATGTATTAGCAATTACAGGAAATATTCCAGCAAGAAGAAGGAGTCCTGCTATAAAAAACCCTACATGCCTGCTTGCTACGCCAGTGTAAGCGTCAAATATGACCCATCTTTTTTTCCTAGAGTTTGAGAGATAATTTTTCTCATGTTCGATTTTAACAAGCAGGAGGAAAA
>MHBE01000045.1 GCA_001803205.1 Lentisphaerae bacterium GWF2_38_69 | reverse complement strand
TTTCCAGATTTCACTTTTTGAAAATTCAGGATAAAATGAGCTTAACAAAGTTAAAAAAACAGCTATTCAGCCTACTTATGGGATGACTGTGGAAACTTATTTATTTTTTTGCGTTTTTTGTATGCAGTAATCAGTCGATACCCATACGCCGATTATTGGAAGCGGCATCATCCATAAGGCTGTCGTAATGGTCAGAATATAAGGTATGTCTTTCTGTTTTGAAACAAAATTGAATATTCCATTTTATTGTCTTTCAGTATCCTTGTTCGAACAGAAGTTCATATTCTCCATCCTGAAGCAGAGTAATAGGGTCGGCATTGTTTAGATAAAACTCATCTGCCGGAATTCCGTCAACTACATAAATCCTGCGAAACTTTTGTTTCCCGCGGATAAAGTATTTTTCAAGGATGTATTCACCTTTTTTATCCTTCCGGATCTTTGGTTTTCTTTTTGTCTTCATTCTTCAGCTCTTAGTTTTTAGTCTTGTATTTGCGTTGTATTATTTAATCGGGGGGTACCTGAGTGTTGCTCATAACTGTTCATGTTTACGAAATATTATTTAGGATTTTAGCTTGAGAATGTGCTTTTTCAAGAATAAAATTATTCGTGATAAATGAAATAAACATCGATTGAGTGAATGTTCGTGAACACTACTAACTCCGAAAGCGTTGAACCTTTTACCAAAATCCTAAGAATAAGGAATTACTCTGAATGTCCAAAAATGAAAGTAAAGGTATTTTTTAATTGATTTTTTTGGGAAATTGGGTGTTCCGTGTTGAGTGTTGGCTATTAATCAATGATTTTTCCGGTATTCAATTCTTGCCTTGGTCATGCGTTCCCGCATGCCGCCTTGTTGTAAGAAGGCAGTTTCCAGGGATTTTATCTGATGGCTTAGGAGGTAGCTGACAATATTTATCAGGCAAATCATAGAATTGGCGCAAATTTCCGGCTGTTCGTGTTCGATTGCTTTTTGGAAGGTTTCATAATTGGCATTGGGCGTCTGGTTTAGTTCGCTGAAGCGTTTATAGAAACGGTGATTTTTATCCCAGAGAGTAAGTTTATTGATCCTGAGGAAGTCTTTGTAGTCTATCATCAACTCTTCAAGGCTTGCGCGTGCTACATTGGTCAGCTTGATCTCGGTTTCTTTGGAAGTGGCAGAAGCCATGCTTGCCTCAGCAATGTTTTGTTTGCCGCTGCGCGCAGCCTGAACCATTTGGCCAACGGTACGGTCATATTTCCTAAAAAACCTTTTGGTAAAGTAGATAGTGCCGTCGAAGATAATTTCAGCTTTTTGGAAGGTTATCAGATTCTGATATCCGCCATGGACAGGGATAAAACCTTTGCTGATTTTTTGATTATCTTCCATAGTTCTTTTTTTTTGGTGACAATGAGGACTTAGTTGACTGTCGTAAATGTCCCCCGATGTCTCCATATTTTTGGGTACTGTATTTACAAACAATTGAGATTTTAGCTTTAGAGAGTGATTTTTCAAGATAATAGAATTATTGTCAGATAAGGTGCCTATAAGATGACTTATGATTATTCCGGTATTCGATCTTGCCTTGGTCATGCGTTCCAGCATGCCGCCTTGTTGAATGAATGCGGTTCCTTTGACCGAGGTCAGTTGGCATTCTTTTAAACCACGGGCGAGACGCCCGTGGTACGATGCAAAACAAGCTATACTTGAAGCAATTGGTTTCATCTGTCGTTTACGCTTTGTCTGTCTGAGGCATGCCTCAGATAATTGAAAGCTATGTCAATAAGCTAAACCGCTTATCTAAAGAGCCATAGCACTCCAAAGTTTGTGAAAAAGAAAATATGCTAGAGAATAGTATCACATTATACTTTTTAAGGCTGCCACATGATTTGGAACAATAATCAGAAATGTCCCCGATGTCACAATGATTTAGGAATTCTATCTTGAATGAAACAATTGTCAAGGATAAGCTTATTTAAGCTAAATGATGTAAGTGAGAGGATATTAAAGATTTTGAAAGACTTGCTTTATATTTCCCGAAATAGTCTGGTGATTGTCAATGATCATCACCGTTCTACCCCTACGGCAAAGATAATCAATGCCCTTAGAGAGACAGGCAAGCTTGCCTGCTCGGTGGATTTTCTGATTGCTACAGGTTCTCATCATCCGCCGTCCTTGGAAGTCGCCAGAAAAATTGCCGGTGCGGAAAAGTCAGACAGGATATTCCTGCATGATATCAGGGGGGCGAATGAATATTCGTGTGCAGGGAAGACTTCTCGAGAAACGAATGTTTCCTACAATTCAATGCTGAATAAATATGAGAGAATTATAACGATTGGCAGTGTGGAACCACATTATTTTGCGGGTTTTACCGGAGGGGCTAAGTCAATATTTCCCGGAGTTGCGGCTTATAATTCTATCGAACAGAACCACAGATGGGCGATGTCGGAAGGTTCGGAGATTTTAAAAACGACTAGAAATCCGGTCTTTGAAGATATTTGGGAATCTGCCAACATGATAAGACCGCTCAAGGAGATACAGAGTATTCAGTTAGTCAATGACGAAAGTAGTATAATAAGCCTAAGTACTGGAACTTTGCCAGAAGCCTTTGAAGAGGCCAAGACCTCTGCTTTGAAATATTACTGGCGCAAAGTGGAGAGAAAATTCGACAGGATAATAAGTTATGTGAAGGAGCCTCTTAACAGGGATTTATATCAGTCACAGAAAGCCCTTGAAAACTGCAGGAGCGTTTTAAAACCGTGCGGAACGATAGTACTTGTTTCAGAATGTCATGAAGAGGTAGGCTTACACTCATATTTTGAAAGGCTGACCCAACTTGGTTCTCCCGAAAATGTCATGCGAAATATCAGCTTCGATAACTATAGACTAGGAGACCACAAGGCTTACAAGTTCGCCCAGCTAGCTATGAATGCGGAACTGCTGTATGTCGGTAGTCTTGATAGCGAAACAGTTTCAAAAGCATTTATGAAGAAGATCGACGAGCATGAGCTTGTTTCATTGCGCTCAAAATGGGAAAAAGGAGGCGAAAATATCCTTATAGACAAGGATGGCGGCTTCGCTACATACTATTGAACCACGAGGATACGATCGTATCGCTCGAATTGACGCAAATCTTGAAATAAAGATTGCTTTAGTGTCTTTTGTATCTGAGTCTAGTTGAATATGCATAAAAAGTTTCTAAAATATATGCATATAAATAATGAGGTATTTATGAGAACTACATTAGATTTGCCTGAAAAACTATTGGAAGACGCAATGAAATCATCTAAATGTAAAACAAAGACCGAAGTTATAAAAGCGGCGCTCAAGAATTTTATACAGCAGAACAGAATAAAGGAGCTTAAGAAATTCAAAGGCAAGATAAAGATTGATATTGACTTGGATTCTTTGAGGCAGAGATGAAGAATATCCTTGTAGATTCATCAGTTTGGATAGATTTCTTCAAAGACGGGACTGCCAGCAATGAACTTTCAGACTTGATCGATAAAAATCTCATTTGTACAAATGACCTGATTCTTTATACTTTTGACGGGCATTTTTCTTTGATGCATAAACTATTTGGACTTAAGCTTTACTGAGATTGCTAGTCTGCTATTTTTTGAAATCAAGAATGAACTCTATGAAATACGATATTGCTGTAATCGGGGCTGGGGTAGTTGGGAGCGCGATTGCAAGAGAGCTTTCCAAATATGAGCTAAAAGTTATTCTGATCGACAAGGAAGAAGATGTTTCTGAAGGTATAAGCAAGGCAAACAGCGGAGTGATCCATGCAGGATTCAATGTCAAAACAGGTTCCATGAAGTCTCGTTTTAATAGAGAAGGCCTTGCCCTCCTGACGAAAACTGCAGACGAATTGGGAGTAAAATACAAAATTTGCAGAAAGCTTGTTATTGCCAAAAACGATGAGGAAAAACCATATCTCTTAAAGCTTTTGGAACAGGGGCGAAAGAACTCTACTCCAGGTTTGTCTATAATCGACAGAGAGACTATTAAAACTCTTGAATCCAATATTGAAGGGAAGTGGGCTCTTTATTCAGAGAAAACAGGAATTATAACTCCTTTTCTTTTTACTATTGCTCTTGCTGAGAATGCCTGCGAGAATGGAGTAATTGTTAAGTTAAACACAGAGATAACGAAGATAACTAAGGAAAAAGAGAGTTATAAACTTTTTTCTGCTTCAGGTGAATTAATTTCCGAATCCAGATGGGTGATAAACAGCGCAGGATGCGCTTCTGACAATATTGCCTCGCTTGTCGGAGATAACAAATTTAAAATTCATCCATGCCGCGGCGAATACTTTATTCTTGACAAGGCTCATTCGGATATGTTGAACATGGCTGTCTATCCTGTCCCGCCTGCAGACGGAAGCGGTTTGGGTGTTCATTTTACTCCTACGATGAACGGCAATATTCTTATCGGTCCTTCTGCCGAATATATAAATGATAGAGATGATCTTGCGACTACGAAAAAGACGATGGAACAGCTCAAGAAGGAAGCTTATGAACTGATGCCGATAATTAAGAATTTCGGTTTTATAAAGAGTTATGCCGGAATCAGACCTAAACTGTTTAATTCCCAAAGCAATTCTAATTTTGAAGACTTCCATATTGCCGAATCCGATGTTAACCCCAGGTTCATAAATCTTATCGGGATTGAATCGCCGGGGCTGACGAGTTCGCCCGCAATTGCCAGATACATTGTTGAGGATATCATCGGGGAGAAGGAAGATTTAACAAGGAAGAAAGAATTTGATGGAAGATGGAAGGGCGCAGCGAAAATCTATGACAAGAACTCGGATGAATACTTAAGCCTTGTTAAAAGAGACAGCGATTATGCACAGGTTGTCTGCCGTTGCGAACATGTTACAAAAGGTGAGATAAAAAAGGCGTTAAATAATCCTTTGAAAGCCCGCTCCCTCAAAGCTGTCAAGAAAAGAACTTTTGCCATGACCGGAAGATGCCAGGGCGGATTCTGTTTGTCCAAACTAATAGATATATTGCAGAAAGAGTACAGCATTAAAACTGATGAAATATTAAGGTTAAGGTAGGGCGAGTCTTTTTACCGTGCGCCTTAGCAAGGCTCCGAGCCCGCCGGTAGAGACGCGATATTTCGCGTCTGATATTTTAGCCGCAGAATATTGCGCCTCTAAATAGGATTAGAAAAAATAATATGATATTGAAAGAAATTGATGTGGCTATAATAGGAGCAGGGGCAGCAGGACTTGCCTGCGCTATTAAACTTCATGATTCAGGCATCCAAAACATCGTAATTTTTGAGCGTAATCCTTTTCTTGGCGGAATTCTCAGGCAGTGCATTCATTTGGGTTTTGGATTAACTTATTTCAATGAGGAACTGACCGGGCCGCAGTATGCAGACAAATTGGTGAAAAACATAAAAGACAGAAATATTGGTTGCCGCCTCAATTCAATGGTGTTAGATATTTCTGAGGACAAAATATTGACCGTTTCCTCACCTCAGGACGGGATTATGAAATATAAAACAAGGACAATCGTCTTTGCTGTAGGGTGCAGGGAGAGAACAAGAGACAATATAGAAGTTCCTGGAACACGCCCTATGGGAGTTTTTACAGCAGGGCAGGCTCAGACGCTTATCAATCTGCACGGCCTTAAAATCGGGCAAAAAGTGGTTATTCAGGGTTCAGGAGATATCGGACTTATAATGGCAAGAAGGCTGAAGATTGAGGGGTATGATGTCATTGCCGTACTCGAAACCTTGCCGTATCTATCAGGTTTAATTAGAAACAAAGTTCAATGTTTGGATCATTTCGGAATTCCGCTGATGCTTTCTTCCAGAATTAAAAAAATTTGCGGCAGAAAAAGAGTTTCCGGTGTTTATGTAGAAACAGAAAATCAAGAACAGTACTATGATTGCGATACTGTTCTTTTCTCTGTCGGTCTGATACCTGAACTTGAGCTAGCCAGAAATTTGGGTTTAAATATACAAGATAATTCAAACATCGCCGTAAACTCTGCTTTTGAAGGAACAAAAGACGGGATATTTTTCTGTGGAAACTGCCTGCATATAAACGATCTTGCTGATAACGCCTCACTTGAAGGAGAAAAAGCAGCTTCATTTGTTGCTGAATATCTCAGGCATCCTGAAGTTTTCAGAGAAGGACTTACTAATAAATTGCCTTATTGCGAATGTCAGAAATATTCTCAGTATAACAATGATTTCTTCTATCAGCTTAAAGACGGAGAAAGCCTGGTCTGCATTATCTGCCCTAAATCTTGTATTCTCTCTAAAGGTTCAAACCCTTGTCAAAGAGGTAAAGATTATTTAAGCTCTATTACAAGCGAAGGCTTTTCTCAGAGGTTAACTACGACTGTTCTAAATTCTCAGGAAGAGTATATTCCGATCGTTACTAAAGAAAGCGTTTCTATCGAAAGTTTTCCGGAAAAAGTAAAAGAGCTGAAAATTAAAATGAGTTAGTGAGGAGGAAGGTTTTCATTATCAGGGAGGGTGTTTGAAGTAACAAAATATTTATTATTTATCAGCCAGTCAAGTATCGACCATGATTTGCCCAATGTAATATTAGTCTTTCCCATTATCCAATAGTTATACTTTTGTTCATACATTCCTGTTCTGAAATAGATAAGTATCCAAGTATTTACATACTCCCTGAATGTTGCAGAATGTCCAGAATATGGAATCAAATAACTGTAAAACAGTTTAATAGCCTCACCTTTGTAATAAAGATAGGAAAAACCAGGATTTAAAATACATTGAGGACCTGCTTTTGCTGCGCTTGAAATAAGAACATCCGACTTTTGATTTAAAAAGAAATCGTTGTAATTATTTAAAAACACAATTTTACGTCCATTTAAGATTTTTGACATAAATGCAGATCCCCCGAATATTTCTTTTTTAATCAACCCCAGAGATATGCTCTTATCAGATAGAACCTGATCTATAGTCTTAAATTTATTTTTATATTTGTCCGGCAGAACAATTGCCGGGATACATGGCAAATTAGGTTCAGAACTAACCATGCTGCCGTGTACTTCTCCAGTATATAGCCAACCTCCTATGCAAATATCAAGAATCTTGCCGGCTTGCATATAGGTTTCTATTTCTTCTATATTGCTGACAGGATAGAATTCAATATTTTCGCAGCCAAGCCCTTGAGCCAGGTCATAAACAAAATCAACATCAAATCCAACCAGAACTCCATAAATATTAAAAAACGATAAGGGGGCAGCATATGGATTGTATCCAACTTTAAGGGCATTGCTTCTTACAATTCTATTAAGAAGCGGTTCATTTTTGCTCAAAGGTTTCACAAACCTGTATTGATCGGCAGTCAAGTACTCGGCTTTAATAGTTTGATAGTTTAAAATATTATGAGGATTTATATTCATATGAGTAAGTTCCTCTCTAATCTCATTATTTCCTGAAAGAAATTTAGTCATTATTTTATTCAAAGTACCGACAAATGTTAAAAATATAACTAAAGAAATAATAAAGAAAAATGTAAGTCTAACCCAATTTATTCTGATTCTACCTGAAATAGCTATGAGACAAAGCATGGTGCAAAGAATAATAAACATGGCTCCGTTGGCATTGTTGAAATACACCATAAACCTTGATGTAAGCATAAAAATGTCATAAGCCTTATTGGGAAGATTAAATAAATTCAAAAGGAAGGGAACGATTACAGCGTTATTCCCGAAAAGGCATGGGATGCCGCCAAAGAAAATACTAATCTGATGAAAGATATCCAAAGCTCTGTTAAAATACCACTGTTCATATATTATAAAATAAATTACCATAAATTTATATGTTGCCGGAAATACCCATGCCAGTGGTACAATGATACTTACCATATTACGCGCTTTTGTTTTTTTGGCTGGATCTCCGTCTGAAGAGTCTAATTTTCCTTTTATGCTTTCATCGAATTTATACATAGACTGGTAGATTACAGGCAAAGCTAAAAACACGCTGCCGGTAGAAAATGCAATAACAGCTGACGGCATCGCATAATGGAAGAATTGCTTGATTTTGACTCTGCTTACAGCAGAAATCAACAGAGGGTAAATAAAGACAGACATAAAGATAATATAAAAAAAAGCTGATGAAATATAGAGCAAAACCCCTTTTAGTTTCATTGCGTTCAATGTCCCTAATGTATATATGGACATTATCAGGACGCCAAACGGCAGCAAAGCCAGAATATATTTATTTGCCTGGCTCATGAGATCTTCGCATACCGTAGCGAACTTTATAATAGCCTCTTTATGAGCGCTTCTAACTATTGCAATACCCACAAGGATGCTGAAAGCAACAATTGCCGGAATATACCCGTTTGCTAGGGAAAAGAACGGGTTTGACGGTATAAACAGATCATACAAATCGTTAGCATTGACATTAAGAGGGGATTGAATGTGAAAGAAGTCGCCTCTGTCTATATTTGGAAAAGTGCCTCCAAGCAGAAAAGCGTAAAATATACTTAGCATCCACAGAATTATTAACACGGAAACGAAATATTTGATAATAATTTTGGTATTTTCCGAATTAAGAGAGCCTATGGACTTAATGATGCTGAATATCATATATGGAACAATCATAATCTGGAAAATTTTTATAAAAGCTATGTTTAGAGGTTCAAGCACAGCACACCTGTCTCCAAAGAACAAGCCTATAAAAAAACCTATAGCAGTTGAAATGTATATTTTTTTGCTCAACGAAAGTTTCATGTAAGCTTTGATCATATTAACTCGTCTCAAAAGTAAATTGAACGCTTGATAAATATTATAAATTTTATAAGCATTGCGGTCTTATAATAGAGAATTCGTGCGTAATTATATGGCAATATGGCAAAGCAATCAATAAAAATTGTATACATGATGTGATTTATAAGCAAAATTAAGCAAGGTTAGTTATTTGGAATTGGCAGGTTGTTGGCACGCAGGAAAGAGAGTTTGTCCCAGTATCCGCGCTGGAAGATTATTTTACCGTTTAATATATGGAAGAATCCGCATCCCCTTAACCCTATCGGGTCTTTCCATTCAAGGATTCCCCATTCGCCGTCCTCGAAAATATTTTCAATTATACAAACCATTTTTGCCTGAGAAAATTCCTTTATAAACATTTTCTTTATGGCTTGTTTTCCAATAATAGGTTCATTTGCTACCTGATGGTTTACGGCAGATTCGGCGTAGAATTCAGCAAGTGCGTCTGCTTCGGCGTTATTGAAAGTTTCAACCCATTTATTTATCAGTTTTTTGGGTCTCATTCTTGTATACTCCTATGTAATAGACTCCTAAAGCTATGCTCGTTCCAAGATAAGCGCCTGCGATGGTATCTCCTAAGAAATGGAAGTTATTTAAAAGAAGAGCTATAAGCATAAGCATAACTAGTAGGATTGAAGGGATTTTGAGTTTTGGATAGAAAAGAATCACAGAGAGCATAGCAGCGCATATCAATGTCATGTGACCGGAAGGAAATGAGTCAGCGCCAAGGCTGAAAAAGTGAAAACCGTATCTGCCAGGGTGTATGTGAAAATTGAGCTTTCCAGTGGCATAATCCAGGACTGTCGTTCTTCCGAAGAAAAATTGCAGTATATCTTTAATGAAATAAGCGAAAACAAATGAAAGAGACAGTTGACGGATAAAGCGCATAAACTTTGTCTTTTCATAACCTTCGAGTCTGAAGAAATAATATCCTGCCATAACGGGCAGCATGGCGCAGTAAGAGCAGTAGGTCAAATAGATTCCGAGTCTGGCATTTTCTTTGATTTCAGAAGGATTATAAAATGTTTGTACCGCATAAGCTACACCTCGGTCAAAAAAGAGTATTGACAATAGAACAAGAATAGCTGCAATTGGAAATGTAAGGCACAGGTATTTCAGGCAGGGTTTCACTTTAGTTGAAGAAGTATATTAATTAGTCTCATTTCCTTCATAGACATAGAGGGCAGCTCCAAGTGTCCAATCCGAATCCATTTCATTTATTCTATTTCTTGCGTGAATTATTCGGGAATTACTGAAATGAAAACCGTTTTTCAGGAGAGCTGCGATGTACTCAGATTCAAAAAGGTATTCGAATGTATATGGGCCAAGTTTGTAATTCTGTAATAAACTGATCCATGATTCCTTACTGAGCTTATTGCCTGATCCTACGATATCGTTTATACAGTAATCTTTAGGAAGATTGAGAGGTTTTGATTTAGTTAAATAGTAGAAGCCACCCAGCCCGATTATCTGCATATCTGGTGGAATATCTGGGGCAAGAAAAGAGCCAGACCGATTTGCCAGAGTAATAAGTATTGAAAGATCGTCAACTCCTTTGAAAAAATTTGCATGAGCCGGTTGATCGTCAGAAGGCATAGGGTAGCCTGTCTGCCAGCAATAGGGAAGTTGAGATATCTGATATCTTACAAAGTCCATACCTAAGCCTAGATAGCTCTTAGAGTAAACATTAAAGGTTTTTCCAGCCATCGTTACTTTGAAAGTATCCGGATAAATGGCATCTGGTACTTCATATGCAATTTCAGCAGAGCCGCCTCCAAGATCTAAAATACAATAAGTTTCTTTGTCATTGGCAAGAGTACCTTCGAGATAGTTAACCGTAATCCAGTCATAGAGACCTTCTTCATGACCTTCGAGAACTCTGACATTCACCTTACTGAATCCCTTAGTAGCGCATAAATCATTTAGAGATTTAAATAGTGCTATCCTGTCAAATGGCGAGAGAATTCTCATTCCCGCAGTCCCAAGTCCATAAAACTCGACTTCTTTATATTGAATATTGTGCTCTTTCATGGCTGCATCCAAACTATTAAAAATAGGTTCAAAATATTCAGTTACTTTTTGTGTGTCGCCCGCTAGAGTATATAGCCCAGGTGCCACTGTGTTATTTTTTAACATAATTTCAGTAAGCAGAGGAGGTTTACATTTATCATAGACTTGGAATTTATAAAGATATAATCTAGAGCCTGAACTTCCTATATCGACCATTGCCATATAACTGTTTTTTCCTTTTAGTTCATCTGCTTTAAGTGGCTGAAATAAAAAAGCAACAGAAAAAAGAAGTAAACTGAAAATTAGTCTGATAGAAAATGAAGTCATGGCAATATCCCCGGATTGATTATTTGGTTAAACTAAACGCATTATATCTGAATGCGTTAAATAATGGAATATTAAATTTTTGAAAATTTCAGGATATTGAGAATGCATTCAACTGCTTTCTCCATAGACTCAAGAACGACGAACTCATAGCGGCCGTGCCCGTTATGAGCGCCAGTGAAGATATTAGGGCAGGGGAGTCCCATGTAGGAGAGTCTTGCGCCGTCCGTGCCTCCTCTTATCGGGATTATTTCTGGTTCGATTCCTACTGATGAAACAGCTTTTTTAGCCAGTTCTATTATGTGCATGACCGGTTCTATTTTTTCCCGCATATTGAAATACTGGTCTTTGTGCTCAAGAGATATTAATTCTTTACCGTTCTGTTTATTTAGAAATTCAATGATATTTCTGATTTTAGCTTTCCTGGCTTCGAATTTAATTTTATCATGGTCACGGATTATGTATTCCATAGTTGTTTCTTCGACTGTACCGTTGAACTTGATAAGGTGGAAAAATCCTTCATAATTTTCTGTATATTCTGGCCTTTCTTCATAAGGGAGTAAACTGTTTAGTTTTTCTGCCAGATGGATGGAATTTATCATTTTATTTTTTGCAGAACCAGGGTGTACATTGCGCCCTTGAATCTTAATTTTCGCATGTGCGGCGTTAAAGTTTTCGAATTCAATCTCACCAAGCTTGCTTCCATCGATTGTATAGGCGTAATCCGCACCGAAACTCTTAACATCGAATCTGTCGGCGCCCCTGCCTATTTCCTCATCAGGAGTGAATCCAATCTTAATCGTGCCGTGTTTGAACTCAGGGTGTTCTTTCAGATAATGCAAAGCTTCCATTATCTCGGCTATTCCTGCCTTGTCATCTGCACCTAATAGAGTTTCTCCGTCTGTAGTTATAAGTGTTTTTCCTATATACTCTTTCATTTCTGGAAAGTCTTTGGGCGACATGGTAAATTTACCCTTATTCCCTAGATTTATCTCCTTTCCATCATAATTGTCAATTATCTGGGGATTGACATTTTCTCCTGAAAGATCAGGAGCAGTATCCATGTGAGCTATAAGGCCGATAACAGGGTATTTGTCTGCGGAATTAGCAGGCAGTTCAGCATAGAGATAACAATGCTCATCAAGCCTTATATCCCTCATGCCAAGTTCTTTAAGTTCTCCCTGCAGAAGTTTTGCCAGGTTAAACTGTTTTTTTGTACTCGGGCAACTCTGAGAATTAGGGTCAGATTTGGTATCTATTTTTGCGTATCTTATGAATTTATCTAGCAATCTTTGATTCATCTACGGCCTTCTTTTCTAAAAATAAATTATAATCGTTAGAAGTATTTATATTAAAGAAATTTAAGTCAGTGTCAATATAACAGGTATTTACCTTGTCAAAGAAAGCTCTGATTTGTTTGGAGGTTTTAATCGATTCTTTAATGAAAGGTAAAGTATTTTTGCTGTAAACGGCAAAGAGCGGTTCGAGCATATTGCCATCGTGCCGTGGGATGACAACATCAAAAGAGGAATCGATAGACAGGAGTTTATAAATCAGACTGATGTCCGGTTCCGGAATATCGCAGGCAATGACAAAATTCCTTTCTGATTTTGAAACTTGAAGAGAGTTGTAAATACCCATCAGAGGGCCATGTCCATTTTCCGAATCTTTGATGACAGGTAATTTAAGATACGAAAGTTCCTCTTCATTATTAGAACTTATAAGAATCTCGCTGAAGAGAGGCTTGAGCTGTTTGATACTGCTTTCTAACAGCGTAAGGCCGTTTACTTTGAGTTTAGTTTTATCCTCACCCATGCGTGAACTTTTACCGCCAGCAAGTATAATGCAGGAAGCATCTGTCCTGAAATCCCATCTGTTATTTTCAAATGAGATTCTATTGAGTTCGAAGTCGAACCCTTGTTCTACAGAAAGAAGGGTAACTTTCTTATCTGCGAATCGTTCAACTTCTTTGCAGGAGTTTTTGATATTGGCATTATTCGAACGGTTGAGGATAAAAAAGAGGCCTGGTTCAATGACTCTTCTCAGGCTATTTGATTCGCAAACAATCGAAACATCTGGACAGTGAGAAGTTTTTATCTTTTCAAGTAGGGCTAAAGCTCCTTTTTTCAAAGCCTTTTCTCTTACTCTTAGCCAGTAGACAGCGGAAGCTCCAGCGCGGAGCATTCTTGATGTGTCTTTAGAATTACTTGAATCAGTTTCATGTGTCAGACAGAAATCTTCTGAAAGAGAAGTGCATACTCCGCAGCCCTTTCCGCCTCGGGGACAAGTTCCGTGAGAATCATCTTTGATAGTAGTGACTTTAACTCCAATAACTTTGCGGCCGTTTTGAGTTTCATTTTTAATCAGGGTACAGGCTAACTCTGTTTTTCCGACATTTCGGTCGGCTGCTCCGATCAGAAAAAGGTTATTGACTTTCAGCATGGCAAAAGACTAAGTTTTGAGTTTTGAATGTTGAGTTCCAACAGGAGAGATACCCAAAAATTCCTTTAATAGAGCCATGTCATTGAAAGTTTCAGCACCTGCCTTTTTCAGTATTTCTTGATCGGTTCTCGCACAGTAGCCGAATACATCCATTCCTGCTGAAATCGCGGCATTTACTCCAAAAGGAGAGTCTTCTATAACGACACATTTTTTAGGGGATGCATTCATTTTCATAGCTGCGTAAAGGAACAGGTCTGGAAATTGTTTGGGTCTTGCAACCATTGAACATGAAAAAAATTTATTCTCGAATTCTGGATAAAGGCCTGTTACTTTAAGAGCTTTGTGGATTTTTTTCTCAGGGGCATTAGAAGCCATGCAAAAGTCGTTAAATTTTAAGAGTGAAATTATCTCTTTTACGCCTTCGACCGATTGAAGCTCTCTTTCATATGCTTCGAAGGCCAGCTCATCAAATTTGCTAAAAAGGTCTTTGGGTGGTTTTTTGCCTGTTCTTTCTTCGAGTATTTTGAGACAGTTATTATCAGAGCGGCCAGTGAACATTCCTTCGCATTCTTCATAAGAGAAGTTGTAGCCAAGAGAGTTTATAAGTTCGGCAAAAATTCTGTTGGCAATGGGTTCTCTGTCGACAAGCACTCCATCGCAGTCGAAAATAACCAGATCGTATTTCATTTAGATAGTCAATTTTTTATATTATTGTCTTAAAGGTGTTAAAATTTATCAATCGGCTTTCCCGAAACCCTCGCCGGCTGTCTTGTAATCTTCTTTATTTTTATAAACTTTGATTTGTAAGACTTCAAAAAAAAACAGATTTACTTAAAATAGAATATCATATTACAAAGTAAATTAAACAGCAATGACTAAGTCGAGGGTAAAACTATGAACTTTCTGAGCTTTGATATCGGTGGAACTTCTATAAAATACGGAGTTGTGGACTCTAAAGGGCTTATTATTCAGAAAGACAGCGTGAAGACTCCAGGGGCTGACTGCAAGAATGCTATTCCGGAAATCATCATAAATATTTTTCAGGAACTCTCCAGAGAGTATAAGATTGAAGCAATTGGAATCAGTACAGCAGGGTTGATTGACAGTGAAAAAGGAATTGTAACACTCAGCGCCAATCTTCCTGGATACACCGGCTGCAAGCTCAAAGAGAAAATTGAAGCTAAAACCGGAGTTCAGGTTTTTGTGGAAAATGACGCAAACTGCGCAGCCCTGGGGGAGATGTGGAAAGGGGCAGCGAAGAATAACAAGTTTATTATATTTCTAACACTTGGGACAGGGGTTGGCGGAGCATGTATTTTGAATGGCAAGCTTTATAAGGGGTTCCATGGTTTTGCCGGAGAATTTGCCAGAGTTTCTGCCGCCAGCGGGATTTTAGAGGGCAAACAGAGAGATGAAGTAATTTATGACAAAACAGCATCAACAAGTTCTCTGGTTAACAGATATAAAAAACTTACAGATCAATCTATTGACGGCCTTGAGCTGATGACCAGAGTAAAAGCCAAGGAAGAATCTGCATTGATAGTGTACGATGATTTTATAAATTCCCTCTGCAATGGGCTTGATACGATAGTTTCGCTTTTCGATCCAGAAGTAGTTGTCATTGGAGGAGGTATTTCTGCTCAGGGAGACTTCTTTTTCTCACATCTGAATAAGGTTTTTCAGGTATATATACCAAAAGGTTATGAAGATGTAATCATTAAAAAGGCTTTGCTTGAGAATGACGCAGGGATCTTTGGCGCTGCGTATGTATGTTTGCACAAAAACTATATTGTTTAAATAAACGATTGCCGCGTGGGGGCGTTTACTTATCTGGAGTTGTTGAGAAGTTCAAGGCGGTCATCCCTGATGACGGAATATTAAAAAGGCTGAACGCAAACGAGGGAGCTTCATGCATGAGAATTAAGCGTTTTACTTATAGCGAAATAGTTTTCGATTAACTAGAAACAACAGGAGGAACTTAAAATGAAACAATTTATATGCATGCTTCTTCCTATAATAGATGTGCAACTGTTTGCTGAAATGGTACAGGAAAGAAAAAGCCGGGAACTTGATAAATCTGTATAAAAACGGACTTTTTTCCTGAAAGAATCACGCACACTGACACTAAGGCACTGTCATTAATTAACATTTACAATACTAGCGGTTTTATGATGTAATTCCAGTTCCCTTTAAAACTGTTTTGTGTGATATTCAAAGTATCA
>MHBE01000044.1 GCA_001803205.1 Lentisphaerae bacterium GWF2_38_69 | reverse complement strand
TCATGTTCTTTTTCCTCCTGCTTGTTAAAATCGAACATGAGAAAAATTATCTCTCAAACTCTAGGAAAAAAAGATGGGTCATATTTGACGCTTACGTTCGCCGGAGCCCGATAAGGTTAGATAATCTATTCTGATGCTCTCTTGGAGTTTGCTTTTGACATCTGAAATTATTTCATCAATAGGAAAATATTCTTTTATGAGAATCGTTTTATTTGTAGTATTCCCCAGCTGGCAGTAGATACAGTCAAATGAGCAGACTTTAAACGGGACTACATCAATTCCAAGAGAGTATCCCAGTCTCCTCGATGGAACAGGCCCAAAAACATGTTTAATCTTTCTATCCTGCATTAATTTTTCCTTTTGCTTTCACAATTGAGACCACATCATTGAGTAAAGATATAAGCTGGCCTCTTATAATGGGAACAGCATCTATAATTGTCTTGCCGTTGGAATAGGCTTCAGCTATGCATCTCATTTCAGGTATTCTCAAAAGGACTGGAATCGATTCATTTTTGCAATACTCATCTACTCTGTTATCCCCCGAATCTGATCTGTTCAAAACAACAGCAAAAGGAATTTTAAGTTTTCTAGATGTTTCTACCGCGAGTTTCAAATCATTCAGGCCGAAAGGAGTAGGCTCCGTGACAAGGATGATAAAATCAGAGTCCTTTACTGCAGTAATCATTGGACAGGATGTTCCTGGCGGGCAATCTATAATCGTCAAATGGTCAGGGGATTTATGCATTTTCACCGCTTTTATCAAGGGTGGAGAGATTGGCTTGCCTACATGCATAATCCCCTGAAAAAATTTAATATTTCCAGATAGAGATGATTCAATTACTCCAATAGGTTCTTTCTTTTCAGTTATCGCTCCTGTCGGACAAATTCTTGCACAGCCCCCGCAACTATGACAAAGCTCAGGAAAAATCAGAGGTCCTGAGGGGAGACTGACAATTGCGTTATATCTGCATATTTTGGCACAATTGCCACATTTATTACATCTGGTTTTCTCCACCTTGGGAATCAAAACTGAAACTTTCTCTTTTCCAATATTATTTCTCTTGATAAAAATATGGCAATTGGGTTCTTCCACATCGCAGTCCAGGAGGGTAACACTTTCTCCAAGAGCTATAGCCAATGAAACTGAGAGAGTGGTTTTACCCGTTCCTCCCTTCCCTGATGCAACTGCAATGTTTAATGGAGTGTTCATCTTACATCCAATGTCCTTCTACATCTGCATTATTGGCTGCTTTTAATTTCCCGCCAATCAAATCATCAATGGCTTCTTTAACTGTTCCGTTCTCTTTGAGATAAAGTTTCGCTGCAGATAAGGATAGAACTTTATAAGCCTTGGGGCCGCAATGCCCGGTAATTATATGCTCAACGCCTGTAGATAATACATTTTGGGCTGTTTGAATTCCTGCTCCTTGCGCAGCATCAAAATTCATTGAATTATCCATAACAGAAAAAGTATCTGCTTTCCCATCGTAAATTATAAAATACCTCGCTCTCCCAAATCTGCTGTCCAGCAAAGAATCTAACTCTTTGCCTTTTGACGAAATAGCTATTTTCATAATTCATTTCCTTTGCTTAAGTTTTCCACTTTTTCTCTGAGGCTTTCGATTTCATTCATTAGCAAATCGAACCTTTCCTCTATAAACTGCTTTTCAGATATAGCTTTATCTTTTAAATTCTCTAAATAAGAAGTATTATCAAAATATCTCTTCTTAAACCCTCTCCCTGTTCCCAATCCTCTTCCGATACATCTTCCGGCAAAAGTTCCTCTTCCGTATCTTACTATGTTAGAATTATTTTTCCCCTGCAGTTGGCAATAACCGAAACCTCCTCCAGTCATTGCCCCTCTTCCCATTGGACCTGTTCCATCTCTTCCCGGCATATAGCACCCCCCTGAAATTATTATCTTTCTTTGCCTCTCCTGGCTTTCCTGCATAATCCAGGATTGAAAGCCATAGTATTTTTAATAGACTCTCTGCTAATTAATTCAGAATTCTTACAGTTTGGACAGACAGGCTCATTATCATTATTGACAGACTCCCAGGTATGAGAGCATTTGGCGCAAGTATATCTTTCAATTAAAATTTCCTGTTTGTCGCAATTTATACAGACGGCTTTCCCGTTAAGTATGGCATCTGCTATTTTTTTATGAGCAGATCCAATAATATTGCCAAAAGTCTGACGCGAAATCCCCATTTTTTCTGCGGCCTCAGCCTGGTGAAGATCATCGATATCTGCAAGTTTGAGTGCTTCAAGTTCATCGGGTCTGAGAACAACTTCTTCCAATTCACATAGAGGTATTCCCCTCGGCTTAAAGTAAGCAGCTTTAGGTTCTGCTGATATTTTTCTGCATCTGAACGGCCTTGGAGACATATATTGCTTTTCCTTTTTTTAAAATCTGCTAAAATTAAAATAATTTATAGTAGTATTATTAGCATATGCCAATTATAAACCAAATAGTAAAACTCAAATAATTTAAAAATATTATGGATAAAGCAACAACAGCACAAAATTATTTTCTGGAAGGATATGCCTGTTCTCAATCAGTTTTAATGGCTTACGCTGATGACTTAGGAATTGACATGGAAACGGCAAAAAAGATTTCTTCGACATTCGGAGGTGGGATGGGAAGGCTGAGAAAAACCTGCGGTGCTCTGACAGGAGCTTTTATGGTATTAGGCATGAAATACGGCAATACATATCCTAAGGATATGAAAACAAAACTTTCAGCCTATGAAAAAGTTAGAAAATTAGCTGAAGAATTTGAAAAATTGCATGGAACAACTGAGTGCAAAGAACTGCTTATTAAGTACGCTGATCCAGCTGCTGTAGAAAAAAGAGAGCACCATAAAATAATCTGCTGTTCACTTGTGAAAGACACGATAGATATCCTGGAATCCATTATTAAGAAATAAATAGTAGCATAAAAATTATCTACTATAATTATTAGAAAAGGATAAAATGAACAACCACGAAATACTCAAAAACTAGGTATAGCAGTTGAGCGATTTAATTCAAAAACATGGAGGATACAGAAATCTGATGAGTTTTCAGATAGCTCAGCTTGTTTATGATTTAACTGCAAGGTTTGCTGAAAAATATATAGACCGCTTCAGCAGAACAAAAGACCAGATGGTTCAGGCTGCAAGAAGCGGCGTGCAAAATATAGCAGAGGGAAGTCAGGCTTCTGCTACTTCAAAGAAAACCGAACTGAAGCTCACCAATGTTGCCAGAGCAAGTCTTGAAGAGCTCAAGCTGGATTATGAAGATTTTTTAAGACAGAGAAGTTTGGAATTATGGGGGAAAGATCATAAGTTTAGTAAAGAACTGATAAAAAGAAGATTTACTTCTTTAGACAAAGTTGTTGAGTGGACTCACGAACTTCATGATAGACAGCTTGGACACTATGGACATCTTGAGCAAAACATTAAGTCCAATCAGTCAAAGTCGTCCGGAAAAATCACTTTCCAGGAAATTGCAGCCAATACTGCCCTGGTATATATCCATGTAGCCTGCAGTCTTTTGTCAAAACAGATTGAAAGGCTTGCAAATGATTTTGAAAATGAAGGCGGTTTTACAGAAAGACTTTACAAAATAAGGCAGAGTAAAAGATAAATAAGAAAATATGCTCATTCACGGAGATAATCTTCTAGCCTTAAAAGCAATTGAACAGGATTTTTAAAAAACTCAACTGTTTAACTTTAGGGAGTTGATACATTGGTGAAAAGATTTGAATATATGATAAAATAAAATCAAGCTTATGCAAAAAAACTTATGATTACAATAGAATCAGGAAAAATTCATCGTCAGTACATTAAAGATCTCTGGAATTACAGAGAGCTTTTCTGGCTTCTTTCGTGGCGAGATATCCTTGTAAGGTACAAACAAACCGTAATAGGAATTGCCTGGAGTGTTCTCAGACCTCTTTTAACAATGATAGTGTTTACTATTGTGTTCGGAAAGCTCGCCAAAATGCCTTCCGAAGGAATGCCTTATTCCATACTTGTGTTTTCAGCAATGTTGCCCTGGCAGTTTTTCAGCAATACACTTTCAGAAGGCGGCAATTCTCTGTTGAGCAACGAAAAGCTTATTTCAAAAGTATACTTTCCCCGAATAATAATTCCTACAACATCAATGATAGTAAGTTTGATAGATTTTCTTATTTCATTTGCGCTTCTGCTGATTTTAATGATAGTCACGGGGTTTCTGCCCTCCTGGACAATAGTATTCATGCCTATCTTTCTTATCGAGGCAATAGTTTTTTCTCTGGGTTTAACTTTTTTTATTTCTGCTATGAATGTTAAGTACCGCGACTTCCGTTATGTACTTCCGTTTATTATCCAGTTCGGGCTTTACATCTCTCCAGTGGGTTTCTCTTCATCAATTGTACCTGAAAAATGGCGCATATTTTATTATTTAAATCCAATGGCAGGGATAATTGATTCATTCAGATGGTGCATTAGCGGTTTTACTTACAATATTTACATAACAGGCTGTATCGTATCATTTTTTGTCATTATTATCTTCTTCATAATAGGAATTCTTTATTTCAGAAGTGCGGAGAGGGAATTTGCCGATATTATTTGAGTTTATAGGTTTTTTAAGAAAGGCTTTTTTCTTCATCATATTGGCTTTTCTTTTTTCAGCTTTTGATCTTTCGGCTGTCTGTTATCCTTCTTTGCAGCCGTCCTCTCAATCTAATTATGCCAATTTCTGGTATGATATTTTCTCTCCTGTAAGCTTTCTCCTTCCTCCTCACTACCCTAAAAAAGTTATATATGAAACAAAATCAAATTACAGCGAAATAAGAGTTTATGATGATGGAGAAGGATGGAGATATCTTGTTTTTCTTCCTGAGTATGGCTACCAGAGCGTACTAGATACAAAAAATCCCGAAGTTCTGGTCTCTCAATATGCAAAGCTGTCATTTCTGGCAATCCCGGCTCTGGGTCAGGAATCGCATAAAGTACTTTTCATAGGAATGGGAGGAGCTATAATGCCGACATATTTCAGACATTATTACCCTGATGCACAAATCGATATAGTAGATATTGATAATTCAATTCCTTCTATCGCAGAGACTTATTTTAATTTCAAGGCAAATAAAAACACAAAAGTTTATATTGAAGACGGCAGAAAATTTATTGAAGAAACAAATGATAAATATGATATTATTTTCCTTGATGTCTATGATGCTGAGACAATCCCTCAGCAATTTACCACAGAGGAGTTTTTTCAATTGCTTAGAATGCGTTTATCACCAGAAGGAGTTTTATCCTTAAATCTTGCAAATTTCAGCGATAAATTTGTATTAAAAATTTTTAAATCCGTAAAAAGCGCATTTCCAAATACCTACGCCTTCCTTACTGAAAATGAACATAATTATGTGCTCATATCATTAAACTCGGAAGAAAAAGCACTTAAGGATCTTGAATTAAAATCGCTAATCCTTGATTCAAGAAATACTTTCAATATAAATTTTCAAACTATGCTAAATCCTGTCACTATTATCAAAGAATAAAGCGAGGGGGTCAATTTTGGAATATATCTCTAATCTTCTATCCGATATAAGCAATATTGTCTGGGGTCCTGCCATGCTTATTTTCCTTGTCGGAACACATATTTTTCTTACATTTCGCCTCGGCATAATCCAAAAACATATTTTCAAAGCTATCAAATTATCTTTTCAGAAGAATAAGGAAGGGGAAGGAGACATTTCCCATTTTGGCGCATTAGCCACGGCTCTTGCCGCAACAGTAGGAACCGGAAATATAGTCGGAGTTGCTACAGCAATTGCAGCTGGAGGACCTGGAGCAGTTCTTTGGATGTGGCTCACTGGTGTTTTTGGAATATCTACAAAATATTCAGAAGCTCTTTTATCTGTCAAATTTCGTACAGTAAATAAAAAAGGCTTTATATCTGGGGGGCCGATGTATGTCCTTGAAAGAGGGATGAACACAAAATGGCTCGCTGTGCTCTTTGCTTTTTTTACAGCCATAGCAGCCTTTGGAATCGGCAATACAGTTCAGGCAAATTCAATTTCTGTATTAGTTTACGACACATTCAACATCTCGCCATGGATCACAGGAGCTGTCATAGCAATTCTTACAGGCGCAGTAATTCTAGGAGGAGTCAGATCCATATCAAAAACCTGTGAAAAACTCGTACCTTTCATGGTTATTTTTTATCTTGTCGGTTGTTTCATCCTATTGTTTATCAATTATGAAACGATAGGAGCTTCTGTTATGCTTATTCTAAAAAGTGCCTTCACAGGACAGGCTGCTGCAGGCGGTTTTGTTGGAGCAACGATAAGAGAGGCAATGCGTTTCGGGGTTGCCAGAGGGCTTTTCTCAAATGAATCAGGACTTGGAAGCGCTCCTATCGTAGCTGCTGCTGCTCAAACAAAGGAGCCTGTACGGCAGGCACTTGTTTCTTCAACAGGAACATTCTGGGATACAGTGGTAATTTGCGCCATAACAGGTATAACAATTGTAAATTCCGGAGATTGGATGGATGGACACAACGGAGTTCTTCTTACAAAAGATACATTTGCCAATATCGGTTTTGCGGGAACTCTGATACTTGCCGTATCACTTTTCACATTCGTTTTTTCTACAATTCTAGGATGGTCTTACTATGGAGAAAAAGCCATTGAATATCTCCTCGGCACCAAGGCCGTTACACCTTACAGATGGCTATGGGTAATAGCTGTATTTGTAGGTTCGATTATAAGTATCCCTATTGTCTGGTCTTTTTCTGATATTGCAAATGCCCTGATGGCAATTCCAAATCTCATATCTCTCTGGGTGCTTAACGGATTAATCGTTTCAGAAACCAAAAAATATTTTTCCAATCAAGGCCAATATTCAATAAAACAATGAAAGTTTCTGTTTCTTAGGACTATGATATAAGTTATAATGATTAAAACTATTACAAATAAATAAGGGGGGTATCAATGGATAGATATATTCTTGCGATGGATCAAGGGACAACCAGTTCTAGAGCTATAGTTTTTAATAAATTGGGAGAAGCCATTTCAACTGTTCAAAAGGAATTTGAACAATATTTTCCAAAACCAGGTTGGGTTGAGCATGATGCTGAGGAAATATGGGCAAGTCAACTGGAAGTTTCCAGAGAAGCAATAAAACAAGCTGGTATAACTCCTTCCCAAATTGTATCAATCGGAATTACAAACCAAAGAGAAACTACAGTTATCTGGGACAGAAAAACTGGCAAGCCAGTCTACAACGCTATTGTATGGCAGTGCAGAAGAACCTCTGAGATGTGTAAGATTATCGAAGAGACAGGTGTTAAAAATATTATTCGGGACAAAACAGGCCTCATTCTTGATGCCTATTTTTCCGGCACAAAGGTAAAATGGCTTCTAGATAATGTTCCGGGGTTGATGGAGAAAGCTCAAAAAGGAGACCTCTGCTTCGGAACGATTGATTCATGGCTGCTTTTCAAACTTACAGGCAACCACGCCACTGAACCATCAAATGCTTCGAGAACTCTTCTTTTCAATATAAATACCGGGTCATGGGATGACGACCTCCTTGATATTTTTGGAATTCCAAAGTCACTGCTTCCTAAAGTTCAGCCTTCAAGCTCTCTTTTCGGTCAAACAAAAAAAGAACTTTTCGGCATAGAAATTCCAATTTCCGGCATGGCAGGAGACCAACAAGCTGCTCTTTTCGGGCAGACTTGCTTCAATATAGGAGATTGTAAAAACACCTATGGTACTGGCTGCTTTGCGCTCTTGAATACAGGAAAAAAACCCGCTGTTTCGAAAAATAATCTGCTTACCACTGTAGCATGGGATCTTGGCGACGGGATGGAATACGCTGTTGAAGGTTCAGTATTTATCGCTGGCGCGCTTATTAAATGGCTCAGAGATCAGCTTGGACTTATAGAAACCGCATCAGAGACAGACTTATTGGCAAAATCAGTTCCTGACACGGCGGGAGTTTTTGTAGTTCCGGCATTTGTTGGCCTTGGCGCTCCGTATTGGGATTCTGATGCAAGAGGAAGTATTCTAGGGCTTACCAGAGGGTCAACTAAAGCTCATGTTGTAAGAGCTGCTCTGGAAAGTATTGCGTTCCTCTCAAGGGATCTTATTGAAGCATTGCAGGAAGATTCAGGAAAAAGAATAGCCTCTCTTAAAGTTGATGGGGGAGCATCGATGAACAGTTTCCTCATGCAGTTCCAGTCTGATATCCTTGGAATACCTGTAATACGGCCGAAAATGGCAGAGACAACAGCTCTTGGCGCTGCTTATTTATCCGGACTTTATTCAGGATACTGGGACAGCAAAGATGAAATATTAAAGAACTGGCAGATAGGCGCGACATTCCGTTCAGATATGGATATTTACAAGAGAATGAAACTTATCACAAAATGGAACAAGGCAGTTAAAGCAACAAGAAATTACAAGTAAGACCACACTTGTTGATAAAGGCGGCAAAAAGACCGCCTTCTATTCCTTATTGCCCCATTTACATATCGCCAAGACATGTTCCTACAAGGCGAGCGCTTTCTACCCATTGATGATTTTGCGGAACAAGTTTGGTTTTCCCGAAAGCTTCTTCAAGAGGAACTGTAATAGCAGTTTCTCCTTTAGATGCAATCAAAACGCCATATTGTTCATTTTCAATACATGTCGCGCAGGCAGTCCCCAGCCTAGTGGCAAGGATTCTATCGGCGGCTGATGGCGTTCCGCCTCTCTGCAAATATCCTAGAATCGTAACTCTAGCTTCAAGTTTACACATTTTCTCCAGCTTTTGGGCTATGTCCATTGTTCCGCCTGGAACAAGAGCTGAAAGTTTTTTTACTTCTACTGAAGCAGCTTTGATTTCTTCATCTGTCTTAGCTTCTTTCTTTTTTTGTTCCGCAATTTCTAGCATTGCCGCTCTCTCTAATGACATAGCTCCTTCAGAAACAGCTACGATGCTGAAATGTTTGCCGTTCTTACTTCTTCTGCAAATAGCGTCGGCAACTTTATCAATATTATATGGAATCTCGGGAATCAGAATTACATCTGCTCCTCCAGCTATACCGGCTCCCAAAGCCAGCCAGCCGGCGTGGTGCCCCATTATTTCCACTACAAGAATTCTGTGATGACTATGGGCGGTACTATGAAGCCTGTCAATTGCTTCAGTAGCTATCCCGAGTGCTGTGTCGAAACCGAATGTCACATCAGTCATAGCCACATCATTATCAATTGTTTTAGGCAGAACAATAACATTAATTCCATGCTGAGAAAGGCGAAAGGCATTTTTCAAAGTTCCGCCTCCTCCAAGACAAACAAGTACATCAAGATGATTTTTGAAATAATTTTCTACAATCACATCTGTCATGTCTAAAATCTTATTTCCTACTGACATTTTATGAGGCTTATCTCTGCTGGTTCCTAAAATTGTTCCTCCCTGAGTAAGAATTCCTGAAAGAGAATGGCTTTCAAGTCTTATGAAACGGTTCTCCATTAATCCTCTAAAACCGTCTTTAAAGCCAATTATATTCATATCATAAGCTTCTATAGTAGCTTTCCCGATTCCTCTGATTGCAGCATTTAGGCCAGGACTGTCTCCTCCAGCGGTTAGAACTCCAACATATTTCGGCATATTATGTCTCTCCATTAGGTTTTTTTATTATTTTACTTATTTTCTGATTATATCTGAAACTTTTTTTGAGTCCAGTAAAAAATTAAAAACCTGTTATTTCCGAGTTAATTCTTGCTCAGTATTGATAGATTCATATCACAAAATATACTACATGTAATAAGAACGGAACATTTATGTAAAGGAAGTTATGTCCATATGGGGCGTCTCTTTAAGCAAAGCAATTAAACTTGCGGCAATTATTTTTATTCTTGCGTTTCTACTCTTAGTAAGTTTTGCCTTTTATTATATCTATGATAAAGAAGCCTTTGAGAACAAATATGACACAATAATCATTTCTGCATCAAAAAAATACAATATAGATCCAAATTTAGTCAAAGCGGTAATTTGGAAAGAAAGCGATTTCAATCCTGTCGCATTAGGTACTAAAAAAGAAAGAGGCTTGATGCAGATAATGGAAAAACACGCAGTACAGGATTGGGCAAATTATAAAAAATGTCAAGTTCCTCCCCCTTGCATTCTTTTTTCTCCTGAAGTAAATATCGACATAGGCACATGGTATCTGGCAAGATGTTTATCACATTGGGATAATTATGAAGATTCTTTAGTTCTGGCTATAGCAGAATACAATGCTGGATATAAAAGAGCAAAAGAGTGGGCGTCAAAGAATATTCAAGGAAGCGTTACAGAAAATATCACATTCCCGTCGACTAAAAAATATGTAATTTCCATACTGAAAAAATACAAAACTTACAAAACATCATCTTTAAGGCTAAAGGATTAAATTTTCTTAACAGATTTATTTATAATAATAGTGTTAAATTTCTACAGAAGATAGAGCCGTTATGCCTATTGTATTTTTAAATTTTGTCGACTACAATTTCGCCTAAGTTACAAAATAAGACAATATTTCAGGGTTAGTTATGTCTCGTGAAAAAAATATTAATATATATAATCGTATGTATAAAATTATGAAAAATTCAAAATATGTCTTTTTGGGCCTGGCAACGATTGCATTTGCCAGCTGTCATAGTTTACCTGCCGTCAGCCGTCAACCTATAGATTACAATTATATCTGCCAGCAGGCTCAAACAGCATCACAAAGCAGCTATTCCGCCCCTGACCGGATTGATAACAACCTTACTTCTGCAGAATTTGGACAAATTACTTTCAACTCTTCGAAAGATCTATGGAGAGAAGGAAACCTTCCATATCATCTTGAATTTTTCCATTTGGGATACATATACAATTCTCCAGTTACGCTAAATGAATTCAAAGGCGCGTACTCTCAGGAACTGAGATTTACTAATGATCTTTTTAATTTCGGCAATCTTGATCAATCAAGAATCAATTATGCACAAAACCTTAACGAAGGTTATTCAGGATTCAAAGTCCTCTGTCAGCTAAACAGACCTGGAAGTTTTGATGAGCTCATATCTTTTTTAGGGGACAGTAAATTCAGAGCTCTTGGTAGAAACAATGTTTATGGAGCTTATGCGCTGGCCTATATGACAATCGGTAAAGACGGAGGTGTAAATATTGCAAAATATTCATACTTCTGGTTGGGCAAACCAAGGGAAGGAGACTCCAAAATTGTTTTCTTTGCAATAGCAGATTGCGAAAACGCTGTTTCCGCTTTCAGATATGAGGTTTCCCAGGGCGATACCTGCGTAATCAATGTAAAACAAACCATCTACCCAAGAGAAAAAATATCAAAAATAGCAATAGCTCCAATGGCAAGTGTATATGTCTACGGAAAGGCTACCAAGAAAAGTATGACGAGTTTATATCCTGAAATGCATTATTCAGATGGTTTTATCCTGAAATCTGATAATAACCTTATTTTCGAACCTCTAGAAAATTTTCAGAACAATGTAATTTCTGAATTTACTGTCAAGGATTTAAAATATTTCGGACTGGTTCAGAGAGAAAGAAATTATGAAAGCTATGAAACACCTTTTTTGCCTCAGCAATTAATGCCCAATGTATGGATTACTCCTGCAACTGGATGGGGAGATGGAAAAATAGAACTTTTCCAGACGAATACGGATAATATAGACAAACTTAATATTTATGCTTTCTGGTCTCCTACAGAAAAGCTTGAACCCAAAAAACCATACACTTTTGAATATAGCATTAATTGGTCAATGTCTGAGCATCCTTCCACTCTTGGCAGAGCAAGTGACACAAGAATCGGAGAAGATGGAGATATAATCCGTTTTGCAGTGAAATTCACAGGGGATCAGCTGCAAAAATTACCGGCTGTAACAAACCTTATCCCGAACATAAAAACATCAGGGAATATCAAGCTAAATGGACAGTATCAACTATTGAAAGATCCTTATGATAATTCTTGGAGAGTAACAATCCCAATATCAAAAGCAAATGATAAACAAAACACTGATGTCTCAACGATATACTGCACTTTAATGGATGAAAAGACACCAGTAACTGAAACATGGTATTACAAATGGATTCCTTAATAATTAAAATACCTGAAACTGACACCTATGATGATGCTTATACTAAAGTAGAGCATTATCTGCGAGCTCTGAGGATAGAGAACAGACGAATTTTAAGCAAATCAGTCTATGTCATATTAGAAAAAGCTGCTGCTGAGCATCAAAACAATCCTTCATCAGATATAGCCGCTCTGGCAATGGAAGAAACTTACAAACTTACATCACGCTGGTGCAAAAATGTTTTAGATTTACCCCCAAGCAATGAATCAGAAATACCTCTGAAAGACAAAATAGCAATGCTGCTTTCAAATGTTCCTACAAAATGGGCGAAATACTTCCTTAGCGATGACAAACTTCCTGAAGGTCTTGTAAAGGCAATGAAAAAAGCCTATCTGACAGCAGGGCCTGAATTCCAAAGAGCGAGGATGACACACAGAGCCCTTGATTTCAACCCTGCTGCAGGAGTTCTTGCTGAAACATACAAACTTGCTAATAAAAATCCAATTGCAAAATGGCTCATTTACGGAGCAATTATTTTTATATTCGCATTAATATTTTTCTTAACAAGATAGATGCTATATGACTAAACACAGAGAAAAGCTTTCAGGAATAAAACCTGCTCATTCAAGAGACATAAAATCAGACTTTAGGATAATTATCTTTTTTAGTGTAAATTTTATTATTACATCTATTCTTACTTTACTGATGGCAGATCTTTTCTGGAGAATAGGATATAATATCTTTTATATATTGATTCTCATTCTCTTTGCTATACTTTCCTGGCAGATTTCTCTCGGAATCACTCATGCATTTTTTGGGTTTTTCTCATTCCCTCGTCCGGCCAAATTTGACCATATCACAGAAACTATCAAACATTTGGATCCAAATGGGCCCATGGCGAATACCGCCATACTCATTCCTATGTACAATGAAGAGACTCAAAGGGTTTTGGAAGGGATACGCACTATATACCTATCTTTAAAAAAATATGGCACTATTTCATACTTTGATTTTTTCATTCTAAGTGATTCAACAAATCCCAATAGAGGAATCATGGAAGAATCTATGTGGGTACAGCTATGTCAACAGCTGAATGCTTTCGGAAAAATCTACTATAGAAGAAGAGAGAATAATTTTCATAAAAAAGCAGGCAATGTAGCAGACTTCTGCACCTCATGGGGAAGCCGATACAAGTACATGGTATGTATGGATGCTGACAGCATTATGTCAGGTGCAAGCCTGACTAGTCTTGTAAAAATAATGGAGAAAAACCCCAATGTAGGCATTTGCCAGACTGCTCCTAAAATCGTAAACGGATGTACACTGTTTTCAAGGATGATCCAGTTCTGTACACACTTTTACGGCCCACTCTTTCAGTCCGGACTTAATTTCTGGCAGCAGGGAAGAGGTAATTACTGGGGGCATAATGCCATTATAAGGATTGCCCCTTTTATGGAATATTGCTCTTTGCCCAGACTCCCAGGAAAAGAACCTTTCGGCGGCAAAATCCTAAGCCATGATTTTGTTGAGGCTGCTCTTATGCAGAAATACGGATGGGCTGTATGGATGGCTCATGACATTAACGGAAGTTATGAAGAAACACCTCATAATCTGATTGATTTTGCCATTAGGGACAGAAGATGGTGCCAGGGTAATTTACAGCATACATGGTTAATACTATCAAAAAACTGGCCCGGTTCCAGTAGAATCCATATGCTTAACGGAATAATGTCATACTTAGGGTCGTTCTTATGGTTCTTGTTCCTAATTTTAAGTACAATAGCAATCTATCAGACCCATCAGGAAGATCTCTCTTTAATAGTTGTTTCCAGCTTTGCAGGATTTATCGACATGTCTATTCATCATGAATTTTTGCTTATTTTTGTAATAACTATGACAATACTTTTCCTCCCGAAAATATTGTCGGTGCTTCGCATGCTTGTCTTCAACAAAGCAGATTTTGCCAAGTTTGGAGGCTTCTGGAAGACCTGCAACAGCGTATTTCTTGAAATGCTTCTCTCAGCGATGATTGCTCCGATACAAATGATGTTTCACAGTAAGTTTATTATATATACGCTTCTTGGAAAAGGTGTCTCATGGAGTACTCAGAACCGTGACGCTGAGGATGGAATTAAAGTCAGCTCGGCTGTTTCCGCACATGGGGTTCAAACAATCGTTGCTTTAGTATGGGCAATAGCTGCCTATTTTTACAGCAGAGACTTTTTCTGGTGGTTATGCCCGATAACAATTTCTTTATTCCTGAGTATCCCTTTATCGATTTTGCTCAGCAAAACCTCCATAGGCACTTCTCTCAAAAAGAAAAAGATATTTCTAACTCCTCCGGAATCTATAGGAGACACTGAAGTTGATGCTCTTAATTATGCAATTGATAAAAACCTTCTTAAAATTAAATTCAATCTGACTAATTCACCATATTTTGGAATCCTTTACTCAATTGTAGATCCTTATATAAATGCAGTACATGCCCTGCTTATATACGAAAGAGAGAAAGGCAACCCTGATGAAATTCCTCAAGCCCCTGAGCTTGGAGAAAAACTTCTTCTGGAAGGCCCTTCATCAATGAAACCTTTAGAAATAAAAGCTATTCTGGCAAACCCTTCAGGAATGAGATGGCTTCATCAGCAAGTTTGGCTGAGACCTTCTTCTAAAATACATCCTGTCTGGCAGACAGCTATTGCTTCGATACAATAATTTATCATTCAGTAAGCTATAATAAACAAAATTTTATGAAATATCTGATTCCTATCTTATCAATTTTTCTTTTAAATTTGCTTCTCTCAGCTGATATCGCAAATGAGAAATTCTCCTTCAGCAAACTGGTTTCTTACGCAGAGGATCTTTCAAAAAAGCCTTATCAGGAAAGAATATCGCCTCTCCCTGAATCATTGCAGAACTTGACCTATTCCCAATACAATTTGATGAGATACAATATAGAAAATGATCTCTGGGTTAAAGATGACTTACCTTTCCGCATAAGTTTCTTTCCTCTTGGAACCCAACTTTACAGCCTTCCCGTTGAAATCTATCAGATTAATTATGATGACTCATTAATTAAATCTTCATTCAGTTCTGACCTCTTTCAATACAATCCTGATGTAAATTTCATTAAGGAGCAGATGCCTAAAGAAGCAGGTTTTGCAGGGTTTAAAATAAGATATAATCCCAAAGATAAATCATTCCCAAATGAATTTATCTCATTTCTAGGCAACAGTTATTTCCGGGCAATTTGCAATGGCAGTTCTTATGGCCTTTCCAATCGTGGAATAGCCATAAATACCGGACTGCAGGATGTAGCTGAGGAATTTCCTGCATTTGAAAAATTTTTCCTTAAAAAACCGAGAAAAGATGATGCATCCATAACTGTTTATGCGCTATTAAACGGCAAGTCATTAACCGGAGCCTACTCCATGAACATCACTCCCGGTAAGCAGACTGAAATTGAAATCAATTCAGTGATTTTTGTTAGGAATAGTAATCATGTTGAACTTTTCTGCCTTGCTCCGATTACTTCTATGTTCTGGTTTACATTAGGTCAGCCTGATAACTTCCATGATTACAGACCTTCTGTCCACAATTCAGAAGGATTAATACTCAAAGATAGCGATAAATTTATGTATGGTTCTCTCTCGAATTATCCTCTTTATAAGATGATAAATAATGATATATCTTGCAATAAACTTCAGTACTTCGGACTTATCCAAAGGAACAGAGAATACAACCGATACATGGATCCAGGGGTAAAATATCATCTAAATCCTGACTGCACAATTACACCTTTAAATGAATGGGGAAAAGGCAAAATAAGACTTTTTATACTTCCTACACTTACAGAGTGGATGGATAATATAAACTTATTCTGGATTCCAGACATTCAACCTGAACCGGAAAAACCATTTAGCTTAAATTACAAAATCGTTTACTCTCTTGCTGAACCAGACAATGGTCTTTCTTACGCTAGATATACAAATCTTGGAACTGATTTATCTAATTCTAAAAATACTATTTTCGCACTCTCCTATCAAGATAGGAATGAATTGATTGCTAAGGCAAAAGACATTAAAATAAATTTGGAAATACCAGAAGAAGTAACTATTGTATCTCAGCCTTCAATAGAAAAAATTGAATTTAACAACACATGGAGAGTTCTTTTCTCTCTTACTTCCAGAAAAAAATTAATTTACGATGAGAAACCATTTATAATTAAATGTACGCTGGAATCAGAAGGGAAATGCATATCCGAACAATGGCGCTTCCTATGGTATCCACTATAAATCAGATTGGAGAAATGTATTATGTTTGACCAGGATGCATACAAAATACCTAAACTAAAAAAAGAATTTCTTGTACAGCTTAACGATGGGACTAAAACTCTTCAAAAGATTACATTCTTCCTGAACGAATTTTCGCGTTACTCAGCAGACACTCAATCAATTCTGGAATATCTTAATGACAGCACCATATTCATTCCGGCTATTCAAGTACAACATGATAAAAAAGAATATTTCATGATTATTAATAAAAATGAAATATGCTATATAATTGAAGATTCAGTCCATCCAATCCACGATAAAAATCAGAAGGAAGCTATTTTCATTCTAAGTTCAGGGCAGAAGATATCCGGATACGCCTATAAGAAGACGCCAAAAGATCAAAGCAGAATTATTGATTACCTGACTACTGATGATCAGTTTATCGAACTTGCTCAAGATGGGAAAAACTTTGTTTATTTAAACAAAAATTACATATTAAAAGTTATACCATAAAAATGCCTTCCCGCATAGCTTCCCTTTTAGAAGCCATAAAGTTAAAACGGCCTGTACTTGCCAGCCTGCTAGATAAGTATGGGAAAAAAACATTGGGAGAGTTTACCAAAGGATTCAAAGACACTTCATCTTTTCATAATAAAAGTATCCAATCCAGAGCAGATCTTATCGAACTTGCAGCTTCTTATACTGAGAATCTTCTTGGAACAGATATTGCTTCAAGATTCGCTTCGAGGCTATCAACAAATGCCAATCTGCTAACAGCAAATCACCATTGCGTTAATATTTCAGACCTGCCAATTCAAGGAACACTTGCGTTTGCCCTTTCAGAAAACATTAATGGAATAGTTCCTGTTTTTGCCTTCGGAGATATTCCGCTTAATAATTCCAGATATCCTCGCGGGATACTTTTCGCAGGAGACAAAAAGCTTCCGATATTTCCTGATAAATATAAAAATACTCTTGTTTCTTCGTCTCCGCCCTTTACTGAAGATTTTGTTTTAAAAGCAATTGAAAGAAATTCAAAAATGCATTCTGAATCTCAGATAACAGAAGCTCAATATAAACAATCAGAACAGCTGCTTAAAAAGATGTATATGAACCCAAAAGTTCTTGCTTGTTCTTCTTATTCTGATCAGGCTCTGATCTTAAGCAATTTGATCTGGAAAAAACTTTTCACAGATGATTCATCTTACAGAAATCTGGAACTCGTTCATCTGGAAATTGAAAAGATTGTATCACAATTGCTTTTGAAGGATATCAAAAATCCTTCATCCCTAGCTTATAATCTGTTTTTTAATCCCACGCTCAGATCGACTTTAATCTCTGAATTGGACGGTAAAAACGGATGCTGGAATATGGAAATACTCAAAAATCTGTTAATTCAAGATAAAACTAATTTTGAATCAGATTTAGATCCAAGCGCCGGCTCAGGAACTGCGTTCTTCTGGGGAATTGATTCAAAAGGGCGAAGAATTCCATTATATTTAAACATGTCTTCAGAAAGAAATGCATTACTCGAAGGATTAAGTGACTCGAGAGAAAAGTTTGAGATACCATTTACACCCGAATCCATTTCTGATAATCTGAAAAAGAAAAATATCATACCTGGGCTTTTTCTAAGTTTCGCTATCGTATCTTTTGCAAGAGGATACAAATGCTATGGCGGTTTTATGCAGGTTGATTACCTGACAGTTATGAGAAATGGTCTCTCAAAAGCATTAAAATCAAATAATTTTAATGACTGGGCAGAAATTGTTAATAATATAGAAACTGAAAACTATTGCACAGGCATGATTTTTGCCCTTTTCAGTCCTGATAAAAATATCGTTGTTCCCGCAGGAGGTCTTGAAATAGCGTCTTCAGGGGGATTAAATGATTCAGACATTAACAAAATATGTTCGATAACTCTTGAAGATTCTAATCTTTTCGGATTGCCAAGAATTTATAAAACCGTATTTCGCCCTGATGAAAGATCTGAAGAACTTTCATCTGTGACACCATTGGAGATTTTTAACCATAAAAAAGATAACTTTTTAATTATCCATTAACTCCTCATATGATTAAAGTTTCAGCATATAGATATGAATATAAGGAAGACCCTCCGGTAAAAATTTCTTTTCATACCTGGCACTACAGGCCAAATGTAATTGTCAGACTGGAACATAAAGATTCATTCGGACTTGGAGAATCGGCTCCGCTTCTACAAATTACCGGAGATGATCAGACTTCAGTAATTGAAGAAATTAAATCATTAAATAACTTTGACATTAATCCTGAAACAACTACCGCATCAGACTTTCATCTATATCTTGACAAAATCGAATTGAAATCAATTACTCTAAGAACAGCTCTGGATTTTGCTTATCATGACCTTAAGGCCAAACTCCTCGGAATACCTGTCTGGAGGATGTTTTCTGATTCAATAATAAAAATTCCAAATAGTGTGACGGTTTATCTGAAAGACTCATTAGAAGAAACAGCACTCGAAGCAAAAAGACTGATAACAAAATTTCCCCTTATGAAAGTTATGAAAATAAAACTCAGCGGAGAAGGAGATTTTGAGAGATGCCAGGCTGTGAAAAAGATTCTTCAAAATCATGATATTGTTTTTTCTCTGGATGCAAATCAGGGATATTCAGATCCATCTAAAGCAGTTAGCTCTCTTAATCAAATAATTAAACTTCTAGGAAAAGTCCTTCTCATTGAAGAACCCTGCCCGAAAGGAGAATTGGACAAGTTGAGATTTGTTAAAGAGAACATTGTAAACTCATTAATTTTTGCTGATGAATCTGCGGTTAACATTGAGGATGTAAGAACTATAATTGATAAGAAGGCTGCTCACGGAATCAATATTAAACTCCAAAAGGCAGGAGGAATTTATAAAGGGCGTGAAATAGCTTCTCTTGCGGTCAAACATGGACTCAAACTTATGGTTGGGGCGATGCTTGAAGGCTCTCTGGGAATGGCAGCAGGCATACATTTTTCTAATGATTTACAAAATTTAATCCTTAAAGACCTCGATACTGATCTGGACATGGAAGAACATTTTAATGGCAAAATTCCTTTTCTTGATGGTTTTAGGCTTCCATGCAGTATGCCGGGATTAGGCATCTCATTCAATGAAACGTTAATCATGAAATTAAAGGAAAAGAATTTACTTACCTTGCAGCAGATAACGTAAATATTTTTATTAATAAGCAAGTATTGCCTGTTTTAAAATAATCGGCTATTTATTAAAATAAGAATTAATAACAATTAAATAAGGGGGAAATAAATGTTAACATTACTAATAATATTGGCAATCATTGTAATTCTCGTATTCATTTTCATCGGAATTTACAATAAATTGGTTGTCCTGAGAAATAGATGGAAAAATGCTTTTGCGCAGATAGATGTACAGCTAAAGCGTCGTTACGATCTTATTCCTAACCTTGTAGAATCTGCCAAAGCCTACCTTAAACATGAAAAAGAAACACTTGAAAATGTAATCAAAGCCAGGAATCAGGCCTCTGCCGCGTGCAATTCAGCAGCATCAAATCCAGCAGATCAGGGAAAGATGAAAGAGCTTATTGGTTCTGAAGGAATCCTTTCCGGCGCGATGGGAAGGCTAATAGCGACTTTCGAGCAATATCCAGATTTAAAAGCGAACCAAACCGTTTCTCAGCTTATGGAAGAACTTTCATCTACTGAAAATAAAGTCTCATTCGCAAGACAGGCGTATAATGATGCTGTGATGCAGTATAATACAACATGTGAAACATTCCCAAGTCTTCTTATAGCAAAACCATTCGGTTTCAAGGAAGCTGTTCTATTTGAAATCAAAAACGAAACAGAGAGAGAAACCGTCAAAGTAAAGTTCTAAATTAAATATCTGCTGTCAACAGCCTAACAATTGAAGCAACTATATGGATTTTTTTGCCCACCAGGACAGAGCAAGACGTAATACAGTTCTCCTGATTATCTATTATATTATTACTGTAATATTAATTATTGGAGCAATATATGTAGTTTTTGCGGCAGTGTTCCTTGGAGAATATTCAGGACTTGTTGGCGAAAAACCATTCAGACCTCAAAGAATGTGGAATATTGAGCTTTTTTTGGCAGTTGCCGGGGCGACTTTACTTATTGTTATAACCGGAACTATTTATAAAATAATACAGCTTTCTTCAGGAGGAGGAAGCTCTGTAGCCACGATGCTTGGAGGAATTCAGATTTCTCATGGCACGAATGATTCTGATGAACGGAAAATACTCAATATTGTAGAGGAAATGGCTATCGCATCAGGACTGCCGGTTCCACCTGTCTATATAATGAATAATGAAGCAAGTATCAACGCCTTTGCGGCAGGTTTTTCACATGATCATGCTGTAATTGGGGTAACCAGAGGCTGTATAAAAAAGCTTAAGCGTGACGAACTGCAGGGGGTTATAGCGCATGAATTCAGCCATATTTTAAATGGAGATATGCGCTTAAATATCAAACTTATCGGCGTGCTTAATGGCATTTTGATAATAGCTATGATGGGTTACTGGATTATGCGTTCTACAAGAAATTCTTCTTCCTCAGGTAAAAAAAAGGGCGGAACTCCACTTCCTCTGCTTGGTCTGCTTATATGGGTAGTCGGTTATATTGGAGTATTTTTTGGAAACATTATTAAATCAGCAGTTTCAAGACAGAGAGAATTTCTTGCTGATGCTTCATCCGTTCAATTTACACGAAATCCTGACGGAATAGCCGGAGCGCTTAAAAAGATCTCGTCGCATTCAATGGGTTCCAAAGTTCTTTCCTCAAACGCGCAGGAGGTAAGCCATATGTTTTTCGCCAATGGTATACACAATTTCTGGGGCTCTCTTTTTGCAACTCATCCACCTATAGAAGAAAGGATTAATAGAATTACAGGCATATCTTTAGCGTCAAAGGAGATCCCTTTCGAAAGAGTTTCTCAGGATTCTTTAATTTCAACTTTTTCAAAAATATCTGATAAGGATATAAGAATAGCTGTAAATCCTACTGAAGTAATTAGAAAAGTCGGCACTCTTACACAGGAAAATCTTTTATATGCTTCTTCCATTCATTCCGGAATACCTGAAGAGATAAAAGAAGCCTTGTATGACTCCTATGGAGCAATATCAGTGATATATGCAATGCTCCTTGAGGATGACGCTACCATCAGAAACTTTCAACTTTTAGGATTGAAAAACAGATTGGAAGGCCATATGTATGATCAGACTTTTAAGCTATATGAACCAATTTCCAAAATATGGCTTGGTTTCAGGCTGCCCATTCTTGATATGGCTCTGCCACTTCTGAAAACTCTGACTGTTCCTCAGTATAAAGACTTCAGGAACAATCTTGATTTCCTTATAAAAGCAGACAATAAGATTTCTCTATTTGAATATTGCGTGGGAAAAATCCTAACAAAAAATCTTGATCCTATATTTAATAAAACAAAGATAGCACTCGTCAAATATAAAGATATTACCCTTTTGATACCTAGGTGCGAGGAACTTCTTTCCTGTTTAGCTTACTGGAATGCTGTTACCGCTGATGCTGCTAATGAAATATTCGAAAAAGCTTCTGAAAAATTAAGTGTCGGGAACCTGACAATCAGACCCTCTGAAGAATGCAATTTAACTATTTTAGACAACTCTCTCAATGAACTAGCACTTGCCTCTCCAATGGTTAAAAAGCTTATTTTTGAAGGCTGTATTTCATGCATTATTGCTGACAATGAGATAAAAATTGAAGAAGCTGAACTTTTAAGGGCAATAGGCTCAATGTTAGACTGCCCTGTTCCTCCATTCTTTACACTCTATGAAAAAAAGCGCTAACCTTTCTTTTGACATGAAGGAATTTTATTCTTTTGAGTTTTTCAAGAACCACTGCAGGAGCCTGTCATTGTTATACGCATAATCCCATGCATTATGTCCAACACCAGGGAATTCTTCATAAGTAACATCAGCTCCAATTTCTTTTAATTTTTGAACCATCTGTCTGGAATCTGTCACTGGCACTATCGGATCGATATTGCCGTGAAAGACATAAACCGGAGTATTCTTGAGTTTATTTACATCTATAGAAGGAAGATCAATTTCATCATCCTTAATACCCATTCCTATTCCACAGCAAGGCGCTATTGCTGCGAAAATGTCGGTATGACGGCTGCCGATATACCATGAGCCGAACCCTCCCAAAGAGCATCCTGTCAGATATATCTGTTTTTCATTAATATTGTAACATCCTCTTACATTTTTTATCACATTCAAAATATCATCTTCTCCGATGCCCATATAGTCTGATAATCCGTCTTTTGGTTTTGTGCTGTCATAATGGCATTTTCCGTTTGGAGCTATAAGAATAAATCTCTGATTTTCACAAGCTTCAATGAACGGTTGATGGCCTGTAGCAGTAATTGGCATATAAACATTTTCGCATGATCCATGCAAAAAGATGACCAGAGGATATTGCTTTTCTTTATCATAACTCGTGGGAAGATATATTAAATATGAATCTATTTGGGGTTCAGTATCTGATTTGTAGGCTCTTTCAAACAAACCTGTTATTCCTTCAAAAGCATCTTTTCCTGCAATAGTATTTTCGACAATCTTATTAATTGTTCCTTTATATCCTACGACTGAGAATGCAATATAATCGTAAATTGGCGGAGCTTTTTTATAGCCTGTTAAAGAAGTATGCCCAAAGGCATTGCCTTTTCTAATTTCTGAAAAATAGTAAGAATATCTTTTAAGAATAAGCAAACCTTCATTGTCAGCGCTGATTCCGGCTTTTTGAAGTTTGTCAATTGCCTCATCAGGAGCACTCTTTTCAGCATATGTTGATATCGATAAAACGAGGAATAAAGTTATGAAAAACGCAATAATTCTATTTATCATAACTAGGCTTTATTATTTTTGAAGTTTTATTTATCAATTTATTATATCAATATGCTCAAAGCTGACAATCCTGAAAAGATAAACTGTTTATTTGAAGTTGATATTTGTCAGACTTTTCCTAAAATAAGTAACTGTATTAAAAAGTTAAAAGACAGGATTTCGTAAAGCCCTGAAAATACTAAAATTATTTAAACCACTTATTTAATGACTCGAAAATCAACTGGGAAAATTATTTTTGCTGATTCACTTACCAATCCTGATATTCTTTATGCCTCAGGATTTATGAGCCACGATGCCTTTCTTTACTTCGAAGTTAACAGGAAAAAATATATCGTTCTTTCTTCTCTTGAACTTGAAAGAGCATCCTGTGAAGCCAATAAAGAAATTAATATAATTAATCGTGAAGATTTCCTTTCAGAAACAAATGATAAATCTGTAAATTCACTATTCAGGGAAATAATCCTTCAATACAAACAAGACAAGTGGATAGTCCCTTATAATTTTCCTGTGCTTTACTCTAAAATTTTCAAAAATTCACTCTCCATATGCAAAGAAGAATTTTTCCCTAAACGCAATTATAAAAACAAAAAGGAGATTAAAGAAATCTCCAAAGCCCTTGCTGTCGCTGAAAAAGCTATGTCAAGAGCAGAAACTATCTTAGCCTATTCTTCTGTCAACAATAAACTTGAGCTTGTTTACGATAAAAAACCTTTGACTTCAGAGTTTCTTAAAAATGAAATAAATTTAGAAATAGTCAGAAATGGCGCTCATACGCATGGGACGATTGCTTCTTCCGGTCTTCAATGCGCTATTCCCCACAATACCGGTTCAGGAATCATAAAAGCCAATTTGCCTATAATTATTGATATTTTTCCAAGACTCGAGTCTACAGGATATTGGGGAGATATAACAAGAACCTTTGTTAAAGGAAAAGTTCAAAAGCATTTAAAACAAGCTTATGATGCAATAAAGCTTGCTAGAGACAACGCTATTTCAAAAATCAAACCTGGAGCTATCCCGTCAGTATTGCACAGCGAAGCGACTGAAGATCTAGTTAAAAAGGGGTTCAAAACAGGCAGAGATTCCCATGGGAAATATTTTGGTTTTTTCCATGGGTTGGGTCATGGAGTCGGGCTTGAGATACATGAAAATCCTAGAGTAAATGCTCTTGCAACTATCCCTCTGGAAACCGGAAATGTAATAACTATTGAACCAGGCATTTATTATCCTGAATGGGGCGGAGTACGCCTTGAGGATCTAATAGTTGTAACAAAAAACGGTGCTGAGAATCTAACTAAATATCCCAATATATTGGAAATTGATTAGCAATACTAACTTATTTCCAGCAAAACATTTCTTAAGAGATTCAAAGCAAACGCTGTACTTCTGATACGGATTCTGCTTCTGTCTCCTTTAATAAGGAATTTTTTCGTTAATGTCCTGTTATGAAATGTTACGCTGATAAAAACTGTTCCGACAGGTTTTGAGCTTGTTCCCCCATCTGGGCCGGCTATCCCTGTTGCCGAAAGTGCAATATCGGTATTAAACAAGTTAGCGCAGCCTTCTGCCATTTCTTTAGCGCATTCTTCGCTAACAGCGCCATATTTAAGCAGAGTGTTTTCTTTTACTTTCAGCAAATGCATTTTTATTTCATTCAAATATGCAGTGACAGAGCCTTTAAAAACTTTTGATGAGCCAGGAACATCGACAATCTTAGATGCAATCATCCCTCCTGTGCAGGATTCTGCAAGACTCAGTGTCATTTTTCTTTCTGCAAGAAGTTTGATAATTTCTTCAGCAATATTTTTACATCCATAATCTAGTATAGATAATCCCAATACGCTGCGTATTTTTGTTATTGCTTCTGAAACCAATATTTCCATAGGAGAACTAAATGTAAGCTCGCATCCCCCCGGTTCAGCTCTGTAAGCTATATAAAGTTTTTGATTTTCCTTAATATTTTCCGAAACAATTCTCTGAAGTTCGGATTCAGCTATCCCGACAGTATAAAGAGATTCAAAATAAACTTTTTCTTTCAATCTTGACCTGATAGAAGTAAGAACATTTTCTTTAAACAAAGGAATGAGTTCAGAAGGAGGCCCTGGCAGAAGAAATATCAATTTACCATTAGCTTCAAAAGAAATTCCCGGGGCAGTGCCATTTCTATTTTCCAATATGGTTGAACCTACAGGAACTATAGCCTGTTTCTTGTTATGTACAGAAAGAATCTTATCTTTTCCCATAATGTTATGAATATGCTCTATAACTTTTTCATCTGTATAGAGCTTAAGACCAAAGTAGTCTGCAAATATCTCGACAGTAATATCATCGGTAGTTGGACCCAGTCCTCCTGTAGAAATAATCACATCGGAACGCTTTTCAAGATATGCAATTGCTTCCTTCATGTCATTTGGGTCGTCGTTGACAGTCATTTGAATAATAGGCGGAACTCCGAGTTTAAGAAGTTCTTGCCCTATGGATGCTAGGTTTGTATTTGCAGTAGAGCCTTTTAAAAGTTCATTGCCGATATTAAGTACAGATATTTTCATTTGGGAGTATATTACATTTATGGTTATTCATTTCGTAAAGAATATACACTGTAATAGCATTTAGATAAAGGACTATTATGATTGATACAGTAAGATGGAAAGAGACAGGAGAAAAAGGAAGTCTTGTGCCGGGCAAATTAAGAATGATTGATCAGACAAGGCTTCCTAATGAACTAACTTATATTGAAACAGACCAGGCAGAAGAGATATACGATGCTATCAAAAGGTTGGTTGTAAGGGGAGCGCCTGCAATTGGATGCGCCGCGGCTTTAGGACTGGGAGCTGTGCTTCAGAATAGCAAAGCTTCTAACAGAAAAGATTTCGTAGCTGAACTCAAGAGAACTTCCGATTACTTTTCCTCTTCAAGGCCTACGGCTGTAAATCTTTTCTGGGCCTTAAACAGATGCGTCAGTAAAATTTTAGAGTCTTCAGAAGAAAATATAAAAAGACTAAAACTTATTCTTGTAAACGAAGGTATATCTATCCTTGAAGAAGACATTCAAATGTGCCGTTCTATCGGAGAACATGGTCTTTCACTTATAAAAGACGGCTTTGGAATCCTTACTCATTGCAACGCAGGAGCACTTGCGACTGGTGATTTTGGAACAGCCCTTTCCCCGATATATCTCGCACATGAAAAAGGTTTAAAAGTAAAAGTTTATTCTGATGAGACAAGACCACTTCTTCAAGGGTCTCGTTTAACAGCTTGGGAACTCCACAGAGCAGGAATCGATGTTACTACTATTTGCGACAACATGGCAGCGCAGGTAATGAAAGAAAAAAAAATTAATCTGGTGATAACAGGCGCGGACAGAATTGCGGCCAATGGAGATTCCGCCAATAAAATAGGAACATACGGCGTAGCTATTCTGGCTAAATATCATGACATTCCTTTTTACATAGCCGCTCCAAGTTCAACTATTGACATGAAAACAAAAGAAGGTTCAGCCATACCCATTGAACAGCGTAACGGCGATGAAATAAGGAAAATAAACAACAAATATTCAGCACCGGAAAAAGTAAATGTGTATAATCCGGCATTTGATGTAGTTCCCAATGATCTGATATCCGGAATTATTACTGAAAAGGGAATCCTGAGAAAACCTTTTTTAACAAGTATTGAAAACTCTTTGAATAATTCGTGACAACTGCTTTGCGCAGCTGAAAAATTCCGTTATACTCAATTGCAGTTGTTTTATCTGTATTCACTTTATACTCATGTCAAAAAAGAATCTTATCTCTGTAATATTGGTTTCATTAATAGTCGTTACGGCTCCTTTCAGAGCCTATTGCTGGTATTATGACTCAATAGACAAGGTAAAGTTTAACGGATTTGAAGGGGAAGGAAGTTTTGTAGAAAATCCTGCTTTTGTAGGGGATTGTTTCGGCTATGTTCTTCTTGGAGTTCTTTTGGCAGCTATTATTTCAGAGCCTCAAAGGATAATGAACTATAATAACCCCAGCGATAATACCGGAGTCTTCGTTCTTGAGTGCTGCACAAAACCCTTTGGAGTTCTTTTCGGAGGGTTCCCATGGGTTATTAAGAAAGCTTTCTGGGATTTTCCGATCTGGATTGGAGGAGGCAAAGTTGAATCATCTGCTTATGCTTATAAGCCTGAGGTTGCACCAGGAGTTGAGGTACCATTGCAACTTAGAGACCAGCCAAGAACCCAGCTTAATGAAGCTTCAGCAGATAATGGAGGCTTTGTGCTTCCACCTTTAGTTGAACCTGCCGCATTGCCGGAATCAAAAATAAATATCCCTGATATTCAAGCTCAACTTCAGGCTGATACAAGTAGAGTACCTCAGCTGATGCCGATAAATATACAGACAGAACCTCTCCCGCCAGAAAAGATAATCATACCGCAAATACCATCCCAAATACAAACCGATACTTCTGTTTCCGCACAAATCCAATCACCAAGTCTGCCTCAAAAGCAAGGTGAAACGCAAACTCTTCCATCTACTGCCCCACAACCATCGCAGCAAATCAGCATTCCGGGAACAACCTCTGATCAACCTTCACAGGCAACTCCCAAAACATGGGAAGGAAACCAGGTTCCTGCCTGGCTTAATAAAGATCTTTCTGAATAAAATTTTTAAAAATATGAAAATTTTAGAAAGCTTTTTGGATTGGTGGAAACAGAATCATTCTAATTATTCGGCCGCTTTACTCGATATAGATGGCACTCTTCTTCTGGGCAATGTACCAATTCCGAACTCTGACAAATTCATTTCATTTCTGAAAAATACTAATTTTCCATTCTTGCTCCTTACCAATGATTCAATCAGAAGCACTTCTGAAAAAAGAGCACTCCTTAAAAAAACAGGGATGAATATTACTCCAGATGAAATAATTTCCTGCGGAGATGCCATTAAATATGTAGCAGAACACTTTCAGTTAAAAGGAAAGAAATTTCTTATGCTTGGGACTTTCGGCACTCCTAATTACGCTGAACAGCATGGAATAGTAATAACAAGAGACATTCGAGAAGTGGACGAATGCTATGGTGTGATTGTAGGAGAGCTCAACTATGACTGGGAATCTTATATAGTTACAGCAATCAATTTCTTCATAAAAAACCGACAGGCTTTGCTTATCGTTCCTAATCCAGACTCATTCTGGCGTTCAGGAATTGAAAATAATATTCATATTGGCGCCGGTGGAATCGGACGGTTTATTTGCCATATTCTTAGAGAGTACGGGATAGAAAAAGAACCTGTATATTTAGGCAAGCCGCATGAAATAATATATTTACATACTATTGAAGCTCTAAAAAGAAGAAAATTGCTTTCAGATGAAAAAGACCATAAGAAAATTTTTGTTCTGGGAGATTCGATTAAATCAGATATCATGGGAGCTGTAAAAATGGGATTTACTTCAGGACTTCTTCTAACAGGGGTTACAACAGAGGAAAGCCTACAGTCTCATACCATTAAAGCTGACTTCATTTACAGGAAAATATAAATAACACATATTGTTATTTCATTTTCAAATGAATGGATATCGGCATATACTATAAATTTCAACAAAAAAAGGAATTGGGCAAAATGGCCAAGTCTTCATTATTAAATCGGCAGATTGGCAGCGTTTTTATGATAATGGGAACAGAAATTGGCGCTGGAGTTCTTGCATTGCCTATTCTAATAGCTCATGTGGGAGTTTATGTAGGAAGCATAATTTTAATTTTTGTCTGGGCGCTTATGCTTTATACGGCCTTAATGCTTTGCGAAGCAAATGATACCTTCACAGGAAACGCCAGCTTTGCCTCAATAGCAAGAAAATTCCTTGGAAGAAAAGGCAAAGGTTTTATGATAATCGTTTTCTGGATTACTTTGTCCTCTATTGCCATGGCGTACATATCAGCAGCAGGATCTACTTTTAATAGTATTCTCTCTATTCCTGAAGGTTTTACTTCAACAGTTTTTGTAATTATTTTTGGTATATGCGTAATCATTGGAACAAAAACAGTTGATTATGTAAATAGAGTTCTGCTTAGTTTAAAGCTGCTTGCTTTTTTACTAGTTATTATCATTCTGTTTTCTGCTTTAAAAATTGTTAACCTGACCCCTTCAGGAACTGTTACTTCTATTATTTCATCTTTTCCTGCTATTGTCACAGCTTTTATTCTTCATAATATAATTCCTACTATCCGATCATATCTGGATTATGACCATAAAGCCTTGAAGAAAGTAGTTATAATCGGAAGCTTGATTCCTCTCATTCTTTATATTTTATGGGTTACAGCTATTATTGGGAATATTCCATCTCATGGTCCAAATAGTTTCGAGATCCTCATTTCAGAAGGGAAATCAGCCAATGTAGGGGATCTTCTTAATCTGCTTTCAGTAAATACAAAAAATCTTTTAATAAGAAACTCTATTGATTTTGTTGCTACAATTTCGGTAACAACTTCATTCCTGGGAACATCTATTTCCCTTTACCATTTTACTCAGGATTTTTTTGGTCATAAGGATACAAATATTTCAACGCATTTTATAATTCCGATAATCTTGACTTTCATAATTCCATTGATGATAGTTCTTCTTTTTCCTAATATATTCATAATTACTTTGAGTTATGCCGGACTAGGAGCAACAATTTTATTTGCTCTTATTCCAATCATTATAATGCGCATTCTAATCAAAGCCGGGCATGAGTTTTCAATGAAAATTTTAAGAAATCAGTTTTTACTGGCTTTGGCGTTTATGATCGGACTTGGAGTTATCGCAATTGAAATATTTTTCCATTAATTATTGATAGAGAGGTCATTATTATGGCAAAAAGAATACCGGAACCATTCAGAATAAAAATGGTTGAAACAATTAAACAAACAACAAGAGAATATCGCATAAGAGCGATGGCAGAAGCGGGGAATAATCCATTCAGGCTTAGAAGCGAAGATGTCTATATAGACCTGCTTACGGACTCAGGTACAGGAGCTATGAGCGACAAACAGTGGGCAGGTATAATGCTTGGAGATGAAGCCTACGCAGGAAGCCGCAGCTTTTACAATCTGGAAAGCACTGTTCAAAAGATATTTTCATATAAATATGTTTTACCGACACATCAGGGGCGCGGGGCTGAACAAATTCTTTTCCCTGCGCTGATGGATCGCAGAAAAGAAGTTAAAAAGGTTACAAATCCGGTCTTTATTTCTAATTACCACTTTGATACCACGGCTGCTCATGTTGAATTAAGCGGAGCCCAAGCCGTGAACGCATTTTCCAGAATAGCTGTCGATACAAGTACCTTTCATCCTTTCAAAGGAAATTTTGACCTCGAAAAACTTGAAAACTCAATTAATGAGTATGGGGCTGACAATGTTGTAGCTATTATAGCAACAATTACCTGCAACAGTGTAGGAGGACAACCTGTTTCTCTGGAAAACATCAAAGCAACAAAACAAATCGCTGACAAATATGATATTCCCGTAGTAATAGACTCAGCCCGATATTGCGAAAACGCCTGGTTTATAAAACAGAGAGAAGATACCTACAAAGAGTGGACCATCCCTGATATTATAAAGGAAATTTACAAATATGCCGATATTTTGACGATGTCTGCAAAGAAAGATGCTCTTGTCAACATTGGAGGACTTTGCTGCGTAAAAGAACGCAACGATATATTTAAAGCCATTCAGATAAGATGTATACCTTTTGAAGGCTTTGTTACCTACGGCGGACTTGCCGGGCGTGATATGGAGGCACTTGCCATAGGTCTGGAAGAAGGAATGTCCGAAGAATATCTCACTTACAGGATAGGGCAGGTAAAATATCTTGGCGACAGACTCATGGAAGTTGGAGTTCCAATCCAGAACCCGACTGGAGGGCATGCTGTATTTGTTGATGCAAAAAGACTTCTTCCTCATATTCCAGGAGAACAGTTTCCTGCTCATGCCATGGCTAATCAGCTCTACATAGAAGGTGGAATTCGTGGAGTGGAAATCGGTTCGCTTCTATTGGGAAGAGACCCAAAGACGGGCAAACAGAAAAATTCAGATTTTGAACTTCTCCGCCTGACAATTCCAAGAAGAGTCTATACTAACGACCATATGGATTACATTGTTGATACTTTTGTGGAACTCATAAAAGATACAAAAAAGATAAAAGGCATGACTTTTGTATATGAACCGCCCATACTTCGCCACTTCACTGCAGGATTTAAATATATAGATTAAACCTCAATCTAAAGTGCGGGTTTTCAAAACCCGCATTTTTTAATGATCAATTTGTTTATTGAATGATTACCATGTTTTTTCTGAAGTTCTTATTCTAATGGATTCTTCCAGATCCAAAATAAAGAGCTTTCCGTCTCCTATATTTCCCGTTCGTGCCACTCTTGTTATTGCTTCACAAGCCGCTTGAATTTCATCATCAGGCAGCGCAATTTCAATTTTTGTTTTCCTAAGGAGATTTCCAACTTCCTTATGGCTTCTGTAAACTGCTGCTATACCCTTTTGCCTTCCTCTTCCCAAAACATGGGTCACTGTAGCATAATGTATCAGGCTTTTGTCCAATTCATTTAAGACATCTTCCATTCTGTCCGGTTGAATAATAGCAATTAAATATTTCATCAGATTGTACCTTTTTTATTCCAATGTTGTGTATGCTGCTTCCCTGTGTTCTGTCAAGTCAAGCCCGACTCTTTCGGCATGTTCATCAGCTCTCAGACCAAAGACTTTGTCAACAACCCAAAATAGAATCGAAGTAACAATGAATGAATAAATAATTGTTATTCCTATAGCTTTGAGCTGAATAAGAAGCAATCCTGGATTTCCATAAAAAAGTCCATCTGCTCCTCCGGGATTTACTGTTGTCGTTGCAAAAAGACCTGTTGCGATGGCTCCCCATATTCCTCCTACCCCATGGACTCCAAACGCATCAAGAGAGTCATCATATCCAAGCTTTGTCTTCATAAATGTTACCGAAAGATAGCATATTCCCCCTGCTCCTAATCCTATTATTATTGAAGCCATGGGAGTAACGAAACCCGCTGCAGGGGTAATTGCAACAAGCCCTGCTACAGCTCCGGTAATTATTCCAAGAAGAGTTGATTTCTTATTATGAAAAATGTCAAGTATTCCCCATGTAAGTCCAGCAGCGGCACTTGCAATATGTGTAGCAACAAATGCATTTACTGCAATGCCGTTTGCAGCTAAAGCGCTTCCAGCATTGAACCCGAACCAGCCAAACCAAAGCAGCCCGGCTCCCAGCACTGCAAATGGGAGATTATGAGGGGGCGACATCTTGTTAGGATACCCAAGTCTCTTTCCAAGGAAAAGAGCCCCGGCCAGGGCAGCCATCCCCGCATTGATGTGAACTACTGCTCCCCCCGCAAAATCAAGTGCTCCCATTCCGCCGAATGTACCAAGAATCCCGCCATCTGCCCAAACCCAATGAGCAACAGGATCATAAACAAAAGTAGACCATAGAAGAGTAAAAATACAGAAAGGAATAAACTTTACTCTCTCTGCAAATGCTCCTATTATAAGAGCAGGAGTAATAACAGCAAACATGGCCTGAAATATCATAAAAACCTGATGAGGTACCGTAGTGGCATAAACACTGTGAGGAATAAGTCCTACTCCAGATAATCCTATCCATGACAGATCCCCAATAATTCCTTTAATATCCGGTCCAAACGCCAGACTGTATCCCACGACAACCCATTGTATTGTTACGAGGCATAGGATAAACATGCACTGCATAAGGACTGAAAGGACATTTTTTCTTCTAACAAGACCTCCATAGAAAAAAGCAAGCCCAGGTGTCATAAGCATTACTAAAGCAGAACTAATCATAAGCCATGATGTGTCTGCTCCATTTATAATTGGTTCCACTGCCGCAACAATTGTTTCCGCATCAGCAAAGGCATTCCCGCTTATCATGACAGCACCCAAAGCAGTCATTCCGATTGTTAATTTATTTCTCACAATTCACTCCTTTTGTTATTTTTAAAGGTTTTTCTGAACAATTTCACTCTATTAAGCATATATAATGCCAAACCTTCAGGAACCTTATTTTGTGCTCAATCCATGATATATATGCGTAATGCGCAAGAACATTTTTGTAATATTCCAATACATCTTTGTTAAGAAATTTATAATTTGCGCTATTGACTGTTTAGTGTATTGTTGTACCATTACACGAGTACAAGGAGAAAATATTATTGATGAACAATTTTTCGTACAGAAAATTTATAAAACTTAGCTCCATGTTAAATAATAGCAGGATAAAGGATGAGTATTTTGATCTATTCCTGACACAGGAGGAAAGAAAAGATATCGGACAAAGGCTTGAAATTGTTTTTGAACTTTTAAAAGGTGAAAATTCTCAAAGGGAAATTGCCAGGAAATTAGGCACAAGTATCGCCAAAATAACAAGAGGTTCGAATTGCCTTAAAGAAGTTTCTTCTGAGCTTAAAAACGCCATATTGCAGTTTTCTGAATCAGCAAATACCAACAATCAATCGTAATGTATTATGTTTTCAGCTCTTGATATAAAAACTTTTTGCGAACTTTCAAAAACACATAAAAGAATAAGCGTGTTCCGTGAATTTCCTTCAGACAGGCTGACACCAATCCAGGCATTTGAAGCTCTTGGAGAACTGACTAAAAACGGCACAATTCTAGAGTCAGCTCTTTTCGATCAGAAAAAAGGAAGGTTTTCTCATATATTTATTGATCCATCAGGTGAATTCGAAGTTCCATCTGTTCAAGAAAGAAAATACAGTGCAGATAAAAAGTTTGATGAACTAAGAGCACTCTTAAACAAGCATAAATGTTTTATATCCCATGATGAACCACACATGCTTGGAGGTGTGACAGGTTTTATCACATATGATGCTGTAAGGTTCTTTGAGAAAATTCCTGATTCACATAAGAAAACATCAGATCTGCCTGAAATATTTTTCAGATTCTATGACACAGTGATAACTTTTGATCACCAATCAGGGAAAATAACACTTTCAACTATCTCTGAAGTTGATGATATTCCAGAATCTGCTTTTCATGCAGCTAATAGTAAAATTGAAAAGCTGCTCCATAGAATAACTTCTTTTCATATTACTAATGCGACTCTTTATAACCATAATTATGACAGAAGTAAACTAAGTCAGGCAACTACAAATATTGATGATGCCAAATTTAAACAGCTTGTCCTAAAAGCAAAAGAATTTATTAAAAATGGAGATGCTTTTCAGATAGTTTTATCCAGGCAATTTCAAAAAAATATATCTGTTTCTCCATTTCAGGTCTATAGAGCATTAAGGTTATCTAATCCTTCCCCGTATATGTTCTATATGGAATATAAAGGAACTTTCATTGCAGGATCCTCTCCAGAAAGACTTGCATCCATCAAAAATGGAATAATTGAAACGCATCCTATTGCCGGAACAAGGAAAAGGGGAGCAACTTCTAATGAGGACAGAGTCATTGCAGAGGATTTGCTTACAGATAAAAAAGAAGTTGCCGAACATGTAATGCTTGTTGACCTTGCCAGGAATGACATAGGTTCTGTAAGTGTACCTGGAACAGTTACTATAAAAAAATTTAAGGGCATCCAACATTTGACCAAGGTCATGCATATTACATCAGTTGTGGAAGGCAAACTCTCTGAAAACAAAGATGCCCTGGATGGACTAAAAGCGGTTTTCCCCGCTGGAACTTTAAGCGGGGCGCCTAAAATTAGAGCCATGGAAATTATAGATGAACTGGAGCCATGCAGGCGTTCCCTTTATGGAGGCGCTGTATGTTTCATAGATAATGATGGGAATCTCGAAAGCTGCATAGCCATCCGGATGGCTATAATCAAAGACAACATAGCCACAATCCAGGCAGGCTGCGGCGTAGTATATGACTCTGATCCAGAAGCTGAAACAGAAGAGACTAGATCTAAAGCCAGTGCAATTCTTAATGGAATAGACCTTGCGCAAGGAGGACTCTGATATGATTCTCATAATAGACAATTATGACAGTTTTACCTACAATCTCTATCAGTATTTCGCGGAAAGTTGTACCGATGTCAAGGTGATAAGGAACGATATGATCACTATCAGTGAAATTGATCGCATGGATATATCTTCTATCATATTATCGCCCGGTCCTGGGCGACCCGAAAATGCTGGAATCTGTGTAGATGTAATAAAAGCATTTAAGAATAAATTTCCTATACTCGGAGTCTGTCTTGGACATCAGGCAATGGGGATTGCAGAAAAAGGCAATGTCATAGGAGCTCCTGAGATAATGCATGGCAAAGAATCACTTGTCTTTTACAATAATTGCAATCTTTACAATGATATGCCAAATCCTTTCAGAGCCGGCCGCTACCATTCTCTTATTATAGACCGCGATACTTTACCTGATACTATTGTTGTGGAAGCGGAAACTAAAGATGGCTTAATCATGGGAATCAGAATTAAAGACACACTTTCATATGGCGTACAGTTTCATCCTGAATCAATGTTGACACCTGAAGGAAAGACGCTAATTAGAAATTTCATTCATATTCAAAGCTGATAATGAGAAAAACACTTCAAAGGCTTATCAGGCGCGAAAATCTTACTTCCTCCGAATGTGAGGATGCCCTGCATTATATTATCAATTCCGATGATTCAATAAAAGCATCGGCTTTCCTTGTTCTCTTGAGTGCAAAAGGAGAGACAGCTGAAGAAATATATGGTATCGCAAATGTCATGAAGTCACAGATGATTAAAGTCAAAACAAATCATGATGTCATGGACATTGTGGGAACTGGCGGAGACGGCATGCATACTTTTAATATTTCAACAGCTTCAGCACTCATTGCCGCATCATGCGGAATCAAAATAGCAAAGCATGGAAACAGAGCTGTTTCATCACTCTGCGGATCTGCTGATTTTATAGAAGGACTCAAAATTGATATCAATAAAACTCCTGATCAGGCCTCTGAATCCATAGACAGAGATAACTTTGCTTTTCTTTATGCACCTAATTATCATCCTGCCATGGCAAAGATAGCTCCTGTAAGAAGAGCTTTAGGTATCCCTACATGCTTTAATATTATTGGTCCACTTCTCAATCCAGCTTCAGCTAAATATATGATGATTGGCGTTTTTAAAGAAGACCTTCTTGATGTAATGGCAGATGTGCTTTTAATGTTCAAGGTTCGCAAAGCTATTATATACCATGGATGCGGAACTGATGAACTGACAACATGCGGAACATCCAGAGCCATATTCATTTCAGATACTGAGAAGTTATCAACATGGATAAATCCTGATCATTATGGATTTAAAAAAAGTAGCATTAATAATTTAAAAGGGGGCTCTGTTGACTTAAATGTCAATATATTTAAGGATACATTAAAAGGCAAAACCTCTGCAACTACCGATTCATTATTGCTTAATGCAGCATTTATGCTGATGCTCTACGGCAGTGTAAAAAATGTCGAAGACGGTCTAATTTTTGCACATAATTGCATAGCAAGCGGTACTGCTGAACAGTTTATTAAGAGGTTATCAACAACTTATCAACAGTCGTAAAAATGATGAATAAAATTCTTAAAAATATATTAGTAGAAAAGGAAAAAGAGGTATCACTGCTTCGTTTATATTCTAATATATTAGATACTGAAAACAGAGTATTAACAGGAGCATTCTCTTCTACTAAAATAAAACTTTTCAGAACAACACTCCTGTCGCATCAAAAAAGTGTCATTGCCGAAGTAAAGCGCAGATCTCCGTCCAAACCTCACATAGCTGAAATTCCAGATCCATCTTCATTAGCATCCAGGTATGTTGAAGGAGGCGCTGCCGCAATATCCATTCTTACAGACAATAAATTTTTCGGAGGCTCTCTGGATGACCTCAGGTCGCTGAAACATAGTCCGATAATTAAAGATACACCTATATTAAGAAAGGATTTCATCATTGATCCTCTGCAGATAATCGAATCATATGAAGCTGGTGCTGATTGTATTTTATTGATTGTCGCAGCTCTCGGAAGAGATAAAACCGGAACTCTTCTTAATTTTGCATGGTCCATGGGGCTGGATGCTATTGTAGAAGTTCATACTTATCAGGAACTGGACATAGCGCTTGATGCTGGAGCTGATATAATCGGCATAAATAACCGAAACCTTGAGACATTTAAAATTGATACAGGAATCTCTGTAAGAATGGTCAGTAATATTCCAAAAGGAATTATTAAAATTTCCGAATCCGGTATTACATCTATTGATGCAGCCCGGACACTTTTTGGGTGCGGATTTGATGCTGTTCTTATTGGAGAAATGCTTGCATCATCTTCCTATCCCGAAAAAATTATTAAGGAGATAATATCATAAATGAAAACTGATACTCTTATAAAGGTATGCGGGATCCGATTTATCGAAAGCGCCATCTATGCAGTTAGCGAAGGAGCTGATTTTATCGGACTTGTTTTTCATCCCAATTCAAAAAGATTCGTTGATATTGCTTCTGCAAAAAAAATTACGGAAGCCGTATCGTTCAATGGCGGAATCCCGGTAGCTGTAGTTGTTGATCATAAAGCATCTGATATAAAGAAAATCTGCAGGAAAACTGGAATAAACCATGTTCAGTTTCATGGAAAAAATGCGATTGAAGCATTACCAGAAATACCTGAAGATATAATTAAAATATTGTCTGTAAAAGTCTCGGATAAAGGGATTCCTGAATCAATTCCTTCTGATATCCTAAAATGCCTTGACCCTCATAAAGATTATCTGCTTTATGACGGACAAAACCCAGGGAGCGGAGTCAGATTTGACCTTGATTTTTTTTGTCCGCTTTTAGATTTTAGATACTTCGTGGCTGGCGGCCTTAATCCTTTCAATGTGGCAGAAGTACTCAAAGCACTCAAACCATATGCTGTGGATGTTTCCAGCGGCGTGGAAACTGAACCAGGAGTTAAAGATCCGCTTAAAATTAAGGAATTTATACAACAAGTAAAACATTTCAAAGGATAAAATGAAAAGCTCTATTCTTCATTCAAATAATGGATACTTTGGAAAATATGGAGGAATGTTCCTTCCTGAACTTCTCATTGCCCCTATGACCGAACTTGCAAAATCTCTCAAAATTGCAGAGAGCAAATCCTTTCAAAAAATATTCCGAAATTTGTTAAAAGAATATGCCGGCAGACCTACACCTCTCACCGAAGTTAAAAGATTCGCTCAAGCTGCAAATGCTCCAAGAGTTTTTCTAAAACGAGAAGACCTGCTCCATACAGGATCCCATAAAATAAATAATGCTTTAGGTCAATGCCTGCTGGCTAAAGAATTAGGAAAAAAAAGGATTATTGCTGAAACAGGTGCCGGACAGCATGGTGTTGCCACGGCGACAATCTGTGCCTACTTAGGACTTGACTGCGTAGTTTACATGGGAGCCTGTGACATAAAAAGACAGGAACCCAATGTTCGTAAGATGAAGATGCTGGGTGCAGAAGTAAGAAGCGTCAATGCAGGCTCAATGACTTTAAAGGAAGCTGTAAATGAAGCGCTTAGAGATTATGCAGAGAGTTATGAAAATACTCACTACTGCCTAGGTTCAGCCCTCGGCCCTCATCCTTATCCTCAGATGGTTGCCCTATTCCAGAAAGTAATCGGAGAAGAAACAAGAAAACAATCCATAAAATATCTTGGAAGACTCCCTGACAAAGTAGTCGCATGCGTAGGAGGAGGCTCCAATGCTATCGGAATCTTTTCGGGTTTTCTTGAAGATGATGTAAACCTGATTGGAGTCGAGGCAGGAGGACGGGGAGCCATGTTAGGAGACCATGCTGCAAGATTTTCAGGAGGTTCACCCGGAGTTCTCCATGGGACTTATTCTTATATCCTTCAGGATGATTCAGGGCAAATTGCCGATACCCATTCCATCTCCGCCGGCATGGATTATCCTTCCGTGAGTCCAATTCATGCTCTTCTGCATGACACAAAAAAAGCAACCTATACCTCTGTAAATGATCAGGAAGCATTGGCAGCTTTTAAGTTATTATCAAAAACAGAAGGGATTATTCCGGCTCTTGAGTCATCTCATGCCCTTGCATGGGTAATGCGAGAAGGAAAACATTTTCAAAAGAATGAAATTATAATAATCTGCCTCTCAGGAAGAGGTGAAAAGGATTTAAACAGGGATGATTTGTAATTATGAACAGAATTCAAAAGACATTTCATAATAACAATAAGGCTTTTGTCGCTTATCTTACTGCTGGGCAAAAAGGGCTTGAATATTCTCTTCAGTCATCGCTTGCTATAATCGAGGCTGGAGCAGATATTCTTGAAATAGGTATCCCTTTCTCTGATCCTATAGCAGACGGACCTGTTATTCAGAAAGCCATGGAAGATGCCCTTGAAAGAAAGACAACACCTGAAGATGTCTTCAGTTTAGTCAGCAAGATCAGAGAAATAAATCACGAAATCCCAATAGTCCTTTTCTCTTATCTTAATCCTATTATTAAAAAAAGTGACGAATTCTTTAAAGAAGCTGCTAATGCTGGAGCAGATGCTTTATTGATAGTTGACATGCCTCTTGAAGAAAGTAAGAATATTCATGAAAAATGTTTCAAAAACGGATTGGAACTTATCTTTATTATTTCTCCATCAACTCCCAAAAAGAGAATCAGCAAAATTACAAAACAAGCTGGCGGATTCCTTTATTATGTTTGCAGAAAAGGAACAACAGGCATGAAAAGCGAACTGCCTGAAGGTTTTGAAAATAAAGTCAGAGAAATCAAATCCATCTCTAAGCTGCCGGTCATAGCTGGTTTTGGTATATCAACACGAGAAATGGCAGAGCAGGTAACAACAGTCGCAGACGGATTTGTAGTCGGATCCTACTTTGTTAACGCTATGGGAAATAGCATATCACAAAAAGATCTTACTGAATCGGCCAAATCGATAAAACCTTGCTCATATATTTATTCTGTTTCTGGAAATTGAGAGTCAGAGAAAATATTAATAAGCATTTGCCTGACGAAGATAATAGGATTTTATTTTCATATTTTAGTATATATTAAAGGATTCGCTTAATTCTTAAAAATAAATGCAAAAACTAAATTTAAATCAGACCCAGTCATTGAGGCAGGAGCAGACCATGAGCGCTGCTCAAATCCAGTCTCTTGATATACTCATGTCTCCGGTTCTTGAGCTTCAGACAAAAATAAATAATGAACTGGAAGTAAATCCTGTACTTGAACAGGAAGATCCTGCTTTGCTTGATTCCGACGACTTAACTTATGATTCGGATGGATTTGATGAAAATTTCATTCCCCCAGCTGATGATAATAAAAATTCACTTGCGGAAACGGGAAAGGTCGAAGCTGAAGATTTGAGCGATGATCAGAATTATGATATTGATTCATTTGAAGGCATGATCACCAGAAACTGGAATAATAGCTACAGTGTAGACGAAGAGAAACGAAGTCACTTTTTCAACTCCCTCATTGATTATCAGACGATTGAAAATGAGTTACAGTCTCAATTGAATTTTTTATCACTTTCTCCTAAACTTTTTGAACTCTGTAATTCCGTTGTCGGAAGTTTGGATGAACAGGGATTTTTTAAAGGCTCCCTTGCGGATCTGGCTATTATTTCGGGCGTCAGTGTTGAAGATATGATTAAAGCTCTTGATATCATTAAAACCCTTGAGCCTCCTGGCGTAGGAGCAAAAGATGTAAGAGAAAGCATACTTCTTCAGCTGGACAGAAAAGGTCTTAGAAATCAGATAACAGAGAAGCTCATAAATGAGTGCCTAGAGGACATAGCGCTGACTAATTACCTCTCCATAGCAAGAAAACTGGGAGAAAGCGTCGAAATAGTTAGAGAACTAATATCTGAAATAAAAAAACTTAATCCTTACCCGTACGCGAAGTTAAGCAATGCTGATGAATCCATTTTCGTAATTCCGGAACTCAGAATTGAAAAAGAGGACGGCAAATTTGTAATTGTCATTGAAAAAGAGTATCAGCCTAAACTTAAAATATCTGAGAAATATATCGAAATGCTTTATTCCCCTGATTATTCCGCCGAGGCAAAAAACTATATCAAACAAAAAATTCAGTCAGCGAATAATATTATCAAAAGCATCGAACTGCGCAGAGAGACAATAAAGAAAATCTCGGAAATAATTATAGATTCTCAGTATGATTTCCTTGAAAGAGGCAATGAGTTCCTTAAACCTCTTACAATGAAGCAAATAGCAGACAAAATAAGCGTACATGAAACTACTGTAAGCCGCGCTGTGTCAAATAAATTCATAAAAACACCCCAGGGAGTAATCCCTCTTAAATATTTCTTTTCTGCCGGGTTCCAATCATCCGAAGGCGATATGATTTCCAATAAAGGGGTAATGGAGAAAATAAGAAATATTATTGATTCTGAAGATAAAATTCACCCTTTATCAGATGATGATATTGCCAAAAAACTAAATGATAAAGGGATACCTGTAGCAAGAAGAACAGTAGCAAAATACCGTGAAGAACTAGGCATCATCTCTTCGCGTTTGAGAAAAGAAATTTCATGACCCTGCTGAACTCTTTTCTGAGCCAGAATGCTTTTTTAAAACATCTTATTATATTCATAGTATTCTGTATCTTAATATCCTTAGCATTCCTGACCAGAACTTACGATTGCGCAAGAGAGTCAGTAAAATATCCTGACTTTATGCCTTTTACCTTGGAGTGCGCAATGATGTACTCATACAGTTATGATATAGCAAAAAATGGCTCTATTCCAAAATACGATTCTTCTCTGGTTGCTACAGCTGACATTCCTGCAGCAGCACAAATGTCAATCAGCCTTGAATATTTTCTAGGTTATGGATACAGGATAAAGGAATTTACAGAAAATTTGTTGTTTAACAAAGAGTTATCCTTTGAACCTAACAACTTGACCTATAATATCAATACAGATTTTGTAAAATGGTTGAGACTTCAGCTTAGATTATGGATAAGCCTTTCTTCTGGAATAATTTTCATATGGCTTCTTTTACTTGATACATCCCTATTATTTTCATTTCTTGGTGGATTGATTTTTGCAGTAACGCCTGCAGCCATCGCAAGAGCTACCGGTCAGGATATCATTAGAGAGAATTTTGCTATTCCGCTTATCTTGATATCCTTTTTGTGCTACTATCTTTACCTTAAATATCCCGGTTGGATAAAGCTTCTCTTACTTTCTTTTTTTGCCTTCCTGGCAATTGTTTCCTGGGATATGACTATCCTCTGTTTTTCCCTTTGGGGAATATATGAATTTTTTTTAACGCTGTTTAGTTCTTCTCATGAAAAAAATAAGCTTTTACCATGGTTGGCGTTTTTTGCAGTCAGCATGTTAAGCGGATTAATAAACCCTTATCTTACTCAGCACAATTTCCTCTGTTCTCCCTTCGTATCTGTAATCGCGCCTGTATTGATAGTTGCTTTGATTATAAAAGATAAAGCTCCCAAAATAAAAATATCTGTAAATTTCATATCTATCATCTTTTTCACTGCCTCATGGTTTTTAATCATAAAAGACCTTGGATTCGGCGAAAATTACTCTCATTTTTATTCTCTTATCCTGGCAAAACTTAAATTTCTAAATCTCCATCCCATTGACCCGTCCCTGCTTGATTTTGACTCCAGAATATTGTGGACTCCAGCTCTTCATTCAGCGACTTTAACTATCTATTGGAGTCTTTTTCATTTCATTGTCCCCTCTCTTTTACTGCTTCTGTTAATTTCTATATTATTTAAAAACTGCAGAAAATCTTTAAATTCCCGAATTGTTCTGCCAATTGTTTTTTCTATTTTCTTTCTAATTTTATTCTTATTCATGGCGCGGTTTCACGCTCTTGCTATCCCTTTTATCTGTCTTTCTATTGCCTTACTTGCTAATAATTTATCCATATGTTTCGGAAAGAATCAAACAGTAAAATATATTCTCAGTATCGCTATTATTATATTAATTATCGCTGAAACTTACTTTTTCCTAAATATGGAGAGAGTATATAATGATAATTCCAAAGCTCAGATTTCGTTAATAAAAGAATTGAATCCAAATTCAGTCAAAGACAAGGTTATCCTGTCAGACTTCACACTCTCTCCCATGTTAAAAGCATATTGTGGGGCAAAGATCATCCTTCAGCCTAAATTTGAACTCAAAGAAACCAGGGATGCCGTTAAAGATTATCTGTATATCATGTTTCACGGCAATGAAGAAGAACTAATTAATTTCTGCAAAAAATACAAAACGGATTATTTCATTTATGATACAGCGATGATGAACGGAAGCAGAATTGAATATATATTGCATCCATGGAGCTCAAGGTATATTGCCAATGCCAGATTTATTGATGAAAAAGCTCCTGTTTATTTATTCTATTATACTCCAGAAAAGTTGACCTATTTTTATAAAATGGATGAGTCGAATCAGAAAGAACAAGACAGGTTTGTTGTCTTCAAAACTATATATCCCGAAGATATAATCAAAGCCCGGCAATTATTTAAGGAAGCAGAAAAATCCAACACCGCTGAAAAAAAGAAGCTTATAAAAGAAGCTTTTGATCTAAACCCTGCCTCTCCTGAGATAAGGTATTATTACTACAAAATAAACAATGACAAATGGCCTCAATATACCTTATAATCAATATAAATTAACGCATTTTATTCCAAGAGTTTTTAGAGTATTTATTGTCGGCAAGTTCTTCTGCTCTTAATAAAAAATCATGCTCAGGCTTAAATTTCTCAAATCTCACATTGAGCTCAGTCTCAAATGCTTTTATTATATTGTTTTTAATCGAAGCTTTTATATTCTCAATATTCTCAAGGACGATACTGCCCTGATGAAGAATGCCGAGTTTTGTTCGCCTTTGCGCGGCTCCGGCAATTTTTGAATTCCCATCTCCATTTCTTGATGAAATATCAAATTTAACAGGAGCAGTAAAACATTGCATACTCATTTTATCTTTTGCGACAGTGCTGCCGGATACTAACTGCGCCGCAAGTCCGATAGAATCCAGAGCCTTTATTATTATCTTATGGATAATATAATAACTTTCCTCTCTAGACATTTTTTCTATTCTATGACCTGAAGGAATGATAACAGTGTATGTAAAATCTATGTCATGAAATACAACACCCCCTCCCGTAGGCCGCCTGATAAGCTCATATCCTTCCTTGCAGGTCTGCGAAAAATTTTGAATATATCCTATAGACATGGCCTTAGCTTCCCATTCATAAAAGCGGAGAATGCAGGAATTGAGCCTTACTGATTCATTCAGAAGTTCTTCATCCAAAGCCATATTGAATGCAGGAGAATGCTTATCGTCATTCCAAAGAAAAAATATTTCCCTGTCAGTTTGGTTCATTTAGAGGTTTTGTTATTTCGACAATAAGATCTTTTCTATAAAGTTCTTTTAGAAATTCCAAGTCTAATTTATGGGTTGATTTATAAGATATAACATCACCTACAAACCTCCCTTCGTCTATCAGTGAAATCGCTGCAAGAAGGTCAAGCGCTGCTCTGTGCCATACAGCTTCAAGAGATTTACCTCTATATTTTAATCTTGCCCTATTGAAGTATTTTTTGCTGCCGGCTACTAAAATATTGTTCTTGTTATATCCAAGATATCTTGTTCTGGAAAGGAATCTTCCGATCGTCTTGCAGAAAATTGCATGCTTCAATGAACAATTTGTTCTGGCACCTGCTCCCATTTTAAGGCTTTCCTCATCAACAGTAAAACAAATTCTCTGTTTCCCAATTGCATCAGAAAAATTAATTGCGCAGTCAATTTTTAAAGCAAGGCTTTCTTCATCGTTTGGAGCAAAAATCAGGAATCCACCATTTGACCATACTGATGATACGGTCTCTCTGACGGTAAAATAACGGCATGGAATTTTAGTTCTTATTTTTTCAACTTTTTCCAATGCGTCAACAATTTGAGTTGATCCATGTTCGAAAAGAGGCGGGTCATCGGAATCAACAGTAATCAGCAGATTATCTATATCCAGCCCGAGGCGAATTGCTATTATGTGCTCTGTTAATCTGAAATAGTTATTTTTTTCTCCCGTTCTTCTGATAGCTATATGATTAACTCCACCTTCATGAATAGGGTATGAATTCCGGAGAGAAATTTTAACAGGTTCTCCTTCCAAATCAGTTCTTTTTATCCACCATCCCTGTTTGTCATATGGTGAAAATTTTATCTTCCTTATATATCTTTTATCAAAAGTGCCTTCTGAAGACAATTCGACACTTTCGGCAATAGTCTTCAAATTTGAATGTGAATACTCCAAAACTTCTTCATGCTGAAGTGTTAGATCAACATTGACTTCTGAAAATTCTTCAAAAGATTTCTGTAGCTGTACAATATTCCCTATAACGACTTTGCCTAGCAGTCTTTCTTTCATGTCCCATCTGAATTAGTAGTTAATACTCAAAACGCAAATATATTTGAAAAATATTAAAAGTTTATCAGAAAATTTTAAAATTTAAATATTTATTTATTCGCTTTGGGGCGCATGTGAGGAAAAAGAATCACATCTCTTATTGAATCAGCACCTGTTAAAAGCATTGCAAGGCGGTCTATTCCCACACCCATTCCGCCGGCAGGAGGCATTCCATAATCGAGGGCATTAAGAAAATCTTCATCAATTTTCCCTTCGCATAATTCATGATCTCCTGAAGCTACAGTTCCGGTCAGTTGGTTTTCAAATCTCTTTCTCTGCTCCACAGGGTCATTAAGTTCTGAATAAGCTGGAGCTATTTCCTGTCCGTTTATTTCCAATTCAAAAACATCAACGAAGTTAGGATTGTCAGAACATTTTTTCGCCAATGGGATTAAATCAGCTGGAAGCCTTGTAACGAATGTCGGATTTATAAGCGTAGGTTCAATAAGTTTTTCATACACCTCATTTGTCACTTCGAAATCAGCTGCTTTTGGATCAAGTTTCAAACCTAAGCTTTCAGCTCTCTCTCTTCTGGCTTCAGGACTTATACCAAACCAGTCTTCACCTCCTTTGGACTTCACAAGTTCCGTATAAGTGGCAATTGTCCATGGAGGAGTCAGGTCAATTACAGAGCCATCTGACTTTTTAATCTGAAGAGTGCCTATAACATTCTGAGCGACAGTAGTTATCAAACCCTGAATAAGTTCCATCATAGTCTTGCAGTCGCCGTATGCCTGATAAATTTCAAGCATCGTAAATTCAGGATTATGCCTTCTTGAAAGACCTTCATTACGAAAATTTCTGTTTAATTCAAACACTTTCTCAAAACCGCCTACCAGCAATCTCTTAAGGAAAAGCTCAGGAGCTATTCTAAGATACATCGGACAGCTTAGAGCTTCATGATATGTTTTAAAAGGTTTTGCTGCTGCTCCGCCTGCAAGCACTTGGAGCATAGGAGTTTCAACTTCAAGAAATCCGATATTTTCAAGATATTTCCTTACTTCTCTTACTATCATAATTCTCTTCTTCAGAGTATCTTTAGCTTCATCATTAACAATAAGGTCCACATATCTCTGGCGGTATCTGGCTTCTATATCGGTCAATCCGTGCCACTTTTCAGGAAGTGTCTTCATTGCCTTGCTAAGCATTCTGAACTCATGAACTTTTAAAGTCAATTCAGCAGTTTTGGTAATAAAAAGTTCTCCTTCAACTCCGATAATATCGCCAATATCAATTCGGCTGAAATGTTCAAAATTTTCTCCGAGAATATTTTTATTGACATATACCTGCATTCTGCCTGTACTGTCCTTGATATCGGCAAATATCGACTTGCCCATAACACGGAAAGCCATTACTCTTCCGGCTATTTTCTTATGCTGAGGTTCAGTAATTTCAGGATTGTAACTTGCTCGGACTTCGACTACTCTTTCTGTTCCGTCGTATCTTGAACCATACGGATCTATGTTAGCTTCACGCCATTCACCAGCCTTTTTAAGGCATTTCTGATATATCTCATTCTGTGATTCAGCGCTCTCTATATTCTGAACAATATCTGTTTCCATAACTCTTCATCCTTAGTGATTTTTATAAAATAGAAACGGTAAAAATATCTTCCTTTTATGAAAAGTCCACTTTTGCCGAATCTATTCACTTTAATTGCTTAACTCTTCTATCTTGCAATGAATAGAGCTGTTCCTCTATAAAGCGGTTTTCGAGTCTAATCGAGACATATGCGGTTAACTGTTAACCATACAATTTGGTTGCGGCTTCGCTACTCTAAGCATGTTTTAGATTATATAATTATAACCTAAAAACTTTATCACAAAAATTATAGTCAGGATTATTACAAGCAAATTAATTTCTTTCTTTTTGCCAGTGAACAGCTTTAACAATGTAAAGCTAATCGTTCCGAGAGCAATTCCATCTGCAATGCTGTAGGATAATGCTGTAAATATCAAAGTGATAGCAAACGGAATAGCATCGGTTAAGTCTTCGTAGTTTATTTCCTTCACCGGTTCAAGCATAAGAATACCGACGCAAACCATTATAGGAGCTACCGCCACGGCAGGGATAGCTAAAAATATCGGAGAAAGAAACAAAGATATGATAAAAAGTAAAGCCGTAGTAACAGATGTCAAACCAGTCTTGCCCCCTTCTGCTATCCCTGCGCTGCTCTCAACATATGCCGTGATTAAGCTTGTTCCAAAACAGGCAGCTACAATACTTCCTATTGAATCAGAGAGAAAAGATTTTTTAAGATTAGGGATTTTCCCTTTGTTATCAATTAACTTAGCTTTTGTCGTTACTCCTATCAGAGTCCCCATCGTATCAAAGAGTCCCATAAAAAGAGTCACAAGAACCACTACAAGCATATTAAATGTAAATATCTGGGTAAAGTCAAATTTCATAAAAGTCGAGCTTATAGATGGGGGCAAACTAACGATAGAAGAAGGTATTTGCGTAATCCCGAATGGAACAGCCAGAACAGAAACAATTATAATCGATACAATCAGCCCCCCGGGAATTCTTTTGTGAAGAGCTATAGCTGTAATAAAAATACCGATGAATGCCAAAACCATAAAAGGTTTATCAAAATTCCCCAATGAAACAGGCGCTCCTGTTTCAGACACTTTTATAACTCCAGAGTTAAAAAGACCTATAAAAATTATCAATAAGCCTATTCCTGAAGCTATAGCATTCTTAAGCACTTTAGGAAATTTATTTATAATGACCTCTCTTGTTCCAGCAATACTTAAAATTAATAATATTATTCCGCTCAAAAGGACTGCCGTAAGAGCAAACTGCCATGAATAGCCCATTGTAATAACAATTGTAAAAGCAAAGAAGGCATTTTCTCCCATCCCTGGAGCAAGGCCGACAGGGAGATTTGCAAGAATGCCCATTATTGCCGTAGCAACAGCTGCCGCTACAGCCGTAGCTACAAAAACAGCTTTTGGATCCATTCCTGCGTTTGCAAGTATAATAGGATTCACAGCCAGAATATAAGCCATAGCCATAAAAGTAGTGGCACCTGCCAAAACTTCAGTTTTAATGTTTGTTTTTCTTTGCTGCAGGCAAAAAATAGTTTCAATAATTTTCATCCGAGCTCCCTTATCGTTTATGATTTTTGAATTTAATACATTATATTAGAATTGCTTATATTATTCGCTATGCTTTTTAAATTATTCTATAATTTGATTAAACCTGTTGAGTATTGAATGTGATTGGACAAAGTATTAAAGTTAAAGACAGCTGTTTCTCAGTTAAGGCTTTCCTGGGAAAAGGAAAGTCTGCTTATTCATATCTTATTGAAAACATCAGTGCCATATCTGAAAAATATGTATTGAAACAAATACATAATGAGCCTTGTGAATATTATCAGTTCGGAGATAAGCTGGAAGCTGAAATCAACTCATACTATAGGCTGATAAATACTGGGATTAAAACACCTTCTCTTATCGAATACAATAAACATCATAAATATCTTATAAAAGAATACATAGAAGGACAGGTTGCCACTTCTCTGATTGCTGACAGCAAAATTTCTACTGACATTTTCCGTCAGCTTTTTGAGGTTGCAGGAAAAGCTAAACAAAACAATATCAATTTGGACTATTTTCCTACAAATTTCATAATCTCCGGCCAAGAAATGACATATATAGATTATGAGCTCAACTCTTATACTGATGAATGGAACCTTCAGAACTGGGGCATTTTTTACTGGCTAAATTCTGCAGGAATGAAAGAGTATCTTCAAACTCAGAATCTTTTAGCTCTAAACATTAACCTGTCATCTGGAAAACCGATAAAAGCACCTTTCGAAAATAATGTCTCTGAGTTAATTAGAAAATTCTCTATAAAATATTGATTTATGTCTTATAATAGCAATAATATTATGAATTTCACAAGCTATGAATACAAACCAATAAGGAAATGGTAAAATGTCTAAAATAAACCCAAAAGACTTGGCAAAATACATTGACCACACAGCATTAAAAGCTGCTACACCTGTCGAAGAAATACAAAAGCTCTGTAAGGAAGCAGCTCAATACAAATTCGCATCAGTTTGTATAAATCCTTATTATGTGCCTTATTGCAAGAAAGCACTTGCAGGCTCAGGAGTTAAAGTTTGCACTGTAATAGGTTTTCCTTTAGGCGCAACAACCAAGGAAGCAAAAGCAGCAGAAGCAGCCAAAGCTGTAGCTGACGGAGCCGATGAAGTTGATATGGTTCTGAATGTAAGCGCAATGAAATCAAAAGAATACAAATATGTCGAAGACGATATCAAAGCTGTGGTAGAAGCTGTACCAAAGGGAACATGCGTGAAAGTCATCCTTGAAACATGTTATCTTACAAAAGATGAAATTAAATTAGCTTCTGAACTTTCCATGAAAGCCAAAGCCACATTTGTCAAAACTTCCACAGGGTTCGGCACAGGCGGAGCTCTCGTCGAAGATGTCAAAATAATGAAAGCAGTAGTGGGAGATAAGCTTGAAGTCAAAGCTTCAGGCGCAGTAAGAGATTACGAAACTGCTGTAGCCATGATCGAAGCAGGCGCTACAAGACTTGGCACAAGCTCAGGCCTGGCAATCATTTCAGGAACCAAGAGTAATTCAGCATATTAATTTTTAGCCAATTCAAACCGCCGTAAACAATTGCGGCGGTTTTTTATTTCTCATGAAAAGGTTCAAGCGCATATATATTGAAATAACCAATATATGCAATTTAAAGTGCTCTTTCTGTCCTAAAACTTCCAGAAAAGCTGAGTTTATGTCCAGAGAGCTTTTCGCACTTATATTGAAAAAGATTGAGCCGTACACTGACTACTTGTATTTCCATGTGATGGGAGAACCGCTGCTGCATTCTGAACTAGAATATTTTCTTGACCTTTGCGCCATGCACAGTTTCCATGCAAATATCACTACAAACGGTACTTTAATTAGATCTCTTTCAGATAAAATAATCCGCAAAAAAGCTTTGCGCTTAATAAACTTTTCTCTTCACAGCCTAGAAAACAACAAACATAACGATCCAAATTATCTTAAAAATATTCTTGAATTTGCAGAGCTGACAGGAAAAGAAAATCCTAATCTTATAATCTGTCTTCGCTTATGGAATTATTCCCATGCTGTCCCATCGGTATTTAATAAAAATATTATCAAAGAAATCAAAGACTTTTTCAATTATCCACATGAAATCCAAGAGATACCGCAACAAGGGAACGGACTCAAGTTAAGAAAAAATCTTTATCTCAGTCAATCTGAAAGATTTGAGTGGCCTAACATGAAGCTTGAGGATATTGGTGATAAAGGTTTCTGCCTTGGACTTAGAGACCAGATTGCAATTCTGGTTGACGGCACAGTTGTGCCCTGCTGTCTTGATAGTGAAGGATCAATAAATCTTGGCAATATAAAAAACAGCTCCCTTCCTGAAATATATAATTCGCAAAAAGCTCAGAGAATATATAATGGCTTTTCTTCCCGAATTCTAATAGAAGAATTTTGCAGAAAATGTGATTATAGAAAACGGTTTTGATTTGCAAACATGAAATGATTGAAATTCTTAATTTATTAATTGAAATTGAGCCTATATTATGATAGACATTGAGTTAAAAAGTTAAATTAATTTGGAAATTATGACTAAACCTAGAATTGCCACAACCTCACTTGCAGGCTGTTTTGGATGTCATATGTCGGTACTCGACATTGATGAAAGGATTCTGCAGCTTGTAGAAATTATTGACTTTGATAAATCTCCAATCAACGACATAAAAGAATTTCATGGAAGATGCGCGGTAGGTCTTATTGAAGGAGGATGCTGCAATGAAGAAAATGTTCGAGTTCTGAGAGAGTTCCGTAAATATTGTGATGTTCTTGTATTGCTTGGAGACTGTGCAACTATGGGCGGAATACCTGCAATGCGCAATACTATTCCTCTTGAAGAGTGTTATAAGACGGCCTATCTGGAGGGGCCGACAGTTTATAATCCATCAGGAAAAATCCCTGATGATCCGGAAATACCTCTAATATTGGACAAAGTTTATCCCTGCAAGGAAATTGTAAAGATAGATTACAGCTTGCCAGGCTGTCCTCCGTCAGGAGATTCAATTTGGCAGACACTTAATGCGCTTCTTGCAGGAAAACCACTTGATTTACCTTATGAACTTATCAAATATGATTGAAAATCATCATTTTAAATGAAAAAAATAGTTATAGAACCAGTTACCAGAGTCGAAGGCCATGGAAAAGTTACAATCATTCTGGATGATGAAAACAAAGTAAAACAGGCCAGACTCCACATTGTAGAATTCCGCGGATTCGAAAGATTTATTGTTGGCAGACCCTATTGGGAAGTGCCTGTAATGGTGCAGAGGCTTTGCGGTATCTGCCCTGTAAGCCATCATTTAGCAGCAGCTAAAGCTATGGATTACATTGTAGGTGTAGATAAATTGACACCTACAGCAGAAAAAATCAGGCGGCTAATGCACTATGGCCAGTTTTTTCAGTCTCATGCTCTTCACTTTTTTCATCTTTGCTCGCCGGATATACTTTTCGGATTCGATGCAGATGTATCAATACGAAATGTAGTAGGTGTAATTAACAAGTTTCCTGAACTCGCTACCCAGGCAGTTCTGATGCGTAAATTCGGTCAGGAAATAATCAAAGCTACCGCCGGCAAAAAAATTCACGGCACAGGAGCAATACCAGGGGGAGTAAATAAAAGCCTTACAGTTAGTGAGCGCGATGCTTTCCTGAAAGAGATTGATAAAATTATAGAATGGAGCAAAGCATCGGTAAATATCATAAAAGATTACACGGTTAAAAACCTAAATGAACTCTCCAAATTTGGTTCATTTGAATCCAATCATCTTTCCATTATAAGAGAAGACGGAGCAATGGATATCTATAATGGCGGACTAAGAGCGATTGATTCTGAATCAAACAAAATTTTTGATCATGTTGATAATCAAAAATATTTTGAGTTCATTGCTGAAGAAGTCCGTTCATGGTCTTATATGAAATTCCCTTTTATAAAACTTATCGGGCCTGAGGACGGCTGGTACAGAGTTGGACCTTTAGCAAGGCTCAATACATGTGATTTTATCCCGTCTAATGAAGCTGAAAAAGAGCGTAAAGAATTCTTTTCTTTCTTTGGCAATAAAATTTGCAATGAATCGATGGCTTATCATTGGGCTAGATTGATTGAACTTCTACATTCAGCTGAAATGATTAAAGAACTTCTCAATGACACGGATATTACAGGACACGATCTACTTCTTCAAGGAAAGCGCAGGGAAGAAGGTGTAGGAATAATTGAAGCTCCAAGAGGAACTCTTTTCCATCACTACAAAGTAGATGAAAATGACCTTGTCACCATGTGTAATTTAATTGTTTCTACTACGAATAATAATTCTCCTATGAATGAAGCTGTAAAACAAACAGCAAATAACTTTCTAAACGGCAAAGCTGAAATCACTGAAGGTCTGATGAACAGGGTAGAAGCGGCAATCCGAGCCTATGATCCATGCCTTTCCTGTGCTACGCATGCTCTGGGATCAATGCCGCTTGTTGTAGAGCTTATAGATGAAAGGGGTAAAATATTAGATAAAAAAATCAGGTAATGACATTGTGAAAGACTTGCTGATAATTGGCTACGGTAATCCTGGAAGAGCTGATGATGGTTTGGGTGTGGCATTCGCAGAAGAAATAGAAAAACTCACTTATGATTATATAGAAATTGAGAGCGACTACCAGTTATCAGTCGAACATGCTTATGATATATCAAAGAGCAAACTGGCAATTCTTGCCGATGCGCATACTTCCTGTTCAGAGCCTTTTGAATTAAGACAAGTAAAACCATCTCCTGCTTTTTCATTCACTACACACAGCGTCTCTCCAGAAAACATAGTAAAATTTGCTAACGATTTATCAGGCGGAGAGAAAGAAGTTTTTATACTCGGAATCAGAGGTTATGAATTCAATATTTTCAAGGAAACTATTACTGAAAGAGCTCAAATCAATCTGAAAAAAACTCTGGATTGTTTCAAAAATGTTTTGAAAGAAAGCAATCCTGCTATAATTAGAAATAGTCTACAAAAAATTTGTTTGCAAGGATAGGCGGTGTTTATGAAAGATGGGAAAAAAGTAATACTTTGTGTCGACGATGACAACGACATCCTCGATTCACTTAAAATCATACTGGAAAAAAGCAATTATACTGTTTATACGGCATGCAGCGCTGAAAGCGGTTTGAGAAAGTATAAAGAGGTTTGCCCTGACGCAGTAATAGTTGACCTAATGATGGAAGAAGTTGACTCAGGACTGCACCTGACTAAAGAACTCAAATTCATTGGAAACAATGCCCCTGTTTTCATGCTAAGTTCTTCAGGAGATAACCTCCATGAAACCACTGACTATAATGAACTAGGTTTAAGCGGAGTATTGCAGAAACCTATTACTCCTGAACATCTAATAAAACTTCTTAAATCTAAATTTCACGATGTTTCGCATTGACCTCAATAGCGACCTTGGGGAAGGATTAGGACACTACAGCGCTGGAACTGATGAAGAAATAATCTCGCTCATCACATCTGCTAATATTGCCTGCGGTTATCATGCAGGCGACCCGCTTATCATGGAACAGACTGTTGAACTCTGTAAAAAATACGGTGTTGGAATCGGAGCACATCCATCTTTCCCCGACCTGATGGGTTTCGGCAGAAGAAATATGTCTGTTTCGACCAAAGAAGCAAAGCTTTATATCCAATATCAACTTGGAGCTTTGATGGCTATATCCGCTTCAAAAGGCATGAAAATTAGTCATCTCAAACCTCACGGCGCGATGTACAATATGGCTGCAAAAGACAATGTCCTTGCCGAAGCCATAGCAGAAGCAGTGTCAGAAGTAGATGAAAGCATCATCCTTGTAGGTCTTTCAGGAAGCGAAATGATTAAAGCAGGAAAAAAGTTTGGACTCATTACTGCCAATGAAGTCTTTGCTGACAGGGCGTATAACTCAGACGGTTTTCTTGTCTCCCGTACACTGCCTCACTCTGTCATCCATTTACCCGAAGAAGCCTGTTCTCGAATGGTTAATCTAATAAAAACAGGCACTATCAGAAGCATAGACGGCAAAGAGATACGGATTGACGCAGACACCATCTGTGTCCATTCAGACACGCCATCAGCCAAAACCCTTGTAGAAAATCTGCACAAAGAATTTACCGCAAACGGTATTAAAGTTACTAAACTAACTGAACTCATTAAATAAATGCGCGATCAACCAAGATTTTTGCCGTTGGGCGACAGCGCATTAACTATCGAGTTCGGTAATAAAATTTCCCCTGAAATTAACAAGAAAGTCAATCAGGCTGCTGCGCTTATCCAAGAAAAAAACATAAACAACATAATTGAAATTGTTCCTACATATTGCTCTCTGACAATTTATTACAATCCCTGCCACCTAACCTATAACGAGCTTATAAAACACATTGAATCGCTTGATTTTAGTTCAGTAAAGACAGTTAACCAAAAGAAAAATGTCGTAACCATACCTGTCGTTTATGGTGGAGAGTTCGGACCTGACCTAAAATATGTAGAAGAATATACCAAACTCCCAAAAAACGAAATTATAAGCATTCATTCTTCCTGCGACTACCTTGTTTATATGCTGGGTTTTCTCCCCGGTTTTCCATATTTGGGTGGAATGAACAAAAAAATAACAGTTCCAAGAATGGCAAAACCTCGTTTAAGCGTCCCGGCAGGTTCGATAGGTATCGGCGGAGAACAGACGGGAATTTATCCTTTACAAAGCCCTGGAGGATGGCAACTCATCGGCAGAACACCTCTTAAACTTTTTGATATTAATAGAGATAAACCGTTTCTTCTAAAAGCAGGCGACTACATCAGATTTAAAACCATAACAGAAACTCAATTCCGTCAATATGAGCTCGATTAAGATAATAAAACCAGGCACACAAACAACAATTCAGGACAAGGGAAGATATGGTTTTCAATCCTGCGGAATGGTAGTATCAGGGGTAATGGACAGTTTTTCCCATAGAGTTGCAAATTTACTTGTTGGTAATAGCTTTTTCGAAGCTGTATTTGAAGTTTGCCTTTCAGGATTGGAGTTAGAATTTCAGGGAATTTGCGTCATTGCTATTACAGGAGCTAATATAAGTCCGTCACTGAATGGATTGACTGTTCCGATGTGGAAGAGTTTTCTTGTGAAATCAAATAACAACCTCTCTTTTGGCAGGGTTATAAGCGGATGCAGGAGCTATATCGCTTTTGCAGGCGGATTGGAAGTCCCATCAGTGCTAGGAAGCAAATCCTCTTATGCCAAGGCAAACATAGGGATGCAGCTTACTGCAGAAACTATCATTGAGGTAAAAACTCCAAAAGAATTTTCAAAACTCGCAAGCAGAATATTGCCTCCTGCATTTATACCTATCTATAAAAATGAAATTGCGCTTAGAGTCGTAATAGGATCCCATAAAGATTACTTTACAGAAGATGGAATAAAGAAGTTCTTCAGCTCGGAATACACAGTAACGAAAGATTGTGACAGGATGGGATGCCGCCTCGAAGGGGAGGCGATCGTCCCCATTGATAGCAATATTATTTCCGATTCAATCACTTACGGATCAATCCAAATTCCGCAGAATGGTCAGCCTATTATTATGTGTGCTGACAGGCAGACAACGGGCGGTTATCCTAAAATTGCGACAGTAATAACCGCAGATTTACCTTTGCTTGCCCAGGCAAAACCAGGAAATAAAATAAGCTTCAGCAGCATTTCTGTATCTGAAGCTCAGCAAATTCTAAGAAATTCTAAATACTGATCTTACTTGGAATCAATTTTGAGAGTAAATATCTGATCCGGAGCTACATCTTTCTCCCAGACTCTGTTGTATGTAATCTTTAATTCGGTCTGCCCTTTGCCTACAACATTAAATATGTAATGCTGAACTCCGCCTACTCCTACCATACCAGGCTTGAAAGTATCAGAAACATACTTTGAATCAGGTGATACCTTAAGGATACTTTCGTCGCATGAAACTATATTCCAGGAAAAACCTGTAGTGTAATTACCTTTGAGATCAATATTTAGAGTAGAACCTGGCATAGTTGAAAAAGTTTTACCTGAATCAGCCTCTGTGAAGCTACCATCTTTCTTGCTTCCTGAAAATATACAGCAGCATCCTGAAAGTACGGTTACAGCCAATAATGTGATTAATACGTTAATTTTCATTGCTTTATCTCCTTATTGTTTTTAGGAACTCTATTTTGAAGCTGTCTTTTTCATAACTTACTCTTATTTCAGTCATGTCGTTAATAACATAGTCTGGTTTTGAAACTTTTTTTGCAGCTTCTACCAGATTAATTCCTATTACTGTGCATCCTGCGGTTTTTGCGCCTTCGATTCCGGCAGGAGAATCTTCAAAAACAATGCAGTCCTCAGGTTCAAATCCAAGAGATTGAGCTGCCATCAGAAATGGATCAGGATGCGGTTTTGAGTTTTTATACATTCCTGCTGTAACAAAATGTTTTGGAATAGGAAGCCCGGCGGATTTCAAACGGCCGGATGCAAGATTGTTGTCGCCTGATGTAGCAATTGCCCATTTGCCAGGAGGCAGAATAGGAAGAAGTATATCAGCGCCCCGTATTGGCTTCAATTCTTCGAGCATAGTCATTTCTATTGCGTTGAATTCATCTTCTACAGCATCCATCTCTTCTTCTGTCACCCTCGGCAGGAGCTCTTTCAATGGATATTTAGCAGGTCTGCCGTGGCATATCGGCAAAACTTGCTTTTCAAAGTCAAAACCATATCTGTCGGCAAACATTTTCCAAACTTTCTCAACAACTTCACCCGAATCAACAAGTGTTCCATCCAAATCAAAAATCAGCCCCTTGCATTCAATAGATTTTCCCATCATTCAACTTCCTTTTTCCGTCCAGCTTCGATAATTTCTCTAATAAATTTATTTCTTGTACGGATGATAATCCAACGCATTATTCAGCCAAGTATAGATTCTTTCATTTGAAATGCCTAAAGCACCTAACTGGCAGTGAAGCTGACCTGTGCTTTCTTCATCGAACAGCATAAAAGTTTTTTCACATTTTAGCTCGCTATATAATAATTCAGGTTGTCCTCTCATGAATGTATCTTCGCTTCCATCAATAATAAGAGTTTTGCATTTGATCTTTTCTGCTACTCCAGTCAGGTCATATTTCTTCATTTTATTTAGAAACTCAATAGGAGTTTCGACATTAAAAGTCCACATACCATTTTCAATAAACCATTTGACTTCAACCATTTTCTTGCCTATTTCCATTATCTCCTGATTAAACTTTTCCGGATCTGAATCTTTAAGAAGCATAAAATCTTTAGGAAAATTCCTCACAAAAGGCTCATAAAAATTTGATACTCCACCATTTGCGATACAAGCTTTTATTCTGTTGTCAAAAGCAGCAGCTCTAGGTATCAAATATCCTCCCATGCTGATCCCGTAAACAGCAATTTTATCTTTGTCAACTCCTTCTAATGTCAGACCAAAATCTATTGCAGGAGTAATAACTTTTTCCCAATCATAACGGAAGAATAGTTTCTGATTATAAATTGTTTCACCTTGGCCAGGCCCATCTAAAACAAGCACATTGTAGCCAAATTCGGCTGCTTCAAAACCCGTTTGATAACAAGTCTCTTCCTTGGTTCCGTCAAAACCAGTATTAATAATAATAAGAGGTGCTTTTCCATCCTTCAGATAAGATGATTTAATGAAATAACCAGGCAGATAATTATTTTCATAAGGAATCTGAACAGGCCTGATGAAATCTTTTCCTGAAATGTATTTAAGAAAACATTTTATAGCTTTCTTTCTTAAAGCAATGGATTCTTTTCTTTCATATCGTGAAGTCATATAGAATGAACCTGTCCGGTAGTAATTTGATGCTCTTAGATACTCATTTTGCGAAGCTCGAATGCTGTTTTCTTCCTGAACCTTCTGCGCATCAGCATAAAGTCGATCGGCAGTCTTCAACCATTCATTTTTCCAGCTCTCTATGTTGGATTCCTCTATCTTTTTTATAGTGGAAATAACTTCGCCGATATCAGCAGCCTGTCCGTAAGTTTCAGACAAAGTTCTTATTGCCTGAAAGTTAAAACCAGGGTCTTTGAAGAACAAACCATCATAAACCGAAACAGGGGGTTTTTCATCGTCTGACTTTGGTGAATCTGCGCTGCCTGCAAATAAATTGACAACACTTAAAAATAGTAGAATTTTAACTTTAATAAGATGCTTAAGATGCATAATCTATATCTCCTTCTATAATATTTTGGTAATTCTATCATAACAATCTAACAATACTATAACTGGCGGACAGGAATTGATGGTTACTGTTATTGGAGTTGTACTTCTCTTCTGGCTTTCAGGAAAATTCGTGGCAGCGCCCTGTCAATTGCCATCTTGGTCGTTTTCACAGTACTTGCGGAGAGATTATGAATAAGAAATCTTCATTTATTCTGCCATTTACGGGCGTTAGGATTCTTTTCAGAAGAATCGGATATTTCAGGTATGCGTGGTTTTCTGCGTTATTGAATTTAGCTCTATATATATTTCTCGTCTATTTTCTTTTCCATTTCGTTTTCCCATGGATTGATTCCATGTTTGGGTCTCATCCTGATTCAGGCTTTCTTATTTATCTTTATAAGACGCTGGAATACATAATTAAAATAATTATTTCGCTATCGGTTTTAGTAATATCTGTCATTCTATTCAATACAATTTTCTTTTCAATTTCAGCTCCCTATCTGGACGGGCTCTCTCTGGCGATTGAAAAAGATTTTTTTGGATTTGTTCCAGAAGCAGCCGGCATAAGCGGTTTTGCCAAGTCTTGCCTCATGTCAATCAAAAATGGAATCAGACTCAATATTCTGACCCTCTTCTGGGCCATTGTGCTTTTCCCTTTGAATTTTATCATACCTCTTGTCGGCTTTCTGCCAGGAATGCTGGTCAGTTCCTATTTTCTAGGTCTCTCATTTATAATCTTCTGCCCAGAACATAGATTGATGAATAAAAAAGAATTCAATAAAAAGCTTTCAGGCAACAGGTTAAAAGTTCTTGCTTTCGGTTTTGTTATTTATTTAGTACTCTTTATTCCTTTTACCGCAATTATCTTTATTCCCGGCGCGATAATAGGCGCAACCATCCTCTACAATCAGGAATTTGAAAAAGCCACCCGTATTTAGGATGGAAAAACTTCAATTTTACATTATAAAGTTAGCCAAAAGACAATTTCCCATTTTCTAGAAAAATGTACCTTAGATACAACAGCTCACTTGAATTGGACAAGTCCTCCAAAAAAAAGCTATTCTTTGCAGTAGCAGGAATACACCTTTTTCTCTTGGCAGTCATGTATATAGGATTTTTTATCCAGAACTATTTCTGGAACTCAGCTCCGGCGGCAATAGCTGTCAACTTGATAAGCCCTGCAGCTTTCGCAGAAATACAAAACACTGAAGTTCAACCCAAAAAACAGCAAATTGAAAAAGCACAGCCTGTTCCGTCAAAACCAAAAGAGAGCAAAACTGTTACAAAAAAAGTCCCGATAAAGAAAAAAACGCTTGATGTCAGCCAAATCAAGAAATCGACTGAAGTACTTACAAAAACTACTCCAAAACCCGTTCAGCAAAAAACAACTTTCAAACCTCTTTCAGCAGCCGAACTTGCAGCCACCCTTAAAAAGAGCACTAACAGTGTAAAATTTTCAACCCCCTCCAAATCATCACCGAATGCCACAGTTAATCCAGCCTTGATGGGATACTATGACCAGCTTTCATCCTATCTTTACAGTTCATGGGAACAGCCGGCTAAATTTTCAGCAGGAACTGAACCTCCATCTGTTTTAGTAAAACTTTTTATAGATGCCACTGGCCGGTTAACAAACTATCAGATTCTCAAAGCAAGTGGGAATGAAGAGATGGATGATTCTGTCAAAAAGCTGCTTTCTTCAATCGATATGCTTCCTGCTCCTCCCAATGGGGCAATGACAATTGAGGCTTCACTCATCCTCACAAACTGATTAAAAATAGATGTAACTCTTTGAATATCTCGAATAAAGTATATTTTAGAGCGAATTAGCATGAAAAAACTTGTCTCAATAATAATATCTCTGATTTCTATCAATCTTTTTGCAGTAGATGATTATTTTGGAAGAAACCATGATAAGTAAATTCCTGAATCTAAGATTTTTAATCATAGTCCATTACAAAATTGCATCTTAGTAAATTAATCTCTATTGAAACTTTCTGTGCCATAGCTCCATAACTATCAGGGAAAACAGCAAATAACTGTAGTCTTTCCTGTTTTCTAAATGATCATTTAGAACTTGTCTCATCGCGTCCTGATTAAGAATTTGTTTTTGAGCTAAGGAAGAATCAAGAAGTAATTTTTCCGTTTTTCCCTTCCATTCATTTTTTATCCATCTGCCAATAGGAACGCCAAATCCCATTTTTCTCCTGGAATAAGTTTCTTTCGGTAAATCGTTTTTGAATGCTTCAAGCAATAGTTTTTTTCTGCTTGAGAATGTGTTTTTAAACCCAATTGGAAGACTGGAAACAAAATCTATAACATCATAGTCCAGCAGCGGGCAGCGCACTTCCAGAGACGAAGCCATTGATGCAATATCCACCTTGGTCAGAATATCATTCGGCAGATAGGAGTAAATGTCCAGTTCCATCAACTTCTCAATCGGATCGGAGGCTGTAAGTCTCGAGTAGATGTTTTCCAAATGGGAGATAGGGGATGTAAAATGGGAAGTAATGGCCTCGCCGTATAACTGCTGTTTTACCTTGTCAGAGGTTTTGTCCAGCATATCAAAGTATCTGGAAATACCTGATTTAGATAGCATACTTAGGATGCGTCTTGCCTTGCCTGAGAATCGTCTTTCATCTGACGATTTGGAAAGCAATTTTATGAGTATTTCGAAAAGCGCTTTTCTCAAAGACTCTGGAATGAAATTTCCCAAATTAGCATACCTTGAAACGCTGTATCTATAGTACCCTCCAAAAAGTTCATCCCCTCCGTCTCCGCTAAGAGCTACAGTGATATTTTCTCTGGCAAATCCGGCAAGCTGATATGTAGGAATCATAGAGGCATCAGCAAAAGGTTCCCCAAAATTATCAATAAGATTTTCCAGCACACTAAAATCAGACGGTGTCACTTGCTTAACATGATGTTTAGTTCCGAAATGTTCAGCTACAATTTTGGCATAGTCCCTTTCATCATACTGCGGATCGTCAAAGCCTATAGTGAATGTGCTCAAATCGCCTTTTAGAAATCCAGAAAGCAATGATGTAACTACTGCGGAATCAAGCCCGCCAGAGACAAAACAGCCAAGAGGAACTTCTGACATAAGCCGCTTTTCCACAGATAATTTCAACAGTCTTCTAAGTTCAGATTTGGCATCCTCAAAAGATATTTGGCTTTTTACTGAAAAATCGGCCTTCCAGTAACGGCTTATAGTTGTTTTTCTTTTTTTTATATCAAATTCAAGACAATGACCTGGAAGCAGTTTGAAAGCATTTTTATAAATTGTTTGCGGAGCAGGAATATATGTATAGCTAAGAAAATCATTCATAGCCTGTGCATTGATTGTTCTGTCAAAATCAGGAAATACAGTTAATGTCCTTAATTCGCTGGCAAAGGCAAAAAAATTGCCGTTTTCAAAATATACAAGAGGCTTCTTCCCCAATCTGTCTCTGGCTAAAAGCAAGATGTCTTTATTTCTGTCATAAATCGTGAAGGCGAACATACCGTCGAGCATCTTAATGCATTCTTTTCCATGAGACTCGTACAGATGAACTATTACTTCAGTATCGGAATTTGTTTTGAAGTTATGCCCTCGCCTAACTAAATCATTTCTTAACGCCGCATAGTTATATATTTCACCGTTGAAAGTAATCCAAACTGTTTCATCTTCATTGCAAAGAGGCTGCTGACCTGAAGCTATGTCAATAATCGAAAGCCGTCGATGGGCCAGTCCGACATTGCCGAAAAGTTTAACACCTGAAGCATCAGGCCCCCTTGAAAGCATTTTATTGTTTGCCATCTCGAGGATTTGCTTATCAATAGGCTGATTATTAAATTTTATTACACCGCAGATTCCGCACATATTCTACTTTATCCAAATACCTTGTTAACCACGAAATTCTCTTCAAAGTAAATAATATCGGATATTCTCTTCTTCTGCTAATTCAGGCGCCAAAGTATAATAAGGTTTTTTTTATTTTACTTTAACGCTTATAAGTATAATAAAAACTTTCTATATTGTACTTTTATGATATAACAGACAATAAGAAGTTTTATATTGTGATTTATGGAGGTTTTATGGATATTAGAGATTTCAGAGCAGGTTCTTATCGCAAAGGCTATCAATATCAGTATTTTCTTCCAGAAAAGATTAACCATTCTTTTTTTTGGACTGATGAAGCAATAAACGAATTATTGGAAAAAGCATCTCTGAAGCTTGGAGAATTAAATTCTTTCTCAAGATTTATTCCAGATACTGATATGTTTATTCTTATGCATGTAGTTAAGGAAGCGGTAATATCCAGCAGAATTGAGGGCACTCAAACTAATATCGAAGAAGCGCTTATTGAAGAGAAGGAAATTACTCCTGAAAAAAGGGATGACTGGAAAGAAGTCAATAATTATGTAGCGGCGATGAATAGCGCTATTGAGGAATTAAAAACTTTGCCTCTTTCCAACAGGCTTATAAAAAATACACACAAAACTTTGCTTTCCAGCGGAAGAGGATTTAGCAAAAATCCAGGTGAATTCAGAGTATCCCAAAATTGGATTGGCGGAGCCAGCCTCTCTGACGCTGTATTTATCCCCCCTTCGCATGCCGAATTGCCTGATTTGCTTTCAGATTTGGAACTTTTTATAAACAATCATGATATAAAAATACCTCATCTAATACGCATAGCCGTAGCGCATTATCAATTTGAAACTATCCATCCGTTTCTTGACGGGAACGGCAGAATAGGCCGCCTTCTGATAACTCTCTATTTTGTCGCAAGCGGAATCCTGAAAAAACCCTTATTATACATATCGGCTTTCTTTGAAAGAAATAAAATGCTCTATTATGACAACCTGACTTTTGTAAGGACAAAAAACGATCTTGCCCAATGGGTAAAATTCTTCCTGACAGGAGTTATACAAACAGCTGAAAATTCCGTAACTACACTCAAAAAAATAACAGACCTTAAAAGTTCTATTGAAAAAGAAAGAATTATTCTGATGGGCAAGAGGGCAAAGCAGGGTCTGGATTTCTTCCACAGCCTGTTTAAAAAACCTATTGTAGCAATTAAGGATGTCCAGGCAATAACAGGTCTTTCATACAAAGCTGCAAATTCGCTTGTGAATATGTTTATTGAACAGAGGATATTAACAGAGACGACAGGGTATCAACGCAACAGGATTTTTATGTTCGACGAGTATATGAAACTTTTTAATGAAAAACCCTTATAGGTACTCTTTAAGGATTGCCTTCTTTCTGTCCTTTACTGAGGCAATTATTTTTCTGGCATCAGCTATTTTGTGGTCAAGAAGTCATCTAAAATTATCTTTGGTTATCATTTATGAGTTCAGATAAATGCGTTAATAGCAAAAAGTTTCAAGTTGATTATAATTGAATGAGATTACTCTTACAAAGACACTTGGAGAAATAGCGATTAAAATGAGCGAACTTTTCGGAGCACACGGCGGATTCAGGAGACTTAGGAGTTTTCAGGTTGCGCAACAAGTCTATGATGGTACAGTTCTTTTCTGTCAAAGATTTGTCGAAAAGAGATCAAGAACTAATGACCAGATGGTTCAGGCCGCCAGAAGCGGCGTTCAAAATATTGTAGAAGGGAGCCTGGCATCAGGCTAGTTGTTTGCTTTGGAAGCAGATGCAAAGATTAGAAGAAGACTTTTTAAACAAAGGCGGATTTACAGAAAAACTGTATAATGTCCGAACTCAGAGAAAAGGATTTCTTAAAGAATGATTTTTAACAAAAACTATAAAAAGTAAGTAGTGCAGTATACTATGATTAAAATCAAAAAGCTCGTAAAAATATCTCACACCAACAGAAACTTTAAACGATACATAGAAATTCTTCACATAGTAATAAAATACGGCTTCGGAGGATTTCTTGCGAAATTACCTATTCGCATTGCGATACGGAAAATAAAAAAGATTTTTAATAAACTTGCTCCTAATGAATCTGTAATTGCTGATATGTCAATGGAAGCAAGATTTAGGGTTATGCTTGAACTATTAGGCCCTACTTTCATTAAGCTTGGACAGATTCTCTCTACAAGACCCGACCTGATTCCAGTTGAATTTGCTTTGGAGCTTTCGAAACTTCAGGATAAGGTTCCTTTTTTTGATGAAGATAAAGCTTTTGCTATAATTAAAAAAGAACTAAAAATAGAAAACATTGATGAAGTTTTTGACCATTTTGATCCCAAGCCTTTTGCCGCTGCTTCAATAGGACAAGTTTATAGAGCTGTCTATAAAGGGCAGAATGTCGTAGTAAAAGTTCAAAGACCGAACATCGAGAAACTTATCGAAGTGGATTTGGAAATAATAATGCATCTTTCTCTTCTTGCGGAGAAACATTTTGAAGAACTCCATACGATGAAACCCAGCGCTTTTATTGAGGAATTCGCAAACAGCCTGGAAAGAGAAATTGATTTTCTTGATGAAGCTAAGGAGACAAAAAGGTTTTTATCTAATATTGAGGGGGAAAAAGGTATATACTGCCCAAAAATTATTGACGAACTGACTACTTCAAAAGTTATGGTTTCTGAATTTATTGACGGCATAAAACCTAACAATCTGCACATGTTGGAAACCGGTTCATATGACCGCAAACTTCTTGCTGAAAACATGGTAGATTCAGTTTTAAAGCAGATATTTGAATACGGATTTTTTCACGCTGACCCTCATCCGGGAAATATTCTTATAATGCCTGATAACACTGTCTGCTTTATAGATTTCGGAATGGTAGGAAGAATAAGCCCGAACCAAAAGGAAATATTCGCAAGCCTGATTATGAATGTGATCAATAAAAACAGCAGAAAAATCGCAGATATTTTTTTGAGCCTGACTCATTTTGAGGAAGAGCCTGATCGCGATTCATTTGAAAGAGATTTATATATCATCACAGATGAATATCTTCTCCATGATATCAAAGACATTGATTTTGGCAGATACTTTACTGCGCTTATGAATATATTTGCCAGGTACAAACTGAGGATAAAACCAGAAATATTTCTTTTGCTTAAGGCATTTGTTTCTCTTGAAAAAACCGGTAAAATTCTAGCCCCTGATATAAATCTTATTGACAAAGCAGCCCCTTTTGTAAAAAAAATTTATGTAGAAAGATTTAACGCAAAGAAAATGATGCTTAACCTTCTGGATCCGATTAATGACGGCATTATGTTAGCAAATGACTTTCCGGGCGATGTAAGGGATATTCTTAAGAAGCTCAAGTCCGGCAATTTTAAGATTGATGTGAATTATAAAGATCAGAATCTTCTAAGGAAAACGATGCAGTCAGTCAGCAGCCAGGTAACATTTGCAATAGTCCTTGCGGCTTTGATTATTGGCCAGGGAATATTTCTTCTAAAGCCGTCGGAAACTTTAGACCCTATCACTTCGACTTTTGTGCAGCATGGCTTTGTCCTTACAGTTATAATTGGATTTTTATTCCTCTTGACCCGTTTTATAAAAAAAAGCTAATATAAACTAGTATGAAACTAAAATGTTTTTTACACAGCACAGGCGTCTCGGGCGTGTTTAATGATGTGCCGATTGGCACCATGGGCGAGACACCCATGGTACAAGCTCATAAAAGTTATATCATGTTTAAAACTTAAGATGGGATAATACTTATGCCTATAGAGATAGAAAGAAAATTTTTGGTTAGAGATTCTTCTTGGATGAAAGGGGTTCCTCCAATTTATTATTGCCAGGGATATATTTCAACTCACAACGGGGCTACAGTGAGGGTAAGAATTGGAGAAAATAAAGCCTACCTATGCATAAAAAGCATCGCTGTAAAAATCTCCAGAAGCGAATTTGAATACCCTATTCCCATTGAAGACGCAAAGGCTATACTCGATAATTTATGCGCACGGCCATTGATAGAAAAAAACAGATATAAAATAAAAATTGGAAATCTGCTTTGGGAAATTGATGTTTTTGAAAAAAACAACAAAGGATTAATTATAGCAGAGGTTGAACTTGAAAGAGAAGATCAGGATATAGAATTGCCACCATGGATATTGCGGGAAGTAACAGGAGATCGCAAGTATTACAATTCAATGCTCGTGCAATACCCTTATTCAAAATGGACTAACGAGGAAAAAGGATTATGAAACTTATAAGATTCGGTGAATTCAGAAAAGAAAAACCTGGATTGCTTGCCAATGACGGCTCAAGAAGAGACTGTTCATCTCTTTTTGAAGATTGGAACAGCTCATTTTTCGCTGATGGAAATTTTGATATGCTTAAATCAGTTGACTCTGAAAAACTTCCGGTAATTCCTCAAACTGTCAGATGGGGTTCATGCGTAGCAAGACCTGGCAAAGTTGTTTGCGTCGGACTCAATTACAAGGGGCATGCCGCAGAGACTAAAGCTCAAATCCCAAAAGAACCCGTCCTCTTTTTAAAAGCAGCAAATACTGTAATAGGCCCGTATGACAATGTAGTTATCCCAAAAAACAGCGTAAAGACAGACTATGAAATAGAAATTGCCATAATTATCAAGAAAGAATGCCGCTATTTGAATTCTGAAAAAGAAGCAGGCGAATATATCGGTGGTTATACAATTTCAAATGATGTATCTGAGCGCGAATTCCAGAAAGAAAGAGGCGGCGGCCAATGGACCAAGGGAAAATGCTGCGATACTTTCAATCCGGTTGGTCCTTTCATGGCTACAACCGATGAAATTACCGATGTGAATAATCTCTGGATGAAACTCTCTGTAAATGGACAAATAAGGCAAAACGGAAATACCGCAGATATGATTTTTAACCCTTTCTTTCTTGTCTATCATATTTCTCAGTTCATGACTCTTGAAGGGGGCGATATCATATCAACAGGTACGCCTGCAGGTGTCGCAATGGGCATGAATCCGCCTGTTTTCCTGAAAAAAGGGGAGTTCATGGAACTTGAAATACAAGGGCTTGGAAAACAGAAACAACTTCTCGTTTGATAAACTATTTGCCAAAACCCTATATTTGCTTATATTTAAATCTGACAAATTGCCAATGTAGCTCAGTTGGTAGAGCAGAGCATTCGTAATGCTCAGGTCAGCGGTTCGATCCCGCTCATTGGCTCCATTATATATTTTTTTATGATTAGTTCAGGCAAAAAGATAAACTATTACTCACTTGATGCATTATCACCCCGTTTAGCAGGAATTCTCCTTATGGGAAGCGGCCTGCTGCACCTTATCTATGCTCCTCTTCTTTACTATGGTTATATTCATCCGCTATATGTTATCACAGACCTTGCCAATGACACTGGGATTTTCGACAAGGCTGTTACTACCGCAATAATTATTTTAGGTATATTTGAACTGATTCTTGGCATAGGGATATATCTAAAAAAGAAACAGGCAATGCTTCTGGCTATACTCATGGTATTTGTGCTTTTAATCAAATATATCTTCATTAGATTTTCCATCGTCACAGCTGTGGTTGAATTCCTTTTTCTTATAATGCTTGTGATAGCGTTAAAACATCATGGCGCGACAAATACCCAAGGCGTGCGCCGGCTGAAGGATGTCGTAGCCTGGCTCTCAATTTTCCTGGCTCTTCTCTTTGGTATTTTCGGCAGCTATATGCTTAGAAATCAATACAATAATCTGCATTCACTTCTTGATGCAGTCTACTACACCATCACGACCTACAGCACAGTAGGATATGGAGATATTACGCCTATTACGAATGAAGCTAAAATTTTTACATCTTTAATGATACTCATTGGAATAGGATCTTTTGTAACCACATTGTCTTTTGTATTCGCGCCTATGGTAGAAAATAAACTTAAAGGAATATTCAGTATTATGGGAAAAATAACTAACATTAAAGATCATGTGATAATCTGCGGGTTTAATAGACTTGGCAAAGCGTTGGCAGTAAGCCTGGAAAATACCAATAAGCCTTATCTTGTTATTGAAAAATCAGCTGATAAAATTCCAGAACTTGAAGAAATAAATGCAAACTTTATTATTGACAGTCCGTCCAAAAAAGAAATCCTTATTAAAGCAAACATAAAAAAAGCTGTTGCAGTAATGTGCGTTTTCGAAAATGATGCCGAAAATATTATCACAATAATGGCAATAAAAGAGATTCTTGCCGAATCAAAGCATTCCAGAGAAATAAAGATAATCACAAGGATAGAAAATGATTACAACGCAGAAAAATATAAGAGTATCGGCGTTGATAAAATTGTCTCTCCTGCCAACCTTTCCTCTGAGGCGATGCTGAACGGGACAATTTAAGTTTATTTTGCTCTCGGATGAGCTTTCATGTAAACGCTTTTCATGTGCTCTGAGCTAATATGAGTATAAATCTGAGTTGTGCTTAAATTCGCGTGGCCTAGAAGTTCCTGAACGCTTCGGAGATCAGCTCCAGCGTCAAGCAGATGAGTCGCAAATGAGTGCCTTAGCTTATGAGGAGTCAGAGAAGGATCAAATCCTCCTGCCATCAGATAAACTTTAAAAAACCTCTGAAATGATCTTGCTGAAAGCCTTCCACCTTCCTGATTGATAAAAAGAGGAGCAATCGGTTTTGAATTGGAGGTCCACTCTTTTCTTAAGGAAATATATTCTCTGACAGCCTTTATCGCAGGTCTCCCCAAAGGGCACAGTCTTTCCTTTTTGCCTTTGCCTCTTAGTTTCGCAAACCCTCCTATAGTATCTACATCCTGAAGGTTGAGCCCCAAAGCTTCGTTTATACGCGCTCCGCAACTGTAAATTAATTCAAGAATCGCTGAATCGCGCTTCCCTGAAAAAACTGCGCTGGCACTGCTTTTTGCTCCTTCTTTTGCAATCATATCCTTCCAATAGATATCTACAGAGTCAAATAGCTTACCAACTTCATTTACTGAAAGGTACTTTGGAAGATTTTTTGACATTTTTGGAGAAGAAACAAGAGCAAATGGATTCTGTGCGACCATATTTTCTCTTATCATGAATTTGTAAAAACTGCGCATCGAAGAGAGTTTCCGGTTTATTGAGCGCTTCGAACATTCTGATCCCTGGGCTTCTACTATATAATTCCTCACATCATAAATGCTTACCGACTCCCAGTCGTAAGAGGAAGATTCCTTTTTAAAATGAAGTTTTATAAACTGTTTAATATCGAGATAATAGCTGTTAACTGTATGAGAAGAGGCCTGTTTTTCATTTTTCAGATAAGATATAAAGCTTACAATATTCTTATCCATCGGCGCTGAAATTGTTTGTGCTTCCTGGTTCATACTCTGGTTTTCTTTAATTTGATAAGAATTATTTCAGGCGGGCAGAATAGTCTTGCGGCAAACGCGCTGCAGCCGATCCCGTTTGAAGTTATTCCATGAAGGTTTTTATGCTTCCACTTTCCTCTGGCATATTTTCTGGGAGCTTTACTGCTTGTAAAAATAGGAAATCCTCCCGGCAGACATACCTGTCCTCCGTGAGTGTGCCCGCATAAAGCAAGGTGATAACCGAATTTCTCTGCCTCCTTGTATATGTCCGGCGTGTGAGAGATAATTATTTTGAAAGACTCCTTATGTTCAATTCCTTCTTCGCATAGGGCAAAATCATGAGATTTGTAATAATCAGCATCATCAATAGCAGCAATGTAGATATGAGAGTCTTCCTTTGCGATTTTCACAGATTCGTTTACAAGCATTTTTACTCCTTTCTCTTCCAGGAAACAACCAAATTCATATATGTCATGATTTCCAAGTGCTCCATAAATGGCTTTGTCTTTAGAATGTATCTTTTTTATAAGTCTGTCAGCGAATTCTTTGGTTATATTAATGTTCTTTCCCTTATAACGGTACGCATAGTCGCCACCCAAAAGGCATGCGTGAAAATCTGTCTTGTCAATAATATCGAAAATCTTGCTCTCTATATCCAGCACCATATCAATATGCAAATCTGAAAGAAACAAAATACTGTATCCTTCAAAGGATTCTGGCAGTAAATCAAAATAAATTTCATGCTCTGTCAATTTAAGAGAGTATGCCTGCCTTGATGTGATTTTCGAAAATAAGGTGATTCTGCAAAAATATTTGAACGATTTGATCAGAAAGTTTACCCATAAAATCCTGAATTTCTTTACAGGCCTGTCAAAAAGATTTATAAGGGATCTTCTTCTCTCTCTTCTTTTCCTGATATTGCTTATTGGTCTCATCTGTCTCAAATGGATTTACTTTTAATTCATATCTCTTATTGAAAATAATAACATCTTAGGACTAAACTGACTATTTCAAAAACTAAAAACAAGGAAAGTTTATGAAACAGAAAATATTGAAAGTTCTAAATGCACTTCTGGCAATTCTAATTCTTACACAGCTCTTAAGCGGTATTTTCAGAAAAGAAATAGGCAAAGAACTGTTTGAACTCATTCACGAAAAAGGCGTAATTCTTCTTATAATCGTAATAATAATTCATATAATTCTTAACTGGGGCTGGATAAAAAATAGTTATTTCAAGAAATAAATAGCCTTTAAATGCCTCTTTTTTACGCGCGGCTTTTGAAAATCATGCAAAGTTTTGCCCTATTATATACCAATATTTATAAAATCTGCTAAAATGTAGGTTACTGTTCGATTTTTATTAACAGCTAAACCAAACAATAATTACTCAGGAGGTTTCAATGGGTAAAAAGGTAACAATTATCGGTAATCAAGCCGCCTCTCATGTGGCATACGCTTTCAGCGAAGTGGCTGCGATTTATCCAATTACACCATCCTCAGATATGGGGGAAATGGCTGAACAGTGGGCAAATGACAAGCGCAAGAACATATTCGGAACAGAAGTTTCTGTAATGGAAATGCAGTCTGAAGCTGGTGCTGCCGGGGCTGTTCACGGTTCACTCGTAGCAGGCTCATTGACTACTACTTTCACAGCTTCCCAGGGTTTGCTCCTTATGATTCCGATACTGCACAAGGTAGCAGGCGAAATGCTTCCTACAGTCTTCCATGTATCAGCCCGTTCAATAGCATGCCAGTCGCTATCGATTTTCGGTGACCATTCAGATGTGATGGGTTGCAGAAATACCGGTTTTGCCATGGTAGCAGCAGGGTCTATTCAGGAAGAAATGGACCTGGCAGCAGTCAGCCATATAGCCACGATGGAATCTTCAGTCCCATTTATATCTTTCTTTGACGGTTTCCGTACTTCTCATGAAATTCAGAAAGTTGAAGAAATCGACTATGATGTACTGAGAGACCTTCTCGACCAGAAATATGTAGAAGCTTTCCGCAAGAGAGCTATGCGCCCCGAAGCTCCAATGGCAAGGGTAGCCGCTCAGAATCCTGATGTTTACTTCCAGGGAAGAGAAACTGTCAACAAGTATTATGATGCAGTTCCAGGTATTGTTCAGGATGTAATGAACAGAGTTGGAGCCAAAATAGGAAGACACTACCACCTGTTCGACTATGTCGGAGCTAAAAACGCGACAAAGATAATCATCGCTATTGGTTCTTCCTGCGAAACAATCGAAGAAACAATTAATTACCTGACAGCTAAAGGTGAAAAAGTCGGCGCAATCAAAGTTCGCCTCTACAGGCCTTTCTCTGCCAAGGATTTCATATCGGCAATTCCTGCTTCCGTCAAAAAGATAGCAGTTCTCGACAGAACAAAAGAACCAGGCTCTCTTGGCGAACCTCTTTATCAGGATGTAGTCACATCTCTCTTCGGTAAAGATATAAAGATTATCGGAGGCCGTTACGGGCTTTCTAGCAAAGAGTTTACTCCTTCTCAGGTCAAGGCCGTATTCGACCACCTTGACGGAGCTTGCTTCCACGGATTTACAGTCGGTATTGAAGATGATGTCAGCAACCTCTCAATTCCGGTAAAAGAAACTATCAATACAGAATCTTCAGATGTAATCGGCTGCATGTTCTGGGGACTTGGTTCAGACGGAACAGTAGGAGCAAACAAGAGTTCCATTAAGATTATCGGCGACCATACTGATATGAATGCCCAGGGATACTTTGTTTACGACTCTAAGAAATCCTATGGGATTACAGTTTCTCACCTTCGTTTCGGCAAAGAAAAAATCCAGAGCGAATACCTTGTTACAAATCCAAGTTTCGTAGCCTGCCATAACGCAGCTTATATCGGCAGATATGATATGCTTTCCGGAATCAAAGAAGGCGGCACATTCCTTCTCAATTCAGAATACACAACAGAAGAAGTATTCAATAAGCTCACAAGACCAGTTCAGGAAATCATCATTAAGAAAAAGATTAAATTCTATAATATTGATGCTCTCAAGATTTCAGAAGCTGCAGGTCTGGGCGCAAGAATCAATACAGTTATGCAGGTAGCATTCTTCAAGATTTCAGGTGTGCTTCCTGAAGCAGAAGCTATCCAGTATGTTAAAGATTACCTCAAGAAAACTTATGGAAGAAAAGGCGACAAGCTCGTCCAGATGAACCTCGATTGCGTAGACAAAGTGTCTGCTGAACTTAAACAAATTCCAGTTCCTGCTTCAGTTTCAGAAATCAAAGAATCATATGTATTCAAGCCTCTTATCAAAGACGATGCTTCAGCATTTGCCAAGGATGTTATCAAACCTACTCTCCATCTCCAGGGAGACGACATTCCGGTTTCCAAGATGTCTTTTGATGGCGTTATCCCGACAGCTACATCAAAACTTGAAAAACGCGGCATCGGTCCAAGAATTCCAAAATGGATTAAAGAAAACTGCATACAGTGCAATCAGTGCGTAAACTCATGTCCGCACGCAGTAGTCAGAGCTAAACAGATTGATCCTGCTAATCTGAAAGATGCTCCGGCTTCTTTTGCCACGCTTAAATCATCTTCAAAGAATGACAAGAATCTTCAATACAAACTCCAGATATTTGTTGAAGACTGCACAGGATGCGGCGTATGCGTGGAAACCTGCCCGGCAAAAACAAAAGCTCTGGAATTTTCAACCCTTGACAAAGAACGCGAAGCCGGCGAAAAGGAAAATTATGAATTCTTCAGCAACCTTCCCGAAAATGTCCTTGACGGCGTAGATGCAAATTCTCTCAAGGGCGCTATGTTCAAACAGCCATTGTTTGAATTCTCTGGCGCATGCGCAGGTTGCGGAGAAACTCCTTATGTAAGAATAGCTTCCCAGCTATACGGAGACAGGATGATGGTAGCTAATGCTACAGGCTGCTCCTCCATCTACGGCGGCACATTCCCGACAATTCCATATTGCAAAACTCCTTCCGGAAGAGGCCCTTCCTTTGCTAACTCTCTCTTCGAAGACAATGCTGAATTCGGATTCGGAATGAGACTTGGAGTTGACAGCAACAGAGCTCAGCTCAAAATGAATGTTGAGAAAGTCCTTGCCAGCGAAAAAGTCTGCTGCGATGAATTCAAAGCTGCTTTAACCAAAGCAATGGAACTTTGGGACAGCAAAGGAGCCGATGCGATTGCTGCCCAGGATGCAGTAAAAGCCATTATTGACAAAGCTATTGCCCAAAGCAAATCCTGCTGTCCGGAAAGCACAAAAGCTCTCGAAGTTATCAAGGAACTCGGTGACTACTTCATTGACAAGAGCATCTGGATTATCGGCGGTGACGGATGGGCTAATGATATCGGTTACGGCGGTCTGGACCATGTAGTAGCTCAGGGAAGAGATGTTAACATCCTCGTCCTTGACACTGAAGTTTATTCCAATACAGGCGGTCAGGCTTCAAAATCAACTCCAATTGCAGCTGTGGCCAAGTTTGCCAACGGCGGAAAGAGACAGGGCAAGAAAAACCTCGGTTTCATGTGCATGAGCTACGGCAATGTATATGTAGCTTCAATTTCACTCGGAGCAAACAGAATTCAGGCGCTCAAGGCTTTCCAGGAAGCTGATGCTCACAAAGGCCCTTCAATTATCCTTGCTTATGCTCCATGTATCGCCCATGGCATTGATATGATGAAGACACAAATAGAAGAGAAGAGAGCTGTAGAGTGCGGCTACTACCCGCTTTACCGCTACAATCCGTCCCTTGAAAAACCATTCATATGGGAAACAAAGGATCCTACTGGAAGCTTCCAGGACTTCATCAGATCTGAAGGCAGATACACGCAGCTTAAGAAAACTGCCCCAGAAATGGCTGAACAGCTCTATGCTGAAGCAGAAAAAGATGCCAAGAGAAGATTCAAATTTATGAAGGATCTCGGCAGCATAATGTAATTAATCACAGCTTTTTAAGCTGAATAACAAAAACCCCCTTCTTTCGCAAAATTGAAGGGGGTTTTTCTTGCAGTCTAATTTTATGATTCTCTTAATCCAGGAAATTGCTTAGATCAGCGAAGCCGCAGCCAAATTGTATGGTTGACAGTTCACAGTTGACCGATGATTGCAATTGAAATAAACCTAATCGATTTGATCAACAGTAACCTAATAACGGTTAACTGGTAACGGCTACTATCAGAAATAATCTCGCAGAAAAAGCAAGATTCTTACAGATAGTAATATTTATCGTCCTTCCTTGGCGCTCTTTTATTCGCCCTTTACTTTTTCGTCTTTTCTTTCTGACAAGTATTCTGTTCCGTACATAGCGTTGTAGCATATTTCTAGTTGCATATGGAATTCTTTGATCCTTTCGATTATCTTCTTAATATTCTTTTCATACTCTCTTTCTCCCTATAAACCTTTTCTGTGTTTGTACCATGGGCGTCCCTGGCCGTCTCCGAGTGACAGCTCGGGTAGGCTCACCAATGGCAGAGCACGGGCGAGACGTCCGTGATACGACGCCAATCAGCGATGTCCGCAGTTTTGAGAAATGGCTATTTTCTGGCAATTAAGAACTCCGATTATTATGCTATTGACGGACAAATCATGCCCTCAAACGAAGCATTTGAAGTAAAAATCCCTATGGTTTTAAAAATGGCTTATACTCACGGATCTCCTGTTATGAAAAAATGCTATTGGCTTTCATTTTAGGCTCAGATGCTGTATGCTGCAATCCCGCATCTCCGGTGATCAAGTCGGGCGCTTTGGATGGCAGATGGAGTCAGCGTTTAATCATTCACTAAATCGTAACATTGAGCATTTTTTCGTTTCTTTAAGAATATTATAAGAAAATACTGGAAGAAAATACTTTTTTAAATGAATATCAGAAGAAAATCTTCGGAATTCTCAAATGCCATAAAATGGGACTTTGAAAATCCCACTTACACTTAGTTTATCTATGATAAAAAAACTGCATAAAAGCCTTAATATTTCTTATAATTGTTTGATTCATACATAAACTATGACTGCGCTGTGACACAGTGTATTTCAAGTACTTATACTTTATTCCGGAACCTCAGCGACAGCAAAATAATAGACCTCGTAAGGAAGTTTCTTAAGCAGGGAGTTATGGAAGAGCTGAAGTATTATGAAAGCGAACAGGGGACGCCGCAGGGAGGTATAATAAGTCCATTGCTGGCGAATATATACCTTGATTCTCTGGACAAAGAGATGGAAGCAAGAGGGCACAGGATAGTCAGATATGCAGATGACAGTGTGATACTCTGCAAAAGCTCAGAAGAAGCAGAAGCAGCCTTGAACCATCTCGAGAGCTGGATGAAGAAAGCCGAACTGGAACTCAACTATGAGAAGACCAAAAATAGTAGATAAGACAAAAAAAAGAACCAATTTTGACTTTCTAGGATATACCTTCAAGAAAATCCATCAGAGAATCAGACGATTTCCATGCAAGAAAAGCCTTCGGAAGTATAAAGACAAAATCCACATGGAGACCAGAAGATGCAATGGAAATAGTTTGAATCAAATCATAGAGACACTCAAACCCATCAGCAGAGGCTGGTTTGAATACTACAAGCACAGTATAAAGAACATATTCAGAGAACTTGATTCTTGGAACAGAATGAGACTAAGAAGCATTTTGAGAAAACGCTCTGGCAGAAAAGGAAGGAGCCGTTGTCTAAATGACCATAAGAAATGGCCAAATAAATTTTTTGAAGGAATGGGATTACACCCGCTGGAAAAAGCCTATAACTTCCACCGTCAACCTATTAGTAGCAACTCTTAACCGGAGAGCCGTATGCTTTAAATTGACCCGTAATTCTGGAAGGGAAGGTAGTCCCCAACTCAATGCGTCTCCATTACCCACTATATAGCGTACGGCTGCGTGGCTATGCGAAATGGCTAGGCGGGGATCTGTCCCTATCCATGTGCTAAGCTTCGCGTATGTAATCACTTCTGCTCTTTTTCCCTTTTATCGTTATGATTATCTGTTACAGTTCCTTAGTAATAAATCTTGGGTTCCATTAAAGGCGGCATGTCGTCTGGGTTAAATAACCTCGCCATAAAGGACGCGACATAATATATACAATCTTGATGATTAGACTTACTATATTGGAAATTCTTCTGGTAATGCTTTCCTGTGTCGTTAAAAGCCTTCATGTAATCAGAGTAGTCCACTCCATCTGCTACCTTCTCAGCGTGATAGCCTTTATCATATCCCGGGGAAATATAATCCCCCGATTGTCGAATCCTTAGAGCACTCCAGTTACCCTTATCTTCCGTTTCAAACGTGACGTACTGATCATCGGTATACAACCAATCGCTCACGTAGCCGTTGGGGGTGAGCTCCCTCATTCGCTGCAAATAAGCTTCTTGGGACTCCTCCGCCCCTCTGAGATAATATGGGGTAAGGACCCTCAACTCGGTGAATTGCATAGTTAATCCTTTACCAGTCTGATCGTGGACGAACGCCAAAGCCATATGGTGAGTTGAGTCGTCCCTTGAAGTACGCAACAGGTATACTTCTCCTACCTTTGGCTCTTTATGTGTCATGCCAGCAGCTATAAAGGCGGAACTTATTGCTGCAACAATAGATGCTGCCACCGCCAAGCCGGTCCGCGTCTTGCCTTTGGTAAAAGCGGCACCAATATACAAACCTATTGACATTAGCCCGAATGCTACCCCTGCCGCGATCCTCGCCGCTAAGTGCCCGTTAGGGTCAACATTAGAAATCGGATCGCCGTCACCGTATGCGTATTTATTTGCCAGGTCATAGGTGTCCATGGAAATAAATTTCATTAATTCCGGGGAATAATATCTGGCATGGAGATAGTATAACCCTGATTCAGCATCGAGGTAGTAACCTGAATATTTAAAAGGATTTTGGTTAACATCAAAGACATTGGAGGTTTGCGTCTGTGTGTTGGAAGAAGGATTGTTAAGATCCGAGTCCTTGCCGTACGCGTCATAGTTATAAACATTCGTGCTGGTCAGCGTGCCATCGCTATTTGGTGATACGGTTGCCACCATGTCCTTGCCGTTACTTATATACCATTGAGTCGTTCCGCCTACAGTTCTACTTGTCCTTGAGCCTGCTATAAGGTAGCTGGACATAACGTTGGTATTGTCTTCTTCGTTTAATAGTGAACCGTT
>MHBE01000043.1 GCA_001803205.1 Lentisphaerae bacterium GWF2_38_69 | reverse complement strand
TTTCTCTTGGTTTTTTGCTGACAACTTATACAATCCTAAGCATCACTTGTTATATTGCAACAATTCTATTAAAATTATTTTTCACTGAACAGTAACAAAAAATTTAACGAACATGGGATTTAGTAATGGAATATTTAACGATCCTCAAAAAGTAGGCAAAGGGTATCGACTCATCAATGTTAAGAATATGTATTCAGGGGATTGCATCGATGTCGACAGTCTTTCTCTTATAGATATAGATGAAAAAGAGTTCAAAAATAACAAGGTTGAATATGGCGATATTTTCTTTACAAGATCGTCACTAGTAAAAGAAGGTATCGCATATTCAAATGTAAATTTGAGCTATCGGAACGACCTTACCTTTGATGGCCATTTAATTAGAATGCAACCATGTAAAACTACTACTGATCCTGTTTTTTTAGCTTATTTATTCAAAACATCTTCTGCACGCAAGCAGCTTATTCTTGGCGGTAAAACAACAACTATGACCACCATAGGCCAGAGTGATATAGCCATAGTTGAATTAGCGCTACCTAGTTATAAACCAGAACAATCCCAAATCGGCACCTACTTCCAAAACCTCGACCAGCTCATCACCCTGCATCAAGCAAAGTACAACAAACTAGTAAACATAAAAAAAGCCATGCTCGAAAAAATGTTCCCTAAGAATGGTGCGGATGTCCCTGAGATCCGTTTTAAGGGATTTATTGATGCTTGGGAAAAACGGAAGCTGGGGGAGATAATGAATGTAACATCTGTAAAAAGAATTCATCAATCAGATTGGACAAATTCAGGCATTAGATTCCTCCGTGCTCGTGATATAGTTTCAGCCTATAAAAACGAAGAACCTTCTGATTATTTATATATTTCAGAAAATAAATACAATGAATATTCTATAATATCAGGAAAAGTTAAGCCAAATGACCTGCTTGTTACTGGAGTTGGAACAATAGGCATCCCTTTATTGATAGCTGATGATATTCCTATTTACTTTAAAGATGGCAATATTATTTGGTTCAAAAACGAAAATGCTATTGATGGAAAATTTTTCTTTTATTCATTTATAAACAATAGGATTCAAGGTTTCATCAAAGATTCTGCAGGAACAGGAACAGTAGGTACATATACTATTGATAGCGGCAAAAAGACACCAATATTGCTTCCTAAAGATAAAGAACAACGAAAAATAGGTAATTATTTCCAAAACCTCGACAAGCAAATCACTCTTCATCAAAAAGAGTTAGAGAAACTAAAGAACATTAAAAAAGCCTGTTTAGAAAAAATGTTTGTATGATGGAAATAAATGATGAAATCACGGCGTAATAAAGGTAATAAATAAAATGTCCATTTATCAAGAAATACTAGATTGGTCTCAAGAACGACCTGATTTTATTAAAGATGCTTTAAGGAGAATTATCTCCAATTCAACAATTAATCAAAATGATATTGATGAATTAGTTCAATTATTGAAAAAGGAAAACGGAGACACTGCTATTACACTAAATGCTCTCCCAATGAACAACTCTCACATTCCTTCTGTGTCTAATTCTTCAGCGAACTATCCAAGGTTAATAAGTTTGGGGCAACCAATTAATATCTGTGCATTACATAATCAAGGACAATTACGATTTGCCAGAAATGGATTAACAGTTGTGTATGGAAATAACGGCTCAGGAAAATCTAGTTATTCACGAATACTAAAAAAATTATGTTGGAGTAGAAACTCAGATATTGAACTAAAGAAAAATGTATTCAATCCTAATCCAACCCAACAACAAGTTGATTTTGAACTTGACTTGAATGGGACTAATTCTAGATTCCGATGGGTAGAAAACTCACCTTCACATCCAGCTTTAAGTTCTATTAATGTATTTGATACAAATTGTGGAGATATTTATATAAATAAAGAAAACCCCACAGAGTATAAACCGATAGGGATAGATGTATTAGAAAAACTTATTCCAGTTTTGAATCGCATTTCTCAATCTCTAAGCAATGAAGTTGCCGTTTATAACACACAGAAGCCATTGATGAACCAATTATTAAATACAACTTCAACGGGTCAGTGGTACGCTAATTTTGAGAACCTAACAAAACCTGAAATAAATAACTATATACAATTCACTCATGATAATGCAAATAGGAAGCAAGAACTTTTTAAACTTATAAATACGCAAAATCCGCAAGAGAATATCAAAAATCTAACTGGTTTAAAAGAAAGGCTAGATAATTATGCCAAACAATTTGAAAGTGTTGAAGGGCTCTTTACTGAAGCAAACATTACTGAATTAAAAAGTCTTAGATCAAATTATGAAAACACTAAAAAAGCATATGATATTCTAGCTGAAGAATTAAAAGAATTAAACACTATAGAGGGATTTGGAGGTAATCCATGGAGAACTCTTTGGGATGCGGCACAAAATTTTGCACACGCTAATGGATTGTCTGATGGTAAAAAATTTCCTTCTTCTAGTTCGTTAAAGAAATGTGTTTTGTGCCAACAAGATTTAGATGGAATAGCTCAGAAAAGGATGATTAGCTTTAATCAATTTGTTTCTAACGATGTATCAACAAAATTGACGACAATTCAAAATAGAATAAAGGAGAGAATTCAATATTTTAATTCATTAAGAGCTTTCTCTATTGATAATTTTAAAGAACTTTTTGAATATATTCCTGATTTTGGTAAGGGATTTAACAACTTCTCAACAGCATTCGATGCTCTTAAAACTAAGATAATTGATTATCTGAGAAGAGGAGGAGAACTCGATATAAGTATCAATGCTATTTCGCCAATTATTAGAATCTTAGTGACAAATATTGATGTCCAATTAGAACAAAATAATCAATTGTTAAGAAATCGAAACGCCATTATCGCAGAGTATAATGAGCTGATGGCTAAAGAATTCTTGTTTAAAAACAAAGTTCAAATTTTGAGATATTATGATGAAGTAAAATATAAATTATGGATATCAAGATGTCAGTCTCAACTAAATACGACGAGTGTATCAAGAAGAATTGGGAGTTTGATGGAAAATCAAGCAATAAGCTTACTACATCAAGAATTTATTAATCACTTAAAAGATTTTAATACAGAGTTAGCTTCCAAAGTATTGTTGTCAAAAACAAGGGCGACTCAAGGAAATACACTTCAGAAATGTACCCTGAAGGATATTAGTCATCCGATTGATTCTATCTTAAGTGAAGGCGAGCAAAAAATTATTTCTCTTTCTAATTTTTTAGCAGAATGTACAATTGATGACCGTAAAAACACAATTGTATTTGATGACCCAGTTAATTCTTTAGACATGGACTATAGGGATTTAATCGCCAAAAAGATTGTAACATTGTCTCAAGATAGACAGTTAATTGTTCTAACACATGACTTATATTTTTTACGTTTGCTAATCGATACACATAAAGCCATAAACTCTGTGGATTGCGAAATAGTTGGAATTGATAAATGTAATGGAATTAGTGGAGTCGTAACTGACGAAATACCATATCTTGCAAAAAATGTTCAAGAAAGAACTGACTCAATAAAGAGAATTTTACGAGAACATGATGCTTTGCAAATTACTGACGCTCACGGTCGTGAGACTATATTAGATTCGGCTCGTAAAAGATTTAGAATGTTATTAGAGCGTTCTGTAGAAGAAATTCTTTCAAATAAAACCTATGAACGGTTTTCTAAGAATATTTATTTTAAAAAAGACAACTTATCTAGTTATATCGTAACAGAGCAATCTGATATTGATTTTTTGTTAGGCTTATTTGGAAAGTATTCAGTAACTGAACATGATGGAGGAACAGCTACAATTCCTCAATTGCCAGTCAAAGCACTTATAGAACAAGATATTAGAGATTATTCAACATGGAAAGATAGCTTTAATACGAAAAGGAAAGCCTTTATGGCTAATCATTAATGAACGATCTTCGTATTTCTCATGATAAATAACAAACTGTGATATTATCTATATCAAGTCAAAAAGGTTTTAAAAGATGACATTTACATCAGAAGCCCAATTTGAAGAAGCCTTAATACATGAACTATCCAAGAAAGGATGGGAAAAAGAGGTTATAAAACACCCCACCGAAGAATATCTGCTTAAAAACTGGGCTACCATTCTCTTTGAAAACAATAGAGACATAGACCGCTTGAATGACACGCCGCTAACCGATGGCGAAATGCAGCAGATCATTGAGCAAATTACTGAGTTAAGAACTCCCCTTAAACTGAACGGCTTTATCAATGGTAAAACGGTTTCTATTACTCGCGATAACCCTGCCGACTCCTTACATTTTGGCAAAGAGGTAAGCCTAAAAATATATGATCGCCGGGAAATAGCAGCAGGGCAAAGCCGTTACCAAATAATTAAACAACCGAAATTCAGGAGTAAGTCAAAAATACTGAATGACCGCCGTGGCGACATCATGCTTTTAATAAACGGTATGCCTGTAATACATGTGGAGCTTAAAAGAAGCGGTGTTACAGTAAGTCAGGCTTACCATCAAATCGAAAAATATTCGGATGAAGGTATCTTTACAGGAATATTTTCCCTGGTTCAGGTGTTTGTAGCAATAGAACCGCAAGAAACCGTCTATTTTTCCAACCCAGGCCTTGATGGAAGATTTAATAAAGACTTTTATTTTCATTGGGCGGACTTCAATAATGAACCCATAAACAACTGGAAAGATATTGCTTCTACCTTGTTGTCCATTCCTATGGCGCATCAGTTAATCGGTTTTTATACCGTTGCCGACGATTCAGACGGTATTTTAAAGGTAATGCGCAGCTATCAGTATTTTGCAGCCAATGCCATATCCGACAAGGTTTCAAAAACCGATTGGAAGAGTAAAAACCTGCTTGGCGGTTATATTTGGCATACCACAGGCTCGGGAAAAACCATGACCAGTTTTAAGTCGGCTCAATTAATTGCCAACTCCAAAGATGCCGACAAAGTAATTTTCCTTATGGATAGAATTGAGCTAGGTACGCAGTCATTACATGAATATCAAGGTTTTGCCGATGATAATGAAGATGTACAGGCAACCGAAAACACGGCTGTTTTAGTTACCAAACTTAAAAGCGATGACCCTGCCAACACATTAATTGTGACCTCAATTCAAAAAATGAGCAATATTAATGAAGAAGAAGGGGGGCTTAAAAACAATGATATTGAATTAATGAATTCAAAACGGATCGTATTTATTGTTGACGAATGCCACCGCTCAACCTTTGGCGATATGCTTCAGATAATAAAGAATACATTTTCTTCGGCTATGTTTTTTGGTTTTACTGGTACACCTATCCAAGACGAAAACCAAAAGAAAATGAACACAACTTCAACCGTGTTTGGCGATGAATTGCACCGTTACAGCATTGCCGATGGAATTCGTGACAAAAATGTGCTTGGTTTCGACCCTTATAAAGTTTTAACCTATCGGGATAAAGATTTACGGATAGCAGTTGCTCTTCAAAAAGCCAAGGCAATAGATGAAAAAGAGGCTCTTGCCGACCCAAAGAAAAAAGAAATCTTCAATATCTACATGAATCCCACAAAGGTGAAAATGGCGGGATATATAAACAATTCAGGAAAATATGTTAAAGGAATTGAAGATTACCTGTCAAATACCCAATACGAGCGAGAAGAGCATACAGTTAAAGGAGTAGTAAAAGATATATCGGAAAACTGGTTTAGATTGAGTCAAGGCGGGAAATTTCATGCTATTTTTGCCACAAGTAGCATACCTGAAGCCATTGAATATTACAGGTTGATAAAACATTTAATTCCTGAATTAAAAATCACTGCCCTGTTTGATCCCAATATTGATAACGGCGGCAGCGTAAAATTCAAGGAAGACGGCCTTGTAGAAATTTTGGAAGATTACAACAAGCGATACGAACAGGATTTCATCCTGGCAACCCATTCTAAATTCAAGAAAGATATTTCAGCAAGGCTTGCTCATAAAACACCTTATCTAAGGATAGACAGAACGCCTGAAAAACAAATAGATTTACTCATAGTAGTTGACCAGATGCTAACAGGATTTGATTCTAAATGGGTTAATACGCTCTATATGGATAAGGTACGCGAATATGAAAATATCATTCAGGCATTTTCTCGCACCAATCGTTTGTTCGGTTCAGATAAACCTTTCGGTACAATTCGTTATTACAGGTATCCGCACACGATGGAGCAGAATATAAACAAAGCTGTAAAATTGTATTCCGGGGATAAACCAATCGGATTATTTGTTCAAAGACTCGAAAGCAACTTGAGTAAAATGAATGCTATTTATGATGAGATTTTCGAGCTATTCAAAAACGCAGGCATTACTGATTTTAAAAAGCTTCCTGATAACCTTTCGGAACGAGGTAGATTCGCAAAACTCTTCAAAGAATTCAATGACTATTTAGAAGCTGCCAAAATCCAGGGTTTTAAATGGGGTAAACTAAAATACGAGTTTGGGAGAGGTAAGGAAAAAATAGAAATTGAGTTGAAATTTGACGAAAATACCTATCTCATTTTAGCACTTCGTTACAAAGAGTTATCAAGTGGCAGTGGTGGTGGTGGAAACGGTGAAGTTCCTTTTGAAATTGATGGCTATTTATCAGAAATTGATACTGGAGTAATTGATGCAGATTATATGAACTCCCGTTTCGAGAAATACCTTAAGACTCTTAAAAAAGAAGATGTTGATAGCGATCAAATTCAGCAGACTTTGGATGAATTGCATAAATCCTTTGCTTCTCTAACTCAGGAAGAGCAAAAGTATGCAAATATTTTTCTTCATGATATTCAAAGTGGCAATGTAATAATAGAAGCAGGTAAAACTTTTAAAGATTATATAAATGAATATCAGTTCAAAGCTAAAAATGCAGAAATATATCAAATATCACAACTATTCGGATTGGATGAATCCAAGCTTAGAAATATGATGAGTTCGGGTATAACTGAGTCTAATATTAACGAGTATGGACGCTTTGATGACTTAAAGAATACGGTCGATAAAAACAAGGCAAAGATATATTTTGAAAAGCTGGAGGGAATAGCGATTCCACCATTTAAAATAAATATAAAAGTACATAACCTACTTCAAAAATTTATTATCAGCGGTGGTTTTGAAATCTAAATTTTCACTCCGGAGTTTCAAAATGAATTTGAATAGATTGAATTTATTGCAAAATCTTATTAATGACATGCCGTTATATTTTTCGTATGATTGCATTAAAAGTAAACTGCTTACAAAAGCAGAAATCAAAGATTCAACGCTTCAAACTTATTTGAGTCGGGAGGTAGCTGAAAAAAATATTTTCAGTGCAGGGAAGGGATGGTATTCAAAGCAGGGAAAAGAATTTCAGTTGAACACCGAGCCTGTTCAGAAAATGATAGAGCTATTAAAGCAAAAGTTTCCTTTGTTAGAAATTTCATGCTGGAGTACTGAACAGATAAATTCGTTCACCCACCATATGCTTGGGAAGCATATAACTTTCATCTATACTGATATTGATGCGGTCGATTCGATGCATGAATTTTTACTTGATAATGGATACAACTCTTATGCTAATCCTACGAAAAAAGAAATAGAAAAGCATTTCAGAGTAATAAATAGTACGGTAGTTTTAAGACCGTCTATAGCAAAACAACCGGAAGATATAAAAGGAGCTTCCTCAATTGAAAAATTACTAGTTGACCTAATTTTCGAGAACAGGAAACTAAATATTATGCCCGAAGATGAAATAGAGTGCATATTTGAAGGTATTTTAAGATATGGAAGAATTAATGTTTCCGCTCTGTTTTCATATGCTAAGAGGCGTGAAATGAATATTCAAGAAATCAAGAAATTCCGGATATTTTATTATTCCGGAAATCCTTGATATACTCACTTATAAAGCTAGATATGATAAAAACTAAATATTTTCAGGAAGAAACCATAAGAGCTAAACGAAATGAATCTGAATTGCTCTCTTCTGTTCTTGGAGCATTCAAAGGCGAACTAGAGTTGAGAAGTGTCTGATAAAGATAAAAGGAAACATTATGGCGCAAAACAAGGAAAACGAAAACAATAATTCAAAAGGCGAAATTCTCGTCTATCAGTCTGAGGACGGAAAAATTAAACTGGATGTCAGGCTTCAGGATGAAACATTATGGATGACACAGAGCGACATTGCCAAACTTTTTTCCTGTACGACAGATAATATTGCATTGCATTTGAAGAATATTTTTGAAGAAGGTGAATTATTAGAAACTTCAACTACCGAGGATTTCTCGGTAGTTCGATCCGAGGGTATTCGTGAAGTTAAAAGAATTCTTAAACACTATAATCTTGATGTCATAATATCAGTAGGTTATAGAGTTAAATCACATATTGCCACTAAGTTCAGAATATGGGCTACCCAGAGACTGAAAGAGTACATTGTTAAAGGGTTCACTCTTAATGGCGAACGCTTCAAGTCCGGCAGTTCGATGAATTATTTTTCCGAATTGCAGGAACAAATTCGGGAGATAAGGATATCTGAGCGGTTTTTTTATCAGAAAATAAAAGATATATACAAAACCAGCATAGACTATGATCCTAAAGATGAAAGAACGATAGAATTCTTCAAAATCGTCCAGAATAAACTTCTGTGGGCCATAAGCAAGCAGACTGCAGCAGAACTCGTTTACAGGAGAGCGGATGCGTCCTTGCCTCTACTGGGAATGCAGGCTTTTGATAAAGCACCTATCGCTTCAATTAAAAAGAGCGATGTCAGCATAGCCAAAAACTACTTGAATGAGAAAGAGATAAAACTGCTTGGATTACTCGTTGAGCAATATCTTGCTTTTGCCGAAACTATGGCTCAGCAGCATACTCCAATGTATATGCAGGACTGGATACACAGATTGGATGCGATTTTGCAGCTTAACGGCAGAGAACTTTTTACTCATGTCGGGAAAATAAGCCATGAAATGGCTTTAGAAAAGTCTGCCATTGAATATGATAAATTCCAGAAAACTCAAAAACTCCTGCAATACGAGGAGAGCATAAAAGAACTGGAAAAAGACATTAAACACCTTAAAAAAGCCGACTAATCCTAAATTGCCGATAATTGAGCAATACTGATATGGAGATAATAAAATGAGTGAAGAAAATAAAAAACTTATCCGCAACAGCACTGCTGAATTCCTTATCTTTACAGGACAAAGTGGAGAAAAAAGTATCGAAGCAAGATACGAAGACGAGACTATCTGGCTGACTCAAAAGTTAATGGCTGCTTTATTTGATGTTGATGTAAGAACGGTTAATGAGCATTTGAAGAATATTTATTCTCAACAGGAGCTATCAAGCAAGTCAACTATCCGGAATTTCCGGATAGTTCAAAAAGAGGGAGCTAGAGAAGTTGCAAGAGATGTAGATTTCTACAATCTAGATGCGATTATTTCAGTAGGTTATAGAGTAAACTCTGTGCGTGCTACCCAGTTCCGTCAATGGGCTACAAGGGTTCTGAAAGAGTTTGCCATTAAAGGTTATGTAATTGATAAAAAACGAATGGAGAACGGCTCTTTCCTTGGAGAAAACTACTTTGAAAGGTTACTTCAGGAAATCCGTGAGATCAGGCTTAGCGAAAGACTTTTCTATCAGAAGATAACTGATATTTACTCTACAAGTATTGATTATAATAAAGAAGCTCCGACGACAAAAGAGTTCTTTGCTAAAGTCCAAAATAAACTTCATTACGCCATTCATGGTCATACGGCGGCTGAACTGATAATGAAACGGGCAGACAGTAACAAGAGAAACATGGGCTTAACCACATGGGAAAAAGCCCCTGATGGTAGGATTCTGAAAACGGATGTTTTTACAGCTAAGAATTACCTGAGTAAAGACGAACTGGAATCTCTTGGTCGAATTGTCAACGCTTATCTTGACCTGGCTGAAGAAAGAGCAAAAAGAAAAATCCCTATGACCATGGAAGATTGGGCAATAAGGCTCGATAAATTTCTTGAAGCTGATGACAGAGCGATACTTAAAGATAGCGGTAAAATTTCCGCAGGCATTGCAAAAGACCATGCAGAGAGCGAATTCGAGAAATACAGAATAATTCAGGATAGACTCTTTGAGTCCGATTTCGACAAGATAGTTAAATCCTTGCCTAGCAAACCTGAGGATGGAAAATGAAAGAGCCTAAAAACAAAATTACAAAGAAAAACGCTACTAATTTTTTGCTCTAGACAACTCCAAACGGAGATGTCAAAGTCCAAATATTCCACCTCATAAATAACTACAATAAGGAGTTATTGGGGAGTGGATAGGAGAAATTCAATAATATTCATTCTTATAATTCCGTCTTCGCCTTTGCCGGCAATTTTACCTTCAGTACTCAAAATATATTTTGGGTAATTGTCTTTTATTGAATTCAGGGATTTATATTCTCTTTTATAAGTTTCGCTTTCAGGATTTCCAAGCTGATAAGTAACTTGCAGATAAATTCTTTCATCTCTCTTTTCGCATATAAAATCAACCTCGTTGCCGTTAATATTGCCAACCTTTACAGCATAACCCCTTTGAAGCATCTCGCAGTAAATAATGTTTTCCAGCATCTTATTGATTCTGTTAAAACTATAGCCGAGCATGCTGTTCAAAAGTCCTATGTCATTGATATAGTATTTTGAGTTGATAGAGAGGATTTTTTTTCCAAGAAGGTCATATCTTGGGCACTTATACATTAAATAAGTTTCTAATAAGTATGAGATGTAATTAAGAACGGAGGTCACGCTCAATTTACTTTTTGTCGATTTAAGGTAGGTACTGATATTATTGGCAGTCGTGAGATTGCCAATACTGTCAAACATAAACAGGATTACCCTGTCAAGCTCTTCAGTATCCCTGACTTTGTGTCTCTGTATAATGTCTTTAAGGACAATCGTATTGTAAAGGTCTTTCAGGTATTGAAATACAATTTCATCTTCATATTGCTCTTTTGAGTATGCCAGGAGATAAGGCATGCCTCCGTATCGCAAATAGTATTCAAAGGATTCTGTTGTATCTGAGAATTTTGAATTGTTGAAATTATTAAATTCGCCAAATGACAATGGGAATACTTCAATATTGATATATCTGCCTGATACCATGGTAGAGAGTTCTGAAGACAGCATAGATGAATTACTGCCAGTAATATAGATGTCATATTGGTCGGATTTAAGGTATGAATTTATAGATAACTGCCAGTTCTCAATAAGTTGTACTTCGTCAATAAAGATATATCTGATGCCTTTGCAGCCTTTGAAATAGTCATCTATATGGGCATTTAAGTCATTATGGTTTTTTATACTGTCAAAATCTTTAAGATCCTTATCTATCACAAGAATACTCCTGTCCTGGATAAGATATTTTTCCTTAATATGCTTTATCAGTAGCCTTATAATCACACTCTTTCCAGTACGCCTCATTCCGGTAAGTATTTTAACAATATGCTTATTGATATGAGGAGTTATCTTATTCAGATACGAATTTCTTTCAAAGATATGCATTAGCTTTCCTTTATTTAGTTGGATTCTATCACAGTAGATATTTTAATATAATAGTGTAAAAGATTCTAGTATAGTAGAAACTGTATATATAAAATCCACAAGTTTATAGTATGTTTAATGCTGGTTTCTCCTGTTTTTTCTCTGTCAGCAGTAACAAATGGTTCTTTTAGTTTGGTGGAAATCTGTTGTGGATAGTTCCATTTTGGAACATACTGCTAATTTTGTCTGACAATGTCTTGACTAATGCAACTTATCGGAAGTTCTTTGATATGTAATTCATTTTTCATCAAGAGGATATTTATCTGCCATTAAGTTAAGGTAGTTTAATAAATCTCTATTTTTATCGGGAACATATGGGTATAGAAATCTATCAGCTTCAAACGGAGTCTTTTCGAGTTCTTTAATCGGCTTTACTGTTCCGTAAGGCTCTCCTGTATCCCAATGATCTTCTTCAAATAAAAAGTTGTCGCCAAACTTAAATCTGGATATGAGAAATGAGTTTTTCTTTGACATCCATATTCCCAGATGTGAATTTCTAGCATCAATTAAATATAAATAGCCCTGTTTTAAATCATCGATTCTTATCATACTCTTTACTGTCCAGTTTTTTATCTATGAAATTCGGATTGTCCGGCTGTTGTTCCATTATCATTTTCAGTTTCTCAAAACTGACTGGAAAGAAACTGTTATTATCAACTCCAATGTCATGTTGTTTTCCCATCGGAGCAAGTCTTCCATGGGAGTGTCCATACAATTGCCAGCTATTATAATGAGATTTTGGCCATGTTCTCATGGAGTAGTGACAGACAACTATCAGAATGTTTTCTATTTTCTTTTCCCAAATTTGAACAGCTTTTTTATGAAGCCATGAATCATGGCTGCCTTTAATGAATATGTGCTTTCCATTAAGGAGAGGGATAATCTTTTTTGCAGTCTGTTCCTGAAAACAAAAATCTCCAGCATGGATAACTATGTCTTCAGTTTTTACAATAGAATTATGCCTATCAATTAAAACACTTTGCATTTCGGCTACGCTATGAAAAGGTCTTTTGCAGTATGCAATGATATTAAAATGATCGTAATGTTCGTCTGATGTGAAATAAAACATTGTTGTATAATTTTTATTAAAAGATGCGGCGACTGGCGTCAAGTCCAGCCTACCACAGGTTTATACTCCTGACCGCATCAAAATTTAGTTATTCCAAATGAGATTAGTATCAGGATTTTTAAGCCATTTTGTAATCTCTTCCGACAATTCAGCAGCATCTTCAAGTGTCAATTCTAAATCTATCCTGCTTCTGTAAGAATCTAAATCATCACAGTGACAATGGTCATTGATGAAAATTGTCCGCAGGATTTTTCCAGATTCAGTAGGTATGACTGTAAAACATAAGTCCATCCAAACATCTTCATCGCCAATATCAAATTCTATTTCAGGGTATGGCTTTTCCTGCCTATCACTTACTAAGGCTTTTGCAACATTATGGAGATCGTAATCGGCAGCATAAATATCAATAGATGAGCGGCATGCGTTGTTACCAACTGTGAAAGTGCAATATGTGTCCAAATCAGTGTAATGAGGCTCTATCAAGAAATATGCTTTAGCCATTTTTAGTATCTCCATTTAGAAAGGAGCTTATAAAGTTGTCGTATTCTTCTTTCATAGGAAGTTCGTAATCAGTTTTGAGTTTATTTCTGATTGATTTTTCTTCTTGTTTTTTAATAGGATTCCAACCTGAAATTTCCTGTTTTGTCCAATACAAACCGATACCTCTTTTTTGCCAATTGGGTATATCATTGAAATTGATTCCGAATTGGAATAAAAGTTCATTTTTTTCAGCAACACTCATTCCGATAAGCATATTATTGGCATCTATTGCTGATTTACCAGTTTTTCTAAGTTGCCAATAGCAATGAGAATTTAGTGCATTTCTCCATGCATCTTCGCTTCTCCATCTGAAATAGTCAATAACATTTTGTTCTATTGGCAGTTGCGATATTCTGCAGTCAAAACAGGCAATATCTTTTATGAGTGTTGAAAATTTAGCGCTGGCTTCAGCGGCAAGAAGTGAATTTAGTTTTCTCAATTTCCTATTGAAAGAATCTTCCTCCGGATGAAAGAGAAGGGATATTTCATCACTCTCGGTATATCCATAGACAATCTTGAAGCCGCAATTCATTAAATGAACGGCTGTTTCTGTCATTAAATCTCTAAACTTGATATCGAAAGGAGCCTCAAATTTATGGATTTCTTTTGTGAGTCGAGTAAAACTTCTGCCGTCGAGCCTGGCTACGATATTTATTCCAGGAAGGACGCAATGATCGTGAGCAGTTTCAAATATTCTCATCCTATCGTCAAGTTCGTCAAATTTCATCTTTCCAATCCTCAACATTAAACTTATTATTATCAGATATTTTCACATAATAAAGTTTATCAAAACCTTCTGCATACGATGGAATTTCAAGCTTCTTATATGTTCCTAGGACTCCTATATCAGGAATGATAGCATTAGCTTCTCTCCTGGAATTTCTTTCGAGGGAAACTTTAAGATCAGATGCAAAGTAATATCCAATTACTTCATAGCGCGCTTTTTTAGCCGGATTGATGTATTTGTCCCTATCAGTCTTCAATGGATTAGTATTGTCTATAACCATGTCGGTTTTAGAGTCTATGCATGCGTCAAAAATCATTTTTTCTCTGTGCCTGGTTCTAAGCAAGTCAAGGCTGATTCTGATATGTGTATCAAAGAACCGCTCCTTAAAGAAAGATGTTTTTCCTGTGGCCTGAATTCCGATAAATATAATCAGTTGCATATCTATTAGTTGGTTATAAAATTCCTGAAAAAAGCATTTAACTTCTCAATATTCATCTCTTTATTGAACTGGTATTTAGATAGATAGTTATTGAAGTATTCAATTTTACTTTCAAGGAAATCGTTAATCACGGTAACTTTTGGTTCTAAATCCAATTCCTCCCCAGCCATTTTCCGCCGCAGAAGTTTGTCAACTTCGGTTTTTAGCAAAGGATCTTTGATCTGAGTTTCGACCAAAGTAATAAATTCCATTGGAGCCATAGTATCTCTTTCTTCGATCCACATGCAGGCTAGGACTGGCCTCAGGACATAAAAGTATTTCTTCATAATAACGACATCGTTTTTCAGATATTGTCTGAAATTCCTTTCAGCCATATGCAAACAGTGATACATGGTTGACTTAGGATTAAAATACTCCTGAGAAAATTCTCTTATTCCATTGATGAAACTGGAATCTTCATAATAGACAATTGGACTTCTAAGCCATTCCAGAAGTGGAGGATTAGATTTTCTGAAAAGATTAAGAGATTTCCTTAGTTCCCATCCTCCAAGATCAATGTCATTTGGCAGAATCTTAGTGTAGTTGTCTTTTCTTTCCTGGATAGACAGATACCAGTCTAACGGATGAACATAGATGAATCTTACATCCCAATCGCTGTTAGTTGAAGCAAAACCCCAAGCTCTGCTGCCTGACTCAACAGCGTAGAGAACTCTGATATTCTGCTCTTTCTCTAATTTTCTTAACTCTGAGAGTATTTGTTCTTTCATAAATTAATTATATCTGTGATTTTTTTGTTGCTCCCCATCGCATAAAGTCCGTAGATATTTCTCCATTATCAATTTCGTATAATGCTTTTTCTAAAGACTTTAAATCCCTTAAGTATGTTCCAAGACCCCATTTTGGCTTATCTTTGTTTTCTTTGATAAATGCTTTAACCATATTGATAATGGCATTTATATATTGGTCCCTATCGAAAATATAAATTCTACTTTTCCTTTTTCTGTAAAGCTTCCATAAGACATATTTATCTTCGTGTACTACTACAACTCCATGATTTATATCAGCACATTCCGGAACTCCACAAGTACAAGTAAAGATGTAATATTCATCACTGGCTTTTGTTGATAATAGCAAGTCGATAATATCTACTGCATCAAATGAATTATTTTCAGTATTGATAATTATTGATGTTTCTTTGAGTTCAAAAGTATCAATATTTCCATGTTTAAGGTCCAAGAAATGCTTAATTGTTTTTCCTTTGAGAAGAATTTTGTTCCAATCTTCTTTATAGCTTTTGATTATTCGAATTAGGTCTTCAATCCCCCAGTAGTCAAATACATAATAATCGCCTTTATCAGCAATATTGATTCGTACAAGATGAGGTTCTGCTTTGTATTCTAAAGCAGCATCTATAAGTGCAAGAGGAATTTTTCCTGTGCCTTCTATTTCGCTTATTTCATGAGTAACTCTGACGAAGACCATTGTTTTCTTATCACCAATTGTTCCGATGACCAATGTAGGACAATTGAAATCAGTAACTCTTAATGGTTCTATTCTACATTCTCGAAATGCGAGGGCACCTGCATATTGTGCCATTTTTATTTCCCTTTCGGTTAATTGGCCGTTCGGGTCATACTCTTTTGATTTAAAATCTTTCATTTTTATTTTTTCTAGAATACTCTTTCTTTGATCTAAATACTTTCTCAAAGGGGCATAGGGTTTTATAGCCTTCAAAGCTAGCCTATTAATCACAGACAAGGTGTTTTCAGTTTTAAGCTTATTGCTCTTCATAACATTTTATCCTTTTAGCACTCCGATTGGATACAGCTTGATGATCGGTTCAATCAGATCAAGTTCGGAACTGATTACATCTTCGATGTTTTTATATGCCAAAGGCGCTTCACTATGTTCAGAAATCTTGATCCGATGGAAATAAGGATGGCACCTCTTTTATGAAGAGCCGATTCTCGTATAGCATAAGAGCATACTGGTTCCTGGGA
>MHBE01000042.1 GCA_001803205.1 Lentisphaerae bacterium GWF2_38_69 | reverse complement strand
CATATTCTGATAAATATAGAATATAAACTCAACGCATCCGGAGAAACACGAAGATGGTCAACTATCTGTGATACTCTTAAGACGCATCAGAGATCTACCGTGATAATTACTGACACTAATCAGCAGATACATCATCTACAGGCACCCGAATGTCTTGACTATAGGCAAGATAGAGTTTTGCATGAAGTGTATGCTTTAAGTGCAGTTTGACTACAAGTTTTCCTTCCTTTAGCTGTTGACTAATCTTTCTCAGGTAGAACTCGTCCCGTTCAGATGGAGATCTTATAGTAAGTTGTTCTTCTGGCAGCTTCTGCATGCCTACAAGTAACCGACACAAAAATCAGCTCTTTTTGATAATTTGAGAGTCTCACCAAGTCCTTGAGAAAGATGATGTTCTATATTGTCATAATATTTTAGGCATATTTCCGTTGTAATTCAAATATAAAGGTTATTACAATGTTATGAATATTCAAAGTCTTACAAACTCGTGCTATTGTATCATTGTAAAATAAAACTTGCTATACTAAATAAAAAGGATTTCACGATGAAGACAAAATTAGAAATCACGCAAAACTGGTTACCAAGATATACAGGAACAAATATTGAAGAATTTGGACAGTATATACTTCTGACTAATTTTACAAATTATGTAAAGATGTTTGCCAAAAAGTTCAATGTTGAAATCAAAGGACTCGAGAATCCGATGCAGACAGCCACTGCCAACAATATCACAATCATAAATTTCGGCATGGGAAGCGCCATGGCAGCTACAATAATGGATTTACTGTCTGCCATTAAACCAAAAGCCGCCCTATTCCTCGGCAAATGTGGAAGCCTCAAGGAAAAAATTAAAGTCGGTAACCTTATTCTTCCAATTGCCGCCATAAGAGGAGAAGGAACAGGCGACGATTACCTCCCTCCGGAAGTTCCTTCACTTCCTTCCTTCAGGCTGCAGCAAGCAGTTTCAGCTATGATAAGAAAACATGAACTTGATTACTGGACAGGAACTATTTACACTACAAATAGGAGAGTCTGGGAACATGATGATAAATTCAAAGAATACCTTACAAAGATAAGATCTGCAGGAATAGATATGGAAACAGCCACAATATTTATTGTAGGTTTTGCCAATAAAATCCCGCACGGAGCATTGCTTCTCGTGTCAGACTGCCCGATGACACCTGAGGGAATCAAGACCGAAGAGAGCGATAGAAAAGTTACCAAACACTTCGTAGACAAACACCTTGCGATTGGAATAGACTCTCTTAAAGAACTTATAAACTCGGGAGAATCAGTTAAGCACCTGCGTTTTGACTAATTTTTCAAAATGGATAAATTTCCTGATAAATCACTTCATAAAACTAATAAGATAGGGCTGGTACTGTCCGGCGGAGGAGCAAAAGGCGCCTACCAGATTGGAGTGTGGAAAGCCCTTAGATATCTTGGAATAGAAAATAAGATTACGGCTATATCCGGCACTTCCGTAGGAGCTTTAAACGGAGCTATGTTTTGCCAAAACGACTACGAACTGGCTGAAAAACTTTGGCTGGAGCTGAGAAAATTAAAAGTTCTGACGCCCGATCCGTCCATAATTCTTAAGCATGCCGGAGCTGCTCTTAGCTCAAAAGGCGGAATTATCGGGAAGGTTTTTTCTTTAAGCCGTTCTATCTACAACCACGGTCTCTTTTCCCGCAAGGGAATTGAAAAGATAATTGATGAGCATCTAAAACCTGATATTATTCGGGCTTCAAAAATACCTTTTTATGTCTGCACACTCAATATTTCAGAAAGAAAACTCAACATTGTCAAATTAAACAGGAAATCAAAAAATTCTATAAGGGCGTACCTGCTTGCTTCTTCTGCAATACCTGCCCTTTTCAGGACGGAGCGGATCGGAAATAGTTATCATCTAGATGGAGGCCTGATTCCCCTTATGAAAAACAACACTCCATTTGAAGCGCTCATTGAGGAAGAGAAATGTAACATTATAATCAATGTATACCTTAAGGCAAAACCTGACTTAACTCCCCAGAAAAAATACTCCTCTGTGAAGTTCTACAATATTTCCCCTTCAAGCAATATTAATGGAATAATTCCTTCACTGAACTTCTCCAAATCAGCCACCAAAGCTCTTATTAATCAGGGATTCAGAGACACATTAAAAGCTCTTAGAAGTTTTACCGTCTAGCAAAACTTAAAATTTTTTTATAGAATGGTGATATCAAAAACCGAAAGCAATCCTGTTCTTTTGAATACATCAAGAATTGATCCCTTCGGAATAAGAAGAGTCATTTTACTTTTCTTTTCCTTAACATTTCTGCTAAGAGCTACAACTGCACTCAGACCTGAACTGCTGATATATTTCAGATTTGAAAAATCAATAACTAAAGGCAAAGAATTATCTTTCATAGCAAAAAGTGCACTCTGTTCAAACTCACCAGCATTCTGGACACTGAGACTTCCATTAACTTTTACTATTACTTTTTTTCCCGTGATTTCATATCCAATATCCATACTTCATCAAACCTCACTTTCTTTTTTGGCTAAACTTGTTTTCCTGGTAAATATTTTCATAATAAGGACAAAAAACAGAGGAATAAAGAAAATAGCTAAAAGTGTAGCTGAAATCATTCCCCCCATCACTCCAACTCCTATAGAATTCTGTGCTCCTGATCCAGCGCCCTTATTCAGAGCAAGAGGCATTACGCCAAATATGAAAGCAAACGAAGTCATCAGGATAGGCCTTAACCTCAAGTAACAGGCATCAATAGTTGCCTTTATCAAACCATCACCTGCTTCAAATTTAGTTTTTGCGAACTCTACAATAAGTATCGCATTTTTTGCAGATAAGCCAATAGTCGTAAGCAGTCCGACCTGAAAATAAATATCATTGGACAATCCCATCATGCTTGTAGCTAGCACCGCTCCGAAAATACCTATTGGCACGATAAGAATAATTGAAAAAGGGATAGTCCAGCTTTCATAAAGCGCAGCAAGACATAAAAATACAATTATTAACGATATAAAATAAAGAAGCGGCGCAAGTTTTCCTGACATCTGTTCCTGATATGATAAACCTGTCCATTCATACCCTATTCCAAACGGAAGTTTAGAGACAAGCTGTTCCATTACTTTCATAGCATCTCCTGAAGTTTTACCAATAGCAGCTTCCCCCATTATCTCTACAGAAGGAAAACCATTATAGCGTTCAAGCCTTGGTGAACCATAAGTCCATTTGGTATTTGCAAACGCTGAGAAGGGCACCATTTTTCCCAGATTGTTTTTCACATACCATTTATTCAAATCCTCAGGAACCATTCTGAATTGGGCGTCTGCCTGAAGATAGACCTTTTTTGTTCTTCCTCTATTAATAAAATCATTTACATATGAACTTCCAAGCGCGATTGAAAGAGCATCCTGAATAACTGTAATTGGAATTCCCAAGGCGCCGGCTTTCCGATAGTTTATATCAATTTTTAACTCTGGGGTATCATCCAGTCCGTTCGGTCTTACCATCATCAAATTAGGATTTTTAGAAGCCATTCCCAAAAGCTGGTTTCTTGCATCCATAAGCTTTTCATGTCCGAGCGAGGCTCTATCCTGAAGCTGAAGATCGAAACCATTAGCAAATCCAAGTTCAATACAAGCAGGAGGCGGAAAAACAAAAACCATAGCTTCCCTTATTTTTGAAAATTCTTTCATAGCCATTCCCGCTATTGCATCAATTTTAAGTTCGGGGCTCTTTCTCAAGCTCCAATCTTTAAGTTTAATAAAAGCAAGACCCACATTCTGCCCTCTTCCTGCAAAGCTGAATCCTGCTACTCCAAAAAACGATTCAACAGCATCTTTCTCTTTCTCTAGAAAAAAGTTCTGAGCCTTTTTTATTACCTGAAGAGTTTGCTCCTGAGTTGAACCGGGAGGCAGCATAAACAGAGTAAACAGTATACCTTGGTCTTCATCAGGAAGATAAGAAGACGGCAGCCCCATAAAAATATATGCGGTTCCTCCAGCTATAAGCACATAGATAATAATATAGCGGATACTCCTGGACAGAATACCAGAAACAGCACCAAGATATTTTTCCCTTAGTGAATTAAATATACGATTAAAGATATTAAAAAATGAACTTAAAAAATGGATTTTCGGTTTTTGCCGGCTTTCTGATTTCAGTATAGTAGCGCATAAGGCAGGTGTAAAAATAATGGCAACTATGACTGACAATACCATACACGATACCATCGTTATAGAGAACTGTCTGTATATGACTCCTGTAGAACCGCTGAAGAATGCCATTGGAATAAATACTGCGGTAAGCACCATTGTTATTCCTATGAGTGCGCCGGTAATCTGATTCATTGATTTTTTTGTGGCCTCAACCGGAGTCAATTTCTCCTCTTTTATCAATCGTTCCACATTTTCAACTACTACTATCGCATCATCTACAAGAAGTCCTATGGCAAGTACCATGGCAAACATAGTAAGCATGTTTATCGAAAATCCAGTAAGATTTAGAACAGTGAATGTCCCAAGGAGAACTACCGGTACAGCTATTGTCGGAATCAGAGTGGCGCGGAAATTCTGGAGAAATAAGTACATCACTAAAAAAACCAGAATTATCGCTTCTATAAATGTAATAATTACTTCTTTTACGGCAATCCTCACGAAAGGCGTAGTATCATATGGATAAACAATTCGCATTCCTGAAGGAAAGTATTCTGAAAGTTCGGAAAGTTTGGTCTTGATGTTTTTAACTGTGAGCAGAGCATTTGCTCCTGAAGCAAGCTTAACAGCCATTCCAGCGGCAGGCTTTCCATTGTAATATGCTGAAGTGTCATAACTTTCACTGCCTAGTTCTATCCTTGCTACTTCATTTAAGGTCACATACGAACCATCGGGATTAGTTTTCAGGATAATCTCGCCGAATTCCTCAGGAGTCTGAAGAAGACATTGAATATTGACTGTGGCATTAAGCCTTTGCCCGGCGGTAGAAGGATTTGCACCAAGCTGCCCTGCCGAAACCTCCACATTATAGGATCTTACTGCGTCTTTTACATCTGACGGAGTAAGGGCAAAGTTATTTAGTTTGTCGGGATCTAACCATATTCTCATAGCATACTGAGAACCGAATGTGAGGACTTCTCCTACACCCTGAACTCTGCTCAGCTGTTCCTGTACATTGCCTACTACATAGTCTGTAAGGTCATTTCTGTCCATGCTCTCATCCTCTGACACAAAACCAATTACCATCAAAAATGAAGCAGAGGATTTTGAAACACTCAGCCCTTGCAATTGGACAGCCTGAGGCAATTGAGGAATAGCAAGCTGAAGTTTGTTCTGAACCTGCACCTGGGCAATATCTGGATTTGTACCGCTGTTAAAAGTAAGAGTAATAGTGGCAAAACCCGCGGCATCACTGCTCGAGGCTATATAGCAGAGGTTATCGAGCCCTACCATCTTTTGTTCAATTATCTGAGTAACCGTATCTTCTATCGTTTTGGCAGAAGCTCCCGGATATACAGCTTCTATTGTTATCTCAGGCATAGCTATGGCAGGGTATTGTGAAACAGGAAGAGTAAATATTGAAACTATTCCCGAAAGCATCAGCACCAAAGCTATTACCCATGCAAAAACAGGTCTTTCTATGAAATAATGAGACATATTTTTGCTCCTTTATTCCTTGCTGGTTTCTTTCGTATTAGCTACAAGATGATTTTCATTTTGAAAATTAAATGGCACAGCAGTAACAGACATTCCAGGCCTTATCCATTGAAAACCTTCGACAATAAGTTTATCTCCTTCTTTAAGCCCGTCTCTAACTAGCCATTTATCCTCCATTGAGCGAACTATGATAAGCTTTCTCTCCTCTACTTTACCTAAAGCATCAACAATATAAGCAATAGGTTCTCCCTTGAAATTTCTCTTTACTGCCTGATGAGGCACCAATATGCCATTATTGACTGTCCCATCTTCAATTACTACGCTTACATACATTCCAGGCATAAGCGTACCTTTGGGGTTGGGAAAAACAATTCTAAGGATGAAGGATCCGGTGCTTTGATCGACTGTTATATCGCGAAACTTAAGTTCTCCTTCAAGATCATAAAGCGAATTGTCCTCAAAATAGAGTTTTACCTTTACAATTTTGTTATCATTCTTCTGTATGTAACCGCTTTCAACTTCTCTTTTATTTTTGAGGAGATCAATGCTTGACTGGACAGCATTTACGAATATCGGATCAATCTGCTGTATTCTAGCAAGAGGGACTGGGTCATTTGCGGTAACCAGTGATCCTATGGTTATGTCTGATTTACCTATTCTCCCTGAAATGGGAGCCAGAATCTGAGTGTAGCCAAGCTTTATATCAGATGTTTCAAGCTCAGCCTTGCATGCTTCAATTTCAGCCTTAGCAGCAAGGTAAGCTGATTCTGAAGTTTCATAGTCCTGTTTGCTGACAGCTTTAGTCTTGTATAAATTTTTGTTTCGCTCGTATTTATATTTAAGAGCGACTGCCCGAGCTTCACTTCTTGCCAGGGAAGCCTTGCATTTATCGCTTAGCGCCTTATAGGTTGCCGAGCTTATTTCGTATAAAATTTGTCCTTCTTTTACATCAGCTCCTTCCTCAAAAAACCTTTTCTGGATTATTCCTCCGACTCTTGGGCGAACTTCCGCAACAAGGTATGCATGGGTTCTGCCCGGCAGTCTTGTAGTTATTAGTACTTTTTCATATTTTACAGGAATATATGCTACTTCAGGCGTTTTTGGATGAAGAGCTTCTTCCTGTTTTTCACAACCGGCAATCACTATAACAAAGCAAAGAGCTATATTGTAAAAGGCAATACGAATGAACTTTCCAAAAGACTTAAACGAATTCATCTTTTAATATTCTCCTCATTCTGATAACTGATACCCATGCAGGCTACATCAGTAATATTTTTAATAATTTTTTCTATCTGTTCAGATACAAAGTTCCGTCCCGGAAAAACTGTTTTTATAATCTCCCTGTCACGAAAATAAAAAACACATATTGATATCACAGAAAACACTCTTATGTAAATATCATCTTCACTTGTATCGTCAGGAAGCACTTTCCTGAAGTGAGATGCCAGGATTGAAAGTCTTGGTTTCAGAAAAGTCTCGCAAATACTGGGAAATATGCTGGATGGATCCTGAATTTCCCATCCGAATATCTTCCATTTAGCCTCACTTAAAGGATTTTTCTGTATAATGTCAAGAATAATGTTTTCTACCCATTTCCTTAATACATATCTCCATTCAGAAAAGCTTTCATACGATTCTTTATCAAAAACATTTTCTTTCTCTGTTTCACAGAAAAGAAATTCAAACATCTCCTTGTATAAAGATTCCTTGCTCTTGAAGTGATAATTTATTGAAGCAAGATTTACTCCTGCTCTTCGGCATATATCCCTGATAGTAGCTCCATTATATCCATTTAATGCAAATTCATGCGCTGCGGCTGTCAGAATCTTTCTCTTGGTCTCATGCATGGCTTTTCCATATAAGTTTTTAGTCTGAATATTTTGATAGAACAAATATTTAAAACATTTGTTTAATACAAAAGTTTAAAGGATGCCTTCTTCATGTCAATGAGAATCTCCATACTAAATTTATAAAAAATAAATGTTGAAGTTAGCGATTAAGATTTAAACTTGCCAAAACAATGTTAATTTAGGAATTCTTTTAGTTTTAAACTTAACTTTCAATTTTTCAGGAGCGCTACATGTTGGCAATTATTATTTCTCTGGGCATCGGGGCAGCAGTCGGGATTATTTTTTTCTGGAATGGGTTCGGTTCTGCAGTTTATATTACAGTAGGATTTATAGTCTTCGCCGCATGCCAGATAGGAACAGGGCTTCTAATGAGGAAACTCGTAAAAAAATACACGAATGAAATTCAGGCTGTTATTCAGGGAGCTCAGACAAAACTCAATAAAAAGATTCAATTCTTCCAGCAAAAACCTCAGGGAGGAATAAAAAACATGCAGAAAATCCTTGAGAAAGACCAACATGTTTTTATCCGCCAGGCTATTGAAGAAACAAAAAGATTTGAGAAGCTCTATTCATGGAACCTGATGTTGCCAAAACAAGTCAACACAATGAGAATGCAGTTCTATTTCCAGCTTAAAGAATTCAACAAGGTAGATGAGCTGATGTCCAAATCGGTCTTCATGGATCCTATGTCCGTTGCAATGAAAATGGTAAGGCTCTATAAAAAAGGCGATACTTCCTATAAGCAACTCTTCAGAAAAAAAGCCAAGAAATTTGCAAAAAATGAAAATGGCGCGCTTCTCTACGCCCTCTACTCGTGGATTCTTGTAAAAAACGGGCAGATTGAAGAAGCTATAAAAGTGCTTCAGCAGGGAAAGGATAAAACCAAAAATGAAGTTATTGAACAGAACCTCGAAGCACTGGTGAACGGTAAAGAAAAACGCTTCTCGAATGCTGACTTCGGAGATATCTGGTATTCTCTCTTCCTTGAAGAACCAAAGATTCCAAAGCCAAAGCAGCAGATGGTCTATAGATAATTATGAAGTATGAAATCGGAAATCGAAAGTAAAAACACTTCCCATTTCCCACTTTCGACTTCCAACTTAAAAAAGGTTTCTGTTTCCTGCAATAGGGACTGCGGCGGAGCATGTGCTTTGACCGCTCATGTAGACAGTGAAGCAAACAGAATAATAAAAATTACCAACAGTCCTTTCGCCCCTGAGCATATGTCAGGCTGCTTTTTGGGCTTTAATGCTGAAAAACAACTCTATGCCGAAGGGCGCCTGATTAAACCTCTCATCAGAAACGGCAAAAGAGGTGACGGGAATTTCAGGGAAGCAACATGGGGCGAAGCATTATCTCTGGCATCGGAGAAGCTTGCTGACTGCAAAAAACTATACGGGACTGATTCTATACTGTTTTTCAACGCAAGCGGTTCCTGCAGGGGACATTTCCATAATACTTATTTGCTCTCAAGAAGATTTGGTCGTCTTTTCGGACCGTGCGCGGAAACCACATCATCTTATAGTGCCGCTGCCTCTATTTTTGTAACACCTTATGTATTTGGAACTCTCGATTGCGGTCTTGATATTGAAACTCTTTTCAGTTCGAAACTCATAATTCTCTGGGGATCAAATGCACTTGACACCCGTTTCAGCACAAAAATAGAATCTGTTCTTTTCAAAATCAAAAAAGATGGCAAAATCCCAATTATCGTTATTGATCCGAGAAGGACAAGGACGGTAAAGGCTTTTGCCACTCAATGGATTCCTATTTGTCCCGGGACAGACTCAGCCCTGATGTGCGCGGTTCTTCATGAGTTAATCTCCAATAAACTAATTGATCCTGAATTCATCCATCAATATTCAGTCGGTTTCGATCTTCTATCAGCCTATATAGAAGGAAACATCGACGGAACAGCTAAAAACACGAAATGGGCTGAAAAGATATGCGGAATTGACAGAAAAACAATATCAGAACTGGCTTTTCAATACGCCAGAACAAAGCCTGCGGCCGTCCTTCCTGGCCTTTCAATACAAAGAACCTTGGGAGGAGAAGATGCCTACAGGTTTAGCATGATATTGCAAACAGTTACAGGCAATGTCGGAAAAATCGGTGGCTCAAGCGGCGGAAGTTTCTGGGGAAAACTGCCTGTTCCACATTGCCCGAGCCTCCCACTTCCTGCCCTCCTGAACCCGACAAGTTTTCCTGTTTATAGATGGCCTGACAGAATACTTAAGAATAAGCCTTTTGACAAGTATCCTGAAATAAAGCTTTTATATAGCCCGGGCTCTAATTTACTTGTTCAGGGAGCCAATCTGAATAAAAACATTGAAGCGTTCAATACACTTGATTTTATCATCACTCACGAACACTTCCTGACACCTACCGCAAGATTTAGCGACATCATTTTCCCTGCCACAATGTGGATGGAAAGAGATGATATCACTTCAGGTCCAGACAATTGCCTGCTCTATTCAAACAAGGCAGTCAAGCCTCCTGAATCAGTCAAAGACGACTATGATATTTATTGCGCTTTAGCTGAAAAACTCGGTTTTGCGGATGAATTTTCAGAAGGGAAAAACTCGAAACAATGGATAAATACTCTTATTGCTCAATCCGCTGTGAAAGATGTTGAGTCTTTCAGGAGAACCGGCATTCTTACAGGAAAAGAAAATAATCGGATCGCTTTTTCTGATTTTATATCAGATCCCCATAAATACCCGTTAAATACTCCATCAGGAAAAATCGAGATATCATCAGAGCTTTATTCTGAAAAAACAGGCCATTCCCCCTACCCTAAGCCTCAAGAACCTTTAATAAACATTAACTTTCCATTGAGACTGGTGACTCCTCATTACAGAAAAAGAATTAATTCAACAAACTCAAATATACCTTTTTTTGACGGCGGAGAAGAAGACTATTTATGGATTAATCCTATTGACGCGGCCAAAAGAAATATAAAGAATGACGATATTGTAAAAATTTTCAATGAGATTGGACTGATGCAAACAAAAGTTCTTGTCACGGAGGATATCATGCCGGGAGTTGTTTCTCTCAATAATGGTATCTGGCCAAAATTCGAAGGCTCAATAATCGTTGAAAATAATTCAGCAAACTTCCTAACCTCCAATGAGCCTACCTTTCCCAGCCAGGGTTCCCGCACTCACAGCTCCTTTGTCGAAGTATCAATTTATTAACCAAATAATTATTTAAAACAACATGCAAAAATTAATCAAATCTGAAAAGTCCGTAAATCAAAGTACCCAAGCTGGCTGACTACTGATAGATATGAAATTGAACTAAGGCGCAAAAGAGCTCATGAAGAGCCAATGAATATTACCTGTAAAGGCAATCAGATTTCAAAGTATTTTGCCGATTTTCTTGTCAAAAGGAAAGGTGTAATTGATGCCTCTGAATACAAAGTCGAAATCCGCTCCTACGAAAAACTGCAAAACTACTGCGACTGCCCCGACTTTAAAAAGAATTTTCTGGGTACATGCAAGCATATCGAAAAGATTGTTAACTTTAAAAAACCCTCCGGAAACCTCAATTCCCCTTATATTGAAATCTTTCTGGACTATTCCGATGACATCAATTTAAAAGTTGCCTTCCCTCAGAAAATCGATCCGGCAGCTAAACTTTTCATGCTGAAATACCTTGATGCTAATAAGGAGTTTAAAAGCCCCCACAACGATGTTCTTCAGGTATTTATGAGAGATATGGAGAGCGGCGCCGACCCTTCGATTTTCAACTATATAAGAATATCAGATGCCGTTGCAGAGCTTAACAGAGAAAATATCATTAAGGAAAATATAAATAGAATTCAAACCAGCCATAAAGAATCAATCAGGCAAAATGCCCTGAGCGGAAAATTCCTTAAGTTCCCTGTTTACGACTATCAGATAGACGGCATGCTTCATCTGGCCTTCAGCGGAAGAGCCATGCTTGCCGATGAAATGGGTCTGGGAAAAACTGTTCAGGCTGTAGCCGCTGCAGCGTTGATGAAAGAGTATCTGAATGTAAAGAAAGTACTTGTCGTAAGTCCTGCTTCATTGAAAACCGAATGGGAAGAACAAATCAGAAAATTTACGGACTTAAGTACGCTCGTATTATTCGGTCCTCGCGAAGAAAGACTTAAAGCATATCGGGAGACACAAGCGTTTTTTATCCTGACAAACTATGAACAAATTGTTAGAGATTACGAGGATATTAACAATCTATTACAGCCTGATCTGGTAATTCTCGACGAGGCACAGAGAATAAAAAACTGGAAAACTAAAACAGCCTCTAACATCAAAAAACTCAATTCAAAATTTGCTTTCATCCTCACTGGCACTCCAATAGAAAATAAAATAGACGAACTTTATTCCCTAACTGAGTTTATAGATCCAAGAATTTTCGGAAGCCTATTCAGATTCAACAGAAAATATTACAATTTTGATGCGGAAGGAAAAACTTTTGGGTTCAAAAATCTAAGAGAACTGCATGAAACAATCAAACCTATCATGCTCCGTAGAAGGAAAGATGAAATCGCTGAACAGCTTCCCGAGAGAATAGACAATAACTACTTCGTCCAGATGACTCCGGAACAGCTGAAAAGATATGAAGAACATGCGTACAGAGTTTCAATCCTCATGTCAATAGCTAAAAGCAGACCTTTAAAACCCGAAGAGCACGACGATCTTCAGAGACGCCTTGCTTGCATGAGGATGCTCTGTGACACAGTATATATTCTAGATCAGACAATTACAGACTCGCCAAAAGTCGATGAAGTTATTAAGATATTAAATGACATATGGGACAATAACCCGGAAAGGAAAGTAATAATTTTCTCAGAATGGGTCAAAATCCTTGAACTCATGATGAATCAGCTTGTGGACAATAAAGTCATCTTCAGCTGGCATGTCGGAACTGTCCCTCAGGAAAAAAGAAGAGACGAAATCAATAACTTCAAAAATAATCCGGAATGCAAAGTCTTTTTATCTTCCGACTCAGGCGGTGTAGGCCTTAACCTTCAGGCCGCCAGCGTAGTCATCAACATGGATCTGCCATGGAACCCGGCAAAACTTGAACAGAGAATCGCCAGGGCATGGAGAAAACATCAGAAAAACAGCGTAAATGTTATTAATCTTATATCAGAAAACACCATAGAACACAGGATGCTTGCAACTCTCGGTTTTAAAAGGGAACTTGCAGATGGAATACTTGACGCCAGGGCAGACTTCGGCGAAATAGAGAAACCTGATAACAGAAATAAGTTCATGGAACGCCTGGCATCGATAATGAATACTTCATTCGTTGAAGTTCCAGGGCAAGAAGATAATAAAGAACAGCCGCTCCAGAACAATGAAGAGCAAGTTCCCTGTGAAGAAAAAATGAAACAGGAACTAAGTGTCGCAACTCCTCCTGAATTGAAAATATGCAATGGTCTGATTGATTCAAAAACAGGCGCTTTGAAAGGCTTATTTGCCGTTTCCAACAATCCGGAAACTAAAGAAAAACTCAACGATATTGCTAAAAAATCTAATATTTCCAGCGATGAAGGAGTTCTCCTCATAAATGAAGAGACCTATGCCCTCCTGCAGAAACTTTCAAGCATGGGAATCATCTCCTTCAATAGCTCAAATTTAAGCGAAATTTATAAAACAAAGGAAACGCAGGTAGAAGAAGAACCTGTATGGAAAAAGAAAAAAGTTCTCGCAGCCTCAATTTACAAAAAAGCCTCCCGTGACTATAAAATGGCTCGGCTTCTAAAAGAAGGAGGATTTGACGAAGAGTACAGAAAACCACTTATAGACTCAATCAAATCTGCGGCTAAAGCATTATTTATTCTGGCGAATGAAAGTCTTCTTGAAAAAGAACCTGAGTTAATTCCAGAATCATCAATTGAAAGAATCTGTTCCGTTCTAAAAGTCGATGCGGATTTGGGTTTTATCTTGAAACTGTGCTACTCAGTCAATGAAGACATAGCTTCCACCTACCCTGGAATTTATGATTTAACAAATCAAATCCATGAAATTACTGAAGCCAAAATTACAGGTTACGGTTTATGATTTTTAAAACACAACAAAATTGAGACGGTTCTTTTTCTGAGCTGGTGTGAACAAGCAATAAGTTAGAATTATTTTATGTAGATTTATCAATTATTTTCTTTAGGGCTCACGGAGTTCCATCTTTCAGCTTCCTGAATTTTTGGAGGATTACAGAGAAGCAAGATAGAAGAAAGTTTCGAAGCCATTTCAGGGGAATGGATAAACTCTTTCATCGATTTTTCTGAATTCTTCGTGCTCTTCATTCCTGAAATCAGATCCAGACAGTAAGCATCCAGCGCTTTGCCAAGTTTTGTGTTTTTTTCGAGTTCAGCTGCATTATTAAACTCTATCAAAGCCTTACTATAGTCTCCAATATAGATATGGCACAAAGCAAGTAGAATGGAATTATTTTCATCGTCATTAATGGAAATGCTTTTAGCGTTGCTAAGATATTTTAAGGCGGCAGAATAATCGCTGTTGGTCATGGCCAGGAGACCTGCGTTTTTCTGTATCTGGTAATTATCGTGCGCAATATCTGCAGCCATACCCAGATACTTATACCCTGAGCTGAAGTCATTTTGGGCTATTGACATTCTGGCAGACTTGACAAGCTTCATGAGTCTTTCTTTATCTTCTTTTGACAGTATTGCCTGTGGATTAATCTTTTTATACTTGAGTGTCTGTATTTTCCTATTAAGAGCTAGGATTTCACGATTTAAAGAAACATTTTCAGATCTCAACTGAGCGATTTTCTCAGTGTCATCCTTATTTGTTATTGCAGGTTCTTTAAGCTTTCTGGTAAAATCCTGAATTTTCTGCAGAAGTAATTTATATTTGCCTTCAATGTCATTTTTCTCTTTTTTAATAACCGATACGAGAGTCTCATAAGAAGCTATTTTGGAAAGAAGAAGCCTTTTTTCAGTCTGGGTTTTCGAAACTTGCTCTTTTTGATCATTTAGTTCATTAGCCAAAACAGCGCTCTTTGATATTTCAGTTCTAAGTTCATCATTCAAACTTCTGATTTCATCTTTGAGTTCCAATGATGCGGTTTCTTTCTCGTAAAAAGATTTGAGAAGCTCTGAATTTTTAAGTTCCGCATCCGTTACTTGCTGTTTGAGATCAGCATTTTCGTTTGAAATGATAGAAACAGTTTCTTTTTGGGCTTCAACATTTTCAGAAAGAAGGAGGTTTTTAGAAGTTTTATCCTTAAGATCCTCTTTTAGAGTCTTAAGCTCGTCACTAAGTTCGATAATGATAGTCTCTTTTTCTGAGTATACTCTGGAAAGTTCCTGATTTTTGGAATTAGCATCAATAAGTTTTTTCTGCAGAGATTCATTGATTTCTTCAAGGTTTTTTTTGCGCAGTTCAGATTCCTTAAGTTTCAGGGAAACAGAATTTAGTTTATTTTTGGTTTCAGTCACTTCATTTTCAGTATCAGAATTTCTTTTAAAGAGCTGGTCGTATTCAAGCTGAATCTTTGTAAGTTTCTTATCCGTTTCCAGATTTCTAAGTGCGGCAAAATCATTTTTTGCTTTTGTAAACTCTTCTTGTAAAGCTGATTTTTCATTTTTAGCAGCTTCAAGTTCTTTCTGGATACTATTGAATATAGCTGAAAGCTTGTCATACTCTCTCTGATAATTTGCAGAATCTGATTTAGCTTTTTCAAGTTCGGCTGATATCGAATCAAGATTTTCCTTGAGCAGTTCATTTTTAGATAGAGTTTCGCTAAGATCTCTTTTTGTTTTTGCAAGGTCTGAATTCATATCAGAATTGGCTTTATCCAGTTGCTGTCCTTTATTTCTATAAGATTCCAGTTCTTTAACAAGGGCATTATTAATCTCTAACTGTTTCTCATACTTGCTTCTTAGCTCCTTAAGTTCCTTTTCTGAAGTTTTTGAGAGTGCTTCTAGATTTAATTTTACATCTGACAGGGAATCAGTTATCGTTTGCGAAGAGTCAACTATTCCACTTAATTCACGGATTTTGCCGTCCTTGGAGTTATTGTCTGCTTCAAGCGTATTAAGAAGGGTTCTCAGAGTATCATTTTCCATCTGAATTACATCTTCATTTTTCTCTAGCTCCTGGGTTTTGGAAACAGCAGATAATAGTTCAGAGTTAAGCGATTGGACTTTCGTGTCATAATCAGATTTCTGTTTCTTATAATCCTCTATTTCAGATTCTGCTTTCTGGACAATCTGTGAAAGTTCTTTAACTTTCTGCGTGCTGTCAGAATATGCTTTCTTTGAATTATCGAGGTTCTTCTGGAGTTCGGATAAGTTAGAGGAATTTTGGGCAAGCTCTGTTTTTAGGCCTGTCACAGCATTTTTAGCCTGAGATAATTCTTCAGAAGTCCCATTGAAAGCCTCTTTGAGTTTTTCTTTTTCATCTAAAGCTGAGGTGAGTTTATCATTGGATTCTTTAAGATTTGTTTCAAGTTCTTCTATTTTCTTATCTCTTTCATCAACTGCGGCAGCTAGGTTATCTATCTGGCTTTTAATTGATTTTTTTTCAGACTCATAAGATAACAATTGGGATTTAAAACTGTCTATCTCTTGAGCTATTTCACTGTTTGCTGTAGTGCTGCCTGAAGAAAGCTGTCTTTCGGAATCTAGCTGAGCAAGAAGATTTTCTATTTTAGATATATTTTCTTTTTGCTGTCCTTCCAGAGCGTCAACTTTAAGGTTTGCAGAATTGAGTTCAGAGTTCAGCTTTGCATTCTCCGCGGTACTTGAAATGAGTTCTGATTTTTCATTTGTAAGAGCTTCAATCTGGGAATTCAGAGAAGAAACTTTCTCTTCATAATTCTTTTTGGCATGTTCAAAATCCTCTGCAGCCTTAAGTGAATCGTTCTGTAATTTTTCGGCACTCTCTTCAGACTGCCTTAATTTTTCACTCATAGAATTCATGTTTGAGATCATTTTGTCTGTATTAACTTTTTGCGCGTCTAGTTGGTTCTTCATAGCGTCAAGCTGTCTACTTGCTTCATCGAATCTATTTTGAAGTTGAGCTCTGGCATTTCTTTCCTTATCCAGGTCAAACTTCATTGATGCGTATTCTGACTGATATTTAAGGATATTTTCAGAGCTTTCTGCGATTTGAGTTTCGTAACTGCTGATTTTCTCATTTGCTCTGGTAAGTTCTGATGTAAGTTCAGAGAGGTCGTCAGCGGTATTTTCAGTTTGAGATTCCTTAGTGACCTGTTCTAACTGTCCCTGAAGGCTCTGTATCAGAGCGCTCTGATCCTGGCGGATTTTTTCCAGGTCGTTTACTCTGTTATTAATAGATATAAATCTTTCTTCAGTAAGTGAACGCATTGATTCTGAAGATTCATTTCTCTTTTCAGCATTTTCAAGATTACCCACAAGCTCTTTAATTTGATTTAAATATTGAGTTTTTTCATCTTCAAAAGCCTCCGCTTTTTTAGCTGAGTCGTCAAGATTTTGTCTCAATTGATCATTCTCATTGGAAAGAGCGTCCAGTTTTCCCTGAATGGCCTCAAGTGAACTCTTAAGAGAAGCTATCTCGTCAAGATGCTTTTTCCTTTTTTCAGAACTTTCATCGAGGTCCGAACGCGATTTCTTCAAGTTTTCATTTGCCTCTGCGAGTTTCCTGATAACTTCATTGCGTTCTCTCTCTACGGAAGCGCGTTCTTCATTCAGTTTCTTTGAACCTTTAAGCAAATCACTGAATTTGTCTTCAAGAGCTTTATTATGCAGTTCCATTGCTGATGCCTTGTCCGCTGCTGTTGCAAGTTTCTCTTCGAGGTTTTTTTTGTCGATATTCTTTGATTCAATGTCCTTTGATAAATTACCTATGGAATCAAGCAGGGAATCGATTTTTTCTTTATCCTTGGCTGAAAAGTTCTTAAGTTCTTCAGCTTTCTTTAGTGACTGACTTAGTTCTTCATCCTTTTGCGACAACCTATTCTGAAAGTCCTCAATGGACTTCTCTTTCTCCGTAAATTTGCTGTTTAGCTCATCATATTTCTTAATCTGTTCTTTGCTGAGCTTTTCTGCATTTTCTTTTGCTTCAGTCGTGTTCTTGAGTAGATTTTCCAGATTTCCCCTTGCTGATTCATATTCCTGGAGCTTAACATTATTCTGATTTAATTTCTGACTTAAATCCGAGTAAGCGCTGGAATTCTTATTGTACTCTTCCTGAAGCTGACGCAACATTTTATCCGCGCTCATAGCCTTGTTTGTTAGTTTCAGGTTCTCTTCTGAAAGTTTATTATATGATTGTTCTTTCTTTGCTGATTCGTTTATCAAATCTTCAATCTTTTTCTGCTGATCAAGTTTGGCCGTTTCAAGGGTTTTAAGTTTGCCAGTTGCTTCATCCAGCTCAGTTAGTCTGGCTTTGTATTTTTCATCATCTGCATTCTTGGATGCTAGATGATCTTTGATTAGGTTGCTCTTTTCCTCTTCGAGTGCTTTTCTGGACATTTCCAGTGAGTCTCTTTCCTGTTTGATACTTTCCAGGTTTTTCTGATAGTTTTCGAGCAAATTTTCCAGATCTTTTTTTTGTGTCTCCAATGACTGGTTTTTCTGCTGAAGTTCAGGTAGAACGGCCTGATTTTTCTCAAGCGCTTTATACTTATCGCTTAGAAGATTATAGGACTCTTTGCTGTCAGCCAGGCTGGAAGCAAGTTCGTTTATTTTCCGGGTTGCAGAAAGTTCAGCCTCGGTTTTTCCTTTTATTTGATTTCTCAGTAATTCAGATTCACTATTAAGCGCCTGGTACCTGCTGTTCAAGGCAGAGATGTTCTTCGTAGAGCTTTCGTATGAGTCCTGAATTGTTTTAAGCTGCGAACTATAAGAATCCCGAATCTGAGAGAGTTTATCAATTTCGGATTGAAATCCATTTAACTGTCTTTTCAACGCCTCGTTTTCATTTCTAAGGGCTATTTCGTCCGGTGAATCGGTATCTTTCGGTGCTGTTTCCTTAATGTTCTCAAGCAATTCCTGAAGTTTATTGGCTCGCTCACCTATTCTTTCTTTTTCAGTCCTGACATTTTCAAGCTCTCCTGAAACTGCATCAAGCTTTGCGGCTACTTTCTGCTTTTCTTCTTCAGACATTTTAGCTTTTCCTAAAGCGCTTTTGTACATATAATCGATATCAGCTTTTTGTGTTGAAAGTTCCAGATATTTCTTATTGAGAGCAGAAAGGTCAGCTGACATTTTGCTTTTCTCTTGTCTGAGGTTTTCTATTTCAAAGCGCTGATTTTCAAGATTGGAACGCATTTGCTGAACTTCTTTGCTTTTCTCTTCGGAAGAGTACTGCTCATTCAGAAAATTATATTTTTTTTCGAGTTCAATCTTTTCCTTGAGAACTTCTCTTAGCTTTTCAGCGGCGGCAGAGTTTTTGCTTATTTCATTATTGCCTGTTTCTATTTTTCTAAGAGCATCCTTTAACTTTTTCTGTTCGGAATAAAGCTCATCCTGATATTCGACAAGCTTTGAATGCATGTCAATATTTTCTTTGACTAACTCGTCTTCGGGAAGTCTTTTCTTCTTATTAGAAAGTTTATTTCTTATCAGAGTGTCTCTTTCTTCACAATATGTAATGCGGTATTCAACCAATTCTGAATTCCAGTCAGGATATTTATCCTTGAGTTCTTCAAATTTAGTTAGAGCTCTAGCGTAATACACCATCGCCGATGAATAGTCTTCTTTCTCATAAAAACCTTCCGCTTTTTCGTATATCTCATAGGCAGACAACCACACATCCCCCGATTCTTTGGCATCCGCAGCCATTAGATTGGCATTATAAATAATTAGAAGTAAAAAAAATAACCTGATCAGATTTCTAAAATAATTTTTTCCTAAACTCAATAAATTCATTCTTTTATTAAAACATACCCATTAATTGTGATTACATTTAGCTAAGAGTCTTCTCAAACTCTATGGCCTTCTTATCAGACATAAGAAAGCCTCCTATCCAAAAAAATGGATTGTTCTCTGCAAATTTGTTTTCATCAAAATATGCAAGATGCATAACTCTCATCCTTCCAGATATAAAAGGAATTTATTAATTGTCCGGCTAGCCTTCATAAGCTGTTTGCTTTAGAGATGCGGTTCCATACCAAACGGCAGAGTGCGCGGTAAACTTTCCTTCTGGTCTATTCATCCTCTTCAGTCTCGCTTAGCCTTTATTCTATCTCATAATTCTTAATAAACTCGGTTTCTTCTTTCGTTAATCCATAAAGCGAACAAATAAGCATAAACTAAATTTCCCTTTTTAGCTTGTGAACTCTTGTTTTTTCTTCTAAGTAGTTGCACATAAATGATAATGTCGCAACTTTGCAGTTTTTTATTGCTTCGTCAACTTCTTGGATACCGTAGTTAGCTGCCCATTTCAAAAAAGATTCAATGCCCATAATAGTCCTTTAATGTTACTCTTCATTTTATTGTGAAGATAAAATACCAAGAAGCAAGTAGTAGTAGGCTTCGGGATTAGTTTTCTTCAGCCTGTCGATAGTTGAGTCTATCGAATTACTTCTTATCAATTCTATCTGTTTTTCCGACTGAATATATAACCCGTATTCTGTCATTAAATCAAAAGAGTTTCCTCTTATCATTTTAAATAGAGCAAATGCTTTTGATGCTGATATTTTCGCTTCAATATTTGGTCTAAATGGATTTGATATTAAATGATTTTGAAGTTTTCTAATGCCATCATCTAAATAACCAGAAATATCTGAAGCCTTATGTCCTCGTAACCCCATCCGGCAAACCTCGAGAGCTGTTTCTACTGAATCATCAAGAGCTTGTTCTAGTGTATAAATACCTTTTTTATATTCATTTTCTTGTTTATAAGAAGCAAGATAGGCGGCAAATACTTCTTTGTAGTTAGCGACTATATCAAAAAGCTGTCCAATATCAAACATCTGCTTGATTACCTGAAGAGAATGGAGATGCCCGCTTTTTGTTAAGAAAGGCACTCCAAGAGTATTGGGAGCAAAAGCCGACAACTTGTCGCCAAGAAGCCCTTCGGGTATTGGAACTTTTACTTTTACATTTCTATCTGTCTCAAAAAAAGTGGATTTAATGACCTTTTCCTGTATAGGCAAAAGACATTTATTTTCTTCAACTATATCAAGAAGAACACTATCTTCCCTTTTAGATATCTGAGAGTTATAGAAAAATTTAAAATGCCTGCGATTTGGCAAACCTCTGTGCCCTCTCTCGTCTTCATAACATCTTAAAAATGGATACATCATGCTAATGCTTTTTAGCTTTGAGTCGAGGTTATCAGGTTTTTCTCCTGACAATATGTCTATATCTATAGATAATCTCTGAGGTTCGGGAATATGAAGCATAAGAGAAGTGCCGCCCTTGAATATAAAATCCAACCCTGATTCCGCAAGGCAGCCTAATAGTTCAAAGGCATGAATAGCTTTCTCAAATAAGCCGGGATCTGCGACTTTTAACTCATTTCGTTTAGCTCTTATAGTTTCTTCTTGAAAATATTTACGCTTTATCATATCTAGCTTTATAGGTGATTATATCAAGGATTTCCGGATAAATTAAAAATCCGGAATTTCTTGATTTCTTGGATATCCATTTCACGCCTCTTGGCATACGAAAAAAGAGTAGAGACATTAATTCTTTCATATTTTAAAATACTTTCAAAAATGTTCTCTATCTCATCTTCTGGCATAATATGTAATTTCCTGTTTTCAAAAATTAGATCGACGAGTAATTTTTCAACAGAAGAAGCTCCGCTTAGATCTTCCGGCTGCTTTGCTATAGAAGCTCTTAAAACTACAGTGTTGTTTGTTGCCCTGAAATGCTTTTGTGTTTCCTTTTTCGTAGGATTATCATAAGAATTATATCCATTATCAAGTAGAAATTCATGCACTGAATTGACCGCATCAATATCTACATAGATAAAAGTTATATGCTTTCCCAGCATATGGTGAGTGAATGAGTTTATTTGTTCAGTGCTCCAACAGGAAATTTCCAGCAAAGGAAACTTTTGTTTTATCAGTCCAATTATCTTCTGAATGGGTTCGACATTCAGTCTAAATTCTTTTTCCTGCTTTGAATACCATCCTTTCCCTGCGCTGAAAATGTTTTTTTTAGCTATTTCCCTACTCAGATAAGTTTGAAGTGTAGAATCAGACACTTTGGTATTTTGTGAAATAAGAAATGCTTTCACATCGGCATATCGGAAATATTGCCCCGCTTTTTTTATAAAACTATTAAGATGTTCTAATGTTGTTATCTTCATTTTGAAGTACCTTCGATGATGCGGATTTCAGGAACAGATTTCTGTCTTTCCATGGTGATTGAAACGGGATTTGGAGCAGTTGATCCCTTTTGTTTGACAATATCAAACGCCTTTTTTGTCATTTCCATTACTGATAATTTTAGTTCTATCAACATTTTCTATCGACAACTATCAACAAAACTCCATTTATTTCACGCTAGATTGTTGATAGAATCATCTTCTACATCGCCATTATTACTTCTTTAAAGGGCTTAAGCCTTTCATGCTCCCAGTTCCATACTCCTGCTTTGGAAGCTTCTCCAATTTTCAATCCAACATACTCATTTTTACCTGCAAGATAAGCATGGAGCTTTGCTTTGTGAGGATGTGTCAGCTTAGTGTTTTTAGATTGCACGCATTGCAGATATTGATCTACGCATTCTATGATCGGATCGTTACTAACAATCTCGATACAAAGATCTTCAAGAGTGCCAGCAGGAAGATAATTCATCCCATCAACATCTTTACCAAACCCTGGTAACACCATATAGGCAATACGCGGAGAGGAAGAAGTAAATTCGCAAGGCTTTTTAGGTATGGAAAACCCTTCTTTTTTTAATGAGCTTTTTATGCTGTCAATAGCTGACTTAGCATCCTTTTCGGCATCCCGAAGTATTACGATTGTTTCTACCTGTTCATAATTTGGCAGAAGTTTTATTCCTGCAATGAACTTGCTTAAGTCACCTATACCACCAAAATCAAGAATTTGGATAGTTTCCGGTCTGTAAGTATTACATGCCCATATGCAAAAAAAGTATGCATCCAAGCCCTCGGCTAAAATAAGCTTGCTTCGCTCAATCCGTGTCTTTTTATCTTTATTAAGAGGCATTTCAACGCACCTCCATATTCGTTTCAAAAGCAACTCTGAGCATCTCATAGTCAAAAGTTTTTGCTAATGTTTGTCTATTTGGAAGACGGTCAATTCGAGTAAAACTAAGATCTTTTTCAAATTCTCCTGAAAGCCCTTCATAAGCAGCTCTTAAACACTCATCGCTATGCGTGGTAGCTATGACCTGACAATTAAACTCATTTGCGGCATGAACAATTCCTTTCCATACTTTTGGCATTACCGAGTAGTGAATACCGTTCTCGCACTCATCAATAGCAACAATGCCATTCTTTGCAGTTGCAATAGCTAAAATAATCGTTAAAAGGCGAGACACGCCATCACCCATATATGATATTGGTATCTTCCTGGAAAGCCCGATATCTCCGTAAACCATAGAAGTATCACCCATTGATATTGAAGAGAGGCTTTTTAGGTTAGGTTCTACAATTTTTAGCAAATCCAGTATCTTATTCTGCATGCCTAATATATCTAATTGTCCAAAACGAACAGCGTCTTCAGATGGATTCCCCGAGCCTCTTGCTCCTATAAAAGTTATCTGATAGTTTTTTTTCATTTTTGCATTGTCAATTTGTATTCCAATACCGCTTTGGCTCATCAGAAGGTGTGCTGTCTGGTTTTTCATTTCCTTATTGTCATAAGTTATATCCAGAGCATAGGATGGGACAGGCTTCTGGTCGGTTCTAATCTGTAATGATCTTTCTCCCGACTTGGGAATATCTGCAGGAATGGATGCAATATAGTTTGGATTGAATTTAACTGTCATTTTTTCTTCTTTCCTGTCCACTAAGCCGGAAATTATAATTGACTTCGTAAGTTCGTAGTTATTAAAAACTGGAGCCCACATAGACTCAGGTTCCATCGGAATGACATTTACGCCCCTAAGTGCAAACTGACGCAGTATCATCTGAGGGTTAAACCTATCAAAAAACATGAAAAGGGCTTCCAGAATAGTAGTCTTCCCGACATTATTTTTGCCGCCTAGTAGCGTAACTCTTGTAAGTTTTGACAATTCTAGATGTTCAAAGCCCTTAAATCGGCTGATACACAGTTTTGATATCATTTGTTCCTCCGTTTGTAATTATCAAAAGATAATATATTCAACATCAATTTATATTTTATTAAACCTTAATTCTAATTCGATACAATCTAAATATCTGATTATCATTTATCCACGCCTTCGATGATGCGGATTTCTTCGGGAGTCAGGCGTAGAGCTTGTAAACCATTCATCGTTGTAGTGAGAATAATTTTCTGTCCGCTCTGCAAACTGACGGCTCTTTTTACGAAAAAAACGACTGAACTTATCGATGGAAAAATCATCAATTATCGTTTCTAATATCTGTCTTGCCTCGCTCATTTGCTATCTCTCTGTTAGTTATTGCTATTTTCATGTTCTGGCCTTTCTGAGTCAGTTTGTACTTCTGATTACGGCTCCTGGGTTTATCAGGTATAGTATATTCTAATAAGCCAGTCTCTCTCAGTCTGGGAATAGCTTTCCTAATGTTGCCGCTTAACTGTTTATGACCAAGAGCCTTTGCTAATTCAGCGGAGGAAATGGGATTAGAAGAGCATACAGAAAGTATATCTATGTCAACTTGTGCTTCAACTTGTGCTTCAACTTGTGCTTCAACTTGTGTCGTATGAAGTTCAGCAAATGGAATTATAAAGCGCAAACGCATGCCGATTTCTATTATCTGGGGTTCGGGAAGTCCTTTCTCTTTTGCTTCTTTAAATATTCTTCGTACTCCGCTTCCCCATTGTTCAATGAAGTTAAGTTCGCGGAAGATACGGGCTATAACAGGATTACGGATTCTGGAAATGCCTTGCTTCATATCTTCTATGGTCATGCCAGGCAATAAGATTCCTGGATTTTCGACCTCAATGCGGTCGTCGAAAAATGAAATCCTGATGGGAGCGCCTCTCTGGGAGTAGTCTGAATGAACAATGGCATTAATTACAGCCTCTCTCAAGATTGTCAGAGGGATACTCCAGACATCCTGTCGGCGAGTTTTTGAGAAATCTGCCCCTTTTATAGCATTTTTCTTTAGGAAATGCATTATGCTTTCGACTGCTAATGGAAGAGGATCATAGATATCGGTATGGTCGAAGATTTCTGATTTATCCTTTCCTATGAAACGGCCGCATTGTATCCATGCGTCAGGAAAATGTGAAATTCTTTCCTTTCCAAATAACAGAACAGCCCCTTTGGTAGGTATCAACCTGCCTTGATATTTCGTCAGAATCTTTAGAGTAAGCAGTTCCTTTTCAGTCAGTTCATCATTCCTTCCGAATAATTCAGTTGCGGCATTTAAATCCAGATTATCAACTTTCAGACCAGGCATAGGCATCTCATCAAAAGCAACACCATCTACAGAACGGCGAAGCTCTTCTATTAATTCCTTATCCGCCAACCTGTTAGTAGAACCAAGCCTGACATAAACCCCTCTATCGGATCCTTCTGCTTTTAAATAATGAGGTCTCAATGAACTCAAAAATACCTCAACAACCAGCAAAGTCTTATCCTGATATGTAACTAATTCAACATTAGGAACTAATTTTGGAGCAATAGAGTCTGCAATTATACTGCAGAGCTTTTCTTCTTCGTCAAGAGGGTTTTCGACACCGATAACTGTCTTTGAATCGCTTATGCCGATGATAAGTTTTCCTCCTGCGGTATTTGCAAACGCAGTTAAGGTTTTCAAAATAGGCTTTGGGGAAGATATATCTCTTTTAAATTCCAGAGTTTTACCTTCAGGAAGAATCAGAATATTTTCAATTGCTTCGCTCATATCTCACAAAATTATTCCTTAAGGTTTTGTATAGCTATAATTATTTCCTTTTTCTGGTCTTTCAGGTGATTCTTTTCTTTGATCAGATAATCTTCGCCCAATTCATCTTTTAGTTCCTGAAGGTCTTTGATGGAATCTTCTTTAAAATTAGAAATCCTGCGCAGTGTATAATCAGCCAGGGTACCATAACCTAATATATCTTCTTTAAGAGTGCGCAGAAAATCCTTGTGAGGCATCAGTTCTTCTTTTGCGTTTTTGATAAGAAAAGCAAGATTGTTCAATGCTTTAATTTCTAAACTTTGTTCATTGGTTGGGAGTAGGCGATAATTTTTAAAATCTTGAATTGTCTGATATGCCTGCCAGAATTTATCAGTGTTCCAATTAAGCGATTTTTCATCTGACTTGCAGGCAACTTTCTCAAAGACATCTTCAAACACAGTCTGGTATGGTGCAACTTTATCTGTTTGAGTCTTAGCAGCGCTTACATATAAACGGCCTTTTTTGAAGAACACCAGAAGTTCATTTTCACTGTATAGCTTTGCCACCTTTATTCGAGGTGGATAGTTTTTAAGGTTTTCAATTAATGCAGGATGTTCTTTTTTGATCCTCAAATATTCCTTGAAAGCTTTGGTATAAAAACTCTCTTCCTCCAGTTCGTCAGGATTCTGTTGGACGCGCCTGAATAAACCTGCAGGAGTCGGTTCTTCGTCTATATCGAATATCTTTGAATCTTCGCCCAGTGCATTATGGATAAGGAACATTTTATTGGCTGCAATTTCGCGGGATTGCACCAGTTCCGCTCCCTTTTCGGTAGGGAAGAAATTCACGATATAAAGTTCATCAAAAACTTTTTTGCTGATACGGTTAATACGGCCAAGCCTCTGGATAACCCGCACCGGATTCCAGGGGATATCGTAATTTATAACCATCCCGGCGCGATTAAGGTTAAACCCTTCGGAAATCTTATCTGTAGCAAGCAGCAAGTCGAAATAATTTTCCTGCTCAGAATAGGAAGCATCAAAGTTTTTGTTTATCTGAATAATCTTCGATGGCGGCAAATCACCGGCAACCACCAGTATCCTGTCGCCAAAATTATTCCTTAGAGCTTTTTCTATATAGTTAGCAGTATCAACATATTCTGTAAAAATAATTATCTTTCGCCTTGGCTCGCCTTTGTTCGGTTTTCCTGCAAATTCCTTCTTTATATTTTCAATAAGGCAATCTGTTTTAGGATCATTCTTTACTAAATCCAGATTAGAAAGCCTGTCTAGTATCTCATCAAATAAATCAAGGTCGGATTGAATATGAGCAAGGAACTCGTCTCTCAAATCAAAGTTCTTTATTTTGTATCGTTTATGATTCTTTGGATACTCGCCTTTGTTTATTTTATCCTCATATTCGGCAAGATACTTTTCTATCTCATCCTCGCCGAGTTCATAGATTTTCTCAAGCAGTCCCCGATCCAGAATATATTCGCCGGTCTTCTCTATGAAAGTCAGCGCATTCAAAGTAATCTTTTTGAAATTCCTAATGCTTTGCATAAAGGCGCCAAAAGAACTTTCAAATCTCTTAACCAGCAATCGACGCATGAAATCAAACAAGTTTCGCTGCTGCTGGAGCTGTCTGTTATCTTCTTCGTTTATCTTTCCTTTAATATCTTTTTCATACTCAAAGGGGCGGTATATAGCGCCCTTGAAGCGTCCGCACTCATCGTGGTCGCCAAAATAGCTCTCAATTATTTCAGAGTAGAATTCAGATTGTTTTTTGCTTAATTCAAAAAACCATTCAATGGGGTCAGCTACCTTGGATAGCTCTTTTACCTCATTTTTATACAAAGGATTATTATGAAGATCCAAACGGTTTCGCCTGATAGTCACAGGTTCAATAACATCTCTGATTTGCCTGGCTAGATAGCGCGCCCTGCCGGAAACTTTCTTTAAATCAACTTTGTCTTCTTCAAATAATGCCTTGTAATAAGTTTGGGCTTTGGTTCTTTTTGAGTTGTCAGATGATTTCCAGTATTTCTTTATGTAACCAAGCCGGTCAAAAGTGCCTTTAAATCCATGGAACTGGTCAACAAGGTTGCTTTCTAAAGTGATTGACGATTTTTTGGGCGTAATAAATAGCTTGAGAAGTGAAAGAATGTCGCCTGGGCGATTGTTAAAAGGAGTGGCAGTCAGCAAGATAACCTGCTTTTCCCTGCAGATATTTTTAAGGAATTCATAATCCTGAGTATCCTGGTTCCTGAAACGGTGCGCCTCATCAACAATCACTGCCTCGATGTCTCTGAATTTCTGAACAAATTCCAAAGTATTTTCCAGATCGCCAAGAGAACGCACCTCCCATTCATAAAGCCCGAATTCCTCTGTATATTTCTTCCAGCCTGAATTTTTATTTTTGTCTCCGACAAGACCGGGTGGGCAAATAATAACGCCCCGTTTTTTAAGCTGCTTGGCAATGGCGCAGGCAATAATAGTTTTCCCCAAACCTACCACATCAGCTACTATTACGCCGTTATTGTTTTCAATAATGGCTAAGGCCTGTTTTACCGCATCAAGCTGATACAGATATGGAGTGTAGCCATTTTCTTCCATTGTTTTTTTCAGAGATTCACCTATATCTTTTTGTTCAAACGAGTCCAAATAGGTTTTTAAGACTAGGCAAAAAGCTTCAAACGGCGAAATATCTTTAATAAGAGTTTCCTTTTCAATCACCTCAACAAGCTTCTTTTTAGTATCATTGAATTCCGTAATTTTTACTGCATCTCCCCAAAGTTCGTCAAAATATTTTTCCGCATCTTCAAATCCATAGTCGCCAATCTCCACATTAAATTCATTCTGAGTGTAAAGCCCGGCCTTTGTCAGGTTGCTGCTGCCTGTTATAAACAATTGTTTCTTGCCAACCTGACTTTGCTCAAGTTTGAAAAGATATAACTTGGAGTGGTTGGGTTTATAGGTCTTACGGATAATCAACTTGTCTTTCTGGATGAGTTCGATGAAAAACCGTATCTGTTCGTAAAACTCTTTCGTATCAAAATTCTCTGTGTTCAAGGATTTTTTAACTGACTCAAAAAACTTATATGTCGTTTCTTCATCTGATAGCTGCTCGTTTTCCGAGAATTCAATCATCCCTAAGTTGGAATGGTCGACGCTTAAACCAACAAGGATCTTTGTTATGGTTTCAGGATTTGATTTCAGTCCCTCATAAAGCTCCCTTATTACAGAAAAATAGAAGAATCCGACTAAGAACTTCAATTCATCGCTTCTCTTAAGAAGCTCAACTATCCGCTTTTTAAGGTCATTCACCCCGCTATTTGTAATAAAATTAGCCATGGAAGTAACAGTTTTTATAGTAATTTAAATGACATATTAATTCAGTAGATTATCTATTTTTATTATATCGTTCATATATATAGAACGCTATTAAATATCATAAACTTTTACAGTTTGGTAGCTTTGTAAAGTCTTCGAATTGAATATTCGGAATTAGTCTATAGATTTCTGCCACAAGTTTAATCTTTAACAACCATATACATCATGAAAAAAATAGGTTTTATAGGGTGCGGGCATATGGCATCCTCGATGCTCAACACTTTTCTGTCCCAGCAAATCTTCCAGCCATCTCAGATTATAATATCAGAAACTCCAGAACGGGCTTCTCAAATAAGAAACAGCGCAGAATTTCAGGGCTGCAGCATAGTCAGCGATAACAAGTTAGCCGCATCGAACTCCGACATTCTTTTTCTTTGCGTAAAACCACTTGCAGTTCCGGAAGTTATAAATGAGATAAAAGGCGTTCTAAATGCAAAAAAACAACATCTTGTTTCGATCGCCGCGTGCGTGGAAATCGCTGCTATAGAAAAATTCTTTAAAGGTAGAATAACAAGAACTCTCCCGACAGTTATTTCCGAATCCGGTAACGGCACAACCTTTATTACTCACAACAAATCCGTATGCATGGCATCGGTAATAGAAATTGAAAACATACTCAAATCCCTTGGAGATGTTGTTCCAATCAGTGAAAATGACTATGCTTCAGCCGTTAATATTACCAGCAGCGCTCCGGGCATACTTGCTGCTATTTTCGACAATTACTCTCACTCTGCCATCCGCAATACCGGAATTCCCAAGGAAGTATCAGACAGGCTTCTTCTAAGAACTATTTTCGGCACTATTAAAATGTTATGGGAAAACAATATATCCTTCAGAGAACTAACAGATAAAGTTGCTACAAAAGGCGGAATTACGGAAGCTTCACTGAATATTATTGATGTCCAGCTTCCGCCTGTATTTGATTCAGCAGTCGCCAATGCGATTGCCAAAGACAGTGAAATTAAGACCCTAATTTCAGAAAAAATAAAAACACTATAAATTACAGAGGTATAACTATGGCTAACGGTATCTTTGTCCCGCCTCCCCCAAAAAACGAAACTGTAAAAAGTTACGCTCCAGGATCTATCGAGCGAAAACTCCAGAAACAGGCACTGGATGAAATTTGTTCCAGTCAAATTGATATACCTGTAATTATCGGAGGAAAAGAGTATAGAACCAATCAAACAGCTGAACTAAAGTCACCTTCAAATCACTCAAGAAAATTGGGACACTATCATATTGCCTCACCCGAACTGGTCGAACTTGCTATCGAGACTTCATTGAAAGCAAGAGAAAAATGGGCTGCCCTTCCTTGGCAGGAGAGAGCTGCTATATTCCTCAAAGCAGCCGAAATGATCAGCTCTTCATGGCGCTATAAACTTAATGCTGCCACGATGATTGGACAGGGAAAAACAGTCTATCAGGCAGAAATAGATGCAGCATGCGAACTTACTGATTTCCTGAACTTCAATGTCAAGTACATGCACGAAATCTACAGCGAACAGCCCCCTATCAGCCCAAAGGGCGTCTGGAACAGACTGGAATATTTGCCTCTGGAGGGGTTTGTTGTAGCCATTACACCTTTTAACTTTACGGCAATCGCGGGAAATCTCCCAACTTCTCCTGCCATGCTTGGGAATGTAATTTTGTGGAAACCTGCCAGTACATCTATTCTCTCCTCCTACTACTTCATGAAACTTCTCATGGATGCCGGTCTTCCTGATGGTGTAATCAATTTCATCCCATGCAGCGGAGCCACTCTCAGCAAAGTAGCTATTGAACATGTAAGCATGGCTGGAGTGCATTTTACCGGTTCTACAGAAACTTTTGGACATATCTGGAAAACAATAGGCGAAAATATCAGAAAATACTGGATTTACCCACGACTGGTCGGGGAAACAGGTGGAAAAGACTTTTTGATTGCCCATAACGACTGCGACATTCAAGCCCTTGCTACTGCATGCGTAAGAGGAGCTTTTGAATATCAGGGACAGAAGTGCTCAGCCCTAAGCCGCGCTTACTTCCCGAAATCACAGTGGAATGAAATATGGACGGCTATGCTTAAGATGATAAAGGAAATCAAAATGGGCGATGTCACAGATTTCACTAACTTCATGAGCGCTGTAATAGACAAAAACTCTTTTGCCAACATCAAATCCTACATTGACTTTGCAAGAGATGCTTCTGATGCTGAAATCCTATGCGGTGGCAACTATGATGACAGCAAAGGTTATTACATTGAACCTACAGTCATTCTCACTTCAAACCCGCGATTCAAAACTATGGCAGAAGAAATATTCGGACCCGTTCTGACATGCTATATCTATGATGATGAAAAACTTGATGAAACCCTTACCCTGATTGACAAAACAAGTCCTTATGCCCTTACAGGAGCTATTTTTGCAAAAAACAGAAATGTAATCAACAAGATGGCTAGAGCTCTCGAGCATGCTGCCGGAAATTTCTATATCAATGACAAACCAACCGGGGCAGTAGTCGGGCAACAGCCGTTCGGAGGATCCAGAGCAAGCGGAACTAATGACAAGGCAGGAAGTAAAATTAATCTTCTCAGATGGGTAACTATCAGAACCCTCAAAGAAACTTTCGAGCCTCCCGTTGATTTCAGATATCCCCATATGAAAGAAGAAGTATAATTTTCAGTACATAATTTCTGAGAAGGGAAATTCTAAACTTATAAGTTATCCTGCATCCTTCCTGAAAGATGCAGGATATTACGGCAAGCTCCAAAGTTACGAAAAACCTCAAGGAAACTAGTTCTTTTTACGGCCTGGAAATGTTCTCTTTTCTCAGTTCTCTGAAGAAAGATTGGAATATTTCCAGGCATTTATCTTCCAAAAAACCTCCCAGAACATCAACTTTATGAAGAGCTGTCGGGAAATTTGTAATGTCCAGAGCCGTCCCGGCGGCTCCATACTTAGGATCTTTCATGCCATAAATTAATTTACCCAACTTAGCATTAACCATCGCTCCCGCGCACATTGGGCATGGTTCTTTTGTTACATAAATAGTTACATCATTTAATCTCCAGTCTCCCAGGTATGAAGAGACCTGAGTGATAAGAAGCATTTCCGCATGGGCAGTAGCATCTTTGAGCTTTTCTATCTGGTTATAGGCTCTGGCAATGACTTTGCCTTCCTTAACTGCAACGGCTCCTACCGGCACTTCCCCTATTTCATAAGCTTTCAGAGACTCCTTGATAGCCAGAAGCATGAAGTACTCGTCATCAGATGTTATATCCAGCAAATTAATATTATTAAACTTATCCATATGGTTTAACTGGCCATTTTCGCAAGCGCGATTAGTTTTATATAGTTTTTATAAATACTTTTAAACAATAATATAATAAGGCAAAAATGAAAATAGGATTCACAGGAATAACTCTACAGGAAGGGAAACTCAAGTATATCGACCAGAACTTAATTGCACTTGAGAAGAAGGACAAACCCAAGAAAGTATCTCCATATTTTGTAGAATTCATTAAAGATGAATTCACTCATGCGGATGTCATAGTAGTCCCGTCAGACAAAATTCTTGATATACTCATTCTGGACATGGAAAAAATAGAAACAAGACTTACAAGGACCAACGACACTAAAGAAAAAGAACTCCTGGCACAATGCCAGACTTCTCTGGAGCAGGAAATTCCCCTCTGTGATATGAATTTCACGGAAGAAGAGCTTGCGTTTCTTCAGCTTTCAGCCTTAATTTCTGTGAAACCAATTCTTAAAGTTAACAATGAAGAAGACCCCAACGCAATCATAACAAAAGCATTTGACAAGGCCGGCTATACTTTCTTCTACACAACCGGCCCAAAGGAATCTCACGCCTGGATAATTAAGAAGGATTCTGACATAGTCATTTGCGCCGGAAAAATACATACAGACCTAGCAAGAGGATTTATACGAGCCGACATTGTTTCTTTTGAAGATTATCTAAAGTGCCACAATTTCAACGACTGCAAGGCCAAGGGACTGGTAAGAGCTGTAAATCGCGACTATAAAATCCAGCCTTTTGAAATCATCGAAATAATGTTCAGCGTCTAATACAAAGCACAAAATTCTAAACAAACTCAATGAATTTGTTTAGAATTTCGATATTCATGTTTCGGACTTTATTATATTCAGCCTTCAGTTGAAGCTGCTATAGCTGCTATAATAGCTGCGCCTACGCCTGAACCATCTCTGGCATGTTCGCATACTATGTTTTTTGCATGCGTCTTGAAAAGCTCAATAAATACTTCTTCCATCATATCCTTGTAACCCGGATACTTTTCAAAGAGAGAACCGTCAATACCAATGACATGTTTATTCTTAAGCTCTGGATCCATCCAGAGTACGACTGACGCTATTGCAGCAGCCGAAAGTCTGGCTGATCTTTTTGAAACGAGTTTGCTTACATGCTTTAGAAGATCCTTGGAGTTCTGATCAATATTTTTTACATTATGTTTGGAAATAAAAGCTTCTACTTCGCCAAGATTATCGCTGGTATCAGCTTCGATATTTGACATATTTTCAGTTTTAAGTGAACCGTTTTTGGAAAAGAGGTTCGTCGCGCTCTCATCTTTGAATATCAAATCTCTCTTGATAAGATCTCTTACAACAACTCTCAGAATTTCACCAAGGAACATTCCTGAAACCATTTTTTCAAGCCTATGCTTTCCGGGATTCGGACTAGCTGCATCAATGTCCTTATCATAAGGAGAGACAAACAGCTTATCAAAATTGCCCCATTCCATATTGATAATCATGTTGCCTTTTGGCGGCATGCCTCTCCATTTCCTGATATTAATTATTTTTTCAGGATAACAGGCATTTGTTCCGGTTCCCAGAATCACTCCCACATCGCAAGATGGTTCTGTATAACTTTTAGCCACAAGGGTTCCGACAGTGTCATTGACCAAAGCTGCAACTTTCAAGTTTTTGATTCCTATCTTTCTTAACGCTTCATTCAGAAGTACCACTATGTCTTCGCCTACTACACCTGAAGCTGTAAAACCTTTTGTCCATGTAAGAAGTTTTCCAGCAGCAACATTAGTCTGTTCTACAGGAAATGAGAAAGTAAAAGCAAGTTCCAATTTCTTATCTAAAGGAATATTTTTCCCTTCCATGAAACCCTTTATACAGTTTGCGATGAAATCAAAAAGCTGTTCTCCGGAACCTTCCATATACTGTTTATCTATAACATATTTATTTACGCCTACTATAGTAGTTCCGCCTTTGCCATCGAGGTCGACTGCGATAACTCTGAAGTTTGTTCCCCCAAGGTCTAAAGCTATAAATTTTCCTTTTTCAATTCCCTTTGCTCTATCTGTAAATGAAGGAAGCATCTTGAGAGAGCTTTCAAAGCCCGAAAGGCCTTTCTGCATTTCAGAATGAAAATCCTTGATTATAACTTTTACCTCATCAGTCGAAACAGCGAAGATCTTCTCAAGGTAACTTACAAATTCGTCGTAGGCAGTAGTTGTTTTTGTCTTTGTACTCATTTCCCTTTACCCTTGTTTTTTTTGATGTTTTTCTATTTAAATAAACGAACAATATATAGAAATGATAAGGAAAAAAACGGTTTCTTACAATAGCTTAACTTAACATAATAAAAGAAAATAGCCTTATAACTCAGAATGCTTTATGAAAAAGAATACGCGCAAATTCAATTATGATTGTATCCTTGATCTTCATGGGCAAAACCTTGATGAAGCTTTGATGAATATTGAAAAAGCCCTTTATTCCGGAAAGTACAACAGCATTATGATAATTCATGGTCACGGAGAAGGAATTTTAAGAAACGGTATAAGAAAACATCTAGCTGCTTCTGAGTATATTAAGGGAACAATTTATGGAGAAGATATGAATATACCAGGCGACAGCGGAGTAACAGTCATTTATATGTGACAGAAATTAATGGCGATAAGGAATTTAAGACTCGCATCTTTAATGTATATGGCTAATTTCATTGAGTCTACGAGAGAACTGATCAGAGTCAAAGCGTTATCCAGTTAATATTCATTCAATTTAACAAAAAATCATTGAAAAATAACTTTTAAATTATAGTTTTTACCTGACTTAAAATTAGTTATAATTTAATAAAATCTTTCCCCCTCTATGGCCGAAAACAATGAAGTATACATGTTGCAGGCTGCAAAAATCAGTCTGTTCGGGAATATCTTTCTGTTTCTTGTAAAAACAGCTACTCTATTTATTATAAATTCATTAGCAATACTTACCGATTTAGGCATATCTCTTGTCGGCCTTATCATTTCAATAATTCTGTATCATGCCGTAAAAGTTTCTAATAAGCCGGCTGATGTACTTTACAATTATGGTTACGGGAAAATAGAAAATATTTGCGAAGCCATGGAAGGAATAGCCTTAACTGGATTAGGCTTATTCATGATTGTTCAGGCAATCACAAATTTGTTCGATCATCCAATGCGCCACCAAATCCTTAGCGTAGGGCTTATATGCAGTATCATAAGCGTGCTGGTTAACTTGTTTGGAGCTCATTTTATCATTAAGCTAGGTGAAAAGAGTAAATCCCCTGCTATAAAAGCAGAAGGGCTTCATTACAAACTTGAAGGGTACATCTCACTGGCAATCGCTATTTCATTTGTCATAGTTTTATTCCTTAGATTTTTTAAACTTGAACATCTGGATTTTTATGTGGACTCTCTGGCTACTATTATAGCAAGCGTAATGATTCTGATTCCTTCCTTCCATTTAGCAAAAGAAGCATTTTTTAAGCTTCTGGATTCTTCCATAGAAGAACAAGGACAAATGGGAATATTAAAAATGCTTTCTTCCTATACCGATAAGTTTTGTGATTTTAAAGACATAAAAACCCGTTGTGCAGGCAGGAAACACTTTGTAGAATTTAAACTTGTAATGCCTCATGATATTCCTATTGCAGCTGGACATAAGATTATCTCTGACATTGAAAAAGATATCAAAGCTGATATCCAAGACTGCGAAGTTATTATCAAAATGGAACCGTGCGACATGGACTGTGTTTATGAAAAAAACAGTCTGGTATGCCCTTATAAAAATAATTGAGGAATTAATATGAAAGTTACTTCTGAAAACAATGTAAAATGTATATTGCTTCCATCAAAATTTGATACTGCCGCAGCAATGGATATAGAAACATGCTGTATGAACTGTATTAAAGACGGTACAAATAAAGTTCTGTGCGATTTCTCAAAAACAGAGTATATCTCGAGTTTCGGTCTTAGAATAATATTATCATTAGCCAAAAAGCTCCAGAAAACAGGTGGACAGATAGTCTTGTCATCCATGTCTCCATCTATCTTTGGAATATTCAAAGTTTCAGGATTTGACAAAATATTCAAAATATATGAGACGAAGGAACTGGCTCTTAAATCTCTCTAGTAACACCTTTCAGAATTCCGACGATTTCCTTCACAGATCGTAAGCCTATATCATCAATTAGAACCATTTTCCTCGAAATGAATTTGAATCCGGAAACATCGTCGTCTGTCCTGATAGTAAGAAAGTCCTTAACTTTGCAGGTAAAAGCCAAATCTAAAGTATGGTAGGCTATTCCTTCAAATTCATAAATATTTGGAAGTGAAAGTAGATACTTAATGTCATATATATCAAGATTCAATTCTTCCTTAACTTCTCGCTTTAAGGCATCTTCAGCATTCTCCTCATAATCAACAAAACCTCCTGGCAAATCAAGCATCCCCGCAAAAGGGTTATGCTTTCTTACCGTAAAGAGAACTTCATTATCCTCGTTTCTTATGATAGCTACAACAGCTGCTCCGGCATTCATAAAAACACTGAAGGAACAATCTTTGCATTTGAAGGATTTAAACGAATCCTCAATAAAGTTTTGTTTTCCGCACTTTGGACAATACATACAGCTACCTGAATTTTTCTAAATATTGCGCTATTCCGAAAATTATTGAGATAAACCCCAGATTCTTCATCGCACTCGATAAAATCATAAATCTGACAGCCTGAATTGTATAGCTCCTTCTGACCATCTCAATATAGAGCCAGTAAAGGAGAAGGGCGACACATATTATTGAAAATATCAGATACCAGAAAGTTAACTCGATCAATCCCAAATGAAATTTTTTCAAAATAAAAAGAGTCAAAACGCAATATACGACAATAGCGCTGACAAAATATTTATTGAGTTCGGAATAGAGTTTGGATAAGTCGAGTTTTCTCTCCACACCAATAAAAAACCCGGCTTTCCTGACAAAAAGAAAACCGAGCACATTAAATATGGCAAAAAGAACTATGCCGAGTACCAAAAATAGCATAAATACAAATTAATAGTTTATGATTATGCTTGTTCCTCTTTAGTCTGTAACGCGTTTAAAACTGTCTGGTCTTTCAGAACGCTTGTGGCAACCTTGACAACTGAAGCAATGTCAGCAAGGTTAGCAGGTATAATCATAGAATTATTCGTTTTCGCCATCTTTCCGAATTCTGTAAGGTACTGTTCAGCGATTCTGAGATTAACCGCGTTCATACCGCCTTTGTCATTAATAGCATTAGCTATAGCTCTAATACCTGTAGCTGTGGCATCAGCGACCTTCCTTATTTCAATGGATTTACCTTCAGCGAGATTGATCCGTTTCTGCATTTCACCTTCTGAATTGGCAATCGCTGCCTGCTTTTCACCTTCAGCTCTGTTAATCTGAGATTGTCTCTGTCCTTCTGATTCTGCGATAATGGCTCTTTTTTCTCTTTCAGCCCTCATCTGTTTTTCCATAGCGTCTCTGATGCTCTGAGGGGGAGTAATATTCTTTACTTCATATCTTGTGACTTTTACACCCCATGGTTCGGATGCCTTGTCTATGGCTTCGACGATACTTTTGTTGATAGTTTCTCTTTCTTCAAAAGTTTTATCAAGTTCGAGTTTTCCCATTACGCTTCTCATAGTAGTTTGTGAGAGCTGTATAGAGGCCCAAGCATAGTTATTTATCCCGTATGAAGCAAGTTTAGGATCAATTACCTGCATGTACAGTATTCCGTCAACTTCTACAACTATGTTGTCTTTTGTAATACATGATTGAGGAGGCACATCAATAGCCTGTTCCTTAAGGGTATGAATATAGGATATCCTGTCCATTATAGGAAGAAGAACATGGAGACCGGCTTCAAGTGTATCTCTGTATCTGCCGAGTCTTTCTACGATATAAGCTGATTTCTGAGGTACAATTCTGATGCATTTAGCTAGCAGTATTATTATAAATACTACAATTACCAATAAGACGATGGTATTAGGGTTAATGTTCACACGAACTCCTTTATTTAATTTGTTTAACTTCTAATGTGAGATTATCCTGCTTATCTATAATCACGGTTGTTCCGGAAAGGATTTTTTCAGTTGATATAGCATTCCACTTCGTTCCGTGAAATTCCACTTTGCCGATGGTTCCCGGAATTATATCTCCGTCAGCTATGGCTTTTCCACCGATAAATGATTCGCTGTTTACCGGCATTTTATTTTTCGAAGAAGATATTCCTTTAAAAATGGATTTGACCCATTTCCTTAGAAGAAAGAGGGAAAGAAGAGAGAATACAAGAAAAAGGATTATCTGGGCATTGATAGATAAATCGATAAATATAAGAATAGAAGATACAACCAGTGCCCCTATCCCAAAAAACATTATTACAAATCCGGGGTTGGCAAACTCTGCCAGGAGCATTAATATCCCCAATATGCACCAGATATACTCTGCTTTCCAATCCATACACGACTCCTTAGTCTTAAAACTGATTATCTTAAACTATACATAAATCCTACAACTTACGAAAAAGATAAACAATTTTTAATAACTTTTTAATTATTGCATTATCAATTCAAAATTACAAACCTGTCGGGATGTCGATGAACTCAACTTCAATTCCAGGTGAGTGTTTTTCCACAAGCTGCATCATTCTAATCACTCCTGGGGTCTCAGTCAGATAATGGCCCGCAGCTATAACAGAAAGTCCGGATTCCTTAGCTGTGAAGAATGACGAATGAGTGAATTCACCTGTTATGAGACAGTCCAACCCATCAGATATTGCGCTATAAACAGAATCCTTGCTTCCGCCGCCGGAGACTATCCCTATTTTAGATAATTTCTGACCTTTTGAGTTATTTATACTCAAGGAAACAAAGTTATCAAGCTTATAAAGATATGGTTTGGAATTCTTCAGTATATACTCATTGAGTTCGAATCTAAGTTTTTTGGATAATTCGTCAAAACTCATTCCGCCTGATAGAATTCCCTTGAACCCGATATTAATCCCTTCGTATTCGCAGAAAGGTTGAACATTATGCAAATTTATCATCTTCGACATAACAGCATTATGCCCATACTCTGGATGCCTGTCCAAAGGAAGGTGAACGGCATATAATGAAATGCCATGGTCAATCATGGGCTTAATCCTATTGTAATTGCTTCCCGTGATGTATTTCATACTGTTTCCCCAGCTTTGTCCGTGATGAACAAAGATAAATTGAACATCATGATCTATGGCATAATCCACAAGTTCGAGAGAAAAATCCACGGTGAAAAGAGCCTTTTCAATATCTTTGCATCCCTGTATCTGAAGCCCGTTATTTGAGACATCGTTGTGAACAGCCTTAATATCCAGGGTTTCATTAAGAAAATTAACCAATGTTTTAAGTTTTATCATAACTTCCTCCAATCAAGTTTTATAGTTGGTGCATCTTGTAATCAAACAGACAACTCATGTTAATATGATTTGCATAGACTAACTTCCTTCATTATGAAAGGAGGACAGTTCTATCTATTGCTTTTTCGCTGCCGGCTATTGAAATGGTGCAAACTACATCCCCAGAGACATTCACAACTGTTCTACACATATCAACTATTCTGTCCACTCCAAGAATAAGTGCAACTCCTTCGGCTGGAATACCAACCATCAGTAAAATCGTCGTAAGAGTAATTGTCGCTCCGCTCGGAATACCGGCGGCTCCGGCAGAAGTAAAAACAGCTGTAAAAAGAATCGCGCAAAGCATCGGTACCGTGAGATTAACATGATAAATCTGCGAAATAAAAACAATCGCCACACTCTGCATTATTGCCGATCCGTTCATATTGATCGATGCGCCAAGAGGAAGAATAAATCTGCAAAAATCCTCTTCCACTCCAAATTTCTCCTCGCAGACTTCCATCGCGAACGGCAAAGTAGCTTTTGAGCTTGAAGTAGCAAAAGCAACAATGGCAATGTCCTTGAATTTTTTTATAAATTTTATAGGCTTCAGGCCTGTTGTGACATATAGAACAGGACAGTAAACAATAATAAACTGAAGAAGCAATCCCACTACTATGGCAATGACATAAAGTAAAAGTCCAATAATTGTTGAGAATCCCTGGGTCGCAGTTACTTTCAGAAGAAGACAGAAGACTCCGATTGGAGCAACTTTCATAACAATCTTTATAATTTCTATCATAATCTGCATTATGTAGTGTAATATTTCATTAACTTTTTTCATTTTTTCCCCGCCTACCATAACGATAGCTACGCCCATAAATATTGCGAAAAAAATGATTTGAAGCATATTAGCTTCAGCAAAAGAAGCAAAAGGATTCTTTGGAAACATATTAAGAAAAACATCCATTATATTCATAGATGCCACACCCTTCGAAAGGTCCAGTCCCTCTCCGAGATTTCCAACTTTCCCAGGGTTAATAACAAAAGATACGCAAAGGCCAATTATCAAAGCTGCAAAGGTGGTGAAAAAAAAGTAGAGTCCCGCTTTGATGCTCACTCTTTTGAGTTTCCCTTTATCCTGTCCAAGCTCAACAATACCGCCTACAATAGCGAGGAATACAATAGGCAGTACGCCCATAAGAAGCAACTTGAGAAATGCATCTCCAATAGGCCCTATTGAATATTTCTCAATCATTCGATATTGAGGTATAAAATTATATTTATGCCCGAAGTAATTAATTAAAAGACCTATAACTATAGCCAAACCCATTGCGAATAGGATCTGGTTTGAATTCGACTTGCTTCCTGCAGCCTTTGCCATACTCTTTATCTCCTTTTTTTGACTTAATAAAAATTATAGCCAAACTGTAAAACGCCGCAAAATTTTATGCCTCTATTAAGAAAAAAGGCTGAAACTTTTTATAGTTTCAGCCTTCGAACTTTTTTAGATATAATTAATTATCGTTATTCAGCTTCAAGGCCTTAAACCCTGTTAGCTCTTGATATTTCACAAGATATATCCAATATGCAATAACTCTCTTTTGTGCTAGCTCCTGATTGTTCAGCTGAGAATTAGGCGTATTGGCAAGTTTGTCAATCCTAGCCTTGAGCTGATTTATTGAATCTCCAATCGGGGCATTGAGCAATTCTGCGTTTCTATCAAGTTCTTCATACATCATTTCATTTAATTGTGTAGCTATCTGCTCATCAGTCATATCCCTGAACATTTCATTGATCTTATCTTTATTTAATTTAAAATATTCATTAATTAACGGCAGATAATTTTCATTCATTTGGCTATTTATAACTTCAACAGTGTTATCAAGCTGACCTCTTGCCATATTTGCAAGTAATGGTATGAATGATTTTATATAGGCAAGAGTTTGCTTTGCAAGAAAACTTCCGTAAGCCTTGGAATTATCCTTAAGAGTTTGGGTTAAAGCAGGAACTTTTGTCTGAATATTGCTAATAATAAATTCAGCAACTACAGGCGGTTTTGCTAACGCTTTTGTATAAGTAACAATAAATGTAGTGTATCCCAAGACAATAATCACTAATACAATATAAACAGCTATTACAGCTATAAGACTGGTTTTTGATTTTTTGAGCTGGCTGTCAATGCTTTTTTCTAAAGACTCTATCCTTGATGTAGTATCGTTCATTTTAGTCCCTCCTGCCTAAATTAGCTTTTTCTAACCCTTTCTTCGGATCGAGCTGGTATATGATCATTTCAAGTACATTTTCGATCAGCCTGTTTTCTATCTCTCCTGACATATCAGGAGTAATACCATTGAATTCTCCAGCTTTAACCATATTGTCATAAACCTTATAAAAACTACCATTTAGACTGTCTAACTGAACAATTATAGGATCCATTCTAGCATCTAAAAACCCAGGCATTTTTTCTTCTACATGATTTTTTGTAATCATTACAACATTGTTAATCTTCGCAAGGGATTGCTCTGATGTAAGGTTATTTGCAAGAGAGGTAGCTTCTGAATTAACCATTTGCTCTACTAGGTTTTGTTCTATCCTAGGCTTAATAGATTGTGTAAGATAAAGCGCAATTTCATCTTGAATCGCCTCGAAATCTTTCTGGAACTGAGGAGCTGAACTTCTCATCTCTAAGTTCAGAGCTACCTGGTACGAAGGTATCAAATCCTGCTTTAATGCTTCGACTAGCTGTTTAACCTCTTCAGAAGAAGCAAATCGCCCAGAGCATTCCTGCAGTTCATGAAGAAGTGCTCTAGTATCATAATGCTCAACAAACTTATATATCCTGCTTACAAAAGCTATCAGCGCAATGACAATCAGCACTATGCCGACAAAAGAAACCAAGGCTGAAATTTTCCTGTTTTTGTTAATTTTTTCCAGTTTCGACTGTAGTTCGGCTATCTTCAGGTCGACAGCTTCATTTTGAGATAAGTTTTCAGAGCCCATATCAACTCCTTTTTGTTGATTTTATTATTATGCAATCATAATTCTTATTCATTTGCATATATAGAGCTCGATTCTATCAAAGTATTCAGCTTCTGCAACAAATTTGATATTTTTTATAAAAAAAAAGCTGAACAAAAAGTTCAGCCTGGTACAGAGCAGATTTAATATTTTTATTATATATAAACGAATCTGCACTTACTGTCTAAAAAATCAGCCTTAGATACTTTCTTACGCAAGATTTTTCCTTTATCATCTCTGGATGCTATGTAATATACCTCATTACCAGCTTCTGAGCCTGAAGAATATTTATAACAGTCGCTATCATCTATAGTTAAACATCTATTTATTTCATCAGTATCATTTTTCATATAATTCCTCCATATCTTAGTGATAGATATTTATGACACTTGTTTTGTATCATGTTTTAAAATACATTTGCCGTATCTCTGAAGCAACTCTGGTAAATATTACTAATCCAAAACTAACAAAGCACTTTTGAGTTTTTGTTTTTTAGCTCTATCTTTTTAGATTATAAGATCAACATGAGGTTCGAATTGCAAGAAATTACAAAATATTTTACAGATTCCGAAAAAAATACTCAGGATTTAGCCTCAAATTTCGCTAAAAATATTGAATTAGGATCGATGATAGCCTTAGTCGGCAATCTTGGAGCTGGAAAAACAGTTTTTGTTCGCGGTTTTGCTAGAGGATTAGGTATAACTGATATAATATGCAGCCCTACTTTCAGCATAATCAGAGAATATCCCTGCAAGAATTCAAAATGGATGTACCACATGGATTTATATAGAATCAATGATTCAGCCACAGCCTTAGACTTCGGAATACAGGAATATATTAGCAGACCCGATGCAATAACTTTAATTGAATGGCCGGAAAGAATTTATGACATTCTTCCTAAAGAAATTATTCAAGTTGAAATAAAAAGAATTTCAGATACAAAAAGAGAAATAACTATCACAAAATAATCTCTTTTGTTTTAACTTCTGCTATAATCCTCCGGATTCCAGTTATAGATATGGTAAATTAGTTGATTGAGTTTAGACGGTAGAGTTCATTTATTTTTGCTAAAAGTTTCTTTGCGTAATCAGGATCAGTTGCCCATCTGCCGTTACCCAATTCGGAAACATAGACGGCCGAACCTCTTTTTACTTCGTTAAACCTTGGGTCAACGCATCTGCCATTGAGTTTTGCAGTGCTTGCATAGGCCTTAAGATGCTGAACCTGAGCTCGCACGCCTTCATCTATGGTTTTAAATGACGCGCCTCTTGCTCCATTATCAGTTGCGCCGATACCTGCAAAATTATTCTGATACAGTTTTACCTGATTCCCAAAACGCAGAAAATTAGTCTCATGACACATCTGAATAAAAGCCACATCAGAGTTAACTCTTTCATAAGAGCACTGCTTTAAATAAGCATTTGTAACATTTCTGAGGTATGTGCGATTTATTTTTGGATTATATTTAAGAAAGAATTTTTCCAATTGATATACATTAGCTTCCCCATGCCCCATAATAGGTTCGTTCCTTACAGTTCTGTAAGATTCTGAAGCTGGGGGCATCTGGTTTTCCGGGGAATTACATGAAGAAAGATAGAGAGCAAAAATACCAGAGATAAAAATCCTTTTCCAGTATCTGAGTTTAAAGTTCATATCAGATATTTTAAGTTTGGATACTTTGCAGCAACAAACTGAATTAAATTTTCATCATCGCTAAGAAAAGAAAAATCCTCAAATTCAAATCCAGGGGCAACGCTGCAACCGACAAGAGTATAATCACCAGCGCTAACCGCCGCCTGAAAATGGTTGGCCTTGACCGTATGCTTAAAATTCATGCCTTTCCCCAGTTCTATTATCTCTAGTTTTTGCAGATCTTCCGATAAATCGTAAAGCATAAGAGGAGCGCCTGTGTAAAAATGCCATATCTCAGTTTGCCTGACTTTATGGAAACGACTCTTTTCTCCTTTGGCAAGAAGAAAATAAATGTCTGTAAGAGCCGTCCTGAATCTTTTCGTGCCATCCTCTATAGTTACATTTACACTGTCCTTGAAAACCTGACGGTAATGCCCTCCTTCAGGATGAGGCCTCAAACCTAAATTTTCAATAATTATTTTTGCATTGCTTTCTTCCATTTTCACCTCAATATTTTTCGTCTTACTGCTTCAAAAAGAATAACTGTAACTGCCTGGGCTACATTCAGAGATTCAAATTTCCCAGGCATAGGGATATTTACAGGAATTGAATCCTTTACATCACTGATTCCATTAGCCTCATTGCCAAAAACAATTATGCTTTTTTCAAAAAGTTTTCCTGTTTCAAAACAATTTTTACCTCCGGAAGGGTCTGTCCTGTAAATACGTTGAAAGCCTTCTTTTTCAAGGTTATCCACAAGAGTGTTTACATTGTTGTATGCATGGAGGTTCAAAGAAAACTGGGCACATAGGGCTGAACGGATAGTCTTTTCTGAATAAGGATCTACTGATGTAGATGAAAACCAGACATCTTTAAGCCCAACAGAAACACATGTTCTAAGTATTGTGCCAAAATTGCCAGGATCAGCAATCCTGTCAAGCACTAAAGCAAACGGTGTATCTTGAAGAGGCCTGTCAGAAAGTTTAGGAATTTTCGCTACAAGAAGAATGCCTTGAGAACTGACTGTAGATGAAATCTTATTGAATACTCTCTCATCAGCCTCAAAAATCTTTATTCCTTTGAGAAAGGAGGAGTCTGCTTTATTAGTGACTACAGCGTATTCTATCAGCTCAGGAGTTATAGAATACAATTCCTGTGAGGCTCTCAGTCCTTCACATACACACTGATTTGCTTCATACCTATTCTTTCTGTCATAGAGAGAAAGAATGAACTTCTCCATATTTTTTGTGAACGCATTATGAGAATAAATGTTCACCTGAAATATCGCCTGTCTAATTTGCAGCGTTCATCAAATTGTTGGCAAACTCCTGCCAGCCCATCGAAGAAGAATCAGATATGGCCGAACACTTCTTGAGAACCTCTATGGCCTGTGTCTTTTTTCCCATGGCAAGATAAATCCTTCCCGCATTATAAAAGCTTTCAGCCTTCACACTTTCAGTAGATTCAGGATCAGAGGCAAGCTGTGTGAAGATTTTTATGGCCTCATCATTGTTGCCTTGAATTTCCGCAATATATCCAAGGTCAACTTTTGCTTGGGCAAGAGCATAAGGATCCTGCCTAGAAGAAATAACTTTATTGCATACTTTTTTTGCTCCATCAATATCTTTTTTCTCCAGGAGTTTTGGCACCATTTCAAGCTCAGCGTAAGGAGTAAGAACATTTGTTGGATTTTTACTTACCGCAGTCTGCAGTTGTTCGAGGGACAATGCGCCAGAGATCTCTCTTGCTGCTGAAGTAGAATTATGCTCAAAAACTCTTATAAATATTGTCACTGCCGCTACTACTACTATTACCCCAATGGCTATATATACATATTTCTTCCAATATTTAAGCACAAAATTATCAACTGCATCGAGCTCTTTAGAAATAACATCGACTGAGTTAAAAAGTTTCTTGTTATTTTTAGCCATCTGATTTTCTCCTATTTATCAAATTGTCAAAATATTTAATCTTTAAAATTTATACCTGAAACAAAGCTCATGACTTTCGCGTCAATATAGTCGCCTGCTTTTGAGCGTTCTTCAAGGAAGTTTTTCAGGTTTTTTATTTCAACTTCGAGAACCTCAAGGTTCTCGGTCTGTTCAAGCTGCGGTTTGGGATTTCTATTTTCAGCAAGAGATGAATCAATCTCAATAGAAACAAGAGCAGTTGTTTCATCAGTCATCCCTGGAGAACTATAAACAGGACAGGTAACGCCTGTTACTTTTCCTGTGTATCCTGTTTCTTCTTTCAATTCCCGTAAGGCGGAAACTATATAAGATTCTTCTTTATCCACAAGTCCAGCCGGAAATTCTATTATATAATTGCCTATCGGAGGTCTGAATTGCCTAACAAGTATAAGCTTGCCGACTGTCGTGGCAATCATGGCTACAGCGCCGCCCTCTGTAGTTCTGACAACATTCTCCCAGGTTCTGACTTTATTAAAAGCATCAACATATTCGACCTCTTCAAATTCCAGCCATTTACCTTTAAATTTGCTCGTCCGTTTCAAAACAGTTGGTACATTTCTCGACATCAGTTCTTTCCAATAATATAAAATTTACTTGAGTTTTCTAGGTTTTTATTCAAATGATTTCCAATACACAGTTTGATATATATTGCTTGATTCAGCCATAAAATCAACACATTTCGAAATGGTATCATATTCCATGTCAAAATCAATAGGAAGTGCTTTATTACCCTTAAATACCAAGCTTGCAGAAAATCTTATTATATCAGAGATTGTACTTCATCTGATTAAGGATAGCAAAAAGTGTTTCTGAAAAAGGGATATTTCCGAACATTTTTTAATTCTTTAGCAAAAAGGTCTTGATTTAGCTTAAATACAATTCTATAATGTTGGCCAATTCGATAAACTGATTTCATTAATTCCCATTCATCATATTAATCACTGCTTTTTTTGATGATTTAAAACTTGTTTTCAATTTTGAATTATTCGGAGATTTGATTTGTTCCAAAACTACGAAGTCGTAATGACTTTTAATTATCCTTCTTCAGTCATAGGACTGTCAGGAGGAATCGGTTGCGGTAAATCCACAGCCTTGAAAATATTTTCAGAGCTTGAATGCACTATAATTGAATCTGACAAAATCGTTCATGAGCTATATGAAGAGAATAGTGAAGATTCTGCCAGATTCAGAAAAATATTGACTGACAAATGGGGAAATGAAGTATTAACCGAAGGAAACCTTGATAGAAAAAAAATAGGAAAAATAGTCTTTACAAATAAAAATGCTCTTGAATGGTTAAACTCCAATACTCATCCTTATGTTTTTTCCAGAGCTGAAATGATTATTAAAGCTTCTCCAAAGAGCAGAATAATAATTTTTGACATCCCTCTGCTATTTGAACTAGGAATAGAAAAGGATTTTTCTTCAACAATAGCTATTTGGACAAACAAGGAACAGCAAACTAAAAGACTTAAAGCCAGGAATTGGACTGAGCATGAAATCTATGAAAGAATAAAAAACCAATTGACTCCTGATATCAAACTTGAAAGAGCCTCATACGGAATAATAAACACAGGTGATTTAAATTACCTGAAAGAACAATGCAAACAAATCTTAATTAAAATAACTAAAAAAATAAACCAGAAGGACGGAAAATAATGACAGAAGATAACATTCCGCAAAAAGACATAGGAAATAATATTCCTCCAGAAAATTATACTGAGCATAAACCTCACAGGGGCAGACCTAAGAGCAAACCAAAAAAAACAAATAATGACGAAGATTCTCATCAGGGCAGCCTGCCACTCCCTCAGGAACTTTTCTCTGAAAATATCCCAGCTCATCAGGCAGCGCCTGAAGAATTAATAGAAACTCCTGAGATCAATAATGCAGAACTCATGGGCGAAATTCCCCCCGATGTAGCAGAAGACCATCATTATCAAACTCCTCCCGAGCACAAAGAAGAGCGTAAGGATATTCTCGAACAAGAATCGACTAAAGAACCTCAACAAATACAAAATGAACAGCAATCAAACACTGCCGCTCAATCTACTCAAACTCCCTCTGAACAAAACAGCAATAAAGGACAGGAGCAGCAATACAAAGACAGAGATCGTGACCGTAACAACAGTGGTACTTACTACCGCAAAGACAGAGAATTCAAAAATGGAAACGGCAGCAACAAATTTAGAGACGATTTCTCCAGAAAGGATAGAACTGCTCCAAGTCTGAACCTGACAGAACTCCAGGCAATGAAGATGCAGGATTTGGCTGTTATGGGAAATTCTCTTGGGATAGAAGGCATAGGAGCTCTGGAAAAACCTGAACTGATATTTGAAATTCTAAAAGCTAATGCAGAAAAAAACGGCCTTATGTACGGAAGCGGCTATCTCGAAGTCCTTCAAGATGGATTTGGTTTCCTGAGGTCTCCTACCTACTGCTATCTGCCCTGCCCTGAAGATATTTATCTAAGCCCGTCCCAAATCAGAAGATTTTCTCTGAAAACTGGCGATTTCATCAGCGGACAAATAAGACAGCCAAGGGAAAAAGAGCGTTTCTTTGCCATGCTTAAAGTTGAAGCTATTAATAATGAACCTCCAGAAAGAAAAAGAGAAATTATTCCTTTCCAAGAGCTTACTCCTTATTTTCCTACAGAAAGGCTAGTACTTGAGCGCGCTCCAGATGAATATTCTACCCGCATAGTTGACTTGATTACGCCTATAGGAAAAGGACAGCGCGGACTCATTGTAGCTCCCCCCAGAACAGGTAAAACCATGCTTATGCAGAAAATTGCAAACAGCATAACAAAAAACAATCCGGAAGTTATTCTTATTATCCTTCTAATAGATGAGAGACCAGAAGAAGTTACTGACATGAAGAGAAGCGTTAACGCCGAAGTTGTTTCATCCACCTTTGACGAACCGCCGGAAAGACATGTTCAAATTGCAGAAATGGTTATTGAGAAAGCTAAGAGGCTGGTGGAATATAATAAGCATGTTGTTATCCTTCTGGACAGTGTAACCAGGCTGGCAAGAGCCTATAATACTCTTCAGCCTCACAGTGGGAAGATATTGTCAGGCGGAGTAGATGCCAACGCACTTCACAAACCCAAAAGATTCTTCGGAGCAGCAAGAAATATTGAAGGCGCTGGAAGCCTGACTATCATTGCTACTGCCCTCATCGATACAGGAAGCAGAATGGACGAAGTTATTTTTGAGGAATTCAAAGGAACAGGCAATATGGAACTCAATCTTGACCGTCATCTGGTAGATAAACGAATTTATCCTGCAATCAATATCGAAAAGAGCGGAACAAGAAAAGAAGAACTACTTCTGCACCCTGATGAGCTCAATAAAGTCTGGGCTCTCAGAAAAGCTCTAAACGGCGTCCCCCCCATAGAAGCAATGGAACTAATCATCAGTAAAATGAAAAAAATTAAAACAAATATTGAATTTCTTATGACATTGCATCTATAATTGCGTCAGTATCTTTCAAAAAAGTAATATTTGAACTCAAAAAGGCTTATTCTTAATATTATCTAAGGAGAGAAATTAATGGAAATACTCGTATGCCCTTATTGTGACTCAGAGGTTAAACTCTCACAAGTTGAAGCAGAAGAGGGCTGTTGCCCGGAATGTGGTTCAGCTATCTCTACAGATGCTGCTTACACAGATGATTATGACGATGATCAGGACGGCTTAGACGATTATGATGACTACGGCGATGATGTTGATGACGATTATGATGAAGACGATGACGATGATGAGAAATATGACGATGAAGAAGAGGATTACGACGATGACGATGAGGATGACAAAAAGTATAGATAACGGCTGAATTAAATTATGCCATTCTACCAGGAGCTATAAAATGAATCGCTTTCTGCAGATCTTTTTTGTAGCTCTTCTTGCTTCTATCATTGTTGCGTCAGCAGTGCTCGTTTTTCCTGCTTATCATAAAAACAGGAATCTTGTCCATCAAAAAATAGAAACCAAACAAAAGCTCATAGATAAACAGCTTGAATATATAAAACTGCGCCAGACTTTAAGCAATATCACTTCAAAAACTGAAGAGGTCGAAAGAATAGCCAGAGAAAAATTCAATCTATGCAAAGAGCAGGAAACTGTATATAAATTCATCCCAAATACTGATTCAGGAAAACAATAGATCGCGCTATCTCAGAGAATTATATTCTTTTAAAAAAACTGCAATAGACAGGGGATTTTTTCCTACGGCGGTTTCATCAGAAAGGACAAATCCTTTGTAGCCTCTTTTTTCTATATCGTACAAATGAACTACTTCACTTCTTGTTGGTTCGTGAAAATTTGTCATATGTTCGAGCACCTGCCCTGCCAAGATACAAGGTTTTTTAAATTCTTTTAACTGAGATGAAAACTCTTCCTGCAATCTTCCTAGTTGAAATATTCCAGCCTGTGCTCCAAGATCACCACGGCATAGCCACATTTCATCGAACAGTCGATCAATCTTTTTCAAGTTTGCCATCGCCTCAGGTCTTTCAATTTTGGCAATGATTTTTCTATCCTTTGCCAGAGGTCTAATCTTTTCTGATTCATTTCCGTCAAAAACAAACGAAAAAGCAAACTGTGTAAAATCGAACATCATAGATATTTTTATTATCTCTTCGTCTTTGGACGATAACTTTTCAAACGGAATAGGATGGTTTGATCTGTTTATCCCTTTTCGCGAAGAAAGCTTTCCATTTCTTATTACTCTGCAGGTTACCTCGTCTTTGGATATTCCTGTAACTTCTACAATAATCCTATTGTCGTTCAGACTAAGATGATCACCTTTTTTGACCGCTGAAAAAAACTCTGTGTGAGGAACTGGAATCATATCGGCTTTATCTGATGAAACTCCATAAAAAAAGCATATTTTCTCTGGAAATGTATCGAAACTCTTGATTTCACCTATTCTCATCTTCGACCCTTGAAGATCCATTACTACATCTATCTTTCTGGATCTTTCTGCAAAAAGCCTTTCAAGTTTCTTAAGCCATAATGCTATCTCTCCGCAGCTCATATGAGATGTATTAAGCCTGAAGCGTCCTGCCACTTCCAAGAGAGATATAATCGTGTCTTCGTCTGAACTCGCCGGCCCAAGAGTCAAAATAGATTCAATCATATCGTAGCATCTCCTTTTTTATGTAAGTTTTGCTTTCAGCATTTAATTTACTTGTAAATATTTTACAATATTTCCTAAAAAATGATTAAGTCCATTAACGGTTTCTTCTATTTTCATGTCAATATAAAATATTTATCTGCCAGAATTATCTGTTTTTAAGAAAACAATTTAATAAATAACTCAAATTTGAGGAACTGATTTGCAGATATTCTCAATTGTTATAGGTATGCTTGCCGGCCTGCTCTTTGGAATCGCGACACCGTTAAGCAAGGTCATGCCCATACAAAAAGTACTCATATTCACCTGCACAGTCACAATGATGAACATCATCAGCACGAGCACTTCGAAATTATTTCCTGCACAGTAAAACACTCTCATATACATGAACATAATGAAGAAGTACATTCACACAAACATTACCCTGATATTCATCATAGGCATGATCACTGACTAGAACTAAAATTAAGAAAAAAGAAGGATTTGCTTTTCCTTATGGGAATTTATGTTAAATTTGAGCTATTCTTGTAGGAGTTTTGGCATAACCGTATCTTAGATTGGTTGCCAATACTTGTCAAATACTAACTAAACTAAGGGCAATTGAGCCAGTATTATAAAACTTGAGAGGAATAATTATGCTGAATATTTTATTTTATATATATGTAATATTTTTTGTACTCTTTTTTTTCGGGTTCTGCATATTTATCCATGAATTAGGTCATTTCCTAGCCGCGAAATGGAGGAAACTCCACATTGTGGCTTTCTCTATCGGTTTTAAAAAAATTTGGGCTTATAAAAGAAATGGGATTGAATACAGAATAGGCTGTCTGCCTTTCGGCGGTTATGTGGATCTTCCTCAACTTGATGTGACAGGCCCGGCATATGATGAAAACAAAAAAGAACTCCCGAAAGTAAAGCCTGTTGATAGAATTATAGTAGCTTTCGCAGGTCCATTTTTTAATGTTCTATTCGGGTTTTTCCTTGCAACCTTCCTCTGGATTTACGGAATTCCTTCTGCTTCGCCGGTAATGGACTCATTCACAGTAGCTTCCATCAGCGAAAACGGCCCCGAATACAAGGCAGGATTAAGACAGGGCGATAAAATTGTTGAAATAAATAGCGAGAAATTCCATGCTTCTTGGGAAAAAGTCATTCAGGAAATGCTCTTTACCATAGGAAAGATTCATCTTGGGGTTGAGCGTGACGGCAAACTTATCTCAATCACTTATCTGCCCGAAGTAAACCAGGATAACGCAGGAATGGCCAAAGAAGGACTTCCATATCCATTTTTCAAACCTGAAATTCCTGTCATCATTAATATTAAAAAAGGCTCACCTGCAGCTTCTTACGGTTTAGAAACAGGAGATAGGATAATAAAAATTGGCTCAACTTCCATTGCTGACCCGGAAACCTTCTTTAAGGAAATCAATAAAACAGGGGATTTTACGGCAACTATAGCCCGCAAAGGCAAAATAATAACTTTAAAAGATTTAACATCCAGCAATATTGAAAACTATAAGACATATATAATCGGAGTTATGCTGGAACCCGATGCTAATGAACTAAGAGTAGCTGAAGTTAGAGCTGATTCACCTGCCCAGAAAGCAGGCATAATTCCAGGTGATATTATAGTAAAAGTCAACAGCACTCTGGTTTTTAAGGATACAAGAATCCCGGAAATCCTAACCAAAGAAGGTGGTAAACAGGCGACCTTTACTATTGTCAGAAATGGAAAGACCTTAGAGCTAAATATTACTCCCGAACTCTATACTCCTCGTGAAATTCAAGGACTCAGTATCGCCTACTATAACCATCTTACACCATGGGAACAGTTCCTGAATGTTATTGAAATGAGTTATCAATCACTGCGCGGCATTTTCTCAAAACACAGTTCCATAAGCGCTAAACATATGAGCGGCCCTCTGGGAATAGTTACAGTCATAGGCAAGGCAGTCTACAATGGATCAATTCTTTATGCTCTGAATATTATAACAATAATTACTTTCAGTTTAGCTCTTCTCAATTTGCTCCCTCTCCCTGTTCTTGACGGTGGACATATCGTAATGTCTTTCATAGAAATAATTATAAGGCGCCCTATTCCGCAAATGATCGTAAACCCACTGTATACTCTTTTCGTAGTTCTGCTTATTGCCTTAATGCTTTTCGTCACTTTCAACGATGTGAATAGACTGACAAACTTCACTAGCCTCTTTAAAAAAAGCCAAACATCCCAAACCGAAACAAAGAAGTAACACTGGAGTATCGCCCGTAAAAATATGAGACGAAAAACCAGAAACATCAAAATCGGAAATATCGGCATCGGCAGCGATTATCCTGTTTCAATTCAGTCTATGACTAATTCTGATACCAGAAATGTCAAAGAAACTCTCAGCCAGATTAGTGAACTTGCCAAATTAGGCTGTCAGATTGCAAGAGTTGCTGTTCCTGACATAGCATCGGCGAATGCCATAAAAATAATTATACAAGAATCTCTGCTTCCTATTGTGGCAGATATTCATTTTGATTATAAACTCGCACTAATATCTATTCAAAACGGTGTACATGCTGTTCGCATCAACCCTGGAAATATTGGTGCAATAGAAAATGTCAAAGCAGTAGCTGAGGCCGCTGGAGAAGCAGGAATTCCCATCAGGATAGGGGCAAATACTGGAAGCCTGCCAAAAGAGTTTCACATAACTAAAAATATCTCAAGCAAATTCAAGAAAGCTGAACTTCTTGCAGATGCTCTTATTAAAAGTGCTCTTAAGCAATGTGAAATTCTAGAAGGATTTAATTTCAAAGACATCAAAGTTTCTTTGAAAGCGTCAGATGCTTTAACTACATACTTGGCTTACAGGAATTTTGCCTCAATAACTAATTACCCTCTGCATCTTGGCGTAACTGAGGCTGGCACTCTCTTCAGCAGCAGTGTCAAATCCTCTATCGGCATCGGTTCCCTACTGATTAATGGTATAGGAGACACCATTAGAGTAAGTGTCACAGGTTCTCCGCTTGAAGAGATAAAAATTGCCCGGGCAATACTGGAGGCTGCCGGAAACAGGGAACCCTCTCCTGAAATAGTCTCATGCCCGACATGCGCCAGGACAACTGCCGATATAATAGATTTAACTAAAAATGTAGAATCTTTGATAGCCTCTATGAAATCTGACGGATATTGCTTCTCCCCATTCAAAATAGCTATAATGGGATGTGCGGTAAATGGCCCTGGAGAAGCAAGAGACGCTGACATCGGTATAGCCGGAGCTGATGGCAGATTTGTACTATTTAGAAACGGTCAAACAGTTAAAAATTCTTACAGTGAAGCTGAAGCTTTTTCTCTTTTGAAGGAAGAAATTCTAAGAAGAAAAATTTGACATAAAAGCTTGGCCATGAAATCTAAATTAAGTGAAGATTATAATAAGTTTATTGAACATAAATAGATTTGCTTTATAATCATTTTACAAAGATTAATAATAACTATAGGTCTTCTCATGCTGCTTAATATCTCTATAACTTCAACTGGAAATGAGATAAGGGTTAAGGTTGCCGAACAGATAAATTTTTCCAATGCCGCTGCTTTCGATCAAGAGCTTTTATCGGTGTACGGCGACACAAGTAAAAACATAATTTTGGATTTTACTGAACTTGACTACATCTCCAGCGCCGGCTTACGCAGTTTGATAATGTGCTCAAAAGAACTGGCAGTAAATAATAAAAAATTAAGATGTGTTTTAAAAAAAAGTTCTAAAATAAAAAATATCTTCTATCTTGCCGGCTTGTACTCTGTTCTTAATATTGAAGAAATATAGAGATAGATCAAGATACGCATGATATCTGAAAATTCTTATACTCCGAATATCTTAATTCAGACGCCTTTGTACTTCAGTATAGCCATGCATATATCATCGCTCTGCTCTGATTCTCCCTGATGACATGTGACAGTCTGATATATTTTCGTCAAAGTTTCATTGATCTGACAACCTATATTCGCGTTAAGATTTTCAAGCAGTTTATCTTCACCCAAAAAGTTAAGATTAATATCCTGTGATTCAGTAACACCGTCAGTGTATAAAAAAAGTTCATCTTCATGCATAAGACTAAGCGTTCCTGCAATGTATGTAAAATCAATCATTCCTATGGCAGGCATCACCTTCTCGGGAACAAGATATATGAAGGATTTAACCTTTCGAATAGCCGGTGGGCAATGCCCTGCATTTATAAACTGGATTTGGCCGTTGCGAATATCTAAAACAGCAATAAAAAGAGTTAAAAACATTCCTGAACTATTTTCCGCACAAATATTTTTGTTTGTAAGATTCAAAGCATTGGCTAGAGATAAACCTGATAATAGATTAGACCTTATCATTGTCCTTGCAATGGCCATAAAAATTGCCCCTGAAATACTTTTCCCTGACACATCTCCTAACATAAAACAAAAGTGGTCTTGATCTATGAAAAAGAAATCATAAAAATCGCCCCCAACAGTTTTTGCAGGCAGTATAAAGGCTTTGAATTCAAACTCATTTACATCCGGAAAGTTATGAGGGATTATGCTATTCTGGATACTCTTGGCTATTCTTAATTCATTTTCCACCTGCTGTTTCGACTCTGTCATCAGCCTTACATTCTCAATGTAATCCTTTATATCTTCTTTCATCTTTATAAAGGTATTATTCAATATTCCAATTTCATCATTAGCAGTAATCGGGAGCAATTCTGCATCGAAATTGCCGCCGCCAATCTGGTTGGCGGCCTTAGTAAGATTAGAAAGATGCTTCGTCTGTCTGAAAATAAAAAATACAATAAGAGGTATCGGGATTAGAAGGCATACAATTCCAACTATAATAAGTCTAGTCAATCTTTCAAGCATGTCTTCAAAGTACTCTTCCTCTGGGACTACTACCCCAAACCACCACTGATCTTCAGAAGCAGGGTAAGTCAATATAAGAAACCAATCTTCAAGAGCATTATTGTAATATCTTTCAAAAGTAGGTTCGTCAACCATAATCTTTTTTAGAGTCTCTTTTATCGAAGGATTGTTTGTTTTATCTGCATATTCAAACATATTCGTAATTTCTCCATTTTTCCCGAGCATATAGCCATCACTGGATAAAAATGTACAATATCCTCCTTCATAGACCTTCACTTCAGTGGTAATTTTTATTAACCACTCAAGTTTAAGATCCACCTTGATAACACCGTTTAATATCTCCTTTTTCCCTTCGTATCTATAAAATGGATATGTATATGTAATTAATCTTTCGCTGAAATATTGACCAAACCATTTGCCATCCAGATTTTCCTTTTCTATAGCTTTAGAGAACCAGCTTTCTTTGCAGAAATTCGCATGTGTAAGAACTGCGAAAGGGCAATCAACCGGAAAATTTTCCCAAGTCAATCTGTTAAGTGGAATTTTAAGGTTAGGATCAAGAGACACTTTAACACTTTTAAAATCAGATGATTTATCTTTATCTTCCAAATAGGCTATGGTAATATTCTTTATGGTCTGATTCCATATCAGATTATCTAACATTAATTCCTGTTTATCTTTGTCGGAGAGTTTGGATCCCAAGTCTGAAAGGATACAGGCTAAATCATAACAAAGTTGCTCAGTCCAGTAAAAAAGTCTATCACACTTAAATGTAAGTTTTTCTACCTGAGAGTATGCGTTATCATTAAGATCCTTGATGGTCTTTTCTCTTACCGTGTTGAAATTGTAGATAGTCACAATCGAGACTGAGAGTATAAGACAAATAATGTAGGAGAGTAGAACTTTGGTAATTAAACTGTTTCTAAATAAAATTTTTTTCATCCTAATCCCGTGCCGAATCCCTCATATTGATATATTTGTCATAATCAATTCTTGCCTGCATAGCTTTTTCGCAGGATGTTATAATCTGATTTATCCTTTCTGAAGTTTTAATATTTAGATTGAGCTCTGAAAGGTCGTTAAGCAAAAAATCTGTATAAGTTTTTATCACATCAAGTTCTGAAATCCCAAAATATAAATCAAATTTATCTATATAGTATAGAGAAGATTTACAATTTAGAATCTCCTTCATATCGGGAGTTTTCATTCTGTAGTAAATAGTTGAAACACCTTCTTCCTTAACTTTTTTCATATCATAAGATATTGGAGCTTCCTTAAGAGAATCAATTAGTTCCATTTGCTTTAAATAAGAATCAGGATCATTTTTATCCCTTAAATCAATATGCACAAGAGAATTTGAAAAGTATATTATCTCTTTGGGATATAGAGACTTATTTTTCATCTCTGTCAGTTTGCCAATTCCTAGCCAAATAATTCTGTTTTCCAAAAATTCAATACATCTCTTAAGGTCATTGGCCAAAAATTCAGTCTTTTTCCTATGAGTTATATCCATAAACGAACCTACTAGGCCAGTAAGTTTTCCTTCATTATCGAAAGTAGGTATTTTGGAAATCAGCCCAAATCTTTTTTTTCTGCTCCCTGGTATGTAATCTTCTCTGTTTCTGATGCTTTCTCCGCTCAATATAACTTTTTGGTCTTCTTCTGTATTTTTCTTAGCTTCTTCAGCGGTAAATATTTCCATATCCACTTTGCCTGATATAGATAATTCGCTAGGCAGTGAAACCAATTCAAGAAATGCTTTGCTTGCTGCCATGTATTTCTGTTTATAATCTTTTACATAAAGCATTACATCAGAAAAGTTAATCAATGTTTTTATTAATTTTACAGCTTTAGTTGATTCGCTGAAATGCTCATGTAAGGCATTTATAATCGAGGTATGGGATTTCTTCCTTTCAGTATCATCTGTTTCTTCGAAGCTAATCCACTTCTTAAAGGATTTTTTCTCATCGTTTAAATCTTTTTCAGAATGAGGAATTTCTTTAGGCAGATTGGAAATCATTTCAACTCCAACATTTAATGCCTTAGCTAAAGCTCTTATATGTTTCTCTTTAGGTTGAATTTCTCCTTTCTCCACCCTCCATAGGGTTACTCTGGAAATATCTGCTTTCTTACTCAAAGAGGAAGTAGATATCTTTTTACCCGTGCGAACCTTGATAAAACTATCCAAATCAAATTTTATCTGAAAATTTTCCATAATCTTTATAAAGAATAACGGCAATAAGTTGTAAGTTAATTTTTATAATCTCAATATGTTTAAGCTTATAATTCATTATAAGATACTGATACTGAATTAGCCATATCTACATACCAATGTAATTTGAAAAAAAATAGAAAACACTTATTTGATTCCTTCTACCACAAAGAAGCTTTCTAAAAAATAGAATTTATTAACAATTCTCTGTTAAATTTTAACAAGTTTTTGTTTAAAAACATTTTTTAACTCAAAAACATCTTCTTTGTGCTTCTTTTCAGACATATTATTTTAGGAAAACTATGGAGGACTCTATGAAAGATTACTTAAGAAAAATAGAAATGTTGATAGCGCTATTTTTTACTATCAGCTTTTTCTCTACGGCATCCTTTGCCGCAGTAGATTATACAGTAATTTCGGACTGGGGTTCAGGCTTCCAGGGGCAATTTACAATAAACAACACGACATCGCTGCCCTATTCGGATGTTTCATTGGAATTTGATTTTCCCTACACTATTACATCTGTGTGGGATGCTTCATTTGCGAGAAATGGCAATAGCTATTCAATCAAATTGCCCTCCTGGAAAACTTCTATAGCCCCAGGAGAAAAATATTCTTTTGGCTTTATAGCACAACCCGGGAATGCTACTGCTAAACTTTCAAATATTAAATTCAACGGGGCATCTGTTGATCCTTCTAGTTTTGATCCTACTGCAGTTAATGATATTGCAAACACAAATGCCAATACATCCGTACTTATCAATCCGCTTTCAAAAAGCAAAAATCCCAATGGCTATGCAATGTTTCTTGCTGCAATCTCACAACCTTCACATGGAACTGCTGTTCAAAACGGAGATTCAGTTACTTATATTCCTGCAAAAGATTATATAGGCACAGATTCATTTAATTTTACTATAGCCAATGACAAAGGTGGTAAAAGCTCAGCCAAAATCACTATTTCTGTAAAAGAGTCTTCCAGTCCTTCTGAAATGTATCCGGAATGGAGCGCATCCGAAACTTACATCGGTGGAGACAAGGTTTCATACAACGGACATAACTATGAAGCAAAATGGTGGACTCAGGGAGAAAATCCGGCAAACAGCGGCCAATGGGGTGTATGGAAAGATATAGGACAATCAAAACCTTCTGAAAATAAAGTTGCTGCAAGTAATTTTTCATATTCAGTTGATCAGAATGAACCGGTCGTCATAGATGTGCTGAAATACGCTTCCGGCACCGAACTTACAATTTCAAAGGTCTCTTCTCCAAACCATGGCACGGCTGTAATTGAAAACAGCAAAGTCACATACTCTCCAGTCGAAGGGTACAATGGTTCAGATACTTTTGAATATACAGTAAAAGACAGCATAGGTCAGGAAGCTTCGGCTCTTGTGAGTATAATCGTAAATAAGCCTGATGCTCCGATTGCTGAAAATATCACGGTTTCTGTTCAGATGAACAAAACCTTAACCATCGATGTGCTTTCACATGCGCAATCAGAGCAAACTCCTCTTGCTATTGCTTCAATTACTAAGCCTGAAAATGGTTCAGCCCAAATTTCAAATGGAAAGGTAATTTATACCACTGCTGATGGCTTCACTGGACAGGACACTTTCAGTTATACAGTGAAAGATTCATTGAATCTTACTGCTACTGCTCTCGTGACAGTTTTTGTCAATAGTCAGGTCGCTTCAGACAAAGTCAATGCTACATACTGGTGTTTATGGGGAGGAAATACATCTTACAATATCGGGGGAAAACAGATTGTATCCCATGCCATCGACCTCGATAAAATAGATTCATCATATAATATATTAATTGTTGCCTTCATAATTACTGATTCTAACGGCAATCTCTATCTGGCATATGACATGAATAATCCTGCTCATCAGCAGGGACTCTATAATCCTGACCAGGTAAAGGGCTTTATTGCCATTGCCAAAGCCGAAGGCAGAAAAGTAATAGTCTCTCTTGGTGGAGAAAAATTCCATCTTTCTCTCAAAACAGAGGCTCAGAAAGAGCTATTTATTTCCCAAGCTGAAAAAATCATCAATGAATACGGCTTTGACGGTCTTGATCTTGATATGGAGGCAGGTTCGTTTTCTTCAGACCCGGCATTGCTCGGTCAGGCTGTAAACAAGATTGTAAGCGAGTATAGGAACAGCGGCAAGACATTCTACCTTACTGCCGCGCCGGAATGGTGCTATATAGTTCCTTTTGCTTGGGGAAGTGGTCAATGGGCATCGCACAGTCTGGCAGGAGATTTTTACATGAATATAATTAATACAATAGGGTTAAGCAATTTCTCATACATATGGCCGCAGCTCTACAACCAAGGGTCGGCAAACGGAATTATCGGCAAGGGAAATGTTAGAGTAACTCCCGCTGATGGTATGGACAAATTCATGGCGGCCATGACTTGGGCTGCAACTACTCAGGAAGGCTATCAGGCTAATGGTTCCATGGGCCTTCTTATTCCTTCAGATAAATTTGCTCTGGGAATACCTGCTACTGAAGGAGCTGCCGGTGGCGAAATGGCTTATATTGCCACGCCATCACTGATTTCAAGCGCTGTTAATATGGTTAAATCTCAGGGAGGAGATCTCGCAGGCTTCATGAACTGGAGCGTGGACTGGGATGCTCTCAAGATCACTGACGGGCAACTCACTCCCGGTTACACTCATGAAGCATGGGATACGGGCAGAGCTGTTGCCTCAGCATTAAATCTTAATCCTGTTCCTCTTCCACAGGACGATGACAATACTGCTCCAACGATAAACTTCACTTCTCTTTGGGATGGACAGACAATAACGCTAAAGAGCCTTTCAGCAATAGATTTATCTGTAGCATTTAGTGACAAAAACTTAAGTTCATCCTCAATTACTGTAGAAGGAGTAACTTACGATGGAAACAGCGTTTCATGGACTCCTTCTGCCTTTGGCACTTACAGAATTATTGCTTATGCAGAAGATTCAAGCGGTAATTGCAGTACCAAAAACATAACAGTAGCAGTCGTTCAGGATACAGATCATCAGGAACCTCCCATTTCTTCAAGAAAACAGATCGTTGGGTATATAACTCAATGGGATGCCTGGAAAGGCGAATCCTTCGGACTGCCTGCAAAAGGAGTTTTCAATCAACTCAATGTCGATTATTCAAAATACACAATCCTGAACTATTCATTTTCCGGCCTAGCCAAGGATGGTTCACTCCACAGCGCCGATTTCAGGAACAAGGCAATGACAGCCAATAATCCTTCAGCAAATCAAGATCCAGCTCCAATGCTCGATGATGACATTTACAGCAGTTGGGATATGTGGCTCTTGTACGGAGATGTTCAGTACAACTGGAGCACAAGCCCTGCAAAAATCGAAAAAGTTGCAAGAGGAGCTCCCGGTCTCTTCGATCTCTGCAAGAAAAACAATGTAAAACTTATGGCTTCAATCGGTGGGTGGAGCATGAGCAAGCATTTCTCAGAAATGGCAAACAGCCAGTCTCTCAAAGCTAATTTCCTTAAAGATGTACAAAAGTTAATGGATATGGGATTCGACGGAATCGACATTGACTGGGAATATCCTGGTGCAGTAGGCATGAATTTCACAGGCAATGCTTATGACTATGACAACTATGCTTCCTTAATGAGAGACATAAGAGCTACAATCGGCGCAGACAAGCTCATTACAGGCGCATTCAGCGCAGCTCCAAACAATCTTAACGGGTTTGACTGGGAGCAGCTTTCAGCCTATATGGACTACTTCAATATTATGTCTTATGACCTTGAAGGCGGATGGTCAGATACTGCAGGACACAATTCAGCCCTATATGGAAATAAAGACGCAGCATGCTGGGACAATACATTCAAATTCCTCACTCAAACAAAAGGCGTCAAGCCTGAAAAGATCAATATGGGCGTAGCTTCATACGGAAGAGGAGTTGAAACTCTATCAGATGCAACTCTTGGCGGAAAAACAAAGAAATCCCAAAAATCTTTCTCTGTTGACGGTTCGCTTAAATCTGCCGCTGACTTTGCAAACTGGGGTCTCTTTGAAGGCGTTCCAAACTATGCATACATAATCAGCAATACAGCTCCCTCCACCGGCTGGGTCTATCATTGGGATGAAGAAGAGAAGGTTCCTTACATGACCAAGGACTACTATTTCCTTAGCTTTGACAATCCGGAATCTGTCGGACTAAAAGCCGACTATGTCAACAATAATAACGCCGCAGGCGTAATCATCTGGCAGGTATTCGGCGATATGCAGTTCGAAGAAGGAGTTTCCTATGTAAATCCTTCAATCAAAAAGCTTCCAAAAGCCGATAAAGTAACAACTCCATTGCTCAATGTGCTGCATAAAAAAATGAATAAATAATATATAAAATGGTAGGATATTGCTACTTGCAAATATCCGGCCATATAATAAGCTTGTTAATGTAAATAAACAAAAAAGTAAAAGATAAATGTTATGATCAAAAAAATATTTCTAGTTGTACCTGTTTTCTTGATTTCGTTTTTAATGATTTCAGACGACAATCAAGTCCACTCAAAGATAAGCCATTACCCTGTGATGGTGACTGGAATGACTTATTCCCTTTCAAATTTCGACGACGGTTATTATAAAACAGGTATAAAATCTTCTGAGCCTCGATTCATCGACAATAAAGACGGAACAGTAACTGATAATTTTACAGGACTAATGTGGCTCAAAGATATTCAGTTTTGCGGAAAAGCAAATGCCTGGAAAGAAGCTATTAATATTTGCAGCAAATTGCATTATGCCGGCCATAATGATTGGCGCCTGCCAAGCAAAAATGAATTATCAAGTTTGCAGTCTATTACTTACAGATTATCTAATACAAATAATAAGTTTGACACTCTTCCCAAAAATAACCCTTTTAAGAACATTCATCCGCCTCTATCAGAAGATGAAGCAATTCTCTTGTGGACATCAAACTATATAAAATGGCATTTTAACCCTTCTTCCTCATATATAGAAGGTTGGCGTTCAAGCTTATATGGCAACAGATCTTTCGATAACTTTTCGGAGGACAGAAGCACTTTTGTATGGCCTGTAAGAACAGCAGTTTTGAATAAGTTCCCGGAAGATGAATCCGAGCATTTTGAGATTGCCAAGGCATTAGTTGAAGGACAAGGAAAGAATTTATTAGACAGCAAAGATTACAAATTGAAAAAAGAAGCATATTACAAACTAAGATTTACTGATAATCATAACGGAACTGTCACAGATAACCGTACAGGATTAATGTGGGTAAAAGACATTGGATTAACATATTTACCATGGAAAGAAGCTTTGTTATATTGTAATAAATTAAACTATGCTGGTAAAAAGGACTGGCGTTTGCCTAATCTTAAAGAATTGGAGAGCATTATTGATTATTACTCAGAAGGTGAAACAATACTTCCTCCTCCTTTTGTATGGCACAATCCTAAAGAACATTCTTCTGGCTTCATTTATACAAGTACTCCCACGCCGCTAGCTAACATGTGGAATATTTATACAATTAATTTTAGAGTAGGAGCAATATCTCAAGCTAATTGTAACACTTATGGCTTCATATGGCCTGTTCGTGGATACACTACTCAGAAATAAATTTTTAGGAGGTAAGACAATGTTTAATGTAATGAAAAAATATCAGCAGGTAAATAAACCATTATTAAGCTTGGTTGTTACCTTTTTTATTATCTTGTTTTCTACTTCTGTTTTCGCATCCCCTTCACCGCCTCAGGTATGGCCAGGCTGCTACTCTCTTAAAGATGGTGTTCTTAAAGTCAACTGGGATACGAATTGGGGTGAGAAAGCCAATACAGCTGAACTGTATAATAAAGAAACAAAAAAAGTTATTGCATCTCTAACCTCAGACCAGATTTTTGACAAGACTCAGACTCCGGGCGAAGGCTGCAATGGAGAATTCTTGGTAAATGGGATAAAAGAAGACCACATAACTTTTTATGTAACACTTAATCATAATGATTCCATTAGATCAGAAGATGTCACAGTAGAAGCTACCGGCGGCAAAAAAAAGAATCTGGACTTTCATTGTGGTTACGACACTGAAAACCTTCCATCGATTACCAGAGAACTCATCGTAACAACTGACAAAGGCATACCTATCCCATGCAGTTTAAAAATCACAACCGAGCCGTCGGCAGGATCTTTGCAAGTAAAAGATAATGAATTTACATACATACCTAAAGACAATTCATCTATTGAAGATAGTTTCTCGTATCAGGCTATGAGAAAATCAGATGGAGAAGTGCTTAAGGAAGGAAAAATAAGCATAACCTATAAGCATTTTAAGCCTATGAAAAACCTGAAATATTACAGAGAACATATAAATGACTTCAAAGCTTCAGACACAGCATCCAACAGCTGGCTTAATTACTGGGCAAAGAGCGGCGTGCCAGGCACAACTGGAAAAGATTTTTCGCCAAAACTTGCAACACTTAAATACTATATCAAAATCAAAAACATAGATCTTTCAAAGATTAAAGAAGAAAAAAGTTCTGATAATCCGGATAATGTTAACCGCATAATCAAACTTATGCCCAAGTCCCAATTCGAAAAAGTTTTCCCTTACACAGCAAGACCAAATGAAGTCAGGAACGGATTCATCCCTGGAAAAACATTTACTTATCTGAACTTTTTAAAGGCCGCAGCCGTAATGCCTGGCTATTGTGGAGATTACAAAGATTATCCTAACAGAAAAAAAACATCATTGATGAACAACGATCCTGATAAAATAGCAAAGAGATTGCTTGCTACTACTTTTGCTCATGCTGTACAGGAGACATCTGATACAGGACCAAATGCTTATGATCTCAATACTAAAATCCCTGGAACTTTTGGGCATGTCCGTGAATCAGGACAACCAGGCAGATATCTTGACGCGGGCGGGCCTTTCGGCTCTCAGGGATATTTATACTATCTGACAGAAGGTAATTCATATTTTGGCCGAGGAGCCAAACAGCTCTCATATCCGTCAAATTATGCAAACACATCTTTGCTGCTATATGGAGATCTCCGACTGGTAAAATATCCGCAATTAGTTGAAGAGCAGAATTTACTTCCTTTCCTTACCGCGATTACTTATGCGCTTATTCCCAAAAGCGGCAATCCCTCTCTGGCAGAAGTAATGGATGGTTCTTGGTCAAAGAAACTTAATCAGTCCAAAGCGCCTAATGAATTCAAGAAGATATATGACAGGGATTTCCCTCTCACTGTACTTCTTGTAAACGGTGGACCAGAATGTGACGGACATACAGATCAGGATAGTGTTGACAGGTCAAAATATAGAATAGATGCTTATAATAAATTCTCTACAGATGGAAATCTTCTTGATGATAAAGTCATTTACCCTGTAGAAGATAAGTCCACCAATCTAAATTATTATAAGGTTGATCAACTGAAACCTAGTAAAATAAACAATGGTGAAACTGATTATCAGAGTCTTTTTAGAAGACCCTATTACTATTCCAAAGATGGCGTTGTGGAATGGGATTCAGGTATACAGATATTCGGTGGAAAAGCTGTAAGGGATCAAATATTGACTTGTGACCTGCCCTCTTCTGAAGGCAATAGAGAATAAAGACTCTAGTGAAACCGTAAGAAATATCTTGATGGCATAAAGGTTGTAGTAATATAAAACTACAACCTTTATCTTATAGTATGAGACTTCATTAATTTTTGTCACTGTAGCACAGTCGTCTTTCCCGTGCTCTGCGATAAATATGTTCTTTCTTTATCTCAGACATTTGATTGTATTCTCTTTCTGGGATTATTTTATACCCCGCTGATTCAAAACAGATTATTGTGCCTTTAGGAATAAATTGTTTTACATACAAGCCTTTCCCTTTGTTTACAGTTTCTTTCACTTCAAATAAATCAGCTAACATATTAAAATCTCCATTTTTATAAATTTTATTCTATGATTTTAGCTAAGTATTTGATCATGGAAAATAGCTTTTATAGAAAAACTTTCCTCTCTTTTTAAATTTCACTGTTCGTTTTTCATTAATGACTTTATAATCTATCATGAATCAATGAAAACTTGCTTATTAAAATTAAAAAAACGCTACATGTTGTACTAATATGATTAGGTTTTATAAAAATCTGACATTTGGTCAAAAACTATTAGTTTCGACTCTTCTTGGTCTGTTTTTCGGATTATTTTTTGGTCACAGATGCTCGGTTCTGGAACCATTAAACCAGTTATTCGTAAGGCTTTTTCAGATCGCGATAATTCCCTATCTTATATTTACTATAATTCAGTCAGTAGGATCAATTCATTCATCTCATGCAAAGAACATAGGAATAAGCATTATCAAAACAGCTGTCTTTCTATGGGCAACCAGCATAATATTTATTTTAGTTTTCTACTTCGCACTTCCTGCTAAATACCCTATCGGTTTTTTTAGACCAGAATCAGTTAATGGTATTTCGAATGAAATTGACATGCTTAGTCTATTTATACCTTCCAACCCTTTCTTTTCGATTTCACAAGGACATGTTCCTGCAATAGTAATATTCTGCCTTCTAATTGGAATAGTATTGATAAACGAAAAAAACAAACATCCATTTTTAGCTCATATGGAGTTTGCATCTCATATTATGAAAAAAGTTAATGACATAATCATGGTCTTATTGCCATTTGGAATTCTTATCATGTCTTCGTATATGTTCGGAACCATAGGTTTTGACATTCTCAAGGGAATAATGATGTATCTGTTGCTCTCTGTAGAGTATTTAATAGTGATGTCTGTATTTGTTTTACCAGGAATAATTTTATGCACAAACGATATTTCTATCAAACGACTAATTAGCCTTATATTTCCAGCTGCATTGATTGCCTTTGCCACCGGCAATGTTTTTTTGGCTCTTCCTGTTATATACCAATCCCTTTATAAATTTGATGAAGAAAAAATCAGGAAACACGATCTTGACACAACTAATATCCGAACCAGGCAAAACTATATAAATATAATCGTTCCTCTAGCATGGTCTTTTCCTGGAACCTATAAATTCCTGATAATATTCTTCATTATTTTTGAAAAATGGGATTATGGACAGCCAGCTACTTTCATTCATCAATTCTTTTATTACATAGTAGGTATCCCAGTTCTTTTCGGAAATACTTCTGTCATAGTGCCATATCTGTTAAAAATAACTAATCTTCCTGAACAGACATATAATTATTTCCACATAACGTCGAATATTCTGGTCTATCTAAATAATGCGTGCGGAGCTGTTTTCATAATAACTTTTACAGTCCTGTGCTGTCTTTTAATAAACAAGGAATTTTCTATAAGGCCAAAAAAACTTTTAGCAGCGTTTTCAATCTCAGCAATCGTTTTTATAACAGCAGCTATTTCAATAAGAGAAGTACTAAAACCCGTTCTTTTACAGAATAATCTTAATAAAGACCTGGGAAAAATGGAACTTCAATTCCTGAATTTCACATACCCTAAGGATATAAAATACGAAATCATGTCGAAAAATCCCGATACGATTCAAACTGGTAATATTTATGATGATAACGATGTATTTGACGGAATAATAAATTCACATATTCTCAAAGTGGCTTTCAGACCTAATAAGTGGCCTTTTTGTTATGTCAGAAAAAATGGAGACCTCGTCGGCTATGATATAGACAATATTTTTGATATGGCTGACAACCTTAACTGTCAGAGAATAGAATTCTACCCTATAAACAATCTTGATGATTTAAAAAAATTACAGGATGCCGGTTATGAAATCGATATCGCCATCGGAGGATTTTGGCTATGGAGTGCAAAATCCAACATTTCATATTCAATGCCATACATGAAAATGCATATCGCCGCAGTTATCCGTTCTAAAGATACAAAACTCTTTCCGGATTTTAAATCAGTCATCAATAATAAAAAAATTACATATGGCGTATTAAAAGACAACAATATGTATGAAACTTTATCTTTATTTGTTAATCCGAAAAAAATAGTCATCCTTGAATCTGAAAGCGATTTCTATGAAAAAAATCTTTCAGATGTCCTGATAACAGATGCAGAATCCGCATGCGCTACAAATATCATTTATTCTGACTTCAGAGTATTAACCATACAGGGGAAAAGCAACTGGAATGGTTTTTTCGCATATCCAACTCCCGAAAAAAAATCCGATAAATTCCGTGACTTTGTTAACTCATGGATTGCAGGCAATACCATAGACGAAACTTTAAATCAAAGGTATAAATACTGGATAGAAGGAAGACAAAATAACTCTAATCATAAAGAGAGATGGTCTATTCTTGGTTATCTAAATCAAGAGTTAAAAAGTGAAATAAAGTTTCAACTAATGGAAAAAATGTCTCCAGTAAAGAAAAAAAACATTAAATATAATCAACCGGATGACAATGATAATAACAGTGAAATCATAACTCAGGCTAATGAATAAAACCAGGCTTTCAAATCTTTAGTTAAAACATTCTCAACTTTCTTTTTAAAGCTGTTGCCAATTAAAAACCATCTGATATAATTGTATATGTTATATCTAGCCTCTTGGCTGAACAAAGCCTACAATTTGTAAACTTTTATAACTCAAAATTAACAATAAAATGGAGAAGTCTTCATGAAATTTGGGTTTGTTTTCTCAGGTCAGGGAGCGCAGGCAGTCGGAATGGGTAAAGATCTTTTCGATCAGGTTCCTGCCGCTGCAGAAATTTTCAAAAGGGCTGATCAGGCACTGGGATGGTCTATTTCCGAGGTTTGTTTCAACGGTCCTGATACAAAGTTAACAGAAACACGCTATTGTCAACCGGCAATCTATGTCATGAGCGTAGCCTGCCTGGAAGCTTTCAGACAAAAATTTCCTGTAATTAAAGCTGAAGCTACAGCAGGTTTGAGTCTTGGCGAATTCACTGCTCTATATGCAGCAGGAGCTTTCACATTCGAAGACGGCCTTAAAATTCTGGAAAAACGCGCCGCTTACATGCAGGAAGCGTGTCTGGCAACCAAAGGAACAATGGCCAGCATAATGAAAAGCGAATTATCTGTTATCAAAGAATGCTGTCAATCTGCTGACGCAGATGTCGCAAACATCAACTGCTCAGGACAAATAGTAATTAGCGGAGAAGAAGCAAAAATCCAGGCTGCAGTAGCACTGTTAAAGGAAAAAGGCGCGAAGGCTATTCCTCTAAAAGTAGCAGGCGCATATCACTCAAGGCTTATGAAATCGGCTGAGGAAAAACTTGGCGCGTATTTAACCGATATTTCCCTCACTACCCCTTCACTTCCAGTCGCGCAGAATTTTATAGGAAAACTGGAAAAAGATCCTCAGAATTTAAAGGCTAACATCATTAAGCAGATTACAGGAAGCGTCCAATGGATTGATTGCGTAAATTCAATGGCTGCTATCGGTATCGATACTATTATCGAGTTTGGCCCAGGCAATGTTCTTACTGGATTAGTAAAAAAGATTAAGGCCGATATGATTACTGCTAATATTAATTCTGTAGCGACATTAGAAGCTTATAAATAACCCATCAACCATAACACAAAAGGATTAAACTTATGAGTTGCAAAAAACTCGAAGGAAAAGTTGCAATTGTTACAGGCGGCGCCCGGGGAATTGGAAAATCAATTTCTGAAAAGCTTGCCTCTGAAGGAGCTTCACTTGTATTGGTGGATGTACTCCTCGAAGTAGCAGAGCAGACTGCTAAAGAATTCGAAGCAAAGGGAGTCAAGGCTCTCGCCGTCAAAGCTGATGTTTCGAAGCTTTCCGAAGCTGAAGCAGCAGTGGCAAAGACCATAGAGCATTTCGGCTCCGTGGATATTCTTGTAAACAATGCAGGAATCACAAAAGATACCCTTCTTCTCAGAATGACAGCAGAAGACTGGCAAAAAGTCATTGATATCAATCTCACTGGTGCCTTCAATTTTATTAAAGCTATAGTCCGCCCTATGATGAAAAAAGGAGGAAAGATTGTAAATATCTCCTCAGTCGTAGGAAAAATGGGCAATGTAGGACAGGCTAACTATTCGGCTTCTAAAGCTGGATTGATAGGTTTAACAAAAACTGTTGCAAAAGAATTTGCTTCAAGAAATATTACATGCAATGCAATTGCGCCTGGATTTATAGCTACAGAAATGACACACAAACTTCCTCAGGCTGCCATCGATGCTTTCCTGATGGTAACACCTATGAAGAGACCTGGAACTCCTGATGATGTAGCTAAAGCAGTTTGCTTCTTCTGCACAGAAGATTCAGCCTACATTACAGGTCAGGTATTGAATGTAGATGGAGGATTGCTGATGTAGTAAGAAGCTATTTTTCAAAAAAGTTTGAAAATTGCTTGATTTGTGTTTTATTTACCCCTATAACATCGAATATTGAAACTGAAAATTATATAGTTTATTCATTTCAAAAAAACCAAAAATTATTGGAGGACTAAAAATGTCATCATCAGCGGACAAAGTAAGAGAGATCGTAGTTAACCAGCTCGGAGTATCACCTGATCAAGCTACAGACAATGCAAAATTTGTAGAAGATCTCGGTGCAGATTCTCTTGACCAGGTAGAACTCGTAATGGCTCTCGAAGAAGAATTCGGAGCAGACATTCCAGATGAAGATGCTGAAAAACTAACTACAGTTGGCGACGCTATTAAGTACATTGAATCGCACATTGAAAAGTAAGTTTTAACTTATTTATGCTGAGGGGGCATTCGCAATAGTCGTTTGCCCCTTTTTTTATAAACATAACAACTCTTTGAGGATAATTCAGATGGAAAGAAGAATAGTAATAACCGGTATGGGCGTTATTTCCTCTGTAGGAAACAATGTAAATGAATTTTGGGATTCAATTGTTAGCGGCAAGTCAGGAATAGACCTTGTCACACACTTCGATACAACTGAATTCAAAACCAAGATGGCCGGACAAGTAAAGAATTTTGACATTGAGAAATACATGTCTCTTAAGGATGCCAGAAGACTTGATCGTTTTTGCCAATTTGCTATAGCCGCAGCTGACGAAGCCATGGAATGCGCAGGTCTGCCTAAAGACCTCTCCACTGTTAATCCTGAAAGAGTGGGCGTGAATGTAAGTAGCGGAATTGGTGGACTTCAGACACTTGAAGAACAAGCAGCAACACTTAGAGAAAAAGGACCTAAAAGAGTTTCACCTTTCCTTATTCCTATGATGATTATCGACCTGGGTGCTGGCAATATATCCATGAGATACGGAGCTAAGGGGCCTAATTTCAGTATAGTCTCAGCTTGTGCTTCTGCAGCTAATGCTATTGGAGAAGCTTTTTGGATAATCAAGCGTGATGATGCTGACATAATGATTACTGGTGGTGCTGAAGCAAGTATTACTCCCGTAGGGTTCGCAGGTTTCTGCTCTATGCAGGCAATGAGTACAAGAAATGCAACTCCAACAACAGCCAGCAGCCCATTTGACAAAAACCGCGACGGATTTGTAATGGCTGAAGGTGCAGGCGTAGTAATACTTGAAGAACTTGAACATGCAAAAAAACGCGGAGCAAATATTCTTGCTGAAGTAGTAGGATATGGCGCATCTGCAGATGCTCATCATATTACTGCTCCTGCTCCCGGAGCCACAGGTGCTATTCAAGCCGTTAAAAGCGCTATTAAAAGATCGGGTTTGTCTCTATCTGATATAGGCTATGTAAATGCCCATGGCACCAGTACTCCTCTGAATGATAAGCAGGAATCAATAGCTTATAAAGCAGTTTTCGGCGATTATGTAAAGACAGTCAATGTTAGCAGTACAAAAGGAAGTACAGGTCACGGACTTGGAGCTTCTGGCGGCATCGAAACTATAGTTTGCGTAAAAGCTATTAATGAGAGCATTGTTCCTCCTACAATTAATATGGTAGAACAGGATCCTGAAATTGATATTAATGTCACACCCAATGTAGCAGTAAGCAAAAAGATAAAAGCTGCTTTAAATGTAAACTTAGGATTTGGTGGGCATAATGCTGCACTTATAATCAAGAAGTTTGAATAATATAAAGGCGGTATCTCTAAGATGAAGAAAAACTATGTATTAATTTCACTGGGGTTATTTTCTCTTTTGCTTGCAAGTTGTGCCCCGGAACTGGCAAGAACCAATTACGGACCTGAAGAACAACAGTGGAAAGACTATATACAAAAATCATATAAGGGATGGGAACCACCCCAAACACCAGCTCCATATAGTGAAAACAGCGTTTCCCAAAGCGCTACTTCCACTGTAGACGCTGTTCCAGAAGCATCTGCGACAATAGTAGAATCACCAGTTGTTTCTGAACCAGTAGTTGCTTCTGAAGTATCAGGAGAGAAAGTAAATCCGGAAAATGCCGTTTCAACAATACCTCAGAGTTCTTCAACTTATACAGTCCAAAAAGGAGACTCACTTTGGTCTATAGCTCAAAAGATATATGGAAATGGGAACAGTTGGGGTGTCATAAAAGAAGCAAATAAAGACATTTTAGGCAATTCCAATTCATTAAAGGCAGGGATGGTTCTCCAAATACCTGCTTCAGGAAAATAAGAGCGTAAAAAACTGTTCTTTCAATTACAATGTTATCAAAAGAACTGCATCTTGATTCGTCATCTGTAAATGCGATACTTGCGGGAGATATAGTCAGGAATATAAGCACCCTGGAACAGAAATTTGATGTCAAAATTCTTTCCAGGGGTACTCTTTTAAGAATATCCTCTAAAAATCAGGATAAACTTGATATTGCTTTAGTAGCACTTAAAAACCTGATTAAATTTCACGAGTCAGGACATCATATCAAGCAGAAAGATTTTGAAATTATCATATCAAACAGTCTTAAGAATTTAAATGAGTCTAATACCGATAAAGATTTCCATATGGAAACTATAAAAGTCGGCAAAAAAAATGGCTCTATAATCCCAAGGACTCAAAATCAATACTCATATGTAAGAGACATTCAATCAAAAGAGATAGTCTTTGGAATAGGCCCTGCCGGAACAGGGAAAACTTACCTCGCAATGGCTCTTGCAATTTCAGCATTCTTAGATGGGAAACATACTAGAATAATTCTTACTAGGCCGGCTATGGAAGCAGGAGAAAATCTCGGTTTTCTTCCGGGTACACTTGAAGAGAAAATAAAACCCTATCTGAGACCGCTCTATGATGCTCTTTATGATATGCTTGAATTTGATGAGGCCAATAGGCTTCTTGAAAATAATATTATTGAAGTAGCGCCTCTAGCCTTCATGAGAGGCAGAACACTGAATAACTCATTTATAATTTTGGATGAAGCGCAAAATACTACAGTAGAACAAATGATGATGTTTCTTACAAGAATAGGTTTTGAATCAAAATGCGTTATAACTGGAGATCCTTCACAGACAGATTTGCCTCACAATAAGAGATCGGGACTAAATCACGCATGCAGCATTTTAAAAAATATTGATGAGATTTCTATAATAAAATTTAATTCAAAAGATGTTGTTAGAAATCCATTAATTGAAAAAATAATAACCGCCTACGAACAGGATAAAAAGTAAATTTAAAATGCAACTGCCTTTACACTTCAAAAATAATGATAAATCTTTATAAAAGCTTTAAAAGAAGAAAACTGGAAAGAGAAGGACTTGCAAGTCCTTCTTTCAGACAGAAATCAAGCCAGACGCTTACATATTATCTAAATACTTCAAAAACTATCACTACACTTTTTTTTCTGCTTCTCTGGATTTTTTTTGCATTGGTTCTGGTATTTCCATCAATTGACGGACAATCAGAGTTCTATCTGGTCAGGGATCAGCTTGCTCCGAAGACAGTATATGCTGATTTCAGCTTTTCTTATCTCGATACTGCTGAGACGAATAAACAAAAAGAAAAGGCATCTCTTTCTGCTCCATTAATTTATCATATCGATGATGTTTTAAGCGAATCCGATATTGACACTATCTATAATTTTTTCAAAAATTTCTCTGACTCTTCCGACGAAATCAAATTCAAGGAACTTAAAGAAACATATGGCATAGATGACGAAACGGCTCTTGTATTAACTCAATTCAAAAATGACGAAAAACGACTTGAACTTTTCCGTTCTAAACTCTCAGGAATTGTCTATAAAGGAATAATATCCGATGATGATTTAGCTAATATTCAAGACCCTGAAACTACTTATATAAGCGTAATAAACAAAAGCAGACATGTAAGAAACCCTTTGCCATCTGTGCTGATTTCCAATACCAAAGATGCTGCTAAACAGTTAGCAGAATCTGTTTCTTCAGATTATACCTATAAGAATAAAGAAATCCTGAAAAAAGTAATATATAATGTTTCATACAAATTACTTAAGCCCAACCTTATTTTTGATGAATCGCTTACGGATGCAGAAAAAAACTTTATCAGTGCTTCAGAAAAAAATGATGTTTATCGCGAAATACGCAAAGGTGATATAATCATAAAGAAAGGAGATAAGATTGATGGTTCCAGTCTTGAAAAATTTGATGCCTATGAAAACCAACGCTCAAAAAGAAACGCTTATGCAAATTTTTTCGAGAACTTTTCGTATAATCTGGCTATGAGCTTTGTTTTGTTGATTATTACCTTTGTTTATTTTTACAATATTCATAAGAATATGTCTTTTGATAATCATAAGATTGGTACCGCAGTATTTGTTTTGATTGTTTCTCTCTTAGCCGTTTTCTTTTCATTAAAACTTTTTAATATCCTGAGTTCCGATTTCAATATCCCAAGCACTCTAAGGAACTGCGTACTGCCTCTAGCACTAGCACCGCTTCTGCTTACTGCGCTTATTGGCATCAGAGGAGCTGTTTTCGCCTCAATAATTATCTCTCTGATAGCAGCAATCAAAGTTGACAGTTATTATGCTTTGATTATAGGTATGGCTCTTGGATGCTTTAGTGCCCTTGCTGTGCAAAATTCACGAAACTATAAGCATTTCTTTGGGAAATCCGTAATAACTATCTTTCTTACTTTAGTGCCCGCTGAGCTTTTATGCTTCTTTCAGCCGATAATTACAAATGTCAATACGCTTCTTCTACCTCTTTTTGTCCTGTGTGCATTGAATGCTCTTGTTACTGGCATACTTACTCTGGGAGTGCTTTTCTTCATTGAATCCTTTTTCCACATAACAACTGATATGAGCCTTCAGGCACTTTGTGATTACAATCACCCTCTTCTCAAGAGACTGCAAATAGAAGCACCGGGAACCTACCACCATTCACTGATAGTAGCTACTTTGGCGGAACACGCTGCAATCGAAATTAAACTAAACCCCGCCAGAGCCAGAGCCTGTGCTCTATTTCACGATATAGGAAAATTATCAAGGCCTGAATATTTCACTGAAAACAATCCCCATGCTTCTGAACTACATGCCGCACTGAAGCCTGGAATAAGCTCTATGATTATAATGAGCCATGTCAAAGACGGAATAACCCTTGCTCTGAAATATAAACTTGGCAGCCTTATTATGAGTTCCATAGAAAAACATCACGGGACAGATTTAGTATATTTCTTTTATAAAAAAGCAGTAGAAGAAAGCAAGAATCCCGACAGCAGCCCGGTATCTGAAAAAGAATTCAGATATCCGGGACCGAAACCTTCATGCAAAGAAGTTTCTCTAGTAAGCATTGCCGATTCATGCGAAGCTGCCTCACGCTCCCTGGAAAAACCCACAGCCGCAAGACTTGAAACATTGGTTTGGGAAATCATAAAGAGGAAAATACATGAGGGACAGCTTAACCATTCTAAATTATCTCTTGAAGAACTTTCGAAAATCAGGCAGTGCATCACAAGAACATTAACTTCAATGCTTCATGCAAGAGTAAGTTATCCTACCGAACACAAAGAAAACAAGGACAATGAAAGTCTACTATTCAAAACCCAAAAAATCAAAACTTATAATTAATAGGCATCTTTTTCCTAGGCTAGTATCCAAAACAATAGAGTTTGTCGGACTGGAAGTACCTGATAATTCAGCAATAGTAATTAACTTTGTTTCAGATAAGCAGATAAGAGTTATCAACTCGCAATACATGAAACATACAGGAATTACAGATGTTATTTCTTTCAGCTATATTGCTGATGGATTCCTGGAAGCTGATTTTAGCATCTTCTCCGAGCTTTTTATTTGTGTGGAAAAAGCCCAATTAGAAGCTAAAGAAAGAAATTTAAATTTCGCTGAAGAGCTTATACTCTATGTCGTTCACGGCATTCTTCATATCGCTGGATTGGATGACATTAGCTCTTCTAAAAGAAAATTAATGAGAAAAGCCGAAACAGAATGTATTGGTCACTTGAAGGAATATTTTAATTTTAATTCAATTTTTGCGCTGGGAATTTCATCTAATGCTACTGAATTAAGCTGATTTAAAATTACAATAAAATTGAATTTATTGCTAAAAAAAATGGAGGATCTTTCGTGAAAAAACATATAACAAAAATTATAGCAGCTCTAATCCTAACTCTTGGACTTTCTGTTTCAGCCTATGACGATACCAAAAGTTCCCAGGTACAAATATTAACTATTCTAAAAAATAACGAATACCAGATGAATACTCTGAGTGAAAGAGTTAAATATCTTCAAGATACTTTTTATTCCATGTCCAATGACATTAATTCTTTAAAACAGTCTCTGACTGCTGAAAAACAAAAAAATGCTCAGCTGGAAAAAGAAATTTCTCAAATAAAACAACAGATTCAATCGGATAAAGTACAAACCCAAAAATCTTTAGATGCCGCAGTCAATAAAATTGCACAGGAAACATCAAAAGCCGTCAATGAGGCAGTTAAATCCTCAAAATCTTTATCTTCGCCTGCTTTATCAGAAAAAAATCCGCCTTCGGGAAAATTCTACAAATATACTATACAGGAAGGCGCTACCTTGACAACAATTGCGAAAGCTTACAAAGTTTCAGTTGATTCTATAAAGAAAGCAAACAATCTTAAAAACGATAATATTACAACGGGTCATATCTTATTAATTCCTAAACTCGATTAAAAAATTCTATGACTGAAAGAAAATATCCTAAAATATCCTTTATGGTTTTTACTGCCATAATACTTCTAACCTCAATTGCATCAGCAGACACAGAGCTTAACCTTACTTCTCAACAGTTCCTTGAACAAGTCCGAAAAAACCATCCAGTAGATACCTGGGGGCTTCTCCAGGGTGAGGTATCGCACAAGAGAAAAGGTTCAGAAACTATTACCTCTCCAATTAGATTTGCTATCAGATTCACTCCTTCCAGGATGCTTGCTAAAATTACAATTGACAAAAATGAATCATATACTGTAGGCCAGCCCTATTCTGAAATCCAACCAAGCGTGATTGCTGATGAAAGCAGTCTTGCAATAGCAAATCTGGCCAACTTCGGACTTAAACCAGAAGATCTGACAATGACTTTCCTTTATTGGAAATTTATCGAAGAACTTGAATCAACTAATGTACAGGGAATAGACTGCAGAGTATTTCTACTTCAAAACCCTGAAACAAAAGAAGAAGTCAAAGTTTATATTGGCTCTAGCTACTTCTATCCTATCGAGATTGTTTGGCTGAAACCTGGCGAGACATCTCCTTATCGGACTTGTTTCATTAATTCTTTCAAGGAAGTCGACAACTTATGGACTCCAGACTCATTCACCCTTAAAGGTCCTGGCTGGAGAACAAATGTCGATTTCGCATCGGATAAAATTCAGCTCGGTTATATAAAAGATGGTGTTCCAAAAGATTTGTTCTGATTTATAAACAGCCTCATCATCCTTCTTTCAAATCAGATTTTCAATTGCCTTGTAACTAACTCTCCAGATGAGCTCATCTACAGCGTTACAGCACTCCATACTAAAACCATTTGAACTTTAGCCCAAGTTTGTTTATTAAGCGCATAAAATGATGCTAGAGCTGATTTTTTTAGGCTCCTACAACCTCTTTGCGCCGATATACTTCTTCAGATCTTTTACCGGTTTGATCTTTAATGCTTCATATATTTTCAGGTGGCAGACTTCAGGCTGAGAGGAGATTCTCAGATGATGTA